>NZ_JBVHXR010000014.1:0-54071 GCF_055569295.1 Streptomyces sp. NPDC029292
CTTCCTTTGTACTCACCCTCTCGGGCTTTCCTCCGGGCGCTTCCCTTCGGTCTTGCTTTGTTTTGCTTCGTTCTTGCGTTTCCGACTCTATCAGATCGTTTCCGGTCCGATTTTCCTCGGTGCTTTCCAGGTTTCCGCTTTCGCATTTCCCTTTCCGGCGATTCCGACTCTATCAGACTCTTTCGTGTCTGATTCCCGTGTCGGCGGGATTCGTCTTCTGGCCTTGAGCGCTTTTCGTCTCGCGGCCTTTCGACGTTCACTACGTTAGTCGATTCCCTCCGGGACTCATAATCGAGTTCCGGAGTTCGAATTCAGGCATGCAGGCACGCCAAAATCGCCCCCGCCGAGGGGAAGTCGTAGGTAGTGGGTTGGCCACTTCCGGCTGCTGGCTGAACGCCGTACCCGGTTCAAGCGGCTCGGGCTACATTACGGACCCCCCAAGGACGCGTCAAGTTGAGCGACGGCGTGGCGTATGGGCCCGATAAGGGCTCACCGTCGGGTCGTTGGCGATCCAGAAGCGCCACGGGTGGACGCCCCCGTCGCCGGACACTCCGGTGCGGGGACCGCTGCGTACCTGGTCGGAGCGGACGGGGGTACCCGTAAGGAGGGACAGCGGGGCGCCCTCCGGGGCACAGGTGTCGGTGCCGTCGAGGGACCGGTCCACGCCCAGGGCCGTGGCGAGGCGTGCAGGCCCTTTGGCCAGTTCCTTGTCGTTCCGGGCCGAGATTCGACGTTTGCGCGCGAGTTCGGCGCCCTCGGTGACCTCGCCGGCCCGCAGCAGGACCGCGCTGGCCTTGCCCTCCGGACCGCACACCAGGTTCATGCAGTGCCACATGCCGTAGGTGAAGTAGACGTACACGTGGCCGGGCGGACCGAACATCACGTCGTTGCGGGCCGTGCGGCCGCGATAGGCGTGGGAGCCGGGGTCGTTCGGGCCGTCGTATGCCTCGACCTCCGTGAGGCGGAGCTCGATCGGACCGTCCGGGGTGGTGCGTACGAGGATGCGCCCCAGGAGATCCGGGGCTACCTCCAGTACGGGGCGGTCAAAGAAGTCCCGACTGAGGGGCGTACGGTCAGGGGCCGCGATCATGACGTACGAGCCTAGTCCAGATGGGTGCGTGCGCACGGGGTGGTCAGGGGGCGTCCTCCTTGGAAGGGTGAGGGCGCGGAACCGGCGGCGGTCGGATCGCGTTTGTAGGGATCAAGGAATCCAGACAGACACAGGACGGAACAGGCGTTGCCTGGGGAGGAAGTGACATGGGGTTCAAGCGGCTGCTTGCGAGCCTGGGGGCCGGTGGGGCTTCGGTCGAGACGGTACTGACGGAGGTCAACACCGTTCCGGGCGGCGTCGTCCAGGGTGAGGTGCGGATCCAGGGCGGGTCCGTGGCCCAGGCGATCGAGGGTCTGTCGGTCGGTCTGCAGGCCAAGGTCGAGGTCGAGGGCCACGACGACCAGGAGTACAAGCAGGACATCGAGTTCACGAAGCTGCGGCTCGGCGGGGCCTTCGAACTGCAGGCGGGCGCGGTGCACGCGGTGCCGTTCGGTCTGGAGATCCCCTGGGAGACGCCGATCACCACGATCGACGGGCAGAGCCTGCGCGGGATGCACATCGGTGTGACCACGGAGCTGGAGATCGCGCGCGCCGTGGACTCCGGTGACCTGGACCCGATCAACGTGCACCCGCTGCCGGCGCAGCAGGCGATCCTGAACGCCTTCATCCAGCTGGGCTTCCGCTTCAAGAACGCGGACATGGAGCGCGGCCACATCCGGGGTACGCGGCAGAAGCTGCCGTTCTACCAGGAGATCGAGTTCTTCCCGCCGTCGCAGTACCGCGGGCTCAACCAGGTGGAGCTGAGCTTCGTCGCGGACGACCGCGAGATGGACGTCATCCTGGAGATGGACAAGAAGCCGGGCCTCTTCACCGAGGGCAGCGACTCGTACCGGTCCTTCCAGGTGGGTCTGCACGACTACCAGGGCACGGACTGGGCCGCGTACCTGAACCAGTGGCTGTCGGAGGTCGGCAGCAAGCGCAGCTGGTTCTAGGCTCGACCTGGAATCGTCACCACCGATCAGGAGGTACCGAGGTGACCGAGCTCAAGCGGCCGCCGCTCCCCCACGACTTCCATCCGCCCGTGCCGTCCTTCACGGTCACGAGCGAGGACGTCGAGCCGGGTGCGACGCTGAAGGACGCTCAGGTCTACGCGGCCGGGAACATCTCGCCGCAGCTGCGCTGGGAGGGCTTCCCGCCGGAGACCAAGAGTTTCGCCGTGACGTGCTTCGATCCGGACGCCCCTACGGGGAGCGGATTCTGGCACTGGGTCGTGTTCGACATCCCGGTCTCGGTCACCGAGCTGCCAACGGGTGCGGGCACCGGGAAGTTCGAGGGGCTGCCCGAGGGCGCGGTGCAGGTGCGCAACGACTACGGGTCCAAGGACTTCGGTGGCGCCGCGCCGCCGCCGGGAGATCCGGCCCACCGGTATGTGTTCACGGTGTACGCCGTGGATCAGGAGAAGCTCGGTCCCGACGCGGACGTGTCGCCCGCCGTGGTGGGCTTCAATCTGCGGTTCCACACGCTGGCGCGCGCCCAGCTGATCGGTGAGTACGCGGCTCCCGCGTAAGACTGACGTTCACTGAACGTTTGCCCGCCTCTGGTCTTGGAAGTGATCAGGGGCGGGCATTTTTTATTGCGTTGTCCATCTCGGCGCGCCCGGCCAGAGTTGATCCAAGCCCGCCAGGGGGTGGGCCGGTGCACGGAGGAGGTGGGCTGGATGCGGGACACGCTGGTACTGAACGCGAGCTTTGAGCCGCTGTCGACGGTGACGTTGAACCGAGCCGTCGTTCTGGTGCTGCAGGACAAGGCCGTCGTCGAGCAGGCCCACCCCGAACTCCGTATGCGCGGAGCCGCGCTGGACATACCCGTGCCCCGGGTGATCAGGCTGTGCAGGTATGTACGGGTGCCTTTCCGAAGACAAGCACCGTGGTCGAGGCGCGGTGTCCTGGTTCGGGACCGGCACAGGTGCGCGTACTGCGGAAGGCGGGCGACGACCGTCGACCACGTGGTGCCGCGCGCGCAGGGCGGCCAGGACTCCTGGCTGAACACGGTCGCGTCCTGTGCGGAGGACAACCACCGCAAGGCGGCCCGTACGCCGGAGCAGGCGGGTATGCCGCTGCTGCGGCAGCCGTTCGAGCCGACGCCCGCGGACGCGATGCTGCTGACGCTCGGCCGGGACGACCTCGACGCGCTGCCGGAGTGGCTGGCGCAGCCCGCGGCCTAGTCCGTACGACGATGGGGCCCACCTTCTGCCGGAAGGTGGGCCCCATCGTCGTACGGCGTCAGTCGGTGACGGACGGCTTCTCGCGGCGCTCCGCGCCACCACCGTTGCCCGAACCGCCGCCCATCGGGCCGAAGTTGCCCATGGCGCCGCTCAGGCCCTTGAGGGCGTCGCCGATCTCGCTGGGCACGATCCAGAGCTTGTTGGCGTCGCCCTCAGCGATCTTGGGGAGCATCTGGAGGTACTGGTAGGCGAGCAGCTTCTGGTCCGCGTCGCCGGCGTGGATGGACTCGAAGACCGTACGGATGGCCTGGGCCTCGCCCTCGGCGCGCAGGGCGGCGGCCTTGGCCTCACCTTCGGCGCGCAGGATCGCGGACTGCTTCTCACCTTCGGCGGTGAGGATCTGCGACTGGCGGATACCTTCGGCCGTGAGGATCGCGGCGCGCTTGTCACGGTCGGCGCGCATCTGCTTCTCCATCGAGTCCTGGATGGAGGTGGGCGGCTCGATCGCCTTGAGCTCGACGCGGTTGACGCGGATGCCCCACTTGCCGGTGGCCTCGTCGAGGACGCCGCGCAGGGCCGCGTTGATCTCCTCGCGGGAGGTGAGGGTCCGCTCCAGGTCCATGCCACCGATGATGTTGCGGAGCGTGGTGACGGTGAGCTGCTCGATCGCCTGGATGTAGCTCGCGACCTCGTACGTCGCCGCGCGGGCGTCGGTCACCTGGTAGTAGATGACCGTGTCGATGTTGACCACCAGGTTGTCCTGGGTGATCACCGGCTGCGGCGGGAACGGGACGACCTGTTCGCGCAGGTCGATGCGGTTGCGGATCGAGTCGATGAACGGGACGACGATGTTCAGTCCGGCGTTCAGGGTTCGTGTGTAGCGGCCGAACCGCTCGACGATGGCGGCGCTGGCCTGTGGAATGACCTGGATGGTCTTGATCAGGGCGATGAAGACCAACACCACCAGAATGACCAGGACGATGATGATGGGTCCCATCGTTGCTCCCCGTACCCTTCTCCGCCTCGGTGTTTCGAGAAGATCTTATGGTTGTTGAAGATCTTGCTGGACGAGTCTGACAGACCGTCGCCTGCCGCGTGGGGCGTTCGGTTCACTTGCGTCGTGCGAGGTCACATGACGATCGCCGTGGCTCCGTCGATATCCACGACGTCCACTTCCTGGCCTACCTCGTAGGCCTGTCCGGCGTCGAGGGCGCGCGCCGACCAGATCTCTCCTCCGAGCTTGATCCGGCCACCGGCCGAACCGTCGACCCGCTCCAGGACGACGGCCTGTTTCCCCTTCAATGCCTCGATGCCGGTGGCTAGTTGGGGCCGCTGGGCGCGGTGCCTGGCCGCGATGGGGCGTACGACGGCGATGAGTGCGACGGAGACGACGGCGAAGACGAGAACCTGGAGTACGACATCGCCGCCGATTCCCGCGACGACCGCGGCGGCGACCGCGCCCACGGCGAGCATTCCGAACTCCGGCATCGCGGTCACCACGAGCGGGATGCCGAGCCCGACCGCGCCGACGAGCCACCACACCCACGCGTTGATGTCGTTCACATGGTCATGGTAGGTCCGCGGGTCCTGCCTCGGACAGGGCGCAGATCGGGTTTGGAACAGGCTTCTTACCGGGTGCTTCGCAGCGGTCAGGACAGCGGCAGGCCCTGGGCGGTCCAGCGCTCGCCGACCTGCTCGACGACGAGCGGGAGGCCGAAGCAGAGGGAGAGGTTGCGCGAGGTGAGTTCGAGCTCCAGCGGGCCCGCGGCGAGCACCTTGCCCTGACGGATCATCAGGACGTGGGTGAAGCCGGGGGCGATCTCCTCGACGTGGTGGGTGACCATGATCATGGAGGGGGCGATCGGGTCGCGGGCGAGGCGGCCGAGGCGGCGTACGAGGTCCTCGCGGCCGCCGAGGTCGAGGCCCGCGGCGGGCTCGTCGAGCAGGAGCAGCTCGGGGTCGGTCATCAGGGCGCGGGCGATCAGGGTGCGCTTGCGCTCGCCCTCGGAGAGTGTGCCGAACTTGCGGTCCAGGTAGTCGCTCATGCCGAGGCGGTCGAGGAAGGCGCGGGCGCGCTTCTCGTCGATGTCCTCGTAGTCCTCGTGCCAGCCGGCGGTCATGCCGTAGGCGGCGGTCAGCACGGTCTGCAGGACGGTCTGGCGCTTGGGGAGCTTCTCGGCCATGGCGATGCCGGCCATGCCGATGCGCGGGCGCAGCTCGAAGACGTCGACCTTGCCGAGGGTCTCGCCGAGGATGGTGGCGGTGCCCTGGCTGGGGTAGAGGTAGCTGGAGGCGACGTTCAGAAGGGTCGTTTTTCCGGCGCCGTTGGGGCCGAGGATGACCCAGCGCTCCCCCTCCTTGACCGACCAGGAGACCTGGTCCACCAGAGCCCGGCCCTCGCGGACCACGGATACGTCCTCCAGCTCCAGTACATCGCTCATGAGCGCGCTGTCTCCCATTGCAGTCTCGGCTGTCGCTTGCGTCTGTGGACGCAGCCCCCAGGCAAACCTACGCCACCGGTCGGTCGCTCCATTCCATCGGCCGGTCCTTAGGGTGGGGGCATGCTCTCGGAACCACGCTCAGGACGGTTGGCCGCATGGGGAAACGCCCTTTTGGCCGGACTTGTTTCGCCGGATGACGCGGTGCTCGCCATAGTCGGTGAGGACGCGGTGCACCGGGTCGAGGGGCTGCCGGGCGAATCGGGGCCCGTCGGGCTCACGCTCGCCCTCGGCCGGCTGCGCGCGCTCGGGGTGACCGGGCTGCGGGTGGCGCTGCCCGCGCCGGGGCATCCGCTCGGGCTGAGCGGGCCGCCGGACTTCAACGCGCGCGCCCTCGACGCGGAGGAGGCCGTCGTCTGCCATGGCGCGGCGCTCGGGCTCGTCCCCGAGGTGTACGAGGCCGGGCCCGACGGCGACATGCACGTCGAGGTCGTCTGGCACTGCCTCGCCGTACGGGAGGCGCCGCCCGCCGATGTGCCGTCCCTCGGCGAGGCCGAGCGGGAGCTGGCGGAGGCGCTGCGCGACGCGACGGAGGTGTTGTCACGGCTCGATGTGGCCGGGTCGGGGCCGGTCGCCGAGGCCGCGATCGACGCGTACCGGGCTCGGGCCGAGCGGGGGCGGGAGGTGCTCGCTCCCGGGTATCCGCCGCGTGCCGTGCGCGTGCTGGAGCTTGCCCAGCGGGTGGGGCTGCTGGTCTCCGTGGCGTACGAGAACGGGCACGGCGGGGCCGTGAGCGCCTCGGAAATCGCCGCGAGGTCGCATGCGCTGCGGCCGGTGGAACGGACGGCTCGGCGGGCCCAGGTCGCCGCGTACAACGCGTTTGTGGAGGAGCGGGAGCGGGGGGTTGGCTGAGCGGCGGTGTTCTGTCGCCCGGGGTCGGTGCGGGGCTCGGAGCGGGGGCATTGGCAGTAGGGTTCTTCGCCCCCGCCGCCCCTACCCTTCCGTCCCCGGGGGCTCCGCCCCCAGACCCTCCGTATCGCGCTGACGCGCTCGTCCTCAAACGCCGGACGGGCTAAAAGATCTCCGGGTAAGGGCTCGACAACCTGACCGGCCCCCCAGGGGCACCTGGGAGGCCGGTGGTCATGATGAATCCGGTACGGACCTCAGTGGTTGATGCCGAGGTTGCCGAAGGCCGGGTTCAGAACGCCGATGACGTTCACGCTGTTGCCGACCGCGTTCACCGGGACGTGAACCGGGGCCTGGATGAGGTTGCCCGAGACGACGCCCGGGGAGCCCTCGGCCTGGCCGCCCGCGCAGGCGCCGTCGGTGGCGGAAGCCATACCGGCACCGGCGGCAACCAGGCCACCGGCCACCATCGCGACAGCAGTGGCCTTCTTCAGGTTCTTCACTTCTAAACCCCTCCTAGCGATCACTGCGGCAATCGCCGCAGCACGCACTGGAGAACGGCCGGGATCCACGGAGGATGCGCCATCCGGGGGACATACACACGACGGTATGAATCTCATCCCGGAGGGGAACCCTCCGAATTGCCGCCCGGTCGGACGCCCTCGACCGCGTCCGAGGAGTGCGCCGGACCACGGAACCGCTGGTGATCAGCCCGCCATCCCATGCCGTACGGCCCAGAGCGCGGCCTGGGTCCGGTCGGCGAGGTCGAGCTTCATCAGAATGTTCGAAACATGCGTCTTGACGGTCTTTTCGGAGAGGACCAGGGCGCGGGCGATCTCGCGGTTGGAGCGGCCGTCCGCGATCAGGCCGAGCACCTCCCGCTCCCGCTCGGTGAGCGAACTACCCCTCCCCTGACCCGAGTTGACCTCCTCCTGGGACAGCAGGACGCCCGCGACCTCGGGCTGCAGCAGGATGTGCCCGGCGTACACGGAGCGGATGGCGCCCGCGAGCGCGTCGGGGTCCACGTCCTTGTACACATAGCCGGCGGCGCCCGCGCGCAGGGCCGGGACGACCGTGCGCTGCTCGGTGAAGCTGGTGACGATCAACACGCGTGCGGGGTTGGCGAGTTCGCGGAGCTTGCGCAACGCGTCGATGCCGTCCATGCCCGGCATCTTGACGTCCATGAGGACGACGTCGGGCTTCAACTCCTCGGCGCGGGCGACCCCTTCGGCGCCGTCGGACGCCTCTCCCACGACCTCGATGTCGTCCTGTACTTCGAGGAAGGTGCGCAGGCCCCGGCGGACCACTTGGTGGTCGTCGACCAGCAGCACCTTGATTGCGTCAGCCACCAGGGACCTCCATCTCGATCGTGGTGCCCTTTCCGGGCGCCGATTCCACCGTGAGTGTGCCGCCGACCCCGCTCGCCCGGTCACGCATGGACACCAGGCCGAGGTGGCGTCCGGCGCTGCGTATCGCGGTGGGCTCGAAGCCGCTGCCGTCGTCGGTGACCCGCAGGACGGCGCCCGGTCCGTGCTTCTCCAGGGTGACGTCGACCCGGGCCGCTCCGGAGTGGCGCAGCGCGTTGTGCAAGGCCTCCTGGGCGACGCGCAGCATGGCCTCCTCCTGGGCGGCGGGCAGCGCCCGCACACCGCGGCTGGTGAAGGTGACGCGCGCGGAGTGGGCGCGGTCGAGGACCTGGATCTGGGTGCGCAGGGTGGCGACCAGGCCGTCCTCGTCGAGGGCGGCGGGGCGCAACTCGATGACGGCGGCGCGCAGTTCGTCGGTGGCCTCCGCGGCGAGCGCGGCCACCTGATGGAGTTCGCCCTTGGCGCGCGAGGGGTCGCGGTCGACGAGGGCGGCGGCGGCCTGCACGGTGAGGCGCAGGGAGAACAGCTTCTGGCTGACCGCGTCGTGGAGTTCATGGGCGAGCCGGGAGCGCTCCTCGGCGATGGTCAGCTCGCGGCTGCGCTCGTAGAGGCGGGCGTTGGTCAGGGCGATCGCCGCGTGCTGGGCGAGGATCGTGAGGAGCTCCTCGTCGTCCTCGGTGAAGCCGCAACCGCCTTCCGGCTTCGTACAGTTCTTGTTCGCCAGGAACAGCGCGCCGATCACCTCGTCGCCATCGCGGATCGGCAGGCCCAGGAAGTCGGACATGTCGGGGTGGGCGGCGGGCCAGCCCTCGAAGCGGGGGTCCTTGCGTACGTCGGCGAGGCGCTCGGGGCGGGCCTCGTGCAGCATGGCGGCGAGGATGCCGTGCTGGCGCGGGAGCGGGCCGATGGCCTTCCACTGCGCGTCGCTGACGCCGTCGACGACGAACTGGGCGAAGCCGCCGTGGTCGTCAGGGACGCCGAGCGCCGCGTACTGCGCGTCGAGCAGCTCGCGGGCCGAGGCGACGATCGTCTTGAGGACGTCGCGCACCTCGAGGTGCCTGCTCATGGCCAGCAGCGCGGAGCTCACCGCGTACAGGCCGGACCGGGGGCCTTGACTCATGACCCCAAAGTACCGGCGAGGTGTGACAGTGCGTATCCGACCCGTGGTGGCCGCTGCCTAGGCCGGTGGGCCTAGGGCAAAGGGCCCCGGATCATTGCGGCCCGCGTACGAGGCGGCGGGGGCGGTCCGGTTCCTACGTTGAAGACACCCGCCGGGTTCGGCGGTCATGGGACGAGGGGATGGACGTCATGCCGGTAGCGATCATCACGGGGGCTTCGAAGGGGCTGGGGCGGGCGCTCGGCGCGGCGCTGGCGGAGCGCGGCTGGGATCTGGTGGTGGACGCCAGGACCGCGGGGGTGCTGGAGGGGACGGCGGCGGCGCTGTCGGCGTACGGGACGCGCGTGGAGGCCCTGCCGGGGGACGTCACGGACGCCGGGCACCGCGCCGACCTGGTGGCGGCGGCCCGGAAGCTCGGCGGCGTCGATCTTCTGGTGAACAACGCGAGCGCGCTGGGCGCCGAACCGCTCGTACGGCTGGCGGACCTCACTCTGGACGGGCTGCGGGGGGCCCTCGAGGTCAACGTGGTCGCCGCGCTGGGTCTGATCCAGGAGGCGCTGCCGCTGCTGCGGGCCGCCGAGGCGGGCACGGTCATCGACATCAGCTCGGACGCGGCCGCCGAGGCGTACGAGACGTGGGGCGGCTACGGGGCGTCGAAAGCGGCGCTCGACCACCTCTCGGCGGTGCTCGGCAAGGAGGAGCCCGGACTGCGGGCCTGGGCCGTCGACCCCGGCGACATGGGCACGGACCTGTATGCGGCGGCCGTACCGGACGACGACGATCCGCGGCCCGCACCGGACAGCGTGGTTCCGGCCTTTCTGCGGCTGCTCGACGAGCGGCCTGCCAGTGGTCGGTACGCGGCGCCGGCCCTGTTGGAGGTGCGATGACGACCGCCGTGCGCGTTCCGGAGGAGCTGTCGGCGCGGGTGCCGGCCGAGCAGCGCGGGCCCGGGCGGGACCGGGACTCCGTACGGCTGCTCGTCTCGCGCGGTACAGAGGTCTCGCATCACGAGTTCGCGGAGCTGCCCCGGCAGCTGAAGGCGGGGGACCTTCTCATCGTCAACACCTCCCCCACACTGGCCGCCGCCGTCGACGGAATCGTCGGGCACGCGCGCGTGGTGGTGCATTTCTCGACCCGGGGCGATGACGGGCGGTGGGCGGTCGAGCTGCGGGATCCCGATGGCAGGGGTACCACGCGTGCGCGGGCGGGCGGGCCCGCGGGGACAGAGGTGCGCCTCCCCGGGGACGTACGACTCGTCCTGGAGGAGCCGCTGACGTCACGGAGTCCGCGGCTGTGGTGGGGGCGGGTGTCGGATCCGGACGTCCTGGGGCTGCTGCGGCGGTACGGGCGTCCTATTCGTTACTCCTATACAGAGAGGGACCAGCCGCTGTCCGTGTATCAGACGGTGTTCGCGTTGCCGTCCGCGGACGGCGCGGGCAGCGCGGAGATGCCGAGTGCGGCGCGCCCCTTCACTCCGCGCCTGGTGGCGCAGCTGGTGAGCCGGGGTGTGCAGTTCGCGCCGGTCACGCTGCACACGGGGGTCGCGTCGGCGGAGGCGCACGAGCCCCCGTATCCGGAGCGATTCGAGGTACCGGAGGCGTCGGCGCGGCTGATCAACGCGGTCAAGGGGAATCAAACAAGGCGCGAAGCGCTTCGTTGGAAGCGTGACGGTGGGAGACGGGCGGGCGGGCGGATCGTCGCGGTCGGTACGACGGCCGTGCGGGCCGCCGAGTCCGCGGCGGGCGCCGATGGGGTGGTCCGGGCGGCGAAGGGCTGGACCGATCTCGTGGTGACTCCGGAGCGCGGGGTACGGGTGATCGACGGGCTGCTGACCGGGCTGCACGAACCGGAGGCGTCGCATCTGCTGATGCTGGAGGCGATCGCGGGAGGGGCGGCGATCGACCGCAGCTACGGCGAGGCACTGAGCGGGCTCTACCTGTGGCACGAGTTCGGGGACGCGCACCTCATACTTCCGGACCAGGACCCTCACTCTGAGCATTGCTCCAGCAACTGCCGGTGAGACCGGGATGCAACCCATGTGAGCCCGCACATAGGACGCACATCACGTACGAAGGTGCATAGGAGATAAAGCGGACGTCGTGAGCGGGGCAGGCGTGACAGTCTGTCCCGTTTTGCCCTTCCTGGGTCCACTATCCGGCTTCGTACGTCACACCTTTGCCACCACATTTTGCGGCCGCTAAGAATGGCCTCCGTCGCTCAACGCCGCGGGTTTCACCCGGCGGCGTTTGTCCGGAAACACTTTGTCCCCCACCGGACCGAGAGCGACCTCCGCGCTATTCGAAGAGGTCCATCAGTCATGTCCAAGAACATCAACACTCCTGGTCATAGTCCCAAGCTGACCAAGACCCACAAGCTTTCGCTCGCCGGTGTCGCGGCCCTCGGTGCGGCCGCCCTCGCGTTCTCCGTGGTGCCGGCCAACACCGGGACCACCACGACCGACGCTGCCGTCTCCTCGGCTCCGGTCGCCTACAGCGAGCAGCAGATCCAGGACGTGAAGGCCAGCATCACCGACCAGCTGGCCGGCGCCGACCTGAAGGCCCAGGCCATCGCGGCGAAGAAGAAGGCCGCCGACGAGGCCGCCGCCGCAGCCAAGAAGAAGGCTGCCGACGCGGCCGCCGCCGCGAAGAAGAAGGCCGCTGAGGCGCGTGCCAAGGAGCAGGCCGCGAGCCGCTCCGCGCAGCGCATCACCGTCCAGACGGTCGCCGCGAAGACGTACGCCAACAACCTCGACGGCTGGATCCGCCAGTCCCTCGACATCATGGCGAAGCACGGCATCCCGGGTACGTACAACGGGCTGTACCGCAACATCATGCGCGAGTCCTCGGGCAACCCGAACGCCATCAACGGCTGGGACATCAACGCCATCAACGGCATCCCGTCGAAGGGCCTGCTCCAGGTCATCCAGCCGACCTTCAACGCGTACCACGTGGCCGGCACCTCGTGGAACATCTACAACCCGGTCGCCAACATCACGGCCGCCGCCAACTACGCGGCCGACAAGTACGGCTCGATGGACAACGTCAACAGCGCGTACTGAGCCCTGGCGCGGAGCTCTCACGTACGCCGAAGGGCGGCACCCCGACCGGGGTGCCGCCCTTCGTCATGCCTGAGCGATTACTTGCGCATGACCTCGGGCTCGTGGCGGCGCAGCAGACGCGCGACCACGAAGCCGCAGATCACACCGATCGCGACGAGCACACCCATGTCGATGAACCACTGGCTCAGCTGGTGGTCCCACAGCGGGTCGGATTTGCCGGGCACCCAGGGCAGCAGGACGTTCAGCTGCGCCGTCGTACCGGCCGCGGAGACCGCCCAGCGCGCGGGCATCAGCCATGCCAGCTGCTCGACGCCGACCTTGTCGTACAGCTGGAAGAGGCAGCCGGTGAAGACGACCTGGACGATCGCGAACATCACCAGCAGCGGCATGGTCTTCTCGGCCGTCTTCACGAGCGACGAGATGATCAGGCCGAACATCATCGAGGTGAAGCCGAGCGCCATGATCGGCAGGGTGAGCTCGAGAGCGGGGGCGTTCTTCAGCAGCAGGCCTTCTTCAGGCAGCTTGTCGCCGCGCGAGAACAGGCCGATGGCGCCGATGATCAGACCCTGCAGGGCGGTGATGACGCCGAGCACGATGACCTTGGACATGAGGTACGCCGAGCGGGACAGGCCGGTCGCCCGCTCCCGTTCGTAGATCACTCGTTCCTTGATCAGCTCGCGGACGGAGTTGGCGGCGCCGGCGAAGCAGGCGCCCACCGCGAGGATCAGGAGGATCGTGCTGCCGTCCCGGTTCGAGAACGGCGGCTTGCCGTTCGGCGGGCCGAGAGCGAGGCCGTAGTCCGCGGGGATCAGGACGCTCACTATGCCGAGGACGGCGGGCAGGATCACCATCAGGCCGAGGAAGCCCCGGTCGGAGACGATCACCGACGTATAGCGGCGGATCAGCGTGACCAGCTGCGATCCCCAGCCCTGGGGCTTGGGCGGCCTGATCGCCTGCGCCGGCGGCATCTGCGTCGACTGAGGAGCGACCGCGTCGATGTCCGCGGCGTACATCTGGTAGTGCTGCGAGCCCTTCCAGCGGCCCGCCCAGTCGTAGTCGCGGTAGTTCTCGAAGGCGGAGAAGACGTCGGCCCAGGTCTCGTAGCCGAAGAAGTTCAGCGCCTCCTCCGGCGGACCGAAGTAGGCGACCGAGCCGCCGGGCGCCATCACCAGGAGCTTGTCGCAGATCGCCAGCTCGGCCACGGAGTGCGTGACGACGAGGACCGTACGGCCGTCGTCGGCGAGGCCGCGCAGCAGCTGCATGACATCGCGGTCCATGCCCGGGTCGAGGCCCGAGGTCGGCTCGTCCAGGAAGATCAGCGAAGGCTTGGTGAGCAGCTCCAGGGCCACCGAGACGCGCTTGCGCTGGCCGCCGGAGAGGGAGGTGACCTTCTTCTCCTTGTGGATGTCCAGCTTCAGCTCGCGCAGCACCTCGCCTATGCGGGCCTCGCGCTCCTGCGTCGTGGTGTCCGCGGGGAAACGCAGCTTGGCCGCGTACTTGAGGGCCTTCTTGACGGTCAGTTCCTTGTGCAGGATGTCGTCCTGCGGGACCAGACCGATGCGCTGGCGCAGTTCGGCGAACTGCTTGTACAGGTTCCGGTTGTCGTAGAGGACGTCACCCTGGTTGGCGGGGCGGTAGCCCGTGAGCGCCTTCAGGAGCGTCGACTTGCCGGAGCCCGAGGGGCCGATGACCGCGATGAGCGACTTCTCGGGTACGCCGAAGGAGACGTCCTTGAGGATCTGCTTGCCGCCGTCGACCGTGACCGTCAGGTGGCGGGCCGAGAAGGAGACCTCACCGGTGTCGACGAACTCCTCGAGGCGGTCACCGACGAGGCGGAACGTCGAGTGGCCGACGCCGACGATGTCGTTCGGGCCGAGCAGCGCGGAGCCGCCCTTGGCGATCGGCATACCGTTGACGTACGTGCCGTTGTGCGAGCCGAGGTCGCGGATCTCGAAGCGGCCGTCCGGCGTCGCGTGAAACTCGGCGTGGTGGCGGGAGACCTGGAGGTCGGAGACGACCAGCTCGTTCTCCAGCGCACGACCGATGCGCATCACCCGGCCGAGGGCCAGCTGGTGGAAGGTCGTCGGACTGCGGTCGCCGTAGACCGGCGGCGCCCCCGCGCCTCCACCGGGCCCCTGTTGCGGCGGGATGTGCGCGGCCTGCTGCGGCGGCTGGTAGCGCTGCTGCTCCGGCGTCTGTTGCTGCGGCGGCGCCTGCTGGGCCCAACCGGGGCTACCCGCGCCCTGAGCGGCGTACGGCTGCTGCTGGGGCTGCGCCTGCGGCGAGGCGACGGCGGCCGCGGCGCCGGACAGGCTCAGGCGCGGTCCGTCGGTCGCGTTGCCGAGGTGCACGGCCGAGCCGGGGCCGATCTCCATCTGATGGATCCGCTGCCCCTGCACGAACGTGCCGTTGGTGCTGCCGTGGTCTTCGATGACCCAACTCCGGCCGCCCCAGCTGATCGTGGCGTGACGCCAGGACACCCTGGCGTCGTCGAGCACGATGTCCCCCTGCGGATCACGTCCGAGGGTGTATGGCCTGGACGCATCGAGCGTCCAGGTCCGTCCATTCAATTCCAGTACGAGTTCCGGCACTCCATGCCCCACTGAGTTGTCCCCCGAGTTACCCCCATCACAGGGAGTCTAGGGATGTCGAACATCGTGGGGAACTATTTCAGTAGGAGCTGCCTGACCGAAAGTCGGGCCTTGTGAAGGATGCGTACGGGCGGGTTGCCCGTTTCCGTTGACGGGGTTGAAACCGCCCCGGAGAGTGGTAATCCCACGCGAGGGGGACATCCGCGGTGGATCGCCGCGGCGCGGATCGGGGGGTCTGACGATGAGTATCGAGACCGCGGACCACGGCGGGAGTGCCAGGAGTGTGCCGTGGGGGGACGTACTGCTCTCCGCGATCGCTTCTGTGAGCTGGGCGTTGATCGGGATGGCGGGCACGGCCGCACTGGGCCTGCATCTGCTCGGCGCGGACGCGGCGGGCTCGCTCGGGCCGATGACCGCGGCGGTAGTGGCACTTGGGGCGAACGGTGCGGTCAAGCCGTCCGGCGATGTGTCGGCCTTCGGCCTGAAAGGAGCGGAGGCGCACACGGCCATTCAGATCACGCCACTTGGTGTGGGGCTGGTCGGCGCGCTGCTGATGTCGTGGTTCTTCTTACGCTCCTTGCGCGGGGCGGGAGTTGTGATCGCGCCGTCCGAACTCCTCGCGCGCGCCGGCGCGGTGGTCACTCTCTTCGTGGCGACGCTGGGCGGGCTCGCCTGGGCCGGTCACGACATCATCACGATCGACGGGAGCAAGCTCGGGCTCGACAAGGTCGGGGGCGGCGGCGGGCTCGGTGGCATCACGGACAAACTTCCCGGTGGTTTGGGAGACCTCGGGGGGCTGCTGCCCGACAAGATCGGCAACCTCGTGAACGCGAAGGCCGCCGTGGGCTTCACCGTCGACACCGTGCCCACGCTGCTCGGCGGCGCCGCCTGGGCGGCCGGGATCCTGGTGATCGCCCTGCTGGCCTCCCGGCGTACGCCGCTGCCGCGCGGCTGGGAGGCCGTGCACCGGGTGGTGCGGCCGGCCGCCTCCGCGCTCGTCACGGTCATGCTCGTCGCGGTCGCGGCCGGGCTCTCGGCGGCGGCGTACGCGGCGATCGGCGACGCCCATCCGAAGCGCATCGCGGGCGCGGCCCTGCTCGGCGCGCCCAACGGGGTGTGGCTCGGCATTCCCATCGGCCTCTTCGTGCCCTGGGACGGCCAGGCCACGGGCGAACTCGCCAAACTGCTGCCCCATCCCCTGGACGACCTGCTGAGCGTCAACTCCGACCAGCCCGTCACGCTGGGCCGACTCGCCGAACTGGACGGACGCGTCTGGCTGTTGGGGGTCGCCGCCGCGCTCATGATGCTGTTCGCGGGCGTGCTGACGGCCGCGCGTACGCCATTTGTACGGCACCAGGGTGCCGCCGTCGCCGGAGCGCCGGGTGCCACAGATGTACGGGGGCAGAGTGCCCTCGGCTTCGCGGGGCACTGCGCTCTTCGGCTCGGGGTCGTGACGGCGCTGGCACTGCCGCTGCTCGCGTGGCTGACGGAGGTGTCCGCGGACGCCTCGCTGTCGGTGCTCGGGTTCGACGCGTTCGGGGCCGGGATCGAGTTGCACGGGCATCTGGGCATGGCGCTGGTGCTCGGCGCCGTGTGGGGGGCGGGGGCGGGGGCGGTGGGTGCGCTGCTGGCGTGTGCGAGTGGGGCTGCGGGGCGGCGGGCTGTTGTGTTGGGGGTGGGCATGGCACCGGGTGACGTGGGGGGCGCGGGCGCGTCTGCTGAGTACCCGGTGCCGGCCGAGGAGTCCGGGCCGTACAGCCCTCAGGCCTCGTATCGGGCGCCGAACCCCGAAACCAATCCGTATCTGCGGTTGCCCGACGAGTTGCGGGAGCCAGGGGGTGTGCGGCCGCCCGGTGGCTTGTATGGCGCGCCGACGGTGGCCGGGCCGATTGGGCCGCCGCCCAAGCGGAGGCAGCGGTCGCAGTCGCAGGAGGGGCCGCCTCCGCCGCCTCCGCCGGGCGAGGGGCCGCCTCCGCCGCCGAGGTCTCGGGGGTGAGGCGCGGTTCGCCGTGGGTCGGGGGCGCGCCGGTACATCCGCCCGCATCCGATGTACCGGCACACCCCCTTCCGTGCGTGGGCGGCAATCTTTCAGCCCGTCCGGCGTTTGAGGACGAGGCCGTTCAGGCCGATACGGGGGCTTGGGGCGGAGCCCCCAGGTACGGGAAGGGTAGGGGCGGCGGGGGCGAAAACCGCTTGGGGCTGGGCACGGGTGCCTGGGGGCGGGGTCTGGAGCGGGGCCGTTGCCTGTGGGTCATGGCTGCTCCACTCCGGCGACATTCAGTGTTCCCTGTCCGCCAGGCGGACCTCAGGGGCGGAAGGCACTGGGTGCCGGATACGGTGGGAACACCATGAGCGCTTCGCAGACCTCTGACATCCCGACTCTCCTCGTCAAGATCTTCGGCAAGGACCGGCCGGGGATCACGGCCGGACTCTTCGACACCCTCGCCGCCTACTCCGTCGACGTGGTCGACATCGAGCAGGTCGTCACCCGTGGCCGGATGGTGCTGTGCGCGCTCGTGACCGAGCCGCCCGCCGGGATGGAGGGTGATCTGCGGGCCACCGTCCACAGCTGGGCGGAGTCGATGAAGATGCAGGCGGAGATCATCTCGGGTCACGGCGACAACCGGCCGCGCGGGGTCGGACGTTCGCTCGTCACGGTGCTCGGGCACCCGCTCACCGCGGAGTCGACGGCCGCGATCACCGCGCGGATCACGAAGAGCGGCGGCAACATCGACCGTATCTTCCGGCTCGCCAAGTACCCGGTGACGGCGGTCGAGTTCGCCGTGTCCGGTACGGAGACCGAGACGCTGCGCACCGCGCTGGTCACCGAGGCCGCGGCGCTCGGCGTCGATGTCGCGGTGGTCGCGGCCGGGCTGCACCGGCGGGCCCAGCGGCTGGTCGTCATGGACGTCGACTCGACGCTCATCCAGGACGAGGTGATCGAGCTCTTCGCCGCGCACGCCGGGTGCGAGGAGCAGGTCGCCGAGGTGACGGCGGCCGCGATGCGCGGGGAGCTGGACTTCGAGCAGTCGCTGCACGCGCGCGTGGCGCTCCTGAAGGGGCTGGACGCCTCGGTGGTGAACAAGGTGCGCGAAGAGGTGCGGCTGACGCCTGGGGCGCGCACGCTGATCCGTACGCTGAAGCGGCTGGGCTTCCAAGTCGGTGTCGTCTCGGGTGGGTTCACTCAGGTCACTGATGACCTCAAGGAGAAGCTCGGGCTCGACTTCGCCCAGGCCAATACGCTGGAGATCGTCGACGGGAAGCTGACGGGACGGGTCACCGGGGAGATCGTGGACCGGGCGGGCAAGGCGCGGCTGCTGCGCCGGTTCGCCGCCGAGGCCGGTGTGCCGCTCGCCCAGACCGTGGCGGTCGGCGACGGTGCCAATGACCTCGACATGCTGAATGCGGCCGGCCTCGGGGTCGCGTTCAACGCCAAGCCGGTTGTGCGCGAGGCCGCGCACACCGCGGTGAATTTCCCCTTCCTGGACACGGTCCTGTATCTGCTGGGGGTCACCCGCGAAGAGGTCGAGGCGGCGGACATGCACCTGGACGACCACTGAGCGCACGCTCACGGAAGGGGGCCCGGCACCTGTCTTGGTGCCGGGCCCCCTCCTCGTAGCGGTGGGTTACTCGGTCGGCGCCCAGTAGTCGAGCAGCGTGGCGACTCCGGGCTCCAGGGTTTTCCAGGAGCCTTCGAAGGAGAGCACCGCGAAGGCGGCGGCGGGGAAGTCGCGGCTGTTCATCCGGTCGCGGGTGTCGCCCTCGGCCTTGCCCGCCAGGATCTCGGCGAGGCCGTGCACGCCCGGGTTGTGGCCGATCAGGACCACGTTCTGCGCGTCGTCGGGGGTTTCGTTGAGCACGGCGATCAGCTCGCCGGGCGAGGCTTCGTAGAGCCGCTCCTCATAGACCGTTTTCGGCCGGTGCGGGAGCTCATGGACGGCGAGCTTCCAGGTCTCGCGAGTCCGGGCCGCGGTGGAGCAGAGGGCCAGATCGAAGGGGATGCCGGTGTCGGCCAGCCTGCGTCCGGCGACGGCTGCGTCCTTGCGGCCCCGGTCAGCGAGCGGCCGCTCGTGGTCGGACACCTGTGGCCAGTCGGCTTTCGCATGCCGGAAGAGGACAATCCTGCGGGGTTCTGCGACGCTCATGCGTCCCAGCTTCGCATGAAACACGCCATGGGGCGCAAGGAGTTGGCGCGCTGCTCCGGGAGGGGTTACGGGGCTGTCCGGCACGGCCTGAGGGGGGACTCAGGGAGCCTGGTGCAGCACCGACTGCTGGATGCGCTGGACTACATCGGTGATCGCGGGGTCGCCGCCCGCTGCGTGCGCGTCCACCGGGTTGAGTATCAGGAGCAGCAGGGTGACGAAGGCGAGCGCCGGCAGGGCGAGGGCCCACCAGGGCAGCCGGATGTCGACGCGGCCCGTGGTCGCCGGGTGGGGCCGGGTATGCGTACGGGCCGACATGCCGCCTCCGTGGGGCTTCGAGTGCTCTGTGGTCCGCGTCCTCGCGGCCACATCTCGAAGTTACGGAATCCGGAGCCCTCAACCCATCCGGTGATCCACCCACTTGACCCTGACACTCGCCCCCTAGGGGATGGGGGGTTAGCCCCACCATCGACGTCCCAGGGGGTCGCGAGCGGAGCGGTGGTTACGGCGAGGCGATCGTCGCGATGATGGCGATGATCACGGTGATGGCGAGGAACGTACCGAAGACGAGCAGCATCTTCTTCTGGCCGTTCTGGGGGTTCGGGTCGAGCACTGGCATGCGGTCAGTCTCGCACCCTTCGTCCCCACCCTCACGGGTGGGGTCGGGCCTTTCGTGCGCCGGGATCAGCGGGCCGCCTCGTCCTCCACCGTACGGTTGCGGCCCGCCAGGATGCCCACCGCCATCTGCGGGACCATCAGCCCCGCCATGAGCGCGAGCGGCAGGCCCCAGCCCCCGCTGTGCTGGTAGAGCACACCCACCAGCAGCGGTCCCGGGATCGAGAGCAGATAGCCGGCGCTCTGCGCGAAGGCCGAGAGCTTGGCGACGCCCGCGCCGGTCCTGGCCCGCATGCCGACCATGGTGAGGGCCAGCGGGAAGGCGCAGTTGGAGACGCCGAGCAGCAGGGCCCAGGCCCAGGCGCCGCCGGCCGGGGCGAAGTAGAGGCCCGCGTATCCGGCGAGTCCGCAGGCGCCGAGTACCACCACGATCGGCCCCTGGTGGGGCAGGCGGGTAGCGAGGCGCGGGATGACGAAGGCCAGCGGCACGCCCATCACCATCGTGACGGCCAGGAGCAGTCCCGCGGTGCCGGCGGCGACTCCCGCGTCTCGGAAGATCTGCGCCATCCAGCCCATCGTGATGTACGCGGCGGTGGCCTGAAGTCCGAAGAAGACGGCGAGTGCCCAGGCGGTGCGGCTCCGGGTGATCCGCAGTCCGTCGGCCTCGTGCCGGGCGGCGGCACCGGCCGCGGAGGGCCCTTGGTCACCGTCACCGGACGTGGAAGGCCCCCGGTCACCGTCACCGGACGTGGAATCGGTACGGCGGCCGAGGGCAACGGCAGTGGTGGCGGTACGCCGGCCGGGGGCACCGCTCCCGGATTCGGCACCCCGCGCGCGTACGAGCGCGATCCACGGCAGTACGGCCGCCGCCGCGAGCCCCGCCCACACCGCGAGCCCGGACCGCCAACTGCCGCCGAGGGCGTCGGTCATGGGCACGGTCACCGCGGCCGCGGCCGAGGTGCCGAGCGCGAGGGCCATCGAGTACAGGCCGGTCATGGAGCCGACCCGGTCCGGGAACCAGCGCTTGACGATCACCGGCATCAGGACGTTGCTGACGGCGATGCCCATGAGCGCGAGCGCGCTGGCGGCCAGGAAACCGGCCGTGCCCCCCGCGTACGGCCGGATCGCCAGGCCCGCCGTGATGGCGACCATGCCCGCGCAGACGACCGCGCCGGGCCCGAAGCGGCGGGCGAGGCGCGGTGCCATGACGCCGAAGACGGCGAAGCAGAGCGGCGGGACGGAGGTGAGCAGTCCGGCGACGCCGCCGCTCATGCCGAGCCCGCCGCGCACCTCTTCGAGGAGGGCGCCGAGGCTGGTGATCGCGGGGCGCAGGTTGAGGGCCGTGAGGACGATGCCGGCGACCACCAAACGCGTCATCCACGCGCGCGTGGCGGGCGTTTCGCCCTCGGACTCCGTTCCCGCGGAGCTGCGTATCGGTGTGGACGTCATCGTCCGGGTCTCCTCGCTTGCCATGCCACCCATCATAGAATCATGGGATGATTGGCTGTCCAATCCCCTTGCGTTAACCTCCGGAGCCTCCGGCCCCGCGCGAAGAACCGCACCGGGCCCGTTCGAAGGACCGTCATGCCGCTGAGCCACCCACGCCGTTCGGCACTGTCCGAGCAGGTCATCGCCGAGCTGCGGAACCAGATCACTTCGGGCGAGTGGCCGGTGGGCTCCCGTATCCCCACCGAGCCGGAGCTGGTCGAGCAGCTGGGCGTCGCCCGCAACACGGTCCGCGAGGCCGTCCGCGCGCTCGCGCACAACGGTCTGCTCGACATCCGCCAGGGTTCGGGCACCTATGTCGTGGCGACCAGCGAGCTGGCGGGCGTGATGCACCGGCGCTTCGCGGACGCCGATCCCCGGCACATCGCCGAGCTGCGCTCCACGCTGGAGTCGAGCGCCGCCAAGCTGGCCGCCGAGCGACGCACCGAACGCGATCTCAAGCAACTCGACGCCCTCCTCGTACGCCGCGAGGAGGCCTGGCATTCGGGGGACGCGGAGGCCTTCGTGACCGCCGACGCGACCTTCCATCTGGCCGTGGTGGCGGCGTCCCACAACGACGTCATGACGGCGATGTACGCGGACCTCGGCGAGGTGCTGCGCGACTGGCTGCGCGAGGACGTCGGCGAGGAGCTGACGCCGGAGACGTACATGGACCACGCCCGGCTCGTCGACGCGATCCGCGTGGGCGACGCCGAGGTGGCGGCCACGGAGGCCGCGGGTTATCCGTTCCTGTGCCGTCCGGGGCGGCTCAAGCCCTCCGCCCCCGACAGCTGACGAGGAAAGCGGTCACTTCTGGTGACTGACCCAGGCCGACCGGATCTCCTCCCAGCACCGACCGGTCAGTCGCACCGTCATCGCGGGTCCCGCCTCGACCGGGGCGCTGTCGCTGTCGATGTCCCACCAACGGTCGCACTCGATGTGCAGGCTTACGCGATCGGCGGCCACATAGGGGTTGTGGCAGTACGCGACGGCGTGGGAGCCGGTGACCGTGGTGCGGCACTCGGCACCGAACGGCTGTGACACAGCGGGTTTTCCGTGCCCCACGCGCGCGTGGGGCACCGCGTCGTACGGCAGAGCCATCATGAGGGCAAAAGCGGCGAACACCGGGGCAAAACGGCGTGACAGGAGCACAAGGGGGACCTCCTCGGCCGTACGGCTGCGGGGCGGTGCGTACTCCCAGCGTGCGCGGTACGCCGCCCGGGCCGCCCGGCCGGGTGGGCCAAACGGGCGACGCCCCGCTCCCCGCGCGCTGCGGGAAACGGGGCGTCAGAAACGTAGAGCCGCGAAGGGTCAGGCACCGATCGCGTGCAGACCGCCGTCCACGTGGATGATCTCGCCGGTGGTCTTCGGGAACCAGTCGCTCAGCAGGGCGACGACACCACGCCCGGCCGGCTCCGGGTCCTTGAGGTCCCACTCCAGGGGCGCGCGGGTGTCCCACACGGCGGCGAGCTCGCTGAAGCCCGGGATGGACTTGGCGGCCATCGAGCCGATCGGGCCCGCCGAGATGAGGTTGGAGCGCACGTTCTGCTTGCCCAGGTCGCGGGCGAGGTAGCGGTTGACGGCCTCCAGGGCGGCCTTGGCCGGGCCCATCCAGTCGTACTGCGGCCAGGCGTACTGCGCGTCGAAGGTGAGGCCGACGACCGAGCCGCCGTTCTGCATCAGCGGCAGGCAGGCCATGGTCAGCGACTTCAGGGAGAACGCCGAGACGTGCATGGCGGTGGCCACGGACTCGAACGGCGTGTTCAGGAAGTTGCCGCCGAGGGCGTCCTGCGGCGCGAAGCCGATGGAGTGCACGACGCCGTCCAGGCCGCCCAGCTCCTCGCCGACCACGTCGGCGAGGCGGGCGAGGTGCTCGTCGTTGGTGACGTCGAGCTCGATGACCTTGGTGGGCTTCGGGAGCTTCCTGGCGATGCGCTCGGTCAGCGTGGGCCGCGGGAACGCGGTCAGGATGATCTCGGCACCCTGCTCCTGGGCCAGCTTGGCGGTGTGGAAGGCGATGGAGGACTCCATCAGCACACCGGTGATCAGGACGCGCTTGCCCTCGAGAATTCCGCTCATGGTGATCAGTGACCCATTCCCAGTCCGCCGTCAACCGGAATGACGGCTCCAGTGATGTACGAGGCGTCGTCCGAGGCGAGGAACCGCACCGTCGCGGCGATCTCCTCGGGCTGCGCGTAGCGGCCCAGCGGCACCTGCTTCACGATGCCCTCGCGCTGCTCGTCGGTGAGCGCCTTGGTCATGTCGGTGTCGACGAAACCGGGCGCGACGACGTTGAAGGTGATGTTGCGCGAGCCGAGCTCGCGGGCCAGCGAGCGCGCGAAGCCGACCAGCGCCGCCTTGGAGGCGGCGTAGTTCGCCTGCCCCGCCGAGCCGAGCAGCCCGACGACCGACGAAATCAGGACGACGCGCCCCTTCTTGGCCCGCAGCATGCCGCGGTTGGCGCGCTTGACGACGCGGAAGGTGCCGGTGAGGTTGGTGTCGATGACCGAGGTGAAGTCCTCCTCGGACATCCGCATCAGGAGCTGGTCCTTGGTGACGCCGGCGTTGGCGACCAGAACCTCGACCGGGCCGTGCTCGGCCTCGATCTCCTTGTAGGCCTGCTCCACCTGCTCGGCGTCGGTGATGTCGCACTTGACGGCGAGGCAGCCCAATTCAGTGAGGGCGGCCGGCGGCTCACCCGAACGGTATGTGATCGCGACCTTGTCGCCGGCGTCGGCGAACGCGCGGGCGATGGCGAGGCCGATGCCCCGGTTGCCTCCGGTGACGAGAACCGAGCGGCTCAACGGATCACCCTTTCGATAGCGGACTGAAACCCCTGCAAGACAGGCGCCTTCCTCGAAAACCTATCGGTCTCGTCCGCCTTGCGGAGAATCGGGCACCGACAGTGGCGCACGCCGCCGTCTGTCGGGTCTCTACAGTCGGCGCGGGCCTGGAGGCGCCCCGGTCAGTCCGCCATACCGGGTGCATACGCGGGCAGAGCCGCCGCCCTCGCCGCCTCCAACATCTGCTTGTCATAAGTGACAAGGCATTGCAGGGAGTCACCGAGCGTCAGGGCACTGGCCACGTGCAGGGCATCCAGAGTGCGCAGCCGGCCGGGGATACCTGCCGCCTGGTCCCGGACGTCCTCCGTCACGAGGATCTCCGTGATGTCCCGCTGGAGGTCGCTCATCGCGGTGGGGAAGTCCCCCATGAGGTCGAGAGTCCGCACCGTCTCCACGAAACCGATCGTGCTGGTGGCAAGGGGGGCCGCTGGGCGCTCATCGAGGAAGGCGTCCAGTTGCGGGTAGTAGTTTCGCCTGGTCAGCCAGGTGATGAGTGCAGAGGAGTCCAGATAGATCAACGGTCGTCCTCCTCTCGCTCGGCGAGCAGCAGGTCGAGCGGCGATACGTCGGCGGGGACCTCGTAGTGCGGCAGCCGCGATCTGTCGCCACTCGTCGCGGCCTTGAGCCGGATCTTTCCCTGGGCAACCAGATCCGCGTACCTGGCTACCGGCCCGGAACCGGGCAGCAGTATGGCGATCACGTTGCCATGCCGGGTGACCTGGACCGCTTCGCCCTGCTCGACGCGGGCGAAGACGGCGCTGGGGTTGTACGAGAACTCGCGGACGGAGATGGTGCTCATGGGGTCTCCCTTCGGCAGGGCCCACGATGTGTACCTACATTTCTTCGATGGTACCCACATCTCTCGCCGCCGGTCTGAGTACGGCACCTATGTCCGGCTCAGGACGGCCTGGGCGAGATCTTCGATGCTCTGTTCCAATTGCCGCTGCGGCTTGCTCAGGTCCAGCACATGGCGATGCAGCCTGACCTCGCCGTCGGCCACTGGCACGTGTACGACATCGGCGCGGCCGGACGCGTACACCAGGTGACCGTCCGTGAGACCGAGGCGTACGCAGTACGCGAGCATTTGGTAGAGGTCGTCGCGATGGAAGCCGCGCTTGTACTTGGCGTCGACGACCGCAGCGGCCCGGCGTCCGCCGGAGGGCGCGGGAAGGTAGTGGACCAGGTCGGGTCTGAGGACATGCTTGCGGGTCGTCGCGAGGTAGTGGTCGCGGTCCCGCGTCTTGTATCTGCCGCCTGCCTTGCGGGTCAGCGCCTCCCCCAGCGCGCGGGTGAGGAACGCCTCGTACACCCGCCACATCTGGAACATCACGCCATCCACAGTGACGGCTCGCCCGTCCTCGAGTTCGTAGGATGCCCCGCCGATGATGAGTTCGGCGAGAGCGAGGGGCCGGTGGTAGCGGGCGTTCAGCCGGTCTCGACGCCAGTGTGGGAGTGGGGCACCGGGTATCGGTGGTGTCACCCCGTCCAGGCGTGCGGCCAGTGCGTGGAGTGCCGTGCGCTGTGCCCCGTCGACGCCCGGGACGCGCAGCAGCCGCCGTGCGGCGCCGAGCAGCAGCTGGTTCTCCGCTATGTCGACGGTGTGCTCGTCGTAGGCGACTTCCAGCGGCAGTACGAGTCCGGGGCGGCGGCTCATCTGTGCCGCCGCCCGGAGCCTGCCGCGCAGGACGGGCTGGGAGGCCTCCGTCTCCCGGTAGCCGAGGAGCACTCCTTGCCGCAGCGCCCTCTGTGCGGCTCGCGTGTAGGCGCGGGCGACAACCGGCAGGAGATCGGTTCGGGTCGCGGCGTCGACCGGGCCGCCGTCGCGCAGCCGCTCTTCGTCGGCGTAACCGAGGAGGTAGAGGAGCCGGTCCACGGGCACCTTGGGAGCGACAGAGAGCCGGACCTGCGCCAGGCCGTGGCCGAGCCGGGCGGCACCGACCCACTCGCGGGCCTCAAGGTGGCACCAGCCGGCTCGGCGGGAGGGCCGCACCTGGACGTATTCACAGTCGTCGAGGGTGACGATCTGTTCCGGGGTGAGTTGCCATGCGCTCCATCCGCCGGCTTCCTTCAACGGAACGGGCGGCGCCTCCCTCACGGGGCGCCACCGCCGCCGTCGGCCGTCTCGGCATCCTCCGCGCCTTCCTCGGCGATCCCGAGGTCGCGCAGCAGCACGTCGAGCGCGTACTCGGCCGCGACGTCGGTGTCGTCCCCCCAGTGGAACTCGGTGAGTAGCGGGATGATCTGGGTCCGCCACAGCCGGTCGAGCGCGGCGTGCCCGCCGTGGGCCAGCGGCTGCATGAAGTACGACGGGCCGATACGGAATCCCTGGTCGCCCGAGGGGCTTTCGCCGATGCGCCTGTTGAGTTCGGCGAGGAGCTTCGCCGCGTCCTGGGACCGGCCCTGGTCGTCGAGCCAGCGCTCCAGCATGCCCTCCAGCGGCTCGACTTCAGGGTGCAGTTCCATGAAGGAGAAGCGCCGCCGCATCGCCGAGTCCATGAGCGAGACGCTGCGGTCGGTGGTGTTCATGGTGCCGAGGATGAACAGGTTGGGCGGCAGCCTGAAGCCGTTGCCGTCGTCCGAGCCGTACTGGAGGTGGATGTACTGCTTGCGGTATTCGAGCAGGAAGTACAGCTCGCCGAAGACCTTGGCGAGATTGCCGCGCGTCATCTCGTCGATGACCAGGACGAAGATCTCGGCGGGCCTGAGTTCGGCCGCGTCGGCAAGTCTGCGCAGCGGGCCTTTCGCCAGGTGGAAGACCACGCCCGAGCCGCCGTCCGGGCCGGTGTCGGCGCCCTGCTTGGCGAGTTTGGGCCGGATGCCCTCGAAGAAGTCCTCGTAGGAGTAGGCCGGGTGGAACTGCACGAGCCGTACGTTGCCGGGGTTTCCGCCCGTCAGGTGGCGGGCGAGCGCGAGGGCGGTGAAGGTCTTGCCGGTGCCGGGCGGGCCGTGGAAGACCAACTGGGGCTTCGCACGCAGCAGTTCCACGCACTCCTGGAGCCAGACCGCCTTGTCCTGGGTGAGTTCGGTGACCAGGGCCTCGGTGACGTCGGGCAGGTGGGGCTCGATGTCGGCGGGCGGCGCCTCCTGCACGGGGTCCGGCCCGATGAGCGCTTCGAGGCGGGGCGCGAACTCGCTGATGTCGACGATCCGGGCGTCGGCGTCCCCGAGCCGGCCGAGCAGTGCGTCGCCGAGGTCCTTGGCGATGTCGAGCGGCTCGTCGAGGTTGCGCCAGTCGACCTTGCGCCTGTATGCGCCCGTGGTGCCCGGCACATACACGGCCGGCCCGCCCACCACGCCGAGGTATCCCTTGGCGCCGTCGGTGCACACCACGATGTCGCCGTCCTGTATCCGGGCGACGAAGGTGTGCACCTCTTTGGCCAATTCCTCCCTGCGGCCGACCGACGAGGACTCGTACGCGTCGTCGACGGCCTTGCGCACCCGCTGCGGGCCCGCTCCCGAGGGCAGTGGTGACATGCGCCCCGCGTCGAGGGTGACCACGGACTCGTCGCGCCAGAGGGTGCGGATGAGGCTCGCGCCGCCCTCGTCGGTGCCGCGCAGCACCCAGACCCTGCGGGGCCGCTCCGGCAGGACGAGGGCCGGGTCGTCGGCCGTTTCACCCAGCACGAGGTTGGTGATCTCCTCGCGGGTCAGCCTCCTTCCGGGAAGGGCACGTACGACGTCCTGGCTTGAGTACTGCTCGTCGAGGAGATCGTCCTCGCTGAGCAGGTTCCGCCAAGTTTCGATCTCGTTCGTCAGCAGCGTGATGCCCATGCCGACGGTCGTGCCTTCGGCGTCGAGCGCGAGGTGCCAGCCGTCGGGGCGGGTGCCCTGGAAGACCGAGGCGAGCGTGTACGCGTCGACCTCGTACTCGGCGGCGAGGTCCTCGATGTCCAGCCAGCGGCGGTCGGGGAGGAGCTGGAGCAGTGCTGCGGCCGCGTCGAACGCGTCGCGGTTCCTGCGCCAGTCCATGTAGCGATCGCCCGCCTCGCTGAGGAAGTCGACCGGCTCGGGATACTGGGCGAGGGCCTCGACGCCGAGCCCGGTCAGCCGCCACACCGGACGCTTGCGGCACAGCCAACCGGCCTTGACCAGGCTGGTGGCGGTGTAGCTGAGGTTGGTGTCGACGCCCTTTGTGACGCCCGGCGCGACAGCCGTGAAGTCGGCTTCCAGGTCGGGGTCGGCCGTCTGGACGAGCGGCCACAGTCGCCGGAACGGTAGGCCGTCCTGGGTGTGGTCGACAAGGATCGTCGCCGCCTGGTGGACCGCCCTGGCGCTGACCTCGAAAGGCGTGGTCATGGGTTCCCCCCGTCCGGAGTTGACCTTCAACTCCACCCACCGGAGAGACTAACTCCGAGCACTGACAATCGCCCGTGCGCCGCCTGTCACGCCTGCCGGTAACTGCTTGCCCGTGCGGTCAGTTGACCCCGTCGAGGTCCCGCGACAGCAGGCAGCGAACTTGCTTCCCGACGGGCGTGGTCACCACCTCCCAGCCAGGCGCGAGCAGGTCCATGAGGGGCAGTCCCCGCCCCGACTCCGCCTGAGCGTCGTCGAGTCGGGCCCCGGGCGTTCGGTGCGGATGACGGTGGCGGTCCGGGTCGTGCAGGCGCACCCAGACACCGGCCTGCGCCGCCTCCACCTCGGCGACGAGCGGCACGTAGTCGCCGCAGGCGCGCACCGCGTTCCCGTACAGCTCGGAGAGGACCAGTTGCGCGGCGTCGATCAGGTCGGGTCCGACACCGGTGCCGAGCAGGGCGTGGGCGGTCAGGCCACGGGCGGCGCGGAGGTTTCTCGGGGAGGCTGACATGTGGAGGGTGAAGCCGGTGGGGGTGGGGGTGAGGTAGTGGCCCAGGGCGGCGGTGGGGGTGAGGGGTTGTAGGAGGGGGTGGGGGGTGAGAGGCATGTGGGTTCCTTGCAGTTCGCTCGCCAACACGGCGTGATTGCGGCCAAGTTGAGAGTGGACTCAGTCCTCGATAAATCGCAACCTTTCTACCCGATTGAGTGACGATTTCACCGACCGGTGCCGTAGACGGCAAGGTAGGTGCAGGCTTCCCATATGCCCAACTCCCCCATGGTTCCGACAGTCCGACGGCGTCGCCTCGGAGCAACCCTGCGCAGGTTCCGCAACGAAGCGGGCCTCAGCCTCGACCAGGCCGCTGAGGCGATGCGGTGGAACGGCCCGAAGATGTCGAAGATCGAGAACGCGTTTCAGGGCATCAAACCCGGCGACCTGACCGAACTGCTCAAGGTGTACGGGGTGACAGACCCGGACGTCTGCTCCGTGCTGGAGGCACTGCGTCGTGACACCGCGAAGAAGGGCTGGTGGCAGGCCTATTCAGGGATCGTGCAGCCTGCGTACGCCGACTACATCTCCCTGGAGTCGGACGCCGAGCAGGTCTGCGTCTGGACCCCGCTGCTGGTCCCGGGGCTGCTCCAGACCGCCGCCTACGCCCGCGAGACGATCACCGGTATCACGACGACCCGTACGCCAGAGGAGGTCGCCGCGCTCGCGGAGGTCCGCATGGCGCGGCAGTCCGTACTAACCCGGCCAGGGGCTCCGTTGGAGCTGTGGGCCATCGTCCACGAGGCCGCGTTGCACCAGCGGTTCGCAGCGCGCCCGGCCACCATGCGCGAGCAGTTGCGCAAACTGCTGGACGCCTCCGAACTGCCGAATGTGACCGTCCAGGTCATGCCCCTGGACTCCACCGCCCATCCAGGGCTGGAAGGGGGGTTCAGCCTCACCAAGTTCAGGCCCCCGCTGCCGGACGTCGTGCTCTTGGAGAACGCCGGGAGCGCGACATACGTTGAGGGTGAAGAAGCGGCGCCCTTCGAGAGGGCGTACGAGCGTATCCGGGCTACGGCGCTCTCCGTGGAGGACTCGCTCGTCCGCATCGCCGAACTGGAAGAAGGCCTGAGACAGTGACCGACCGCAAGACCGACCTGTACGCCTTGGACCTCGCTGACGCTGCTTGGCGCAAGGCGTCCGCGAGCGGCGCTGAGAACGACTGCGTCGAAATAGCCGAACTGCCCGGCGGCGGACGTGCCGTACGGGACTCGAAGAACCCGGAGCGGGAGCCCCTGCGGTTCACCGCCTCGGAATGGGCGGCGTTCCGGGCGGGTGTGTTCGCCGGCGAGCTCTGATCGGTGGGGCAGTAGGCAGATGGCCGCCGCCCGGAGGGTTCGGGTGACGGCCATCTGCATGCAAGCCTGCCTGCGTGGGCGGGTTACTCGTCGCCGGAGGAGAAGATGTCGAGCTGTATGTCGGCTCCGTCTATCTCTTCCAGACCGAACAGGCCTCCGCCCAACTGGTCAGCCTCGGATACTCTCTTGGCTCTCTTGACCGGGGCCGCCTTCTTCGGCTGAGTCGGCCGAGCAGCCGTCGGGGCGGGCGGCGACGGCGGGGCCACTCGGGTCAGAGGGCTGGTGCCGGGGTCGTGGCGGGGTCCCTTGCCCGGGGGCGGGTCGAGGGGCGTGACGTAGGGGGTGCCGGACGCCATCTCCTCGTAAACGCGGACGATTTCCTTCTTCGTGCGCTCGAACAGCTCCGGCTTCCTGTTCCGGAAGGCACGGAAGCTGTCCATCACCAGGTCTACGTCCTGGCGCTCGATGCCGTACAGGTGGAAGTACGCGGCGTCGAGCTCGGCTCGCATGAGGAAACGACGTTCCTCGTCCCAGATGAAGGGGGCGGCCTCGTCGCCGAGGTGCTTGGCCCAGGGGGCCATCTCGTAGGAGGTGTAGGTGAGTTCTAGGACGCGGGAGCGGATCCAGGATTTGGGGGGCTGGTTGCCTAGCCAGCGGACGGGCCTGGAGTACTCGTCGGGGGCGAGGACAGGGAGTTGCTCGAGGTAGGTGTAGGTGAGGTGGGCGCCCTGGATCTTCTGCCTCGTCGCGAAGTCCAGTATGAAGGAAGACAGGTTCGCGAGGAACGCGTCCATAGGCACAGACAGGCTGGTCGGCATGAACAGAGGCTCCGTGTGCCCCACGGCGGTCCGGGGAAGCGCAGAAGCGATTACCGTCCGCTCATCCGACGCACGGCACACATCACGCCACCCGAGCAACCAGTCGTGCGGCCACTCCGTCTCAGGCTTCCCCGGTTCGGCAGCCAGCCGTTCCTCCACCTCTGCTTCAGAAATCCAATGGCGCGGCAGCGGCACGGCTTGGGGGTCACGATGTGCACCATCGTCCAGGCGTGGCAACGTACCCTTGTTGATCTGCGCCTGAGTGGCATTCTCAAATGTCGCGAAACGACTGTCGAAGTGATGGGCGAACTTGCCCTCGTAGAGCGGCAGACAGCGCTGCCCCTCCTTGAGGAACACCGTTCCGTTTTGTCTCCAACCCCCAGCCGCCAACAACGCTGCTCCCAGGAAACGATCCGAGTCCCCTGACATGTGAAACATCACCTGGAACCGCAACGCCCACGGGTTGGCGGCGGGTCCCGCGCTGTCAACCTTGTTCCAAAGCACCGGCACCCGCCGGTGCACATATTCCAAGACCCTCAAGTGCTCCGGGCTTTCACATACCGGAGCCGTCCGACTATTCGGGTTGATTCGTCTGAACCCCTCCGCGTCCAGCGTGAACTCCCGCGCGTCCAGCTGATCCGGCCGCCGCGCCCGAAACGCCAGCCGTACATGCCCGTACTCCCGCGCAGGACCGCCGTACGTGAACAAACAGAAGCGGTACTGGTTGTGCACGTCCGCGAACAGCTTCTCCTCGTTCTCCAGGTCAAGCACCGTCGCCAGCTGCCGCCGCTCCACCAGGTCCGCGAAGAACACCGACGTCGTCTTGTCCGTGGCGATCCCCGTCGGCAGGACCAGGCCAGCCATCCCCTCCGGGGCGAGCAGCATCCGGGACTTCTCCGCGAAGACGGCGTACGTGTTGACGTCGCCCTTGCCCGTCAGCGGGAAGATGCCAGAGTCCCGGAGCATGTTGGTCGTGCCCTTGGACTCGCGCTGGGCGGTGAGGTACTCGCGGTGGAGCTTGCGGTCGGCCTCGATGACCTGGCCGTGTTCGTCGACGGTGCGAAGCAGCTCGCCGATGCGCGCCTCGCGCTCGTTCGCCGTGGCCGCGTCGGCGACGTACGGGTTCTGGGCGGCGAACCACTCCTTCTTCTGGATCTTCACCCGTTCCCACGGCGGATTCCCCAGCACCGCGTCGAAGCCCCCCTGCCACCCCGTCGCCGGGTTCGCGTCCTCCGCCTCTCCGTCCTCCACCCGGAAGACGCGCGGGAATTCCAGGTGCCAGTGGAAGAACCGGTTACGGGAGACGATGTCGCGCAGTTCACGCTCCCCCGCGCGCTCCCGCCACTCCACCTCCTCGTCCGTCTCCTCGACGGGCTCCTCCCCCATCTTCGGCTCGGGCTTCGCGATGCCCTCGAGTACCTCGCCCTGTTCCAGCTTGGCCAGCGTCCCCGTCGTGATCGGAGCGGGCGCGTCCGTGCGCTTGGGCCAGATGAACGCCGCACACCACGCGTCGGCGACCCGCTTGAGCCGCCTGAGGTCCGGGTCGCGCTCGAACTCCCGGTGCCGCTTGGCCAGTTCGCGAATGGCAGCGAGGCCCTTGCCGGCCGGTCGCTTCGCGGCTTCCTCGGCGGCCACCCGTACCTTCGCCGTGCCGGTGTGGGTCGCGGGCTCGCCCAGCTGGGTCTGGACCCAGACCTCGACGCCCTTGAGTTCCTTGCGGTTGCGGTCGCGGGCCTCGGTGATCGCCTTGGCCTCGTCGCCCTCCAGTTTCTTGAACGCGGTCTCGGGGATTCCGGATTCCAGGAGCAGCGGTGTCGTACCGAGGAGCCCGTTGCCGACCTTGATGCGGTCGTCGAGGTAGGCCAGCGGCTCGCCCGGAGTGAGGGATTCCAGCCACAGCGACACCTTGGCGATCTCCGCCGCCAGGGGGTTGATGTCGACGCCGTGGACGCAGTCGCGTACGACCTTGGACATCGCCTCGCGGATCCGCTCCGGCGCGGGTTCCAGTTCGCCGTCGTACATCTGGGCGTAGCGCAGGGCGATGCGGCGGGCCGCGGCGACCAGGACGTGGCCCGATCCACAGGACGGGTCGACGAAGCGGATGTCGAGCAGGCGGTCGGGGATGCCGGATGCCGCGTGCTTCTCGATGACCGGGTCGAGGGCGTTGTCGAGGAGCTTCTCGATCAGGACGGACGGCGTGTAGTACGAGCCGGTGGTCTTGCGCTTGTTGCCCGCCACCAGGTCCTGTAGCCAGAACTCATCCTTTGCCGGGTTGTGGCGCGGGATGAGTTCCAGGAGGGATTCGTAGACGCTGCCGAGTTCGTCGGCGCCCAGGTGGCGGTAGTCGACCCGGCTGGGGCGGCCCTGGCGGTCGTACACGCGGGAGAGCAGTTTGATGGCGGCGAGGAGGTTCTCGTTCGGCAGGACGGCCGCACGTAGTGGCTCGGGGCTGCCGGGAAGCAGCGCCGACCACTCCTGTTCGCCTTCCTCGAAGCGGAAGTACAGGCCGCCGAGTTCGGGGAGGGCGAGCGCTTCGAGGCCGCCTTCCTCTCCGAGCGCGTTGAGGACGATGCGCAGGCCGGCCCACAGGTCGGTGTTGCGGTCACCCGGTCTGCGGGAGGCGATGCGGCGCAGGCGGGCCGTGGAGAAGTAGCGGGCGTAGAGGCCGCGGGCCTTCTCCAGGGCTTCCGCCTCCTCGGGGGAGGTGTCGACCTCGGGGCGCAGCAGGAGGGCGTCGCGGTCCTCCGCCACGAAGAGGAAGACCAACTGGTATGCCAGGCGCAGGAGTTCGTGGTGGAAGTCGTCCAGGGCGGCCTTGCCGCCGCGGGTAAGGGCTTTGCCGAGGCGGGGGTTGGCCTCAAGGAAGCCGCTGCCGAGGATGCCGAGGGCCGCCTTGACCTGGTTGCGCAGGCGGTCGCGGGAGCGGATGCCGGTCTCGATGGCGAAGGCGCGCCACCATTCGATACGGCAGTCGGCGGGGGTCAGCTCGGCGATGTCGTCCGCGGCGGTCGCCGCCTCGTCGAGCGTGCCCTCCTCGGCCTCGGACTCGTCCTCCGGCTCGTCGGCGGCGGCCGCCGCGCGGCGCTTCTTCTCCGGCTTGGCGGTGAGCTCGAAGCGGGAGGCGTGGAGCATCGCGTACAGAAGCTGAAAGTCCGCGAACTGGTCGCCGTCGAAGATCGCATCGAGGTCGAACTCGACGTACGCGGAGCCGACGAGCGCGGTGGAGTCGCGCAGGACGCGCAGTACCCGGCCGTTGGAGAGCAGGGCCCACAGGTGCTCGGAGGAGACGTTGAGGAGTTCCTGGAGCATCGACTGGGGGGCTCGGTCGCTGCCGATGCCCCGGTCGAGGCCGGTGTCCCAGCGCAGGAGGTGGACGGGCAGGTGGGACTGCCAGAGGTGGCTGACGCGGTACGAGCCCGGATCGCGGCCGGGGACGAGGATGCCGGGCCGTTTGGGCACGGCGGTGCGGCCCGCGTAGCCCAGCTCGTCGAGGAGGACGCTCAGCCATTCCCTGTACGTCAGTTTCGTCAGCGTCGCCGCGTCGGCCTCGGGGCCGAGCGCTTCGAGCTGCTCGCGGAAGGACGCGTACGTGGCCTTGAGGTACTCCCATTTGCGGCTGGCGGCGTCCTCCACGCGCACGCCGCGCGGCAGGCCGTAGTCGGCGGGGGCCGCGCCGGGGAGTTCCCTGTCGCCGAAGCGGATCTTGTTGATCAGGTCGGCGGAGAGCAGGGCTCCTTCGACGCGTACGGCCGTGCTCGGCGGGAGGTGGTCGGGGGCGAGAGTGGTCACCTGGAGCCTCCGGGGCGCTTGACGTACACGTACACGCCGAGCAGGTCGGGGGCGCCTGCCGGGTCGGCGGTGATGCGGCGGGCGGCGGCGGCGCCGCGTGCCCGGCCGCGTTCACCGGCGGCCTCGCGTACCCGCTGGTGGGCGGCTTCGAGGCGGTGGGCCACGTCGCGGCCGTGGGCTTCGAGGCGCTCCTCCACCTCAATCTCGTCGAGTTCGTCGAGGGCGCGGCCGATCTGCTGCTCACGCATGGACGGGATCGTGTTGCGGTCGGGGGCGGCGCGCAGCAGGTCCGCGATCTCGTCGTCGGTGAGCCATGCGCGGGTGCCGTCGGCGGCGGCGCGCCAGGCCAGCAACTGGGCATCTTCGGCGACCAGTTCATGGGGTTGGCCCTTGCCTGGGCCAGTGCGGCGGGGGGGCAGGGTCAGACGGAACCGGTAGCGGGCCAGGAGCAGCACGGTGCGCGCTTCGACGGCGGTGGTGCGGATGACGCCGAGCCGCCGGGCGGGGCGGTCGTGCTCGGTCAGCGCCGGGTCGAGGGCGGAGTCCAGGACGTAGCGGGCCACCGCCCGTACGGCCGGGTCGCCGCGGAAGAGGGCGTGCTGCCCCGCCGCGACCGGCAGGTCCTGCCGGAACACGAGCTCGGGTGCGGTCGCCGCGATGCGGGCCCTGCCCTTTGCGGCTGTGCGTGCCGGAGCTTGCGTGGCCCCGGGTCCTTCGGCCTGGTCCGGGTCCTCGTAGATGCCGAGCCCGTGGCGCAGGCCGCGCGGCAGCGGGCCCACCGGGGCGGTGAATCCGGTGGAGCGTGTGTCGGGGCGTACGGAGGAGCCCAGCGCCTTCAGCGTCTCCCGGGTGAAGTCAGCGATGTCGGCGGGCTCGCCCAACGCCTGACGCAGAGCTTCCAGTTCGGCCTGGACCTCGTCGGGCCGCAGGCCGCTGTGGGCGAATTTGGTGAGGATCTTCGACTCGCGGTCGGCGGCGCTCTCCCACTCCTTGTGGAGTTGCTCCCGGGCCTGGCTGAACAGTTCGTCGGTACCGAAGTCGAGGGTGAGCTGCTCCTCGACTCCCTGTCCGCGTACGAGGAGACTGTTGGCCAGCGCGCGCAGCACACCCTCGCCGCCGTCGGGGACGGGGACGATGACGCCGATCTGTTCGGCGATGTCCCGGTGCTTGCGGATGAGGACGTTCAGGACGAGGCCGTCGATGCCGGTGTCGGTGTCGTACAGGGTGACGGCCCGGACCTTGTCACGGGACTGCCCGAAGCGGTCGACGCGGCCCTCGCGCTGCTCGTGTCGGGTCGGGTTCCAGGACAGGTCGTAGTGCACGACCGCGCCGAAGTCGTCCTGGAGGTTGACGCCCTCGGAGAGGCAGTCGGTGGCGACCAGGACGTGCCGGCCCCGCCTGGCGGTGAGTTCGTCGATGCGGGCCTGGCGGGCGTCCGGGTGCAGCTTGCCGGTGACGGCGTCGACGTGGGCGCTGCGCCCGAGGGCGGCGGCCAGATGCTTGGCCACGTACTCGGCCGTGGGGATGAAGCGGCAGAAGACGATCGGGTCGTAGCCGTCGACGAGGAGGCCCTTCACCTCGTCGATAAGGGTGCGCAGTTTACTGTCGGCGTCCGGGCCCTCAAGGGCCGCGGCCCGGTCGGCGAACGCCTTCAGCTTGCGGCTGCCCCGGGCGCTGTCGCCGATGTCGTCCGTGTCGAGGATGGAGCCGGGGACCGAGTCCATTCCTTCGGTGGTCTCGTCGTCGATGAGTTCCAGGGCCGCGGCGCGGCCGATCCGTTCGGCCTCCTCCTCACTGCGGGCGGCGGCGATCGCGGCCCGGACGGTGAGGGTCTCGGCCGCGGCGGCGGGCGAGGACAGGACGCAGCGCAGCAGGGTCAGTACGGACCACCAGGTGAGACGCTGCTTGAAGGAGCCATCGGGGCGACGGACCTGCTCGCGGGCGTATGTGATGACGTCCCTGACGAACTGGGCGTATTCCGGACCCAGTTGATAGGGCAGCGGGCGCAGCATGCGGTCGCTGGGGAAAGGCGTGTCCTGGTCGAGGTAGCGCCTGATGTCGCGGCGGCGGCGCTGCACGAAGTGGCGGGCGAGGCGGTCGCGGTGCGCGGGTAGCGAGGGGTCGAGGCCCTTCAGGTCGGGGTCGAGCAGTCCGGTGAGCTTGGCGAAGGCGTGGGCGTCGCCGCTGTGCGGAGTCGCGGTCACGAGGATCAGATGACGGTCCTTGTCCCGGGCGAGGGCGCTGAGCAGTTCGTAGCGCTGCTGGTGTCCGGTGCCCGCGCCGACACAGGTGTGGGCCTCGTCGACGATCAGCAGGTCGGGGCAGGTGCGGCGGAACTGCTCACGGCGGTCGGACTGTTTGATGAAGTCGGTGGACACCACGGTGTAGGGGTAGCGCTGGAAAAGCGTCTGCCCCTGCTCCACCCCCTTCTGCAGCCTGGCCGCGGTGGAGGGCAGCACCAGCTCCGCCTCCATGCCGAACTTCTCGCGCAGTTCGCTCTGCCACTGCTCAGCAAGGGACGGCGAGCAGAGCACCACCATGCCGGTGGCCGAGCCCTGCTCGATGAGCTCCTTGCCGATGAGGGCGGCTTCGACGGTCTTGCCGATTCCGACGTCGTCGCCGATGAGGAGCCGTACGGTGTCCATGCGCAGCGCCATCATCAGCGGCACCAGCTGGTACTGGCGGGGCTGCACCGAGATGGACGCCAGCGAGCGGAAGGGGCCCGCTCCGTGGCTCGCCGCGATCCGCAGGGCGGTGCGCAGTAGTCCGGCGGAGGCGAAGTCGCCGACCTCTCCGGGTACGGCTCGGGGCCTGCCGAAGCCGGGTTCCTCGATCTCGTGCGGGAAGAGCGCGGTGACGTACTCGCGGTCTCCGTCGAGGGGCTGGGCGATCACCAAGCCGCCGGGCCCGCCTGGCTGCACCACCCAGTCGCGGCCGCGGGCGGAGATCAGATCGCCGGGGGCGCGAGGCGTCGAAGACTGCGCCGAGGTGCGGAGGAACGTCATCGGATGCTCCGTCCGGGGCCGAAGACGTCCGGGTGTGCACGCACTGCGTTCTCCCACTCCTTGGTGTCCGCGCCGGCCCGGATGACGAGCCAGCCGTCGTCGATCAGCCGGAACTCGACCTGTCGGTCAAGATGCCAGCCGCCCGGTTCGTCCACGTAGACGGCGACGTCCGCGCCTGGAAGGCGGTAGACGACATCGGGACGGTCCTGGGCGTCGGACCGATCGGGGTGGGTCTCGTCGGGGAGGCGGTGGCCCGAGCGGCCCAGCCACTCTACAAAGTCGGCGACCGGTCCCTGCGCGCGCTCCGTGGCCAGGGCGAGCGCCTGGGCCCGCTGCGCGGCGGGGGTCGCCTGCCGCTCGCCCCGGGTCGTCGAGGCGGCCAGCCGCATCAGGAGGGGGACCACAACGAGCCGGTCGATGCGGGTGTGGAAGCGCTGGTTACCGTACGAGAGCAGGCAGTCGTAGCAGCCTCGCTCGCAGCGCTCCACGGCACCTGGGGCCTGGCCCAGGTCGCGGCCGTCGTCCGGGTCGACGTGGATGATCCGCAGAGCGGCGCGGGCGACTTCGGCGAGGGCGTCGGGGTCGTCGTGGAGGAGCCTGAGGACCCCTGCCCCGCCCTCCGCGCCCTCGATGAAGAGCATCCGGCCACGCCGTTCGCCGTCCGGGAGGTCCTGGCTGTCCAGCTCCGCGTCCTCCAGCTGGTAGCGGGCCTCTATGCCGCGTTCCAGGGCATAACGGAGAGTGACGGCGACGGTTTCGTTCTCGACCGGCTCGGCAAGGCGCAGCACGGCGATGTTCTTGCGGTCCTCGACGTACGGAATGACCTGGAGGGTGCGATCGGCGGATGCGAACGGGCTCAGGGCCTCGTCCTCGGCCGATGCCTCCTGGATCTCGCCCGCCTTCTTGGCGCTGAGCCACCGGCCCTGGATCGGGTCGAGCCAGAAGCCGCGGTCCGCGGGCTGCTTGCGCTTGCGGCGGCCGATGTTGAAGACACGGACTCGTGCGGTGTCGCCGTAGGTCACGGTCAGCACCGGGCCGTCGTCATCCGCGGCTATCGCGTCCAACCGTCCATTGCCCTGCGAGAACTGATAGCCCGTCAGCAGTTCGAAGCCGGACCTGAGGCGTTCTTCCTCGTCGGAGGAGATCCGGCGCACCGGTGACGCGTGGACCGTGGACAGGACCATGGTCCGGCTCAGCGTGAGGGAGAGCGGCACCTCACAGTCGTCACATCGATCGGCCCCTTCCGAACGGTCGTACCAGGTACCGCAGCTGGCGCAGATCCGGACATCGCTGGTGGCGACCTGACCAGGGGTGGCGCCCATGGGGACCTGCACCCGGTCGACGGCGTACCGCTGCCCCTCGTGGTAGATCAGCGCGCCGGGCCCGAACTCGGAGATCGCGATGAAACGGGGGCGCTGGATGTACGCCCCGTTCTTCTGCCCGAGCCGTCCTTCGCCGCGCTGCCCGGGGATGTAGGCGGCGAGCGGAAGCCGGGGGAAGGAGTATCCGGGGAGGAACCCTTCTGAGGCGAAGTAACGGTAGGTGTAGAAGTCGCTGAAGGACTCCTCGCTGTCCTCGTTGCGCAGCAGCTTCAGCTGGTTCTCGGCCTCGGCCCGGCGGGCCTGGGCGATGCGACGGTGTCTGGGGTCGACGGAGAGGTCGCCCGCGATGCGGTGCTGCTCCTCGCGCTCGGCGAGCGCCGCGCGGTACAGGCGGCGCCAGCGTTCGCAGTCGTCGTCGAAGCGGCGCAGTGCGGTGCGCACGACATCCTCGATCCAGCCGTCGTACCACCAGGTGGTGCGTGCCCGGAGGTCGTCCAGCAGAGGTCCGAGCACCTCGGTGGCGCGATCGATGGCCCGGCGGCGGGCCGCCTCGCTGTCGAGCTGGGTGCGCATGGCCTCGGTGAGCCGCAGCGGCACCGGTTCGCCGAAAGCCTGCGCGACGGCTTCCGCGTCGATGAAGTCGGTCATGCGCCGGCCGAGGGCGGCTCCCGTCTCGGCCAGCCAGATCGCGTGGACATGGCTGCGCAGCAGCTCCTCGTTGGCCAGGTCGAGGCGGGGCGGCATGACACTGCCCGCGACCATCAGTTCGGGGCGCCGGAAGTAGTACTGGTCATGGGCGCTGCCCGTCGAGCAGTACGTGGTGACCAGCGCGGGCTGCCCCGAGCGGCCGGCCCGACCCGAGCGCTGGGCGTAGTTGGCCGGGGTGGGCGGGGCGTTTCGCATGGCCACCGCGTTCAGGGTGGCGATGTCAACGCCCAGTTCCATGGTCGGCGAGCAGTACAGCAGGCTGAGGTCGCCGTCACGGAACGCCTTCTCACGCTTCTCCCTCAGGTCGGAGGGAACCTGCGCGGTGTGCTCCCTGGCTTCGAGGCCTACCAGCTGCGACGCGGTGTCCCGGTAGAGGTCTCTGAAGTAGGTGTTGACGTGCGGCTCGGCGCCCGGGTCGCTGACCTTGCGCAGCGGGTCGGGCTCGGGGGCGATCCCGTCGCCCGGCAGCCAGCGCAGGGCGGCAGCTCGGACCTGGTGGCCGAGCGAACCGTCGCGCTCCTCGCGGACGATCGCAACCAGCCCGTGGATCTCCAGGACGCGCAGCAGTCCGCGTATCACCGCGTCCGCGTCCGCGACGGACATCCGCTTCCCGGCCAGCCCGGGAATCCGGTGGAACTGGTCGGGGCGGCGCAGGAAGCGTCCGTACGCGCCGAGGCCGCTGAGGTAGACGGCCTCGCCGGACGGAGCGCCCTTGGGGCCCGAGCCGGGGAAGGCGACCCGCGAGGGGACGCGAGGCTCCTTCGGGGGGAGGGCCCAGACGCCGAGGAGGTGCGCTTCGGACTGGCGCTGGAGCTGGTCAAACCCTTCCTGTGTCAGCAGCGGCTCATCGACCGCAAGGGAGCGGCGGAGCTCGTCCAGGAGGACCTGGGCGAGGTACTCACGGTGTTCGGGAGAGTCACCGGCGAGCGCCGCGGGTGTGCCCTGCCAGCACTCCTGGTCGGCTGCGATCTCCCGCAGGTCCGTGTACTCGAAGCGCAGCAGTCCGGTCTGGGTGAGGTTGGGCATGGTGATGCGCCAGCCGCGTTCGAGGTCGGCGTTGACCCGGTAGGCGAGGACCGCGCGCAGGGCCGAGCGGGCGGACTCCCGCTGGCTGTACTTGGCTCCGGGGTTGCGGGCGAAGCCCTCCATGGGCAGGCCGAGTGCTTCCTCTACGGCCTGCGGCAGCGCGTCGTGGCGCAGCCCCGTCGGACCTGCGGCGGCGAGTGCCCGATAGAGGGCGCCACGGATCTGAGTGACCTGGGCGAAGTCGTTGAAGTGCCCGGCCTGGAGACTGGCGTCCTGGCGGTTGTCCACGAAGGTGAGGAGTTTGCGTGCCCGCTCGTCGATGTCCTGCTGGCCTCTCAGGGAGCGCACCACGCTGGAGCTGATGAGGGAGACCGCCGAGCTGCGGCCCTCGGCCGCGAAGGTGGCGAGCTTGGCAAAATCGCGGGCGCGCAGCTGTTCGTGGCTGACGCGACAGCGCAGGCAGAAACGGAAGGGGGCGGCGATCCACCAGGCGCGCAGCCCTTCCTCGGCCCCTTCCCCTGCAAGGGCCGTTCCGTCCGGGGCGATCCATACTTCGCGCGGGGCGTCACCGCCTCGGGCCTGCACGATGGCGCGGGCCCCGTCGTCGGTGGTCTCGACCCAGCTGTCGGGAAGTCTTCCCAGGATGTCGTCGGTCGCCGTCGGCCAGGGCCGCTCCTCGCTAACGTAGAGGTAGCCGTCGCCGCCCTCGGCGGGGGCCTCGGGGTCCCTGCGCGCGACGAAGCGCGGCCCGGCGGCGCCGTCCTCGCGGGTCACCACCAGATACTCGTGTCCGCAGTCCCGGCAGAACGCCAGCGGGATCAGCGGCTTGTCCCGCTGCGCGGGCACACTGACCTGGTACTGGCTGGTCAGATGGCGTTGCCCTGCCGGTTCGAGACTGGTGTAGACGGTGTCGCCCTTGGAGAGGAACTGGTGCAGCCTGAAGGCGAACAGCGGGCGTCTGTGCTGCGGGTGCAGCGCCTTCGCACCGGCTCTGAGAATGGCCTCAATCGCTGTGCGGCACACCTCTTGACTCTCGCCGCAGTCCCCGCTGAGCACCGCTGCCGCGGCGGGAACCGTGACCGGCGTCCTGCGCACCAGCCGCCCGTCGGTCTTCTTGTCCTCGACCAGGCCGAAGGAGTCCTCCACCCAGACAGCAAGGGGATCGGCCCTCAACACCAAGTAGTCCTGTGACAGCGCGTGCGGTTCCTGCTCGGCCCGGCGGACGGCTGCGGCCAGCGCCGCTCTGCGTTCGGCGGCGGGCAGCGCAAGGCAGGCCCCCGGGTCGGTGGACCGCTCCAGCGTCTCGCCAATAACCCGCTTGGGCCGCACCGGCGTACCGAACAGCCGGGTGGCGACGTCGGCGACCTTCTCCTGGGCATCCTCGAACGTGGCGGCGCTGGCCATGGTGGCGGACGTACCAATGCACTGAAGACCGGGAGCGGCGCAGGCGTCGCGGAGCCTGCGCACCAGGAAGGCGACATCCGCCCCCTGCCTGCCGCGATAGGTGTGAAGCTCGTCGAGTGCCAGAAATCTGAGGCCCTGGGCTGCCCCGATGAGTTCCTCCCGCTCGTGGGGACGCGTGAGGAGATACTCCAGCATCACGTAGTTCGTCAGCAGAATGTCCGGCTTGGATCGCAGCACGGCAGCCTTGCCCTCTGCGTTCTCCTGACCTGTGTACCGGGCGAAGGTCACTCGACGGTTCGCCTCGGGAATCCCCCATTTCAGATAGCGGGCCAGTTCGTACTCCTGGCTGTTCGCGAGAGCATTCATGGGGTAGACGACGATCGCCGAAATGCCGTCGGGATTCGGGTGGCGCAGCACCTCGTTGACGATGGGAACGATGTAGGCGAGGCTCTTGCCGGAGCCGGTGCCCGTGGTGAGCACATACGAATCCTGGCGGGCCGCCGCATCGATCGCCTCCCGCTGGTGACGGTGGAGCGTCAGGGTCCGGGATCCCGGGTCGTGCTCGTGTTCCTTCACACGGAAATAGTCGCGGCACATCGTGTGCAGAACGCCGGCATCGACCAGTTCAGCGACGGTTCCGCCACTACGGAAATTCGGATTGAGCGAGATACGGGGGTCAGGCCAGCGGGCCTTACGCGCACGCTCCGCATCAAGATGCCGCTGGATATCCCTGTCACGGACGGATACCAGTGAATTCGTGAAGGCATCATAATCATCGATCAGATTCTGGTGGACCCCGAAGACGTCCATCGTGGCCTGTACTCCCCTTGCTGCTGTAACGGCTCTGCCGGCGCCGTTGCCCGGACAACGCCCCCTGGTCGCCGACGATTCATCAGCCTACTGCCACGCACACTCCGGGAACCCATGAAACTGGTGGCCATCCGCAGGTGCCGCACGGCATGGTTCACTGCGGACATCCGCAGAGCAGACGGGGAGAGCTTCATGGCCCATCAAATCGACGAGACTTTTCTGACCCTGCCCCTCAGGGCTCTCGCCGACGCCGCCCTCGCGCGGGCGCGGGCACTGGGCGCCGAGCACGCGGACTTCCGGTTCGAGCGGGTGCGCAGCGCGTCCTGGCGGCTGCGGGACGCCAAGCCCGCCGGATCGTCGGACACCACGGACCTGGGGTACGCGGTACGGGTGGTGCACGGTGGGACCTGGGGGTTCGCGTCGGGCGTGGATCTGACGATGGACGCCGCCGCGAAGGTCGCGTCGCAGGCCGTGGCGATGGCGAAGCTGTCGGCCCAGGTGATCAAGGCGGCCGGGTCCGAGGAGCGCGTGGAGCTGGCGGACGAGCCGGTGCACGCCGAGAAGACGTGGGTCTCCTCGTACGACATCGATCCCTTCTCCGTCCCCGATGAGGAGAAGGCGGGGCTGCTCGCGGACTGGAGTGCGCGGCTGCTGGCGGCCGACGGCGTCAACCATGTCGACGCCTCACTGCTGACCGTGCACGAGAACAAGTTCTACGCCGACACCTCCGGGACCGTGACCACGCAGCAGCGTGTGCGGCTGCACCCGCAGCTCACCGCCGTCGCCGTCGACGAGTCCAGCGGCGAGTTCGACTCGATGCGGACCATCGCGCCGCCGGTCGGGCGCGGCTGGGAATACCTGATGGGCACCGGCTGGGACTGGGAGTCCGAGCTGGCGCAGATCCCGGAGCTGCTCGCCGAGAAGATGCGGGCGCCCAGCGTCGAGGCGGGGGTGTACGACCTCGTCGTCGACCCCTCCAACCTGTGGCTGACCATCCACGAGTCCATCGGGCACGCCACCGAGCTGGACCGTGCGCTGGGCTACGAGGCCGCGTACGCCGGGACCTCCTTCGCCACCTTCGACCAGCTGGGCAAGCTGAGGTACGGCTCCGAGCTGATGAACGTCACCGGTGACCGCACCGCCGAACACGGCCTCGCGACCATCGGGTACGACGACGAGGGTGTGGCAGGGCAGTCCTGGGACCTGGTGAAGGACGGGACGCTCGTCGGCTATCAGCTGGACCGGCGCATCGCGAAGCTGACCGGGTTCGAGCGGTCCAACGGGTGTGCGTACGCCGACTCCCCCGGGCATGTGCCCGTGCAGCGCATGGCGAACGTGTCGCTCCAGCCGGATCCCGCCGGTCTCTCGACCGAGGATCTGATCGGGAGTGTGGATCGGGGCATCTACGTCGTCGGCGACCGCTCCTGGTCCATTGATATGCAGCGGTACAACTTCCAGTTCACCGGTCAGCGCTTCTTCCGCATCGAGAACGGTCGCGTCACCGGCCAGCTGCGCGATGTCGCGTACCAGGCGACGACCACCGACTTCTGGGGTTCGATGGCCGCGGTGGGCGGCCCGCAGACGTATGTCCTGGGCGGTGCCTTCAACTGCGGCAAGGCCCAGCCGGGCCAGGTCGCGGCCGTCTCGCACGGCTGCCCGTCCGCCCTCTTCAAGGGCGTCAACATTCTGAACACCACGCAGGAGGCGGGCCGATGACCTCTCGTACGAACAAGCCGCACGAGGTCGTCGAGCGCGCCCTCGCACTCTCCCGCGCCGACGGCTGCGTGGTGATCGCCGACGAGCACTCGACCGCGAACCTGCGCTGGGCGGGCAACGCGCTGACCACGAACGGGGTCACGCGCGGGCGCACGCTGACCGTGATCGCCACCGTCGACGGCCGCGAGGGCACGGCGTCCGGCGTCGTCTCGCGCGCGGCCGTGACCGCCGACGAGCTGGAGCCGCTGGTACGGGCCGCGGAGGCGGCGGCGCGCGGCGCGGGTCCGGCCGAGGACGCCCAGCCGCTGGTCACGGGCGTGCCGGAGTCGCCCGACTTCACGGACGCGCCTGCCGAGACCTCGTCCGCCGTCTTCGGCGACTTCGCGCCGGCGCTCGGTGAATCGTTCGCCCGCGCGCGGAAGGGCGGCCGCGAGCTGTACGGGTTCGCCAACCACGAGCTCGTCTCCAGCTATGTCGGTACGTCGACGGGGCTGCGCCTGCGCCACGACCAGCCGAACGGGACGCTGGAGCTCAACGCCAAGTCGCCGGACCGTACGCGGTCGGCGTGGGCGGGGCATTCGACGAGGGACTTCAAGGACGTCGACCCGGCGGCGCTGGACGCCGAGCTGGCCGTACGGCTCGGCTGGGCCGAGCGGCGCATCGACCTGCCCGCGGGACGCTACGAGACGCTGCTGCCGCCGACCGCCGTCGCGGACCTGCTGATCTACCAGATGTGGTCGGCGGCCGCCCGGGACGCGGCCGAGGGCCGGACGGTCTTCAGCAAGCCCGGTGGCGGCACCCGCGTCGGCGAGAAGCTCACCGAGCTGCCGCTGACGCTGCGCAGCGACCCGAACGAGCCGGGGCTGGAGTCCGCGCCCTTCGTGCTCGCGCACTCCTCCGGCGACGACGCGTCCGTGTTCGACAACGGGCTGCCCCTCAAGGCGACCGAGTGGATCCGCGAGGGTGAGCTGAAGCACCTGTCGACCACCCGGCACAGCGCGGGCCTGACCGGGCTTCCGGTGGCGCCCACGATCGGCAACCTCATCCTGGACGGCGGCGAGGACCGCTCCCTGGAGGAGATGGTCGCCGCCACCGAGCGCGGTCTGCTGCTGACCTGCCTCTGGTACATCCGCGAGGTCGACCCGGCGACGCTGCTGCTGACCGGACTGACCCGGGACGGCGTCTACCTCGTCGAGAACGGCCAGGTCGTCGGCGAGGTGAACAACTTCCGGTTCAACGAGTCGCCGGTGGACCTGCTGGGGCGGGCGGCGGAGGCGGGGCGGACGGAAAAGACGCTGCCCCGGGAGTGGAGCGACTGGTTCACTAGGGCTGCGATGCCGGCCCTGCGGGTGCCGGACTTCAATATGAGCTCTGTCAGTCAGGGCGTATAACCTCGTACCTGATTCACGAGACCACCCAAGGAGATACGAGAACCGTGACGGACATCGTCGACGAGCTGAAGTGGCGGGGGCTGTTCGCCCTGTCCACCGACGAAGATGCTTTGCGCAAGGCGCTCGCGGACGGTCCCGTCACGTTCTATTGCGGCTTCGACCCGACCGCGGCCAGCCTGCACGTCGGCCACCTGGTGCAGGTGCTCACCATGCGCCGGCTCCAGCAGGCGGGCCTGCGCCCGCTGGCCCTGGTCGGCGGGGCGACGGGCCAGATCGGCGACCCGCGCCCGACGGCGGAGCGCACGCTGAACGACCCGGAGACGGTCGCGAACTGGGTCACCCGGCTGCGCGCCCAGATCGAGCCGTTCCTGTCCTTCGACGGCGAGAACGCCGCGGTGATGGTGAACAACCTGGACTGGACGGCCGGGATGTCGGCCATCGAGTTCCTGCGGGACATCGGCAAGCACTTCCGCGTCAACAAGATGCTGACGAAGGACTCCGTGGCCCGGCGCCTGGAGTCCCAGGAGGGCATCAGCTACACGGAGTTCAGCTACCAGCTGCTCCAGGGCATGGACTTCCTGGAACTGTACCGCCGGTACGGCTGCACGCTCCAGCAGGGCGGCAGCGACCAGTGGGGCAACCTCACGGCGGGCCTGGACCTGATCCACCGCCTGGAGCCGGACGCCTCGGTGCACTGCTTGGCGACGCCGCTGATGGTCAAGGCGGACGGCACCAAGTTCGGCAAGACCGAGGGCGGCGCCATCTGGCTCGACCCGGAGATGACCACGCCGTACGCGTTCTACCAGTTCTGGCTGAACGTGGACGACCGGGACATCTCGACCTACATGCGGATCCTGTCCTTCAAGTCCCGCGAGGAACTCGAAGAGCTGGAGAAGCAGACCGAGGAGCGCCCCCAGGCCCGTGCCGCGCAGCGCGCGCTCGCGGAGGAGCTGACGACGCTGGTGCACGGCGCCGACCAGACGGCCGCCGTGATCGCCGCGTCCAAGGCCCTCTTCGGCCAGGGCGAGCTGGCTGAGCTGGACGAGAAGACGCTGGCCGCGGCCCTCTCCGAGGTGCCGCACATCCAGGTCGCCGAGCTCGGCCCCGTGGTGGACCTCTTCGCCGAGGTCGGCCTGGTGGCCAGCAAGTCGGCCGCGCGCCGCACGGTCAAGGAGGGCGGCGCGTACGTGAACAACGTGAAGGTCGCCGCCGAGGACGCGGTCCCCGTCAAGGAGGATCTGCTGCACGGGCACTGGCTGGTACTGCGCCGGGGCAAGAAGAACCTGGCGGCGGTGGAGGTCACGCCCGCCTGAGCCGGATGGGCCCTGAGCGGGCCGTGCGGTTCTTGAGCTGGACATACAGAGGGGGCGGCCCGTCACGGGCCGCCCCCTTCGTCGTACCGCCAAGCCTTCCGGCCGTGCCGTCAGGCCTTCACCTTGTTACCCCGCACCGCCATGTAGAGCATGTCGCCGAAAAAGACGATGACGATCGCGGCCACGAGCTGCAGCGCGTGCCGGCCCCAGTCGATGCCCCTGGTCTCAGCGATACCGATACCGCGGGCGATCGCGTTGCCGACGATGGCTCCGAGAATGCCGAAGATGGTGGTCAGCCAGAGGGGACTGTGCTGCTTGCCCGGAATGATCGCCTTGGCCAGCAGGCCCAGCACGAACCCGACGATGATCGCCCACAACCAGCCCATGTCTGCCTCCTAGTACGGCTCTACGTGAGCAGTACGCCCAGTTTCGGCCTGTCCGTCATACGGCGCATGTCGGGCGGAGCCATACGCGGTACGACGCATATTGTCCGGCCGGGCAGGACATGCCCCGGTCTCGAAGGCGACGCAGCTGCGGCGTAACGTGGAGGCTGTTCGGGCTTGCTTCCTTGACGGGGTTCGGACCGGGTACGGACCGGGGAGCGTCCGACACAAGTGGGTGGTGGAACGTGATGCGGAAGCAGAGCAACGTCCAGGTCTTCCGGATCACCGGGGCCAGGCAGGGGCTCGACGAGGACGTACGCGGCAGGCAGCGCCGCTATGTCATCTCGATGTCCGTCCGCACGGTCGCCGTGATCCTCGCCGCCACACTGTGGAATGTGGAGCGGCACGTCGCGCTCGTCGCGCTGGTCCTCGGAATACTCCTCCCCTATATCGCCGTGGTGATCGCCAACGCGGGCCGCGAGAACGCGCCGTCGCTTCCCTCGACCTTCGTCGCCGCGCCCACCCGCCCGATGATCGCGCCGCCTCGGCAGGACGACTCCACGGAATCCGTCCCGGAAGACGTCGCGGCCGACCCCCGGGACGCGCCTGCGGGGCGAGCCGCACGACCTGACGTGACCCCGACCTGACCACGGAGAATCCGTGGAAACCGGAATCCAACGGTGCACCAAGCTCAAGAAAAGCTCAGATCAATCATGTAGTTCCAGTGCCGGGCAGCGGGTCCTCCGTGACATACTTCGTACGCGCTCCGCATCCCCCGTCGGAGCGACGGACCGACGCCGGGCAGCTCCCCCCGTGGCTGCTCGGCGTCGCCTTTTCGGAGCCGTCTAGGGTTGAGGCGTGAACTTCCCGCTCCCCGACATGTCCCCCGCACTCACCACTCCGCAGTGCTCCGCCAAGGGCTGCCGCGCCGACGCCATGTGGGTGCTCGCCTGGAACAACCCGAAGCTGCACACGCCGGAGCGCCGCAAGACATGGCTCGCGTGCGAGGAGCATCGGGAGCATCTGTCCCAGTTCCTCGGTGTACGCGGCTTCCTCAAGGACGTCGTGAAGCTCGACGAGTGGGAGGCCCCGCAAGGGCAGGGCTGACCTGGGCGGTCGGCCGCCGCGGTCCCGCTAGGGCTGGGTCAGCCGCCGATGGCCGACATCGGCCGGTCCGGCTGGAGGAACGACGGGTCGTCCAGGCCGGAGCCCGCCTTCTTGCCCCACATCGCGAGCCGCCATATGCGGGCGATCTCCTCGTCGGAAGCGTCCGAGCGCAGCGCGGCGCGCAGGTCGGTCTCCTCGGTGGCGAACAGGCAGGTGCGGACCTGACCGTCGGCCGTGAGGCGCGTACGGTCGCAGGCCGAGCAGAAGGGGCGGGTGACCGAGGCGATCACGCCGACGCGGTGCGGGCCGCCGTCGACGAGCCAGCGCTCGGCGGGGGCGGAGCCCCGCTCGTCGGCGCCCTCTTCGGTGAGCTCGAAACGCGTGCGCAGTGAGGCGAGGATGTCACCGGCGGTGACCATGCCCTCGCGCTTCCAGCCATGCTGGGCGTCCAGGGGCATCTGCTCGATGAAGCGCAGCTCGTAGTCGTGCTCCACGGCCCAGGCCAGCAGGTCCGGGGCCTCGTCCTCGTTCAGCCCCGGCATCAGGACCGAATTGACCTTGACCGGTGTCAGGCCCGCGTCGCGGGCGGCTTCGAGGCCCGCGATGACGTCCTTGTGGCGGTCACGGCGGGTGAGGGTCTTGAAGGCCTCGGGGCGCAGGGTGTCCAGCGAGACGTTCACCCGGTCCAGGCCTGCCGCCTTCAGGGCGGTGGCGGTGCGCTTGAGCCCGATGCCGTTGGTCGTCAGGGACATCTGGGGGCGCGGCTCAAGGGCGGCGACCCGCTCGACGATGCCGACGAGGCCGGGGCGCAGCAGGGGCTCGCCGCCGGTGAAGCGGACCTCGGTGATGCCGAGGCTGGTGACCGCGATCTCGATGAGGCGGACGATCTCGTCGTCCGTGAGCAGATCGGGCTTGGCCAGCCACTGCAGGCCCTCTTCGGGCATGCAGTACGTACACCGGAGATTGCACCTGTCCGTCAGCGAGACGCGCAGGTCGGTGGCCACTCGGCCATAGGTGTCGATGAGCACGTGGGCCCCCTCCCTCGATGCGGATCACAAATAACCAGACACAAGCGAGCCTACGGGACGGGACTGGCATCGACAGCGGCCGGATCCCACGAGGTACGGCGCGGCCGCGTCGTAGGGATCTACGACGCGGCCGTGAGCGGTGCCGTCTTTCGAACGCTCCCGTACCGGCTCAGTGCGCTCCGGTGCCCGTGAGGGAGCGGACCTCCAGTTCGGCGTACTTGCCGGTGTCCGGCTCCTCCTTGGACAGGATCGTGCCCAGCCAGCCCAGCAGGAAGCCGACCGGGATGGAGATGATGCCCGGGTTCTCCAGCGCGAACCAGTGGAAGTCGACGTCCGGGAACATCGACGTGGGTTTGCCCGAGACCACCGGCGAGAACAGCACCAGGCCGACCGCGGTGACCAGACCGCCATAGATCGACCACAGCGCGCCCTGCGTGGTGAACCTCTTCCAGAAGAGGCTGTAGAGGATCGTCGGCAGGTTGGCGGACGCGGCGACCGCGAAGGCGAGCGCGACCAGACCGGCGACGTTCAGGTCACGGGCGAGGGCGCCCAGCACGATGGACACGGCGCCGATGCCCACCGTCGCGTAGCGGGCGGCGCTGACCTCCTGTTTCTCCGTGGCCTGTCCCCTCTTGATGACGTTCGCGTAGATGTCGTGCGCGAACGAGGAGGACGAGGCCAGCGTCAGACCGGCGACGACCGCGAGGATCGTGGCGAAGGCGACGGCGGAGATGGAGGCGAGCAGGATGGCGCCCCAGTCGGAGTCGACGCCTCCCAGATGGAGCGCCAGGAGGGGTGCCGCCGTGTTGCCCGCCTTGTTGGAGGCGATGATCTCGTCCGGTTTGATCAGCGCGGCGGCGCCGAAGCCGAGGGCGAGGGTCATCAGGTAGAACGCGCCGATGAGACCGATCGCCCAGTTCACGGACTTCCGCGCGGTCTTGGCCGTGGGCACGGTGTAGAAGCGGATCAGGATGTGCGGCAGCCCCGCGGTGCCCAGGACCAGGGCGATGCCCAGCGAGATGAAGTCGAGCTTGGTCGTGGAGGTGGCGCCGTACTTGAGGCCCGGCTCCAGGAAGGGCGCGCCCTTGCCGCTGTTGTCGGCCGCCTTGCCGAGCAGGTCGGAGATGTTGAAGTTGAACTTCAGCAGCACCAGGAAGGTGAGCAGCAGGGCGCCGATGATCAGCAGCACCGCCTTCACCATCTGTACCCAGGTGGTCCCCTTCATGCCGCCGATGGTGACGTACACGATCATCAGGACGCCGACGAGCGCGACGATGCCGATCTTGCCGCCGTCGCTGGTGATGCCGAGCAGCAGCGAGACCAGGACGCCGGCGCCGGCCATCTGGGCGAGCAGATAGAAGATCGACACGACGATCGTGGAGGTGCCCGCGGCCGTACGGACCGGACGCTGGCGCAGGCGGTACGCGAGGACGTCGCCCATCGTGTACCGGCCGGAGTTGCGCAGCGGTTCGGCGACGAGCAGCAGGGCGACCAGCCAGGCGACGAGGAAGCCGATGGAGTACAGGAATCCGTCGTACCCGAAGAGGGCGATCGCGCCCGCGATGCCGAGGAAGGACGCGGCGGACATGTAGTCGCCGGAGACGGCCAGGCCGTTCTGGAAGGCGGTGAACTGGCGGCCGCCGGCGTAGAAGTCGGCGGCGCTCTTGGTCTGGCGGCCCGCCCAGACGGTGATGACGAGGGTCGCGGCGACGAACACCGCGAAGAGGGAGATGATCAGCGGCCGGTGCTGGCTGGCCTCACCGGCGGCCAGGGTGATCGCGGGGCTCATGCGCCGCCCTCCATCCGGGACTTGATCGCCTCGGCCTTGGGGTCGAGCTGGGCGGCGGCGTGCCGCGCGTACCACCAGGCGATGAGGAACGTGGTGAGGAACTGCGCGAGACCGAGCACCAGGGCGACATTGATGTTGCCGAACAACTTGGTGCCCATGAAGTCGCCCGCGTAGTTCGAGAGCAGGACGTAGAGCAGGTACCAGGCGATGAAGCCGACGGTCAGCGGGAAGGCGAAGGAGCGGTGAGCGCGGCGCAGTTCACCGAACTCCGCGCTCTCCTGCATCTCGACGAACGCCTCGGTCGACGGGAGTCGGGGATCCGCCTTCGAGGGTGGTGGTGCGTCGGTGGCCACGGTGTCTCCTCGCGTTGCGGGTGCGGTTGCGACGGTGGACGGGGGCGAGTGGGTGCTCGCGGAAGCGGACGGGGACGGGTTGGGCACGGACATGACTCTTTGACCTCACAGTGACGTGGATCACATGAGCCGAGGAGCGATGGTAGGGCCCCCGGGCGTGATCCAACAGGGGGCTCGATCGTCCTCGTGCTCCCTGCTCAAGGTCACGGCGCCACGCGTGGACCGGTTCAACGCCCCGCACTTCTTTCGGAAGTCATCGCCGGAAGTCATTGCTGGCCAGGTCGGGCGAGGGATAGCTTCGGCCTGCACCACTGCGTCATGTACCTGCCCGAGCACCACCTGTGTTCGGGCAGCTCGGTTTTCCGGATGATATGGAGATCCCATGGCTCATCTGCGTTCCAGACGCCGGCTCGTCCTCGCGGTGCCGGTCGTCCTCTCGCTCACCGCCTCGCTCGGCTTCCTGCCGGGTGCCGCGTCCGCCGCACCACTCACCGCGTCCGCCGCGACGACCGCGGACGGCCCGAACCTGGCGTATGTGGTCAACACCAAGACGGACCATCACACGATCGAGTCGGTGAAGAAGGCGATCACCGCGGCGGGCGGCAGCGTCGTCATCGCGTACGAGAAGATCGGTGTGATCGTCGTCCATTCCGCCAACCCGGACTTCGGCAAGCAGATCCGCGCCGTCCGCGGTGTGCAGTCGGCGGGCGCCACCCGGACTGCGCCGCTGACGCCCGCGGGGACGACGGACGAGGGCGCGGCGCAGGTGCTGTCGGCCGCCGAGGCCGCCAAGGTCTCGCAGAGCGCCGCCTCGGGCGAGGAGCCCCTCGAGGCCGACCAGTGGGATCTGCGCGCGATAGGCGCCGACAAGGCCGCGAAGGTCAACCCGGGCAGCAAGAACGTGACGGTCGCCGTGATCGACGTCGGCGTCGACGACACCCACCCGGACATCGCCCCGAACTTCTCCGCCTCGCGGTCCGCGAACTGTGTGGGCGGCAAGCCGGACACCACGTACGGCGCCTGGCGTCCCGTGGACGCTGCCCACTACCACGGCACGCATGTCGCGGGGGAGATCGCCGCGGCCCGCAACGGCGTCGGCGTCGCGGGCGTGGCGCCCGGTGTGAAGGTCGCCGGCATCACGGTGGCCGAGCCGGACTCCACCCAGCTGTTCTACCCGGAGAGCGTCGTCTGCGCCTTCGTGTTCGCCGCCGACCACGGCGTCGAGATCACCAACAACAGCTACTACGTGGACCCGTGGCTGTACAACTGCCTGGACGACCCCGACCAGCGGGCCATCGTCGACGCCGTCAACCGGGCCCAGCTGTACGCCCAGAAGAAGGGCACCCTCAACGTCGCGGCGGCGGGCAACTCGAACGACGACCTCGACGCGGACGCGATCGTCGACGCCTCCAGCCCCGACGACTCGACCGCGGTCACCCGCACGGTCGATCCCCACACGTGTTTCGACGTGCCGACCCAGCTGCCGGGCGTCGTCACGGTCAGCTCGACCGGCGTCAAGGGCGCCAAGTCGTACTTCTCCAGCTACGGGGACGGCGTGATCGACGTCGCGGCCCCCGGCGGCGACAAGTACCAGATACCGGACACGCCGTCGCAGAACGGCCGGATCCTCTCCACCCTGCCGAACAACCAGTACGGCTTCCTGCAGGGCACCTCGATGGCGACCCCGCACGTCGCCGCTGTCGCGGCGCTGCTGAAGTCCAAGTACCCCTGGGCCGGCCCGGCTCAGCTCCAGGCGCTGCTCAAGGCCGAGGCGGACAACCCCGGTTGCCCGACCGACCCGTACGACGGGAACGGCGACGGAGTCGTGGACGCCACCTGTGTGGGCGGCAAGCACGTGAACGGCTTCTACGGATCCGGGATCGTCAACGCGCTGCGGGCGGTCAAGTAACGGGAGAGACCTGATATTTCCCGCACGGCCCAGTCGTGTGGCGAACGAACCAGAACCACAAGCGACGTGACAGCGCCTCACCCGCGCTACCGGGGGGGGGGGGGGGGGGGGGGGGGGGGGGGGGGGGGGGGGGGGGGGGGGGGGGGGGGGGGGGGGAGGGGGGGGGGGGGGTGGGGGGGGGGGGGGGGGGGGGAGGGGGGAGGGAGGGGGGAGGGGGGGGGGAGG
>NZ_JBVHXR010000014.1:54080-196058 GCF_055569295.1 Streptomyces sp. NPDC029292
AAAACAACCCCCCCCCCCCCCCCCCGCCCCCCCCCCCCCCCCCCCCCCCTCCCCCCCCCCCCCCCCCCCCCGCCCCCCCCCCCCCCCGGGCGGAAGCGGTCGGCGAACCATCACAATGACGGCATCGCGAACGGCGGAAACGGTGTCAGGAGCCGTCGAACCGGCTTCCGCGCCGGTGCATCTTGGCATCCTGTCCGACCTGCGCCTGTTGACGTCACGCATCCATGAGGTAAGAGACCTGCTGCCTCCCATGTTGATTGAGTCCACCCGGCATAGTGCCTGTATGACGCATTCACCGATGGCTGCAGTGTGGGAGGGGCTGGGCGGAGACCCAGCGCTGCTCTCCCGGGTTTCGACCGTGGTGCGGGAGGGCGCGCTGGAGGCTCGCCTGCCTGTACGGGAGTTGGCGCGGGCCTGTGTGGGAGTGTGCGCGCTGGCGGCCACCGAGTTGGGGGCGCGGCGGGCCGGGCTCGTGGACGTGCCCGAGGTGCGGGTGGACGACGGGGCCGTGGCCACCGCGTTCGTCAGCGAGCGGCATCTGCTGATCGACGGGCGCGCGCCGGTCAACTTCGCGCCGGTGTCTCGGTTCTGGCGGACGGCGGACGGGTGGGTGCGGACGCACGCGAACTATCCGCACCATCGGGCGCGGCTGCTGGGCGCGTTGGGGCTGGCGGACGACGCGACGGTGGAGGAAGTTGGCGGCCTGCTCGCCGAGCGGTCCGCGCTGGAGGTGGAGGAGACGGTGTGCGGCGCCGGGGGTCTCGCCGTCGCGCTGCGCACGGCCAAGGAGTGGGCCGCGCACGAGCAGGCGATCGCGGTGGCCGAACGGCCGTTGATCGAGCGTGAACGTATGGACTCCGCACGCGCGCGCCTGCTCGCCCCGCTCGACGGCGATCCGCTGCTGCCCGCCGCCGGGGTGCGCGTCCTGGACCTGACCCGGGTCATCGCCGGCCCGGTCGCCACCCGCACGCTCGCCCTTCTGGGCGCGGACGTGCTGCGTGTGGACGCGCCGCAGCTGCCCGAAGACCCCGACGCGCACGCCGACACGGGCTTCGGGAAGCGGTCGACGACGCTGGACCTGGCGACCGATCGGCGCACCTTCGAGGAACTGCTGGCCGTGGCGGACGTCGTCGTCACCGGCTACCGGCCGGGCGCCCTTGACCGGTTCGGGCTTTCGCCCGAGGCGCTGGCCGAGCGCAGGCCCGGGCTGATCGTGGCGCAGTTGTCGGCGTGGGGTGCGTACGGGCCATGGCGTGAGCGGCGGGGGTTCGACAGCGTGGTGCAGGTGGCCACCGGGATCGCCGCGACGGAGGGGTCGCAGGAACGGCCGGGCGCGCTGCCCGCGCAGGCCCTCGACCACGGCACGGGGTATCTGCTGGCGGCGGCCGTGCTGCGCGCGTTGACCGAGCAGTCGGAGCAGGGGTACGGCCGCTTGGTACGGCTGGCGCTCGCGCGCACCGCGGCCTGGCTGACGGACGGGATCGAGCGGGGTGCGGCGGGGGACGTGACGTACGACCGGCCGGACTCCTGGCTCGCCGAAACAGACAGCGGAATCGGGCGTCTCCGATACGCCCTGCCGCCGGTCTCGTTCGCCGGCGGACCCGCCGACTGGGCGCGCCCGCCGGGGCCTTGGGGGACGGACACGGCTCGGTGGGCATAGTTCACGGGTCGGCCTGAGTCACGGGTCGAGCGGAAACGTACCTATGGGCGGAATGCCGTTCCGCCCATTGTTTCCCTGCACTTGCCCGGTTCTGTGACACCTGGTGAAGATCTCGAGGTGACGTTGATACGACCCACAGCCGAGATGGCGGGCGCGGGCGAGCCGGCACGGCGCCGGGCCATCGGACGGGCCGTCGCCGTGCTCACCCTGGTGACCGTCGCGGCCCTGGTCCCGCTGCTCGGCCCGCGCACCGCGCTGCACGGTACGGGCGAGGCCGCGGCCCCCGGTGTCGGCGGCATCGCCGTGCTGCGCGTCCTCCTGTTCGTGGCGCTGTGCGTGCCCGCGGGCGAGCTGTTCGCGGCCCGGCTGGCCCGCCACGTGCCCGGCGCCCCGCTGGAGGACGCGCCCCGCAGTTGGGCGCCCGGCACCGCTGCCGCCGGGTTCGTCGCCGCGCTTGGGCTCGCGTCCGTGGTGGCGACCGGCAATCTGCTGCCGCATCATCTCGCCGACATGGACGTCGGCGGGCTCTACCGGACCCGGGACGGCAAACTGGCGCTCCTGGAGGTCAACGCGTTCGCGGTGGCATGGCTGTGCGCCCGCTCGCGCCGGCCGGCGACCCAGGTGTGGCCCCTGGCCACGGTGGTCGTCGCGGAGGCTCTGCGCGCCCACCCCGCCACCGAGCACAGTCCTCTGCTCGGCTCCGGCCTGACACTCGTTCACGTGACCTGCGCGACGCTGTGGGCGGGCGGTCTGCTGCACGTCCTGCGGATGCTGCGGAAGTGGCGTCCTTCGGAGGCGGGCATCGCGCTGCTCGGCCGCTACACGCGCGTGGCGGCCGTCCTGTTCGCGGCGATCACCGCGACGGGCATCTGGAGCGCCCTGCGCCGGATGCCGTCCGGCACGATCCTGGACCAGCTGACGACGACGGCGTACGGGCGCGCTCTGTTCGCCAAGGTCCTCGTCGTGGCCGTTGTCGCCGTCCTGGCCCTCTGGGCGCGCCTCCGCCTGCGCCGCGCACCGGACCCGCTCAGCGCCTACGTCCCCGCACGCGCGGAGGTCGTGGCACTGGGCGTGGTCGTCGCGGTCTCGGGCGTGCTGACGGCGCTGCCGCTGCCCATCAGATGGTGAGCCCTGTCGGCGGCCTCAGTTGGCGACGAGGACCTTGAGAGCCGTCCGCTCGTCCATCGCCTTGTAGCCCTCGGGCACGCCCTCCAGGCCGACGGTCATGTCGAAGACGGGCGACGGGTCGATGGTCCCGTCGAGGACGTCGGGCAGCAGCTCCGGGATGTACGCGCGCACCGGCGCGACACCGCCGCGCAGGGCGATGTTCCGGTCGAACATCACGCTCAGGTCCAGGCCCGTACCGCTGCCGTGCGGCACCCCGACGAAGCCGATGGCGCCGCCGTCGCGGGTGATGTTCACGGCCGTCCGCATGGACTGCTCGGTCCCGACCGCCTCCACGACGGCGTGCGCGCCCTGTCCCCGGGTCAGCTCGCGGACGGCCTCGACGGCCGCCTCGCCGCGCTCGGCGACGACGTCCGTGGCGCCGAAGCGGCGCGCGATGTCCGTACGCACCTGGTGGCGTCCGAGCGCGATGATCCGCTCGGCGCCGAGTCGCTTGGCGGCCAGCACCGCGCACAGCCCGACGGCGCCGTCACCGACGACGGCGACGGTGGCGCCCTTGGTGGCCCCCGCGCCGAGGGCCGCGTGGTGGCCCGTACCCATGACGTCGGACAGCGTCAGCAGGGCCGACAGCAGGTGCTCGTCGGACGCCGCCTCCTTGGGCAGCTGTACGAGGGTGCCGTCCGCGAAGGGAACGCGCACGGCCTCGCCCTGTCCGCCGTCGTACCCGACGGCACCCCAGAAGCCGCCGTGCTCGCAGGACGTGGTGAGACCCTCGCGGCAGTAGTCGCACACGCCGTCGGACCACATGAAGGGCGCGACGACCAGGTCACCGCGCTTGACGCCGGTCACCTCGGAGCCGGTCTCCTCGACGATGCCGAGGAACTCGTGCCCGATCCGCTGCCCCGGCTGCCGGGCCGCCTCGCCGCGGTACGCCCACAGGTCGCTGCCGCAGATGCAGGAGCGCAGCACCCGCACGACCGCGTCGGTGGGCAGCTGCACCACGGGCTCGGGCACGTCCTCCACGCGCATGTCGAACGGGGCGTGGATGGTGGTGGCGCGCATGGCGAGGGTCCTTCTCGTACGGGGCGTCGGTGAGATGCGCTCAGGGGGTGGTTGAGCGCATCTCACCGTACGCCGCCGCGGGCGCAAGTCGCGCGCCGAGGGTGCCCAGCACCCCGCGGACCAGCAGATACTGGGCCGCGGCATACGTGAGCATGATCCAGAAGTCCGGCCGCGGCAGCTGCGGCCAGTCGGCCACTCCGGTGGCGATGAGGGTGTCCGAGAGCATGAAGAGGGCGCCGCCGAGCCCTGCGACGAGCCCGAGCCGGGTGGCCCCGTACGCCATCGCGGTCAGCAGCAGGCTGTAGCCCGCGACGGGGATGCGGAGATCGGCGGGCAGGTCGGGCCACAGGAGGGTGACGGTGGCGACGAGGGCTACGGCGTACCCCCCTGCGAGCCGGACTCCACGCGCGCGTGCGGTGCCCTTTTCGGAAATCGTGTTCTTGAAGGAAATCGTGTTCTTGAAGAGCAGGAGATAGCAGACGTGCCCCGCCGCGAAGCAGGACATCCCCGCGAGGAAGGCCGGGTCGGCGCCGGAGAGGAGCAGTACGTCACCGCCCCAGCCGCAGAGCAGGGCGGCGACAAGGAGCCGCGGGCCGCCGCGCACGCCCACGTGGGCGGCGAGCAGGGGCATCAGGAGGGGCTTGGCGATCCGGTGCCCGAGGTCGAACCCCGCACCCAGGAAGACGAGGTCGACGACCACCGCGAGGCCGAAGGAAACGAGCAGCACGCGCGCGAGGCGTGGGTTCACGCGACGGGCTCCGTGACCGGTCTCTTCGCGGCGGCCGTCTCTGCGGGCTGCCAGCCGGGCCCGCCGAAGACCCGCCCCGCCCGCTCGCGCCAACTCGCCGCCGCCTTCAGGTCCCTGGCGATGGCGGCGTACTCATGGGTGGCCACCCGCAGGGGGTTGTACGTGGCGATGTTCTTGGTGAGCCCGTAGACGGGCCGCTCGATCTCGGGGACGAACGAGCCGAAGAGCCGGTCCCACACGATGAGGATCCCGCCGAAGTTGCGGTCCAGATAGCCGCCTTGGGAGGCGTGGTGGACGCGGTGGTGGGAGGGCGTGTTGAAGACGAACTCGAAGGGGCGGGGCAGCTTGTCGATGCGCTCGGTATGGATCCAGAACTGGTAGACGAGGTTCGCCGACGAGCAGAACGCGAGTGCGGCGGGGTGCACGCCGAGGGCGATGAGCGGGAGGTAGAAGGGCCACACGGTGAGGGACGTCCACGGCTGGCGCAGGGCGGTGGTGAGGTTGAACTTCCGGCTGGAGTGGTGGACGACGTGGCAGGCCCAGAGGATGCGGATGACGTGATGGCCGCGGTGGGACCAGTAGTAGAAGAAGTCCTGCGCGAGGAGCATCAGCGGGACGGTCCACCACAGGACGGGTACGCGCAGGGGGGTCAGCTCGTAGACCGCCGAGTAGATCGCGACGATCGGGAACTTCCACAGGAAGTCGAAGACGAGACTGCCGAGCCCCATCCCCACGCTCGTCGCGGCGTCCTTCGTCTCGTACCCGGCGTCGTCCTCGTCGGGATGCAGGCGGACGCTCACGATCTCGATCACCGTGAGCAGTACAAAGGCGGGTATCGACCAGACCACGACATCGGGGAGGTTCGGCATGGATGCACCGTAGAACCGCTGGTCCGCCGCCGCTAGGGGTTGTTACCCACAAGTATTACCGGCGGTACGCGCTTGCTTCTTGGTGATCTCCACCAAGGGGCGCCGCGGCCATGGACAGTGCGCTCACACTCCCGCAGCTCCCAGCAGGGTCCCCGCCGCGTACGTCACCGCCATCGCCAGCGCGCCCCCGCCCACGTTCCGCAGTACGGCGCGGCCCGCCTCCGCCGATCCCAGCCGTGCGCTCACCCAGCCGGTGACGACCAGCGAGGCGAGGACCGAGACGACGGTGACGAGCAGGCGCCAGCCGCTCGGCGGGAGGACGATCGCGAGCAGCGGGAGCAGGGCGCCCACCGTGAAGGAGAGGAAGCTCGCCCAGGCCGCGTGCAAGGGGTTGGTGAGGTCGTCGGGGTCGATGCCGAGCTCCACGCGCGCGTGCGCCTTCAGGGCGTCCCGTTCCGTCAGCTGCACCGCCGCCTCGCGGGCCACGTCCCGTGACAGGCCGCGCTCCTGCAACAGTTCGGTCAGCTCCTCGAGTTCGGCCTCCGGCTGTTCCTGGAGCTCTCGCCGCTCCTGCGCCAGCGCGGCCTTCTCGGAGTCCAGCTGTGTGGACACCGAGACGTACTCGCCCGCCGCCATCGACATGGACCCGGCCAGCAGCCCCGCGAGCCCCGCCGTGAGCAGCGCGGAGCGGTCGTCCGTGGCGCCCGCCACGCCGACGACGAGGCCCGCGGTGGAGACGATGCCGTCATTGGCACCCAGGACCGCTGCCCGAAGCCAGTTCAGCCGCGAACCGAGCGTTCCGACGTGGGCCTCGTCGTGCGTTGGTTCCGTCACACGGGGAGGATCGCACCCCGGGCGCCGTCAGCGGCGTACCGACGCATCACCACACTCGTACCGACGCTCCCCTCGCGAACACCGGACTCGTCGCGTCCGGGGGCGGATCACCGAGCGGCTCGGCGATTTCCGCCACCGTCGGGCCGGCCTTCGCCGCGATCCCGTCCAGGTACGCCAGGTCGAAGCCGTACACGCGTGCCGCGTTGCCGCCGACCATCGCCGCGATCTCCTCACGCGGCAGGCCCGCGTACGCGATCCGCAGGCCCTCCCGGGAGTAGGGATACGTGCCTTCGTCGTGCGGGTAGTCGCTGCCCCACATGATCTTGTCGAGGCCGATCCGGTCGCGCAGCGTGACCTCGTGCGGGCGCATGAAGCTCGCGCCGACCCAGCAGTTGTCGCGCCAGACCTCCGAGGGGCCCTTGCCCATCGACGCGGCGAGACCCGCGCCGAACTTCGACTCCGCGGTGGAGGACTTCGTCGCCGCCGCGACCAGTCGGCCGTGGTAGTAGTCCAGCATGTCGAGGACCCCCGGGATCCAGCCCGAGCCCTGCTCGGTCAGCACCAGTTTCAGGTCCGGGTGACGGCGGAACGCGCCGCCGAACACCAGGTGCCACAGCGCCCGGTGCGAGAACCACGTCGTCTCCACCATGAAGACCGCGCGGGCGGCCGGTTCGTCGCCGAGGGGTGGCGACGCGGAGCCCGCGTGGTGGTTCACCGGCACGTCCAGCTCCGCGCAGACCGCCCAGATCGGGTCGTACGTCGACGAGTACAGCTCCGGGAGGCCCGAGCCCGGGGGCGTGCCGGGGAGCAGCAGGCCGCCCCTGAGGCCCGCGCCGGCCGCCCAGCGGATCTCCTTCACCGCCTCGTCCACGTCGTTCAGGAGGATCTGGAACACGCCCGCGCGGCGGCCCGGCGCGGCGGCGCAGAAGTCCGCGAGCCAGCGGTTGTGGGCGCGCAGCCCGGCCCAGCGCTGCGCGAACTCCTCCGCCGTCGGGGCCGGTGCCATCAGGGAGGCCGACGGGAAGAACGGCGGGATGGTGTTCGGGAAGACGACCTCCGCGACGATCCCGTCCGCCTCCAGCTCCGCCAGGCGCCGCTCGGAGTTCCAGTTCTTGTCGGCCGTGTCGGCGAGCAGGTCCTCGTACGGATTGACGTACGTGGCCGCCCACGCGTCGAACGCGTCGTAGTACTCCTTGGCCAAGTACGGCTTGTAGTCCAGGAGATCGGCTCCCGCGTGGCAGTCGGCGGAGATCACCGTGTAGCGGTCTTCGGTCATGGAGTCACCCCCAGGGTCGGGAAGTCGTGGTCCGTCAGCCAGTGGCGGCCCACCTCGCGCGAGCGTGCCCAGGACGCCTCGACGGCCGTCTGGTCGTCGGACTGGCCGAGGTCGGCGGGGGTCGGGCCGATACGCCGGGCGAGTGGGGTCAGCTTCTCGGCGTCGAAGCCGAAGACCTCCGCCGCCGCCAGGCCGAGCATGCGGCGCGTCTCCTCGACCGGGATGTCATGGAAGGTTTTCGACAGCCACGCGCGCGTGTCGGGCCAGGTGCCCTCGGGGTGCGGGAAGTCGCTGCCCCAGAGGATGTTGTCGACGCCGATCTCGTAGCGCTGGGCCAGTTCACGGCGTTTGGTGTTCGTCGCGCAGATGAAGAGCTGCCGGTCCAGATACTCGTGCGGAGGCCGCTTCAGCTCCGCGAAGGGCGACAGCTTCTTGCCGCCGTGCGCGCCCAGGTAGAGGCGGTCCATGAACCAGAGGAGGTTGGGCAGCCACCAGCAGCCCGACTCCGCCACACCGAACTTCAGCCCCGGGTGCCGCTCGAACACGCCGGACCACAACAGGAACCAGAGCGGGCGGGCGGGCCACCAGGTCACCTCGCTCACGTAAATGCCCAGATGGTCGCCGTACTCGTGACGTGGCGCCGCCCCGGAGTGGGTCACCACCGGCATTCCGCACTCGGCGGCCGCCGCCCACACGGGGTCGTAACGGCGGTCGTGGTACGGCTCCTTGTCGACCCACATGGAGGGGATCATCAGGGCGCCGAGCCCCGACTCCTTGGCGCGGTACACCTCCGCGACGACCTTGTCGGGCGACGCCGTGACGGGCAGCAGGGCGACCCCGCAGTGCCGTTCGGGGTTCTCCCCCACGAACTCGGCGAGCCAGCGGTTGTGCGCCTGCGCGCCCGCCATGCCGAGCTCCGGGTCCTGGTCGCCGGAGAGGCCGAGGCCCACACCGAACGGGGCGGCCGTCTGGCTGTCCACGGCGTCCGCGTCCGGGAAGACCACCTCTCCCGCCACACCGTCGCCGTCCAGCTCCTTGAGGCGCTGCGCGGTGTCCCATCCGCCGCGCAGGCCTTCCTCGTTGTCCTGGAACCACTTGTTCGCGAACGCCTCGTTGCGGATGCCGAGCCGCGTCATCTCCGCACGGCGCCGGTCGCGGCCCGCGAGGAACTCGTCGAAGTCCCGGTGGAAACGGGGGTCCAGATAGGGCCGGTACTCCTCGGTGGGGAGCCCGGCGTGACAGTCGGAGGAGATGATCAGGTAGGGGTCCTGGCCGGTCATCGCGCACCCCTCGTTCCAGGATTCATCGCACACCCCTCAGTCCAGGATGAAGTTCTCTAGGTACGACGGCTCGGCCCGGTCGAGCATCGACTGCGACCGCGCCCGGATCTGCCGGTCGCTGTGCTCGCTCTCGGGCAGCAGCCAGAAGCGGCCTCGGCGGATCCCCTCGGCGACGAGGTCGGCGACCTCCTCGACCGGCGTGAACCGCACCTCCTGGCCCGCCTCCTTCATCGCGGCCTCCCACTGGTCGAGGCTGCGGTACGGGGTCTTCCTGGGCTTCTGCTTCGCGTACCGCGACGGCCGGTTGCGGTGCGACTCCCACAGTCCCGTACGGAGCATGTGGGGCCCGGGGAACAGCACGGACGCCCCCACGCGCGCGTGCTCCGCCTTCAGGTGGGCGTACAGGGACTCGGTCATCGTCACGACGGCCGCCTTGGTGACGGCGTACACGGAGGCGGTGGGCAGCGGGGCGATCCCGCCGTCGCCCGACGAGGTGTTGACGACGTGGCCCGGCTCTCCCCCGGCGATCATCCGGGGCACGAACGCCTGGATGCCGTGGAAGACGCCCCAGACGTTGACGGCGAACGCCCACTTCCAGTCGTTCGGGTCGTGCTCCCACATCCGGCCCTCGGCGCCGGAGCCGACCCCGGCGTTGTTGCACAGGACGTGCACCGCGCCGTACTTCTCGTACGTCTCCGAAGCCAGCGCGACGACCTGTTCGCGCTCCCCGACGTCCACCACGCGCGCGTGCACGTCGGCGCCGTCCTCCCGCAGTTCGGCGGCGGCCTTCTCCAGGGCGCCCTCCTCGACGTCCGCGAGGACCACCTTCAGACCGTCCGCCGCGAACCGCCGTGCCATCGCGAGCCCGATCCCGCTCGCCGCGCCGGTCACGACGGCGACCTGTCCTTCCCTGAGCTCCATCAGACGCTTCCCTCCGGCGGGCCGTCGAGGATCTGCTGCGGATCGTCGTAGCGCTGGTGGATGTACGGCAGCAGGGCCTGCGCGCTGACCCGCTCCACGACCTTGCCCTTCTGGTCGGTGGTCTTCTCGCCGAGGGTGATCTCGACGAGTGTGCGCACGGGGAGGTCGGCGACCGGGTCGTACATCGACTCGCGCAGGACGACGTCCCCGGTGACGCGCTCCAGCTTGCGCACCTTCTCGTTGCGCAGGCAGTGGACGAGGACGGGGCCGGCGTCGAAGCCCGAACCATCCACCGAGGGAAGGAACTTGAAGTAGAAGTCGGTCTTCTGGACGGGCTCGGGAAGCGGCAGGTCCCCGCTCACCGCGCCGCGCACCTCGACGAACGCGATGCCGTGCCGGGCGAGCGACGCCCGTACGACGAGACCGTCCCGCTCGACCGTCACCTCGCCGAGCTTCTTGGGCTCCCCGAAGACCTCGCGTCCGCCGATCAGGGCCCGCTCGTGGGTCATCGGCATGACCAGCGGATACCAGCCCTCGACACCGTCGTGCGCGGCGGCGACGGCGAACGAGCCCGCGCCCAGCGGGTATCCGGGCAGGTCGACCTTGCTGATGTTCACCCGCACCAGCGGCCGCCCGGTGGGTTTCAGCGGGGGCGGCAGGACCGCCGCGACCGCGTCCGGATCGCTCTCCCAGACGGCCACCACGCCGGTGGACCAGATGTCGGGGAGCTTGGAGCTCGCGGTGCGCGCGGCGGCGATCTCCGCCTCGGTCCGCGCGCCGTACCTCACTCGCGCCATGTCGTACCGCCCTTCTCTGATGGGCCGTCACCTGTAACAGAGTTACAGCAGACCCGGCGCAGGGTAAATACGCGTGCACGACGAAGACTTGGGGGCGCCATGACGAGACCGGCACTCACCCGCGAGACGGTCCTCGACGTCGCCGCGAACCTGGTGAAGCAGCACGGCCCGGACGCCCTGACGATGCGCAAGCTCGCCGCCGAGCTGGGCACCGCGGTCACCTCGATCTACTGGCACGTCGGCAATCGCGAGTCCCTGCTCGACGCACTCGTCGGGCGGACCGTCACCGATCTGGAGGAGATCCGCCCCACCGGGCGCACGCCCGCGCAGCGCATCGTGTCGGTGGCCCGCGCCCTGCGCCGTCAGCTGCGCGACCATCCCCACCTCGTCGCGATGGTGCACGAACGCGGCCTGACGGAGCGGATGTTCCTGCCCGCGCAGCAGGCGCTGGTGCACGAGGTGCATGCGGCGGGGCTACGGGGGGCGCGCGCCGCGGCGGTGGTACGCGCCGTGCAGTTCCAGGTCGTCGGGCACGTCCTGGTCGAGCGCAACCGCGAGCGCGCCCCGGCGCAGCACCCCGGCGAAGAGGAGCTGTGGGGGGCGCGGACGGCGGAGCGCGATCCCGCGCTCGCGCGGGCGCTGGCGGGCCCGGTCGACACGGAGAAACTGTTCAGCGCCTCCATCAAGGCGCTCGTGGCCGGACTTTTGGCGTCCTAGAGCCGCCCTGCAGCCCGAACGGGCTCTTCGAAGGGCGCGGCGGGATCCGAGGAGTGCGGCGCCCGGGATCCGCAGGGTGCGGAGTCCGGGCACGGGACTGTCAGTCGTGGCCCGTATCCTCATGGACCATGCTCGAAGACCTCACGACCGCAGCGTCCCCAGCCTCCTGGCCGGCCGCGTATCCGCAGGGATACGCGGTCGTTGACGTGGAGACCACCGGCCTGGCCCGGGACGACCGGATAATCTCGGCCGCCGTCTACCGGCTGGACGCGCGCGGTGAGGTCGAGGACCACTGGTACACGATGGTCAACCCGGAGCGGGACCCGGGCCCCGTGTGGATCCACGGCTTGACGAGCGACATGCTTGAGGGGGCGCCGCTCTTCCAGGACGTCGCCGAGGAGTTCTCCTCCCGGCTCGCCGACCGCGTGCTCGTCGCGCACAACGCGGTCTTCGACTGGTCGATGATCGCGCGGGAGTACGCGCGCGCGGAGCGCGAGGCACCGGTGCGCCAGCGGCTGTGCACCATCGCACTCTCCAAGGAGCTGGGGCTTCCGCTGCCCAACCACAAGCTGGAGTCGCTGGCCGCGCACTTCGGGGTCGTACAGCAGCGGGCGCACCACGCGCTGGACGACGCGCGCGTGCTGGCCGAGGCGTTCCGGCCGAGCCTGCGGGCCGCCGCGCGCGACGGGGTGCGGCTGCCGCTCCTTGAGTGCCGGCCGCTCAAGGAGTGGTCCGACAGCGCCGCCGCGCCGCGGATCGGGCGGCAGTCCGGCGGTTACCCGTCCGGGAGCGGCTACCCGTCCGGGAGTTGGCGCCCTTCACGCAAACGCCCCGCATGCCCCTATCCCAACCCAGGACGATACGAAGAGGGCAAACCACTCAAGCAGGGCATGCGGGTCGCGTTCTCCGGGGACACGTCCGTCGACCGCGAGCTGCTGGAGGACCGCGCCGTCGAGGCCGGGCTGCATGTCGCCACGAGCCTGTCCCGGCTCACCAGCCTGCTCGTCACGAACGACCCGGACTCCAGTACGTCCAAGGTGGTCAAGGCCAAGCAGTACGGGACACCGGTGCTCGACGAGGCGGCGTTCGGCCAGCTGCTGCGGGACGTGGAGCCCGCGACGCAAGCGTGACGCCCGTCCGGAGACTGTCAGACGGGTGATTGCCGGGCGACTCGCCCGGCGCCCGCTCGCCCGCGCCGCGTCGGCGCCTCACCCTGTGGCGCATGGCGACATGTGAAGTGTGCGGAAACAACTACGGCATGACGTTCGAGGTGCACGCGCAGGGCGCGGTGCATGTCTTCGACTGTTTCTCCTGTGCGATCCACCGGATGGCCCCCATCTGCGAGCACTGCCGTGTACAGGTCATCGGGCAAGGGGTCGAGGTCGAGGGCCACTGGTTCTGCGGCGCGCACTGCGCCCGCGCGGAGGGGAAGGTGGGGATCGTCGACAAGGTCTGAGTCCCGCACCCCCCTGAATACGCCCCACGACCGAGTTGTACGGTCGTGGGGTGTACCGCTTCCTGTTGTCCCGGCAGTGGGTGATTCTCACCCTCGTGACCCTCGCGCTCATCCCGACGATGATCAAGCTGGGTTTCTGGCAGCTGCACCGCCATGAGCACAAGGTCGCGCTGAACACGGTGATCTCCGAGTCGCTGACCGCGAAGCCGGTGCCCGCCGAGTCGCTCACCGCGCCGGGGCGGCACGTCAAGCACGACGACCTGTACCGCCGGGTGACCGCGAAGGGCCACTTCGACACCGCCCACGAAGAGGTCGTACGCCGTCGCACCAACTCCGACGGCGAGGTCGGCTACCACGTCCTGACCCCCTTCGTCCTGGACGACGGCCGGGTCCTCGTCGTCAACCGGGGCTGGGTCCCGGCGGACGGCGCGCAGACCGCGTTCCCGAAGATCCCGGCGCCCTCGAAGGGTGAGATCACCGTCACCGGCCGGCTGATGGCCGACGAGACGACCGCCGAGAGCGGCATCAAGAACGTCCAGGGCCTGCCGGACCGCCAGGTCATGCTGATCAACAGCGAGCAGCAGGCACAGCGGCTCGGCAAGCAGGTCCTCGGCGGCTACATCGAGCAGACCGCGCCGAAGCCCAAGGGCGACTCCCCCGAGCTGATCCCCGACCCCGAACACAGCGACATCGGTCCGCACATGGCGTACGCGGTCCAGTGGTGGCTGTTCTCGGCGGGCGTCCCGGTGGGCTGGGTGATCCTGGCCAGGCGGGAGCGCCGCGACCGCGCGGAGGCCGCCGCCGCCGAGTCCACTCCGGAAACGGCCGCCGCGGCCGTGTAGCGCCGGGACGGGCCGGGCGGGGCTTGGCCGTGCGAGGCCTGGCCGCAACGCACCCCGGCCCGCCGGGCGACACGTCCGACCTGCCCCGTACGTGTCCGCCCTGCGGCAAGCCGCCGCACAGGATCCGGCCGGTTCGGCTCCGCAGCCCGCCCCTCACCCGGTCGGCCCCCTCACCGATTGACCCCGGCCCCCGCCGGGAACTCGCCCCACGTGCAACAACGCATCGAGGACTACGCGCTCATCGGCGACGAGCAGACCGCCGCCCTGGTGGGCCGGGACGGGTCCGTCGACTGGCTCTGTCTGCCCCGGTTCGACTCGGCGGCCTGTTTCGCCGCCTTGCTGGGCGACGAGGACAACGGCCACTGGCGCATCGCGCCCAAGGGGGCGGGCGCCTGCACCCGGCGCGCGTACCGCCCCGACACGCTCGTGCTCGACACCCAGTGGGACACGGACGAGGGCACGGTCCGGGTGACCGACCTGATGCCGCAGCGCGAGCACGCCCCCGATCTCGTACGCATCGTCGAAGGGCTGAGCGGCCGGGTGACGATGCGCAGTCTGCTCCGGCTGCGCTTCGACTACGGCTCGATCGTGCCGTGGATGCGCCGGGCGAACGGGCACCGCGTCGCGGTCGCGGGCCCGGATGCGGTGTGGCTGCGCAGCGAGCCGCCCGTGCACACCTACGGCAAGGACTTCCGCACGTATTCGGAGTTCACGGTCGCCGAGGGCGAGAAGGTCGCCTTCGTGCTGACCTGGCACCCCTCGCACCAGCCGCGCCCGCCGCTGTCCGACCCGCACGAGGCATTGCGCACCAGCGTCGAGGACTGGCAGGCGTGGGCGGCGCGCTGCCGTTACGACGGCCCGCACCGCGACATGGTCGTGCGCTCCCTGATCACCCTCAAGGCCCTCACCTACGCGCCGACCGGCGGCATCGTGGCCGCCCCCACCACCTCGCTCCCCGAGGAGCTCGGCGGCGTCCGCAACTGGGACTACCGCTATTGCTGGCTGCGCGACTCCACACTCACGCTCGGCGCGCTCCTCGCGGCCGGTTATCTCGACGAGGCCGAGGCCTGGCGCGACTGGCTGCTGCGCGCGGTCGCCGGCGACCCGGCGGATCTCCAGATCATGTACGGCCTCGCCGGCGAGCGCCGCCTGACCGAGTACGAGCTGCCGTGGCTGCCCGGCTTCGCCGGCTCGTACCCGGTCCGGGTCGGCAACGACGCCGTACAGCAGCTGCAGCTCGACGTGTACGGCGAGGTCATCGACTCGCTGTCGCTGGCCCGGCGTTCGGGGCTGCCCTCCAAGCCGCACATGTGGCGGCTGCAGGTCGCCCTTATGGAGTTCCTGCGGACGGTGTGGCGGCAGCCGGACGAGGGGATCTGGGAGGTGCGTGGCCCGCGTCGGCACTTCGTGTACTCGAAGGTGATGGCATGGGTGGCCGCCGACCGCGCGGTGCGCGCTCTGGAGGGCGACCCGAAGCTGGACGGTGACCTGGCGGGCTGGCGAGCGATGCGCGACGAGGTGCACCAAGAGGTGTGCGAGCGCGGCTTCGACCCGGAGCGGAACACCTTCACGCAGTCCTACGGTTCGCGCGAGCTGGACGCGTCGCTGCTGCTCATCCCCCGCGTCGGCTTCCTGCCGCCCGACGATCCACGGGTCGTCGGCACGATCGACGCGGTCCGCGAGGATCTCGGCCACAACGGCTTCCTGCGCCGCTACACCGCCGAAGGACCCAGCATCGACGGGCTCCCGGGCGGCGAGGGCACGTTCCTGGTCTGCTCGTTCTGGCTCGCGGAGGCACTGCATCTGACGGGCCGTACGCGGGAGGCCCGCGAGCTGTTCGAGCGGCTGGTGGGGCTGGCCAACGACGTGGGCCTGCTGTCCGAGGAGTACGACCCCGTCGCGGGCCTCCAGCTCGGCAACTTCCCGCAGGCGTTCAGCCATATCGGCCTGGTGGGGACCGCCCTCGCTCTGTTCGGGGGCGAGCAGGCAGGATAGGGGCCATGGATCTTGGACTGAAGGACCGTGTGTACGTCGTCACGGGAGCCACCCGTGGCCTGGGCAACGCCGCCGCGCGTGAACTCGTCGCCGACGGCGCGAAGGTGATCGTCACGGGGCGCGACGAGAAGAGCGTCGCCGACGCCGCGTCCGCGTTCGGCCCGAACGCGGTCGGGGTGGCCGCCGACAACGCCGGCCCGGGGACCCCGGCCCGGCTGATCGCGGCGGCCCGTGAGCGCTTCGGGGGCTTCGACGGCATCCTGATCAGCGTCGGCGGCCCGCCGCCCGGGTTCGTCGCCGACAACACGGACGAGCAGTGGACGGCCGCGTTCGAGTCCGTCTTCCTGGGCGCGGTGCGGCTGGCCCGCGCGGCCGCGGCGGAGCTCGGCGAGGGCGGTGTCATCGGCTTCGTGCTGTCCGGCTCGGTGCACGAGCCGATTCCGGGGCTGACCATCTCCAACGGTCTGCGCCCCGGCCTCGCGGGCTTCGCCAAGTCCCTCGCGGACGAGCTCGGCCCGCGCGGCATCCGCGTCGTCGGCCTGCTCCCGTCCCGCATCGACACGGACCGCGTCCGCGAACTCGACGGCCTCTCCGCCGACCCGGAGGCCACCCGCGCCGCCAACGAGGCCCGTATCCCGCTGCGCCGCTACGGCACCTCGGAGGAGTTCGGCCGCGCGGCCGCGTTCCTGCTCTCGCCCGCGGCGTCGTATCTGACGGGCATCATGCTGCCGGTGGACGGCGGGATGCGGCACGGGTTCTGAGCCGGAGGGTCAACTCACCCTCTCGGCCCGGTGCTTGACCCCGCGGAGGCGTACGTCCGCGGGGAGCGCGGCCAGGCCCGCGGAGTCCCGCGCGTGCGCGAGCGCCTCGGTCGTCAGCAGGTGCAGCGCGTGCCCGGGGTCCACATGCGGTTCCAGCAGGAGCTGCACCCGCGCCTCGGGGGTGCTGCGCCGCCCGGTCAGCAGCACCTGGGCCCGCTGGACGCCGTCCGACTGCCCCGCCTCATCGGCCAGTACGCCCTCCAGGGCCCGCCCGCGCAACAGCGCGCCCTCGCCGTCGCCGGTGTCGACGAGCACCTCCGTGAGCCGGCGCCGCCGCAGCACGGACGACAGCCACCACAGGGCGAGCACGACGAGGACCGCGAGGACGGCGATGACGCTCGGCCACCACCACCCGTGGTCCCGCCACCGGGTCCGGTCCGCGTCACTGAGCAGTACGTCGTGCCGCCCGTCGTGGATCCACCACGAGGGCGGCTCGAGACCGAGCCCGACGGCGAGCACGGAGCCGCCGAGGACGACCAGCGCGAGACCGATGATCCCGAGCAGGACGCGGTTGACGATCCTGAGCACCGGCCTCACCCCTTCCGGCCCGGGCGTGCGACGTGCACCGACAGAGCGGGCGGCCGGGCGAGGCCGAGCCCCCTGATGCCGTCGGCGAGCGTGGCGTCCAAGTCGGCTCGTACGTCGTCGAGTTCACGGAAGTGCGAGAGCGCGCGGACGTCGACCTTCCTGCGTCCCATGCGGACGCGGACCGACTGCACTCCGGCGACCTCCATGGCCCGGTCGCGCAGCGCCGTCGCGGCCGCGCCCCGGTGCAGTCCCGCCCGCACGTCGGCATGGGTGCGGCGCATCGGCAGGACGTCCCGCAGTCCGGGGGTGGCGGCGAGTACGACCAGCCAGATGCCCAGAGCGGCCACCACTCCGGCGCCGACGAGCACCCAGGTGTCGTCGAGGGGGCGTTGGGCGAGCTGCCGGGCGAGGGACCTGCGCCAGTGCATGGCGGGCCGGTGGGCCCGTACGGCCGCGATGTCGTACAGGAAGGCACCCGCGCCGACGAGGAGCAGCGTCGCGAGGATGCCCGCGGGGACGCGGCGAGCGGACCAGAACCGGCCCTGGCCGCCGTCCTCGGCATCGAGAGTGGGCAGCGGTTCGTAGGCCGCCGAGGAGGCGGACTGGCCGAGCTCGCTCTCGGCGGCCTTTTCCATGACAGGCATGCGCCGGGTGTTCTCGGAGCCCTGGGGCTCGCTCATTGCGTCCTCCCCTGTGCCGCGCCGGGCGCCTGCGCCAGGTGCAGCCGCTCCACCTGGACGGCCACCTCCGGCACTTCCATCCCTACCAACGCCCTTACCCGCTGGGCGACATGGCGACGCACCGCATGGCACTGGCCACCGATGTCGGAGGGATAGTCGAGTTCCAGGCTGACGCGGACGCGGGCGCTCTCGTGGTGCACGACGACCGTCGCGTGCGGGGGCATGGCGTCCGGGGGCAGCGCCACCAGGGCCTCCCGCGCCGCCTGCGCGGCGATCTTCGCGACGACCCGGTCGGCGATCCGGGTCGCGCCCCGCTCGGCCGCCGCGACGGCCGTCACGGGCCGCCGTGGCTCACCGAGCCGACCGGGGTGAGAGGTCACGCGTCACCGCCGCCGGTCGTCGCGGCTGCGGAAGAAGTCACCGACGTCCAGGTCCCCCTCCAGGAACCGCCCGACGACGAAGCCGATGGCCCCCAGGGCGGCCACCAGCAAGAAGGCCCCGAATCCGCCGAAGTACCCGGCGAAGGCCAGCGCCATTCCGGCGATCATGCCGATCACGGCCAAGCTCATGGTGCGCTCCTCAGCAGTTCGGTGGCCGGGGGGTCACTGAAGCCGCGTCTCCGGCTCCTCTTCCTCTTCGTCCGGCAGCTTCACGTCGCTGACGGCGATGTTGACCTCGACGACCTCGAGCCCGGTCATGCGCTCGACGGCCGCGATGACGTTCTCCCGTACGGCGTGGGCGACGTCCGCGATCGACACGCCATAGTCCACGACGATCTCCAGGTCGAGCGCGGTCTGCAGCTCACCGACCTCGGCCTTGACGCCCCGCGAGACGGATTTCGAACCGCCGGGCACTCGATCGCGCACCGCCCCGAAGGTGCGGCTCAGCCCGCTGCCCATCGCGTGCACGCCGAGCACGTCGCGGGCGGCGAGCCCGGCGATCTTCTCCACGACTCCGTCGGCGATCGTGGTCCGTCCCCGGGTGGCGGGATCACCGCCGCCGCGCTTGGTGACACCGGGCTTACGGGTCTGCGGTGACTCCTTCTCGCCCTCGGAAGTCCCCGTCCGGTTCCGCTCCGTCATGTCGGTCATGGCCGTACGTCCCTTTCGGTCGTCCTCCTCTGCCCACAGTAAGTGGGGTTGCGCGCTCGCGCGCCGGGGATGCGGCAGGCTGGGGCAATGACGGCGGACCGGTGGACACAGGTGGTACGAAAGCAGCTCGGGCTCGGCAGGCTGCTGCCCCTCGGCCTCCCGCACGACGGCGCGTGGATCACGGAGGAGGCGGCCGACTCGGTACTGCGGCGCGCGACGGCTTCCGTGCGCGGCGTGCACCTCGGCACGCTCCGGATCTCCCTCGCCGACCCGGACCAGGCGGACGACCCCGTCGTGCCGCCCCCGCCGAGCGCTCTGCCACCCGGCTCCCTGCGCATCGGCGCGGAGTTCACGGCCTCGGCGGACCCCACGGCCCCGGGCATCGACCCGCTCCCGACAACGGCGGCCCGCCTCCGCCTGGCCCTGGCAGCGGCGGCGACGGAACGGCTCGGCCTGACGGTCACGGACGTGGACCTGCGGGTGACGGGCCTGCTGGAACAGGACGGCACCCCTGCCGCCGTACACCCCGATGAGGTGCGACCGGCCGCCGAGCCGACAGGCGCCGACGAGTCACAGGTGGCAGCCGCCGCGCTGTCCGTCCCGGGCGTGACCCGTCTGACGGACGTTCTGGGCCGCCCGGTGCACATCGAGGAGGTGCGCGGCGGCGACCCGGCCCTGCCGCGTCGCCATGTCCGCGTCGAACTGGCAGTGACGGCGGAGGAGCGGACCGCAGATGTGGCAAGGGCCGTGAGAGCAGCAGTCACGCAGGTCCTGCCGGACAGCCCATCGGTGGCTGTCCTGGTAACCGCCGTCCACTAGAGCGCCCGTTCAGAGGCGCGGGGCTGTGACCTATGCGGCTCCGCCGCGTGAGCGCGACCAGCCCACCCGAACCCGCAGCCCCGAGACGACCTCAGTCACCCACCCCCGCAAGATCCCGCAGCCGCCGAGCCTGAGCGGCACGCTCAGCAACGCGCTGTTCCTCGTACGTACGGTCCTGCGCCCCGCGCAACAACGCCTTCGTCTCGATGACCGCGTCCCGGGGCGCAGACAACAGCGCACCGGCAAGATCCCGCACCGCTTCATCAAGCTGCCCGCCGGGCACCGCAAGGTTGGCGAGACCGGTGCGCTCGGCCTCCTCGGCCAGCACAAACCGACCCGTCGCGCAGATTTCGAGCGCGCGGGCGTATCCCACGAGGCTCACCAGCGGATGCGTACCCGTGAGGTCGGGGACGAGCCCCAGGCTAGTCTCGCGCATGGCGAACTGCACGTCGTCCGCGACGACGCGCAGGTCACAGGCGAGCGCGAGCTGGAACCCCGCACCGATGGCATGCCCCTGCACGGCGGCGATGGACACGACGTCGCTGCGCCGCCACCAGGTGAACGCCTCCTGGTACTCGGCGATGGTCGCGTCGAGCTCGGCATCGGAGCCACGCGCGAGGTCGATGAACGACGGTTCGCCGTCGAAGCCCTCGGGCGTGAACGCCTGCCGGTCGAGCCCCGCGGAGAAGGACTTGCCCTCGGCGCGCAGGACGACCACACGGACAGAGCCCGGCAGTGACCGCCCGGCCTGCGTCAACGCCCGCCACAGAGCAGGACTTTGGGCGTTGCGCTTGTCCGGGTTGGCCAGTGTCACCGTGGCGATCGCGTCGTCGACGGTGAGCCGTACGCCGTCCTTGTCGAATACCGGGTCGAGCGAAGCCATGGGGCGCCTCCGATGGGTGCAGTCGGATCAGGTGCTTACCCCGTGAGGAACACGAGGGACACACCTAAGTGACTGCACAGTAACCACCCGGTCGATCACCCGACCGACCGGGTGGTCACCACCGAAGCCGATGGGGCCGCCCGGCCTCAGGCCGAGGCGGCCTTCTTGCCCCGCGTCGCTCCACCACGCCCTCGGAGCGTGACGCCCGACTCACTGAGCATCCGGTGCACGAAGCCATACGAGCGGCCGGTCTCTTCGGCCAGCGCTCGGATGCTCGCACCGGAGTCGTACTTCTTCTTCAGGTCTGCCGCGAGCTTGTCGCGCGCGGCGCCGGTTACCCGGCTGCCCTTCTTCAGAGTCTCGGCCACCCGTGCCTCCTCATGGGAAGTGCGCTCTGGACTCTCATGATCACCCCTCCTGGGCCTCATGGCCACCCATTCGGCAAGGTCCGTAAGACAAGCTTTTGACGACAGGAGCCCGTCCCCACGAGTGGAATCACAGGTTCCGGGGGCCATCGTCCGTACAGCCGAACGGGTTCTTCCGCGAAGTACCTGGTCAGCGACGCGAGACGGCCGAGCCCTTGGGAACAAAGGGCTCGGCCGCGAAATCGATGTAGGACACACCTCGGTACGAGGAGATCTCACACAGATGATGGATCACGGATCGGCCGAATGATCCATACGCAGTGGATCAGTCATTCGATCACGCCCCGCTGACGTCCTCGGGGCCCGGGTCGGGAGCTAGGCCAGCGCGACCAGATCGGCGTAGTCGGCACCCCACAGGTCCTCGACGCCGTCCGGCAGCAGGATGATCCGCTCCGGCTGGAGCGCCTCCACGGCGCCCTCGTCGTGGGTGACGAGGACGACGGCGCCCTTGTAGGTGTGCAGCGCGCCGAGGATCTCCTCGCGGGAGGCCGGATCGAGGTTGTTCGTCGGCTCGTCGAGGAGGAGGACGTTCGCGGAGGAGACCACGAGGGTCGCGAGCGCGAGACGGGTCTTCTCACCGCCGGAGAGGACTCCGGCCGGCTTGTCGACGTCGTCGCCGGAGAACAGGAACGAGCCGAGCGTCTTGCGGACCTCGACCAGGTCGAGGTCGGGGGCGGCGGAGCGCATGTTCTCCAGGACCGTGCGCTCGGGGTCGAGGGTCTCGTGCTCCTGCGCGTAGTAGCCGAGCTTGAGGCCGTGGCCCTCGACGACCTCGCCGGTGTCGGGCGTCTCGACGCCGCCGAGGAGCCTGAGGAGGGTCGTCTTACCGGCACCGTTCAGGCCCAGGATCACGACGCGTGAGCCCTTGTCGATGGCCAGGTCGACGTCGGTGAAGATCTCCAGGGAGCCGTACGACTTCGACAGGCCCTCGGCCATGAGCGGGGTCTTGCCGCAGGGCGCGGGCTCCGGGAAGCGCAGCTTGGCGACCTTGTCCGAGACCCGTACCGCGTCGAGTCCGGCGAGCAGCCGGTCGGCGCGCTTGGCCATGTTCTGCGCGGCGACCGTCTTGGTGGCCTTGGCGCGCATCTTGTCCGCCTGCGAGTGCAGCGCGGCGGCCTTCTTCTCGGCGTTCTGCCGCTCGCGCTTGCGGCGCTTCTCGTCGGCCTCGCGCTGCTGCTGGTAGAGCTTCCAGCCCATGTTGTAGACGTCGATCTGGGCGCGGTTGGCGTCCAGATAGAAGACCTTGTTGACGACCGTCTCGACGAGGTCGACATCGTGGGAGATCACGATGAAGCCGCCACGGTACGTCTTCAGGTAGTCGCGCAGCCAGACGATCGAGTCGGCGTCGAGGTGGTTGGTCGGCTCGTCGAGGAGGAGCGTGTCCGCGTCCGAGAAGAGGATCCGGGCCAGCTCGATACGGCGGCGCTGACCACCGGAGAGCGTGTGCAGGGGCTGGCCGAGCACGCGGTCGGGAAGGTTCAGCGCGGCGGCGATGGTGGCGGCCTCGGCCTCGGCGGAGTAACCGCCCTTGGTGAGGAACTCCGTCTCCTGGCGCTCGTACTGCCGCATGGCCTTCTCGCGGGTGGCGCCCGAGCCGTTGGCGATGCGCTGCTCGTTCTCGCGCATCTTGCGGATCAGGGTGTCCAGGCCGCGCGCGGAGAGGATGCGGTCACCGGCGAGTATGTCGAGGTCGCCGGTGCGCGGGTCCTGCGGCAGGTAGCCGACCTCGCCGGAGCGGGCGACATTGCCGGCGGCGGGGACGCCCTCGCCCGCGAGGACCTTGGTGAGCGTCGTCTTGCCCGCGCCATTGCGGCCGACCAGGCCGATGCGGTCGCCCTTGGCGATACGGAAGGTGGCGGACTCGATGAGGAGGCGGGCGCCGGCGCGCAGCTCGATACCGGAGGCGGAGATCACGGACAGACTCCAGGGCGGATGGGGGCGGGATGGACGGCTGAGGACGTTCCCGCCGTCTAATGCGCGAGGAGAATGGCCATGGGCCAAGTCTAACGGGGCCGTGCAACCACTTTTTCTGTGTGAGGGTGTTCGGCACTGTGATGCTCGCCCCGTAGCTCGTTGCCCAGCGGCGTGCGGTCCGGGGCGATCCTGCCCAGGTCGTCCACGGCGATGATCTCGCCGGTCCAGCTGTCCGTGGCGGCGCAGGGCTGCGCGATGAGCAGCGCCCTGTGATGGCGCACCGCGCGCGCGGCGGCGAAGGCACAGCCGCGGCGGGCGGCAGCACCCAGCGCAGATCGCCGTCGGCGATGCGGTACGCGGCGATGCGCTGAGGGGTGACCAAAGCGAGCATCCAGGGGCTGAGGGGCCGCAGCACACCGGTCCCCCATGGGCCGCGAGCCACGGGACGGCCCCGGGCAAGGCCCGGTGCCGGCGCACCGCGCCGCCGTCGTCCCGCGCGGTGTCGGTGACCAGCCCGTCGTCCCAGAGCGCGATCGCGTCCACGCGCGCGTGGACGCTGACGTGATCCCCGTAGGGGGCGGTCGGGACACGGCGGGCGGGGGCGTCCCCCGTTCGGACCTCCGCTCGGGGCCGGGGGCCCGGGAGCGTATGAGGATGGCGCCACAGAGCCTCGTGTGAGCCTCGTACGGCAGAGGGTGGTGTGCCCATGCAGTTCGACGACGACGCCGACCTGGACACCTCCGAGGTGCAGGATGTGCGCGGCAGTCGAATCCCCGGCGGCAAGGCGACCGTAGGCGGTGGCATCGCCGGCCTGATCGCCCTGCTCATCGGCCTGTTCTTCGGAGTCGGGCCCGACCAGCTCGGACTCTCCTCCGGCAACGACCAGCCCGCGGCGACCTCCTCCTCCCTCGCCCAGGTCCAGCAGACCTGCCGCAAGGGAAGCGACGCGAACGCCAAGGAAGACTGCCGCATCGTGGCGGTGGTCAACAGCGTGCAGGACTACTGGACGCAGGAGTTCAGGCGCCGCAGTGGCACCTACACGCGCTCCCCGACGGTCTTCTTCAGCAACCAGGTCGGCACGGCGTGCGGCACCGCGACGTCCACTGTCGGGCCGTTCTACTGCCCCGGCGACCGCAAGGTCTATCTGGACCTGGGCTTCTTCGACGACCTGCGGACCAAGTTCGGCTCCAGCGGCGGGCCGTTCGCGCAGGCGTACGTGGTGGCGCACGAGTACGGGCACCACGTGCAGGACCTGATGGGGACGCTGAGCAGGTCACAGGACGGCGGGACCGGCGCGAACAGCAACGCGGTGAAGGTGGAGCTGCAGGCCGACTGCTACGCCGGGGTGTGGGCGCACAACGCGACGACGACGAAGGACCCGTCGACGGGCAAACCGCTGATGACCAGCCTTACGGACGCCGACATCCGCGACGGCCTGGACGCGGCGGCGGCCGTCGGCGACGACCGGATCCAGGAGCGGTTCCAGGGCCGGGTGACCCCGGAGACCTGGACGCACGGCTCGGCCCAGCAGCGGCAGCAGTGGTTCTACCAGGGCTACCGCAGCGGCGACATGGCGCGGTGCAACACGTTCCGCTGAGCCGCTCGCTCCGCAGTGGCGGGGAGTCCGGTTCCGCTCGGCGGGGCGTTGTCAGTACCCGGTGCAAGACTGGGCAGCGGATGACATTCCGGCGGCGGGACGAGTGGGAGTGATCGGCATGGCAGGCATGGACAGCGGGCGCCCGAGCATCTACCCGACGCTGCTGTACGCGGATGCGAAGGCGGCGATCAAGCAGCTCACGGAGGCCTTCGGCTTCACCGAGGCTTCGGTGTACGAGGGTGAGGACGGCTCGGTGATGCACGCCGAGCTGGTGCAGGGCAACGGCGCGGTGATGCTCGGCTCCACGGGCCGCGGCGGCGTCTTCGACGGCGCGATGAAGGACGCGGGACCCACCGGGGTGTATGTCGTCGTGGACGACGTCGACGCACACCACCAGCGCGCCCTGGACCACGGCGCGGAGATCCTCATGCCCCCGACCGACCAGGACTACGGCTCGCGGGACTACATGGCCCGGGACGCCGAGGGCAACATCTGGAGCTTCGGCACGTACGCCCCTGAGATAGCGGACTGACGCCGGGGCGTTCAGTTCCCCCCGGTGTGCACCTGGAAGGCGGCCCGGCGTACGGCCTTGGCGAGGGCCGGGTCCGGGTGGGCGGCGGCGAGCGCGACCAGGACCTGCACGGTGCGGGGATGCCCGACCGCGCGCACCTCGTCGAGCAGCGCGGGCACGGTGGGCTGCACCGCGGACTCCAAGTGCCGTACGAGGAGCGGGGCTTCACCGTGGTCGGCGACGGCGGCCGCGGTGTCCACCCACAGCCAGGTGGACTCCTCACGGGTGAGCACCTCGTGGGCGTCCTCCGGGTCGTGCCCGTCGTGCTCGGCGAGCCACAGCAGGGCGTAGGGCCGCAGCGAGGTCTCCTCGGCCACGGCGCGTACGTCGGGCTCGGCGGGGGCGCCGACCACGCGCAGGGCCTCGAAGGCGAGACCGCGGGTCAGGGCGTCCTCACCGCGGGCGGCGTCGAGGAGTTCGGTGACGGCGCTGCCGACAGGGCGGGCGGCGAGCCAGGCGCGGTACTCGGCGCGGGCCGCGTTCGGGCGCAGCTGGGCGCAGCCGCGGAGCATGTCCTCGGCGGACTGCTCGATGTTCCCGGCGGGGCTCTGCGCGGCGACGCAGATCTGCTCCAGCTTGACCCAGACCGCCCAGCTGCCGAGCGGGGTGAGGGTGGCCTGTCCGTCGGCGCAGGTGAGCGCGCCCACGGAGGCGAGGGCGTGCAGGGCCCAGTCGAGGAGGGGGGCGAGCGGGGCGTCGGCGACCTCGGCGGCGTCCGGGGCGACCTCCGGCTGGGAGCCGTAGGGGATCTCGCAGCGCTCGGTGCGCAGTTCCGTGACGCGCTGTTCGAGCAGGTCGAGGAGTTGCTCCACGGGGACGGGCCCCGCGGAGAGCTGGAGGAAGGAGAGCACCTGAGGCATCGCGGAGACGACCTCGGCGACGGCTGAGGGCTCGCGGTCCGCGGGTTCCGGATACGCGAGCGACCAGGCGTCGAAGAGGGCGACCCAGCCGCGCAGTACGGCGCTGTCGTCGCGGTTCCAGGCGCGCAGCCGCCAGCCGGGGCGGGCGGTGTCGCCGTGCACCTCGACGAGGCCCGCCAGGCGTGCGGTGTCCCAGTCGGCGCGGACCTGAGCCGGGGTCAGACCCAATTCGGCGGCGGCCCGTTCTGCGGTGGCGTCGGAGAGGGTGCCCTTGCCGTCGGGGGCCGCGCCGTCGCGCCCCGGGCGCAGGGCGGCGTCGGCCCAGCGGGCGACACGGGCCGCGTCGGCCAGGCCGGTGCGTGCCATGCGGGCCAGTTCCGCGGGCGGCGGCGTGCCCTCGGGCGGCCGCGGTGCGGGGCGGCGCGAGCGGCGCTGGGTCACCGCTCGGGGGGCAGCGGCCAGGGGCCGCGGGCTGACGAGTCGGAGCCTGGAGTCGCGCGGGTTACGGGACGTCACGGGTGCAGTCTTCCGGTTGACGGTCCGAAAACCCAAACGGAATGCCACAGCAGGTGACAGGGGCGGTGGGCGCGCGGGCTTCTCGGGGCGCCAGAGACGCGGGAACGGGCCCTCACGCGAGTTGCCGCGGGCCGAACCGGAAGCGCGCCCTCGGCTTCTCCGGGGTGCCTCGTACGGGACGGTGCTCCGGCCGTCGCGGCGCCTGCGTCAGGGGCTACATCAGGGGGGTGAGGAAGCGGCGCAGGGCCTCTTCGTAGCCTGCCGGGTCGGCGTTCCACATGGCGCCGTGCGGGGCCTGCGGGACCGTGTACAGGGTGACCAGGTCCGGGCGGCGCTCGGCGAGGCGGCGGGAGGTGCCCCAGGGGGCGATGGTGTCGTCCGGGCCGTGCAGCAGCAGGGTCGGCACCTTGAGGTGGTCGGGGTGCGCGGCGTTCTCGATGCGGTCGCCGTGCAGACCGGTGCGGCCCTGGGCGGCGCGCACCGCGAGGGGCAGCAGGGCGCTGGGCGTGCGGCGGGCCGTGGCGAGGGCGCGCAGGGTGGTCTCCCAGCTCAGGACGGGCGAGTCCAGGATGAGTCCGGAGACACGGTCGCGCAGCGCGGAGTGCGCCGCGGCGCGCAGGGCCATGGTGGCGCCGGTGGACCAGCCGTACAGGACGACCTGCTCGGCGCCGTACCGCACGGCGTACCGGATGGCCGCGTCGAGGTCGCGCCACTCGGTCTCGCCGAGGTGGTTCAGACCGTCCGGGGAGCGGGGTGCGCCGAGGTCGCCGCGGTAGGCGAGGTCGAGTACCGGGAAGTGGTGGCGGGCCAGGAACCCCAGCACGTTCATGGGGTGTTCGCGGGTGGCGCCCAGGCCGTGCACGGTGATCACCCAGGTGTCGCGGACGCCGGGCACGAACCAGGCGGGCAGGGTGCCGAGTTCGCCGGGTATGTCGATGTCGGCGTGGTCGAGGCCGAGGGCAGCCCTCGGGTCGCCGATGTGCAGGTTCGGGGTGAGCCACACCTTGTCGCCGGGTTCGAGGGTGCCGTGAGTGACACCCTTCAGGCGGCGTACGACCGTGTCGGCGGGGTGGGGCGTGGCGTCCAGGACCGGGCCGACGACCGCGTGGGAGCCGTCGCCGGCGAGGCCGTACGTGCCCGGGCGCAGGGAGGCCAGGTCCCGGGTGAGCGTGATCCCGCCCGCCGCCGTGGCGTGCACGGTGAGCCGGGGCTCGGTGGGCAGGGGCCTGCCGGGCGTCACCTTCAGTGCGGCGTCGCTGGCGAACCGGCCCGCCGCCACGGAGGCTGCGCCCGCGGCTATGGCTACGGTGAGGGCTGCGGCCGTGGCTTTGATTGTGCGCACGGGTCCAGTCTCCCGGGGGAGCCCGCTATCGGCCAGCGGGAGCGGGGCTTGGGATGGCGCCTTCCGGTGGGGGGAGAGGTTCTTGTTTTCCGGTGGTGCGGATGGTTCGGCACCCCCGGATCGGCGTGTCTCGGCTGAGCGCCGCCGCGGCGGGAGGGGATGCCCGCCCCAGCGCGGCGAAGGGCGCCGTGTGTGCGGAGCACGGCCTGGCCGGGGTGGGCAGGGTGGCCTGCTCCCCGCGGAATACAGCGGGGCGGCTGTCTCTGGAGCGCGGGCTAGCCCTTCTGTCCGTACCCCCGGAGCCGCTCCCCCGCCTCCTCCACCTGTTCCCGGGACAGGAGTGCGGGCGACAGGCCCGGTACCGACGAGGCCGTCAGCCAGACGCGGCACATCCACTCCAGCTGGGCTGTGTGGTCGTAGGCCTGGGAGAGAGACGAGCCGTGGGCGATGGTGCCGTGGTTCTGGAGGAGGCAGGCCGTGCGGTGGGTGAGGGCCTGGAGCATGTTCTCGGCCAACTCCGGCGTGCCATATGTCGCATAGGGGGCAACACGGACGGGTCCGCCGAGGGCTCCGGCCATGTAGTGGATGAGCGGGAGCTCGGACACGAGCGTCGAGACGGCGGTCGCGTGCGCGGCGTGGGTGTGGACGACGGCGCGCGCGTCGGTGGCGCGGTAGATCGCGAGATGCATCGGCAGTTCGCTCGTCGGAAGCAGCGAACCGAGGATCTGACGGCCGTCGAGATCGACGCCGACGACGTCGTCGGGCGTCAGCCGGTCGTACGGCACTCCCGTCGGCGTGACCAGGACGGTGCCGTCGACCCGTACCGATACGTTGCCCGACGTACCGACGACCAGCCCGTCGGCCACCGTCCGGCGGGCCGTCGCGACGAGCTCGTCCCACGCGCGCCCCACCGCGCCCCGCGCGTCCGGCGCGTGCCGCTCCCGCGCAACCTGTGCGTCCTCCCGCACGTCCCGTGCGTCCCGCCGCTGCTCAGCCATGCGGCGATCCTGCCAGCAGCGGACGTCAACTCGATGCAGGCGAGGGCACCTTAGGGCGGAAGCCGGGCGTCCGTAAGGTCGCATATGGGCATACATCCCCCTCTATTGGTGATTGGCCAGCGATCGACGGGCATTCGATGATCTTCCAGTAACCTCTTGGGGATTTGTCGTGCACGTCGCCATTCCGGGGGGAAATATGGCCCGTGATCACAAACCGTCCCGTCACCGTGCCCGCGTCATCGCGGCAACCGTGACGGCGTTAGCCATCGGGGGGACCGCCCTCGCCGAGGTTCCGGCCTCGGCGGCGAGCAAACCCAAGGGGCACGACGTCTCCTCGCACCAGAAGAACGTCGACTGGCAGAGCGCGAAGACGAAGGGCGCCCGGTTCGTCTACGTCAAGGCGACCGAGTCCCACACCTACCGCAACCCGTATTTCAGCCAGCAGTACAACGGCGCACGCACCGCGGGGATCCTCCGCGGCGCCTACCACTTCGCACTGCCGGACAAGTCGTCCGGCACCACCCAGGCCGCCTACTTCGTGCGCAACGGCGGCGCCTGGCGCGCGGACGGCTGGACGCTGCCGCCCGCGCTCGACATCGAGTACAACCCCTACAGCAGGCACAAGTGCTACGGCCTGAGCAAGGCCAAGATGGTGAACTGGATCAAGGCGTTCAGCAACGAGGTCAAACGGCAGACCGGCCGCCGCCCGGTGATCTACACGACCACGCACTGGTGGAACACCTGCACCGGCGGCAGTGGCGCCTTCGCCGCGAACCACGCCCTGTGGCTCGCGCGCTACGACTCGGCGGACGCGGGCACGCTGCCCGTCGGCTGGTCGTACTGGACGTTCTGGCAGTACGACAACAGCGGCAGCCTGCCGGGTGACCAGAATCTCTTCAACGGCTCCATGTCCCAGCTCAAAAAGCTCGCAAGGGGGTAGCGGAGCCCGATATTCCGCCTCCGTTCGAACCAACGGGACCGCCCCTTCGACACAAACGGAGGGGCGGTCCACTGATTGATACACCCTTGCGCCCGTCTCAGTTCATCTTCCGTTCACCCAGGTTGCCTACGGTCCACGTGCCACTGACGTCAAACAGAAGCCTGGGTAAATGGAACACATCACGCTCCTCCTCGGAATCGTGATCGTTACCGCTCTCGTGTTCGATTTCACGAACGGTTTCCACGACACTGCCAACGCGATGGCGACGACCATCTCGACCGGCGCTCTGAAGCCCAAGACGGCGGTGGCCATGTCCGCCGTGCTGAACCTCGTCGGCGCGTTCCTCTCCGTGGAGGTCGCCAAGACGATCTCCGGCGGCATCATCAACGAAGAGGGCATCCGCGTCGAAGTGATCTTCGCGGCGCTCGTCGGCGCCATCCTCTGGAATCTGCTGACCTGGCTTCTGGGTCTGCCCTCCAGCTCCTCCCACGCACTCTTCGGCGGCCTGATCGGCGCCGCGGTCATGTCGGCCGGCTGGTCGTCGGTGAACGGCTCGACCGTCGTCACCAAGGTCCTGATACCCGCGGTCGCCGCGCCCATCGTGGCCGGCCTCGCCGCGACGCTGGCCACCCGGCTGACGTACAAGATCGGCAGCCGCAGCGACATGAAGGCGACCGCCAAGGGTTACCGCGCGGGCCAGATCGCCTCGGCGGGCCTAGTCTCCCTGGCCCACGGCACGAACGACGCGCAGAAGACGATGGGCATCATCACCCTGGCCCTGGTCACCGGCGGCGTCATCGCCCCGGACTCGAACCCCCCGATGTGGGTCATCGTGTCGGCCGGTACGGCCATCGCGCTCGGCACCTACCTGGGCGGCTGGCGCATCATCCGCACCATGGGCAAGGGTCTGACGGACCTCGCGCCGCAGCAGGGCTTCGCCGCCCAGACCAGCGCCGCGACGGCCATCCTGGCCTCCTCGCACATCGGCTTCTCCCTCTCCACCACCCAGGTCTGCTCCGGTGCCGTGATGGGCGCGGGCCTCGGCCGCAAGGGCGGTGTCGTCCGCTGGTCGACCGCGACCCGGATGTTCGTCGCGTGGGGCCTGACGCTGCCCGCCGCCGGTCTCGCCGGCGCGAGCGCCGAGTTCCTGACCAAGCAGGGCACGTGGGGCATCGTCCTCACGGGCGTGCTGCTGGTGGCCGGTGCCGGGGTCATCTGGACCCTGTCGCGCCGCGAGCCGGTCACCATCGACAACGTCAACGAGGTCGCCGCCGAGCCCGCGGGCGTCGTCACCACGGCGATCGCCGCGGTCACCCCGCCCCCGGCGGGCCCGATCTCCGACGACCTGAAGACCACCATCCCGTCCCCGGACGCGGAGCCCACCCGCCCGGCCACGGTGTAAGGAACGAACCGCATGAACATCGACTGGGCAGCCCTCGGCTCCGTCTTCGGAGTCAGCCTCGTGACCACCGTGGCCCTCGTCGGCCTCTTCACCCTCGGCATCGTCGGCCTCTCCAAGCGCGAGTCGGCGTCCGCCGGGGGTGGCTCCGCCGCCCTCGCCGTCACCGGCGCGTACGCCTGCTTCGCGGCGTGTGCGGCTGCGGTGGCGTACGGGATCTTCATCATCGTGGCCTGAGTCGTACGGCTGCGGGCCGCAGCTTCGTCGTCCGCCCTGTCGGGGCCGCCTTATGGGTGGTCCGGGCAGGGCGGACGCATGTTTGCCTCCGGGGGGACGGCGAACGAGGACGGGAGCCCCACGTCAGGGGGGTGCGGGCCCAGCAGCTCGCAGAGTTGGTCGGGCTTGCCGTCGATGAGGCGGTCCAGGTCGTAGTCGACGGTGCCCATCTCAGTCGCCCCGGACAGGAGATTGCCGACGAAGAACCAGGCGTCGACGTCCTGGGATTGTGATGCCCCGGCGCAAAATCCAGTGCGCCGCCCTCGCCGATCCCCGTTCGCGGTGCGATCTGCCGCGTCTTCCGCTCGCCCCATGGCACAACTTGGTGGATCGCAGGACATTGCAGGGCGTCACGCACCGCGACCGCAACGCTCTGACGGGTAATCACCTCATGCGGGTGAATGCGCGGCACGAGGGGCGCACAGCGGGCTGGTGTGCCCACGGGTGTGGGCCTCAGCACACTCTCCCCGCGCAGGTCAACAGCAAGTTGACGGGTGTTCTAACCCCGTGGTGGACTGCCGGAGCCAAGTACGGCGGCAAGAGAGGAAGCCGGTGCGAATCCGGCGCGGTCCCGCCACTGTCACCGGGGAATGAAGTCCTCGGGAGCCAGGAACTCTCACCGCCGGTCTCGTCGAACCAGGGCGTGGACACCCTGAGTGAGGACATATCGCCATGCGCGGCTGCCCAAGTGCTTTGCCCACGAAGCGAATGACGCGAACGACGGTTGTACCCGACCTGACGGTCGGCTGAACCGGTGCGTGCCGATCGCGTCTTCGCGTACGGCGCCGCCGCCGGCCTTCTCGGTGACCTGCTGCTCGGCGACCCGCGCCGGGGACATCCGGTCGCCGCGTTCGGGCGGGCAGCGGGAGCCGTGGAGCGGGTGTTGTGGCGGGACCACCGCGGGTGGGGCGCTCTGCACACCGCCGTGTGCGTGGGCGGTGCCGCCGGGCTCGCGGCGCTCGCGAGCCATTCCGTACGCGCCTCCCGTACCGCCTCCATCGCGCTGACCGCCGCCGCCACTTGGGCCGTCGTCGGGGGGACCTCCCTCGGGCGCGAGGCACGGGCGATCGGCGAGGCGCTCACGGTCGGCGATGTCGAGGTGGCCCGGGAGCGGCTGCCCCATCTGTGCGGGCGGGATCCCCAGTCGCTGGACTCCGACGGCATCGCGCGGGCCGTCGTCGAGTCCGTTGCCGAGAACACGTCCGACGCCGTGGTGGGCGCCCTCGTGTGGGGGGCGCTGGGCGGTGTGCCCGGTCTTGTCGGGTTCCGCGCGGTGAACACGCTCGACGCGATGGTCGGGCACAAGTCGCCCAAGTACCGGCGATACGGGTGGGCTTCCGCGCGGCTCGACGATGTCGCGGGGTGGCCGGGGGCCCGGCTGACCGCCGTGCTCGCCGCCGTCGCGGGCAGCGATCCGCGCGGGGCCGTGCGCGCCTGGCGCGCGGACGCCGGCCGGCATCCGAGTCCCAACGCCGGGCCCGTGGAGGCCTCGTTCGCGGGCGCGCTCGGCGTGCGGCTCGGCGGGACCCTCTCGTACGGGGGAAGGGTCGAGCACCGGCCCGTACTGAACGGGGAGGGCCGCGCCGTCGCGGTCCACGACATCGAGCGGGCCGTACGGCTGTCGCGGCGCGTGGGCTGGCTCGCGCTCGGCGTGAGTGCCGCCGGGCGGCTGCTTTCGAGGGGGGCCACATCATGAGCGGCGGGCTGCTGATCGCCGGTACCACCTCCGACGCGGGCAAGAGCGTCGTGACCGCCGGGATCTGCCGGTGGTTGGTGCGGCAGGGCGTCAAGGTCGCGCCGTTCAAGGCGCAGAACATGTCCCTGAACTCGTTCGTGACGCGCGAGGGCGCGGAGATCGGGCGTGCGCAGGCCATGCAGGCGCAGGCGGCTCGCGTGGAGCCCACCGCGCTGATGAATCCCGTGCTGCTGAAGCCGGGGAGCGACCGCAGCAGTCAGGTGGTGCTCATGGGCAAGCCGGTGGGCGAGCTCTCGGCGCGCGGGTATCACGGAGGACGGCAGGAGCAGCTCCTCGGGACCGTTTTGGACTGTCTGGCCGAGTTGCGGGGCACGTATGACGCGGTGATCTGTGAGGGGGCGGGCAGTCCCGCCGAGATCAACCTGCGCCGCACCGACATCGTGAACATGGGGATCGCCCGCAATGCCCGGCTTCCCGTGCTCGTCGTCGGTGACATCGATCGTGGCGGCGTCTTCGCCTCGTTCTTCGGGACCGTCGCGCTGCTGTCCCGCGAGGATCAGGCACTCGTCGCCGGGTTCCTGGTCAACAAGTTCCGCGGCGACGTCTCGCTGCTGGAGCCGGGCCTCGACATGCTCCGGGACCTCACCGGGCGTTCCTCGTACGGCGTCCTGCCCTTCCAGCACGGCCTGGGCATCGACGAGGAGGACGGGCTGCGGGTGTCGTTGCGCGGGACGGTCCGCGAGTCCGCGGTGAGTGCCCCCGTCGGCGAGGACGTGCTGCGCGTCGCCGTCTGCGCGATCCCGCTGATGTCCAACTTCACGGACGTGGACGCGCTGGCCGCCGAGCCGGGTGTCGTCGTGCGGTTCGTGGACCGGGCCGAGGAGCTGGCCGACGCCGACCTCGTCGTGGTACCGGGGACCCGGGGGACGGTGAAGGCGCTGCAGTGGCTGCGCGAGCGCGGCCTTGCGGACGCCCTCTCCAGAAGGGCCGCGGAAGGGCGTCCCGTCCTGGGCATCTGCGGCGGCTTCCAGATCCTCGGCGAACACATCGAGGACGAGGTGGAAAGCCGCCAAGGCCATGTGGACGGGCTCGGACTGCTGCCCGTGCGCGTGCGGTTCGCGCGCGAGAAGACCCTCACCCGGCCCGTCGGAGAGGCCCTCGGCGAGCACGTCGACGGGTACGAGATCCACCACGGCATCGCCGAAGTCACCGGCGGGGACGCGTTCATCTCTGATGACAATGGACACAGCCTGGACGGCTGCCGGGTCGGCGCCGTCTGGGGCACGCACTGGCACGGCTCGCTGGAGTCGGACGGATTCCGGCGCGCCTTCCTGCGCGAGGTGGCGGCCGCCGCGGGCCGTCGTTTCGTGCCGGCCGCCGACACGTCGTTCGCGGCGCTGCGCGAGGAGCAGCTCGACCGGCTCGGCGATCTGATCGAGGAACACGCGGACACGGACGCGCTGTGGCGGCTCATCGAGTCGGGCGCGCCGTCAGGACTGCCTTTCATTCCACCGGGAGCGCCCGCATGAGCACAGTGTTGTTGTTGTCGACCGCCGACACGGATCTGCTGGCGGCCCGTGCCTCCGGCGCCCCGTACCGGATCGGCAATCCGACCCGGGTGGACGTGGCTGCCGAGCTGCCCGCGCTCGTCGAGGGCGCGGACATCGCCGTCGTACGGCTGCTGGGCGGCAAGCGGGCCTGGGAGGACGGGCTCGCCTTCTTGAAGGCGTCCGGCATCCCGACCGTGCTGCTGGGCGGCGAGACCGTCCCGGACGCGGAGTTGATGGCCGAGTCGTCGGTTCCGGCGGGCGTCGTCGCGGAGGCGCTGCGCTATCTCGTCGAGGGCGGCCCCGAGAACCTGACCGAGCTGTCCCGCTTCCTCTCCGACACCGTGCTGCTGACCGGTGAGGGCTTCACCGAGCCGCACAAGATGCCCGAGTACGGCGTCCACGGCGAGCGCGCCTTCGTCGAGGGCCGCCCGACCATCGGCGTGCTCTTCTACCGGGCCCACGAGCTGTCCGGCAACACGGCCTTCGTGGACACGCTGTGCGACGCGATCGAGGCGCGGGACGCCAACGCCCTTGCCGTGTACTGCGGTTCGCTGCGCGGCGCGGACGCGGGTCTGTACGAGATCCTCGGGAAGGCCGACGCGCTGGTCGCCACCGTGCTCGCGGCGGGCGGCACGCACGCCTCGCAGGCGTCCGCGGGCGGCGACGAGGAGGCCTGGGACATCGGCGCGCTCGCCGACCTCGACGTCCCTGTCCTGCAAGGGCTCTGCCTTACCTCGTCCAAGGATGCCTGGGACGCGTCGGACGCCGCCCTCTCCCCCATGGACGCGGCGATGCAGGTAGCCATCCCGGAGTTCGACGGCCGTCTCATCACGGTCCCCTTCTCCTTCAAGGAGCAGGGTCCGGACGACGTCCCGGTGTACGTCGCCGACCCCGAGCGGGCCGCGCGCGTCGCCGGAATCGCCGTACGCCACGCCCGGTTGAAGCACAAGCCGAACGAGGACAAGAAGCTCGCGCTCGTCTTCACCGCCTATCCGACCAAGCACTCGCGGGTCGGCAACGCGGTCGGCCTCGACACCCCCGCCTCGGCCGTACGTGTCCTCGACGCGCTGCGGGACGCCGGGTACGTCGTCGAGGGGCACCCCGACAACGGCGACGAGCTGATCCACCGGCTCATCAACGCCGGTGGCCACGACGTCGAATGGCTCACCGAGGAGCAGCTCGCCGCCGCCCCCGCGCGCGTGCCGCTCGCCGACTACCGGGCCTGGTTCGACGAGCTCGACCCCGAGCTGCGCAACGGCATGCTCGAGGCGTGGGGCGAGCCGCCGGGCTCCCTCTACGTCGACGGCGACGACATCGTCCTGGCCTCGCTCCAGTTCGGGAACGTCGTCGTGATGATCCAGCCGCCGCGCGGCTTCGGCGAGAACCCGATCGCGATCTACCACGACCCGGACATGCCGCCGTCGCACCACTACATGGCGGCGTACAGGTGGCTGGACAATTCGTTCGGCGCCGACGCGATCGTCCACATGGGCAAGCACGGCACGATGGAATGGCTGCCGGGCAAGGGACTCGGGCTCAGCGGCGGCTGCGCACCCGACGCCGTCCTCGGCGAACTCCCGCTCATCTACCCCTTCATCGTCAACGACCCCGGTGAGGGCACCCAGGCCAAGCGCCGCGGTCACGCCACGGTCGTCGACCACCTCGTGCCGCCGATGGCGCGCGCGGACACCTACGGCGATCTGGCGAAGCTGGAGCAGCTTCTCGACGAGTACGCCCTCGTGTCCGACCTGGACCCGACGAAGGCCCCGGCGGTCCGCGCCCAGATCTGGACCCTCGTCAAGGCGGCGGAACTCCACCACGACCTGCATGTCGACGAGCAGCCGGACGACGGTGACTTCGACGAGTTCGTCATGCACATCGACGGCTATCTCTGCGAGATCAAGGACGTGCAGATCAGGGACGGCCTGCACATTCTCGGCGGCGGCCCGGAGGCCGAGCCGCGCGTGAACCTCGTGCTGGCCGTGCTGCGCGCCTCGCAGGTGTGGGGCGGCCAGGCGAACGCCCTGCCGGGTCTGCGGGCCTCGATGGCGGCCCATTTCGGGCTGGTCGAGAAGGAGTTGCTCGCCGAGCCGGGTGCGCCCGTGAAGGTGCCGGTCGAGCTGACGGACCTCGTCGAGGGTCCTGCCCGTACGGCGGCCGACGCGATCGACCTCCTTGAGCAGCTGTGCCGCCGGGTCGCGGAGGGCATGGAGGAGCGCGGCTGGGAGACGGCCGCCGTCCCCGCTCTCGTACGCGAGGTGCTGGGCACCGAACTTCCCGATGCCGTCGCGGTGTTGGAGTTCGCCTGCCGTGAGGTCGTGCCGCGCCTCGCCCGGACGACGGACGAGATCGACCACATCCTCAAGGCTCTCGACGGCGGTTACGTCCCGGCGGGCCCGTCCGGATCGCCGACCCGTGGGCTCGTCAACGTCCTGCCGACCGGCCGTAACTTCTACTCCGTCGACCCCAAGGCGATCCCCTCCAGGCTCAGTTGGGAAGTCGGGCAGTCCCTCGCGGACTCCCTCGTCCAGCGCTACCTCCAGGACACCGGCGAGTACCCGACGTCCGTCGGCCTCACCGTCTGGGGCACCTCCGCCATGCGCACCCAGGGCGACGACATCGCGGAGATCCTCGCGCTGCTCGGCTGCCGCCCGGTGTGGGACGACGCGTCGCGCCGGGTGAACGGCTTCGAGATCGTGCCACCGGCCGAACTCGGGCGCCCCCGCATCGATGTGACGGTCCGTATCTCCGGCTTCTTCCGGGACGCGTTCCCACACGTCGTGGGTCTCATCGACGACGCGGTGCGGGCGGTGGCCGAGCTGGACGAGCCCGCCGACCAGAACTACGTCCGCAAGCACGCCGACGAGGACACCGCCGAGCACGGCGACCGGCGGCGCGCCACGGCCCGTATCTTCGGCTCCAAGCCGGGCGCGTACGGCGCCGGTCTGCTGCCGCTCATCGACGCGCGCAACTGGCGCTCCGACGCCGACCTCGCCGAGGTGTACGCGGTGTGGGGCGGCTACGCCTACGGGCGCGGGCTCGACGGGCGGGCGGCGCGCGGCGACATGGAGACCGCGTTCAAGCGCATCGCCGTCGCCGCGAAGAACGTCGACACCCGCGAGCACGACCTCGTCGACGCGGACGACTACTTCCAGTACCACGGCGGCATGGTCGCGATGGTCAGGCATCTGACCGGGGCGAGCCCGGAAGCGTACGTCGGTGACTCGGCCGTACCCGACCAGGTGAAGACCCGCACCCTCGGCGAGGAGACGCACCGCGTGTTCCGCGCCCGGGTCGTCAACCCGCGCTGGATGGCGGCGATGCGGCGGCACGGCTACAAGGGCGCCTTCGAGATGGCGGCGACCGTCGACTACCTCTTCGGGTACGACGCCACGGCCGGGGTCGTGGACGACTGGATGTACGAGAAGCTCAGCGCCGAGTACGTCTTCGACGCGGAGAACCGGGACTTCATGAAGAAGTCCAACCCGTGGGCGCTGCGTGGCATCACGGAACGACTCCTCGAAGCCGCCGACCGCGGGCTGTGGGCCGAGCCGGACGCGGACACGCTGGAGCGGCTGCGCGCCACCTATCTGGAGCTCGAAGGCGACTTGGAGGGCGACGACCAGTGAGTACCCCGTTTCCGTTCACGGCCGTGGTCGGCCAGGACGACCTGCGGCTCGCGCTGCTGCTGAACGCCGTGTCGCCCGCCGTCGGCGGCGTGCTGGTGCGCGGCGAGAAGGGCACGGCCAAGTCCACTGCCGTACGCGCCCTTTCGGCCCTCATCCCGGAGGTGGACGTCGTCGCCGGGTGCCGCTTCTCGTGTGCGCCCGGGTCGCCCGATCCGGCGTGCCCGGACGGACCGCACGAGGTCGGGCCGGGCGTGCGGCGACCCGCGCGCATGGTCGAGCTGCCCGTCGGCGCCTCCGAGGACCGGCTCGTCGGCGCCCTCGACATCGAGCGGGCCCTCGCGGAGGGCGTGAAGGCCTTCGAGCCGGGGCTGCTGGCCGACGCGCACCGCGGAATCCTGTACGTCGACGAGGTCAACCTTCTCCACGACCACCTGGTCGACCTGCTGCTGGACGCGGCCGCGATGGGTGCCTCGTACGTCGAGCGCGAGGGCGTCTCCGTACGGCATGCCGCGCGCTTCCTGCTGGTCGGGACCATGAACCCCGAAGAGGGCGAGCTGCGGCCGCAGTTGCTGGACCGGTTCGGGCTGACCGTCGAGGTCGCGGCCTCGCGGGAGCCCGATCAGCGGGTCGAGGTCGTCCGGCGCAGGCTGGCGTACGACGACGATCCGGAGGGCTTCGCCGCACGCTGGGCCGACGAGGAGTCCGCCGTACGGGCCCGGATCGTGGCGGCTCGGGAGCTGTTGCCGTCGGTGCGGCTCGGGGACCCGGCGCTGCGGCAGATCGCGGCGACCTGTGCGGCCTTCGAGGTGGACGGGATGCGGGCCGACATCGTCATGGCCCGGACCGCGACCGCGCTCGCCGCATGGGCGGGGCGGACCGAGGTGCTCGCAGAGGATGTGCGACAGGCGGCGCTGCTCGCGCTGCCGCACCGCAGGCGGCGCAATCCCTTCGACGCTCCCGGTCTCGACGAGGACAAGCTCGACGAGACGCTGGAGGAGTTCGGCGGGCAGGACGAGAACGACGACGATCCGGATCCGGACGGGCCCGGTGGGGGCGGGCAGCCGCCGCAGGACGGGCCGGAGGGCGACTCCCCCGCCGGTGACGTCCCGGCCCAGGGCGAGCCCTCGGAGGACGGACAGGCGCCTGCCGCGCAGGGCGGCGGCGAGCAGTCTCCCGTACGGGCCGCCGAACCCTTTCGCACGAAGGTGCTGAGCGTGCCCGGGCTCGGGGAGGGTGCCGCCGGCCGGCGTTCGCGGGCGCGGACCGAGCACGGGCGGACGACCGGATCGCGACGGCCCCGAGGGACGCTCACCAAGCTGCACTTGGCGGCGACCGTGCAGGCGGCGGCGCCGCATCAGCGGGCGCGCGGGCGGTCGGGGCGCGGTCTCGTCGTACGGCGGGACGATCTGCGGCAGGCCACCCGGGAGGGGCGTGAGGGCAACCTCGTGCTCTTCGTCGTGGACGCCTCCGGGTCGATGGCGGCGCGGCAGCGGATGAGCGCCGTGAAGGGTGCGGTGCTGTCGCTGCTGCTCGACGCGTATCAGCGGCGGGACAAGGTGGGGCTCGTGACCTTCCGCGGGTCCGCGGCCGAGGTGGCGCTGCCGCCGACTTCGTCGGTGGACGCGGCCGCCGCGCGGCTGGAGTCGCTGCCCACGGGTGGGCGGACGCCGCTCGCGACCGGGCTGCTGCGCGCGCACGAGGTGCTGCGGGTCGAGCGGCTGCGGGACGCGGCGCGGCGGCCGCTGGTCGTGGTCGTGACGGACGGACGGGCCACCGGCGGGCCGGAGCCCGTCGCGCTGGCCGGGCGTGCGGCGCGGCTGTTCGCGGCCGACGGGGTCGCGTCCGTGGTCGTCGACTGCGAGGCGGGGCCGGTACGGCTCGGGCTCGCGGGGCAGCTCGCGGGTGAGCTGGGCGGTACCGCGGTGACGCTGGACGAGTTGCGGGCCGATTCCATCGCCGGGCTGGTCAGGGACGTACAGGGCAACAACAGGAGGGCCGCGTAATGCCTCAGGGACAGCCGAGTGTCGTGCCGGACGACGGTCTGACGACGCGTCAGCGACGCAATCGTCCCCTGGTCGTGGTGCACACGGGGGTCGGGAAGGGCAAGTCCACGGCCGCTTTCGGGCTGGCCCTGCGTGCCTGGAATCAGGGGTGGCCCATCGGGGTGTTCCAGTTCGTCAAGTCGGCGAAGTGGAAGGTCGGCGAGGAGAACGCGCTGCGGGTACTGGGCGCCAGCGGTGAGGGCGGCTCCGTCGACTGGCACAAGATGGGCGAGGGCTGGTCCTGGGTCCAGCGCGACTCCCAGATGGACAACGAGGAGAAGGCCCGCGAGGGGTGGGAGCAGGTCAAGCGGGACCTCGCCGCCGAGACGTACCAGCTGTATGTCCTCGACGAGTTCGCCTACCCCATGCACTGGGGATGGGTGGATGTCGATGAGGTCGTGGCCGTGCTGCGGGACCGGCCGGGGACTCAGCATGTCGTGATCACCGGTCGTAACGCCCCGGAGAAGCTGGTCGAGTTCGCCGATCTCGTGACGGACATGTCCAAGGTCAAGCACCCGATGGACGCCGGCCAGAAGGGCCAGAGGGGCATCGAGTGGTGATGCCGTCATGATGTCCTCGACGTCCGTCCCCCGGCTGGTCATTGCCGCGCCCTCTTCGGGCAGCGGCAAGACCACCGTTGCCACGGGACTGATGGCGGCCTTCGCCTCGCGGGGGCTTGCCGTGTCCCCGCACAAGGTGGGGCCCGACTACATCGACCCCGGGTACCACGCGCTCGCCACCGGGCGGGTGGGGCGGAATCTCGACGCCTATCTGTGCGGGGCGGAGCTGATCGCGCCGCTGTTCGCGCATGGGGCGCAAGGCTGCGATCTCGCGGTCGTCGAGGGCGTGATGGGGCTGTACGACGGGGCCGCGGGGCAGGGGGAGCTGGCCTCCACCGCCCATGTCGCGAAGCTGCTCCGGGCGCCTGTGGTGCTGGTGGTGGACGCGTCGTCGCAGTCGCGGTCCGTCGCCGCGCTGGTGCATGGGTTTGCCTCGTGGGATCCCGAGGTGCGGGTTGCCGGGGTGATCCTCAACAAGGTCGCGTCCGATCGGCATGAGGAGTTGCTTCGGGAGGCGCTGGACGAGTCCGGGGTGCCGGTGCTCGGCGCCTTGCGGCGCGCCTCGCAGATGGGGACGCCGTCTCGGCATCTCGGGCTGGTGCCCGTTGCCGAGCGGGGGGCCGACGCCGTCGACGCGGTTGCCGCCATGGCCTCGCATGTGCGGGGTGGGTGCGATCTGGATGCTCTGCTCGCGCTGGCGCGCAGTGCGCCTTCGTTGTCGGGTGCGGCTTGGGATGCGGGTGAGGTGGTGCGGCCCGCGGCGGAACCGCTGATGGATGCAGCGCCCCCGCCGCCCCTTCCCATTCCCGAACCCGGGGGCTCCGCCCCCAGACCCCTGTATCGGCCTGAACGGCCTCGTCCTCGAACTCCCCCACTCTCGACTTCTCCCCCACTCTCGACTTCGCTCGAGCGGGGGGACCCCCATGAGCGGGGGGACCCCCACGACGGGCTGAAAGTCCCCCGCGTTGCCATCGCGGGCGGAGCCGCCTTCACCTTCTCCTACGCCGAGCATGCCGAACTGCTTGCCGCCGCCGGAGCCGAAGTTGTCGCCTTCGACCCCCTCCGGGACGAGCAACTGCCCGAAGGAACGGGTGGGTTGGTCATCGGTGGTGGGTTCCCGGAGGTGTACGCGCCCGAGCTGTCGGCCAATGAGCCGCTCAGGAAGGCCGTTGCCGAGCTGGCGTCGAGTGGCGCGCCCGTCGCCGCCGAGTGCGCCGGGCTGCTCTATCTCTCCCGCGAGCTCGACGGGCAGCCCATGTGCGGGGTGCTCGACGCCACGGCCCGGATGAGCGAGCGGCTCACGCTGGGCTATCGGGACGCCGTCGCCGTGTCCGACAGTGTGCTGGCCGCCGCCGGTACACGGATGCGCGGGCACGAGTTCCACCGGACTGTCGTCGAGCCCGGCGCGGGGGCGGCTGCCGCGTGGGGTGTGCGCGCCCCGGAGCGGCGGGTCGAAGGTTTCGTACAGCAAGGTGTGCACGCGAGTTATCTGCACACGCACTGGGCGTCCGAGCCCGGTGTGGCCCGTCGGTTTGTAGAGAGGTGCCTGACGTCATGAGCAGCAAGCTGATCGGAGTCGGGGTCGGGCCCGGTGACCCGGAGCTGGTGACCGTCAAGGGCGTCAACGCTCTGCGGACCGCCGAGGTCGTCGTCGTACCCGTGATGGACACCGGAGAGCGGGGGCGCGCCGAGGCGACCGTCCTGCACTACGTGCCCGAGGACAAGGTCGTACGGGTCGTGTTCGCGCTCAACGAGCGGACCGACCGGGGGCGGCGCGAGGCCGCCTGGGACGCGGCGGGTCAGCGGGTCGCCCGGCTGCTGCGGGCGCACGCGACCGTCGCGTTCGCCACCATCGGCGACCCCAATGTGTACTCCACGTTCACCTATCTCGCGCAGACCATCGGCGAACTCGTCCCGGGCACGGTGATCGAGACCGTGCCCGGCATCACCGCCATGCAGGATCTCGCCGCCCGGTCCGGGGCTGTTCTCACCGAAGGCACCGAGCCGCTGACCCTCGTGCCCGTCACCGCCGGCGCCGCTGTGCTCAAGGACGCTCTCAACGGGCCCGGCACGGTCGTCGCGTACAAGTTCGGGCGGCAGGCGCGGGAGGTCGCGGAGGCGCTGCGCGAGACCGGGCGGCTCGACAACGCCGTGTGGGGGTCCGCGCTCGGCCTCGAGGACGAGTCCATCCGGCCCGCGGCCGAGCTCGACGAAGGGCCGCTCCCCTACCTCTCCACGCTCATCGCGCCCGCCCCGCGCGACGGCGGACGCGGCGGGAAACTGTGAGCGGTCCAGGAGACGGATCAGGCCGCGAGGCCGACCACCAGCCAGATGAAGCCCACGCCCGCGACCGTGCACAGCAGGGTCGAGCGGGCGGGGTGCACGTGGTGCGCCTCGGGGAGGATCTCGGCGGCGGCGAGGTACAGGAGTACGCCGCCGAAGAGGCCGAGATAGCAGCCGAGCGGTTGCTCCGGGATGGTGAAGAAGAGGGTGGAGGCCGCACCGACCACGGGGGCCGCGGCGTCCGCGACGAGCATCATGATCGCCTTGCGCCGGGCGTTCCCGTACAGGCTCGTGATCGTGTAGGTGTTGAAGCCGTCCGCGAAGTCGTGGGCGATCACCGCGAGGGCGACCGCCAGGCCCATACCGCCGCCCACCTGGAAGGCGGCGCCGATCGCGACGCCGTCCATCGCACTGTGCCCGACCATCGCGGCGGCCGCCGTCAGGCCCACCTCGGGCGCGCGTCCTCCGTTGTTCTCCTCGCCGCCGTGCGCGGCCTGGCGCGCGACCAGCAGGCGTTCCACCAGATGGGCCAGCAGGAAGCCGACGACGAACAGCAGCAGCGCGGCCGGTACGCCGAAGACCTCGTCGCCCGCCGCTCTCAGTGCCTCCGGCAGCAGATCCAGGCCCACCACGCCCAGCATCAGGCCACCCGCAAGGCCGAGGACCAGATGGCGGCGGTCGGTGACTCGCTGTGCCGTCCAGCCGCCGGCCAGCGTCATCAGGAACGCGCCGAGCGCGACGAGGACCGCCATACGCCCTTGCTATCCGATCAGCCCCCGTTCGCGCACGTCCGACGGCCCCGTACCCCCGACTTTTCGTAGCACTCGCATTTTTTGTAGGAGAGGACCGATTCCCATGGCCGATGCCCCCACCGGCAAGGTGACCTTCGTCGGTGCAGGCCCCGGCGCCGCCGACCTGCTGACGTTCCGCGCCGCGCGCGCCATCGCCGAGGCCGACGTCGTGATCTGGGCGGCCAGCCTGGTGCAGGCCGAGGTCCTCGACCACGCGCGCGAGGGCGCGGAGATCCTGGATTCCGCCACGATGTCCCTTGAGGACGTCGTCGCCGTGTACGAGCGGGCCGCGGAGGAAGGGCTGAAGGTGGCCCGGATCCACTCCGGCGACCCGGCACTGTGGGGCGGTACGCAGGAGCAGCTCGACCGGTGCACGGACATCGGGGTCGAGACCGAGATCATCCCGGGTGTCTCCTCCTTCTCCGCCGTGGCCGCGCTCGCGCAGCGCGAGCTGACGATTCCCGAGGTCGCGCAGTCCGTGATCCTCACCCGGCTCGGCGGCGGCAAGACGCCGATGCCGCCCGGGGAGGAGGTGCGCGAGTTCGCCCGGCACGGGACGACGATGGCGCTGTTCCTGTCGGCCGCCCGCAGCGGGCAGCTCGTACGGGAGCTGCTGGAGGGCGGCTATCCGACGTCCACGCCGGTCGTGGTCGCCTACCAGGTGACCTGGCCGGAGGAGCTGGTCGTGAAGTGCACGATCGAGACGCTCGAGGAGACGGTCAAGGAGCACAAGCTCTGGAAGCACACCCTCTTCCTCGTCGGCCCGGCGCTCGACGCGAGCGGCACGCGCTCGCACCTCTACCACCCCGGTCACTTCCACGGGTTCCGCAAGGCCGACCCGCAGGCGCGCGCGGAGCTGCGTGCGGCGCGGAAGGGCAGTCCGTCGTGATCACGGTCGTCGGTACGGGGACGGGGGCGCCGCTGCCCGCGGATGCCACGTCCGCTCTTGCCGAGGCCGGGCTCGTCGTGGGTGCCCGGCGCCATCTGGCGGCCGCGCGGCTGCCGGACGCGGTGGAGCGGATCGTGCTCGGGCCGCTGGCTCCCGCCCTGGACTCGATCGAGCAATACCTGAAAAAAGGGGAGAAGCAGGGCCGGGTGGTGGTTCTCGCCTCCGGAGACCCCGGGTTCTTCGGGATCGTGCGGGCGCTGGCCGAGCGGTTCGGACCGGAGAGGCTGGATGTCCGTCCCGGTGTCTCGTCCGTGGCCACCGCCTTCGCGCGGCTGGGGCTGCCCTGGGACGACGCGGTGGTGGTGAGCGCGCATGGGCGTGATCTGCGCACGGCTGTCCAGGTCTGCCGGTCCCACCCGAAGGTGGCCGTGCTGACCGGCCCCGGCTCCGGGCCCGCCGAGCTGGGCGCCGCCCTCGCGTACCGCACCGGCGAGCGGGTCCTCGTCGTGGCGAGCGCCCTGGGCGACCCCGAGCACGAGCGTGTGGAGCGGGTCACGCCCGCCGAGGCCGCGGCCCGTGACTGGGGTACGGCGGTGAGCGTCGTCCTCTGTCTGGACGAGTCGCGTGCCCTCGCGCCCGTACGAACCGTCGCCGGGCCGCCGTCCGGGCCCGGCCGATGGGCCCTGGACGAGAGCGAGTTCACCCACCGCGACTCGATGATCAGCAAGTTCGAGGTACGGGCGCTCGCGCTGGCCCGGATCGGGCCGCGCCTCGGCGAGCTGATCTGGGACGTGGGCGCGGGCTCCGGGTCCGTCGCCGTCGAGTGCGCGCGGTTCGGCGCCGCCGTCACCGCGATCGAGAAGACGCGGGACGGGGTCGAGCGGATCCGCGCCAACGCCGCGGCGCACGGCGTGGACGTACAGGTCGTGCACGGGGCCGCGCCCACCGTGCTGTCCGACCTGGACGATCCGGACGCGGTCTTCATCGGCGGCGGCGGGCGCGAACTGCCCGCCATCGTCACGACCTGCGCGCGGCGGGCCCGGCGCGCGGTCGTCATCGCCATGGCCGCGCTCGACCGGGTTCCCGCTGCCCGAAGCGCGCTCACCGGGGCCGGGTTCGACTGCGACGGCGTGCTGTTGCAGTCCTCCCGGCTCGCGCCGCTGCCGGGTGACGTCACCCGGCTCGCGGCCACCAATCCCGTTTTTCTGCTGTGGGGCGTCCGTCCTCCGGCCCGTACCGAAGGAGTCCCCCAGTGATCGGCCTGATTTCCGCCACGGCGGCGGGCGCGGCTGCCCGTGACCGGCTGGCCGCGGCTTGGCCCACCCGTGCGCGTGTGTACGACGGGTCCGTCGGGGATGCCGTGCGGGCCGCGTTCGCGGAGTGCGACCAGCTGGTGTGCTTCCTCGCCACGGGAGCGGTGGTGCGTCTTGTGGCGCCGCTGCTTTCCGACAAGGTCTCCGACCCCGGGGTCGTGTGTGTCGACGAGGCGGGGCGCTTTGCCGTGTCCCTCGTCGGGGGGCACGGGGGAGGAGCCAATGAACTCGCCCGGGAAGTGGGCGAGTTGCTCGGGGCCGAGCCCGTCGTGACGACCGCGACCGACTCCGTCGGGGTGCCGGGGCTGGATACGCTCGGGTTCCCTGTGGAGGGGGATGTGGCGGGGGTTTCTCGGGCCATGCTGGACGGGGAACCCGTCGCGCTGGAGGCGGAGTTGAGCTGGCCTCTGCCCGCGCTGCCTTCGAATGTGGGGAGCCCGGCACAGCAAGGCACCGCCATCCTTCGCATTTCCGACCGCATCCTTGAATCCGCGGACCAAGAAGTGGTCCTCCGCCCGCCCTCCCTCGTCGTCGGTGTCGGCGCCTCCAAGGACGCGCCTGTCGACGAGGTCCTCGGGCTCGTCGAAGAGGCCCTCCGGGACGCCGGGCTGTCACCGAAGTCCGTCGCCGAGCTCGCCACCGTCGACGCCAAGGCCGATGAGCCCGGCATCGTCGGGGCGGCCGGGCGGCTCGGGGTGCCCGTGGTGACGTACACCGCCGAGGAGTTGGCGGAGGTGGACGTGCCGAACCCCTCGGACGCGCCGCTCGCCGCTGTCGGGACGCCGTCCGTGGCGGAGGCCGCGGCGCTCGTGGGCGGCGGTGAACTCCTGGTCCCCAAGCGGAAGTCGGCGCGCGCGGACGGGCAGCCCGCGATGGCGACCTGTGCGGTGGTGCGCAGGGTGGCGCGCGGACGGCTCGCGGTCGTGGGCCTCGGGCCCGGCGCCCGTGATCTGCTGACGCCCCGTGCGAAGGCGGAGTTGCGGCGGGCGTCCGTGCTCGTCGGGCTCGACCAGTACGTCGACCAGATCCGCGATCTGCTGCGCCCCGGCACCCGGATCCTGGAGTCGGGGCTCGGTGCCGAGGAGGAGCGGGCGCGTACGGCGGTGGCTCAGGCCCGGCGGGGGCAGGCCGTCGCGCTGATCGGGAGCGGGGACGCGGGGGTGTACGCGATGGCGTCGCCCGCGCTGGCCGAGGCGTCCGACGACATCGACGTGGTCGGTGTGCCGGGCGTGACGGCCGCGCTCGCGGCCGGTGCGATCCTGGGCGCGCCCCTCGGGCACGACCACGTGTCGATCAGCCTCTCCGACCTGCACACCCCGTGGGAGGTCATCGAGCGGCGGGTACGGGCGGCGGCCGAGGCCGACATCGTCGTGACGTTCTACAACCCGCGCAGCCGGGGCCGGGACTGGCAGCTTCCCAAGGCGCTCGCGATCCTCGCGGAGCACCGGGAGCCGACGACGCCCGTGGGTGTCGTACGGAACGCATCGCGGGCGGACGAATCCAGCCGTCTCAGCACACTCGCGGGACTCGATCCGGCGACGGTGGACATGATGACCGTCGTGACCGTGGGCAACACGGCGACCCGTGAGATCGCCGGCCGCATGGTGACGCCGCGCGGCTACCGCTGGCAGGAGGAGCCCAAGTGAGCCAGGTGTTCCCGGAGACCCGGGTCGTGCACCCCATCGAGCAGGAGTCCTTCCGGCGGCTGCGCGCCCGCCTGGACACCTCGCACTTCGCGCCACTGACGCGCGCGGTCGTGGAGCGGGTCATCCACTCCGCGGCCGACCTCGACTACGCGACGGACCTCGTCACCGACGAGCGCGCCCTGGAGCGGGCCCATGCCGCGCTGCACGCCGGGGCGCCCGTCGTGGTGGACGTGGAGATGGTCGCGGCGGGCATCACGCGCCGCGACACCGTCTGCCGCCTCAAGGACGCCGAGTCGGGCCCCGGTCTGACCCGTTCGGCACACGCGATCCGGCTCGCGTACGAGGATGTCGGGCCCGGCGCGCTGTGGGTGATCGGCTGTGCGCCGACCGCCCTGGAGGAGCTGCTGACCCTGGACGCCGATCCGGCGCTCGTCATCGGTCTGCCCGTCGGTTTCGTCGGGGCGGCCGAGTCCAAGGCGGCGTTGCGCGAGAGCGGGCTGCCCGCTGTCAGCAACGTGTCCGAGAAGGGCGGCTCGGCGGTCGCCGCCGCCGCGCTCAACGCCCTGCTGTACCACCCCGTTTCACAGGCCGCCAAGACCGCACAGGCCGCTAAGGAGAAATCGTGACCACCCCTGCCCCCGCCCTGCTCATCGCCGGACACGGCACCCGGGACGAGGCCGGAGCCGAGGCCTTCCGCGACTTCGTACGGGAGTTGGGGCGCCGTCACCCCGAACTGCCCGTCACGGGCGGTTTCATCGAGCTGTCGCCGCCGCCGCTGGGCGACGCCGTGACCGAGCTGGTCGAGCAGGGGGTACGACGTTTCGCCGCCGTACCGCTGATGCTGGTGTCCGCCGGGCACGCCAAGGGGGACATCCCGGCGGCGCTGGCCCGCGAGAAGGAGCGGCACCCCGGGATCTCCTACACGTACGGGCGTCCGCTGGGCCCGCATCCGTCGCTGCTGGCCGTCCTGGAGCGACGGCTCGACGAGGCGCTCGGCGGCACGGCCCGTACGCCGGAGGACCGGGCCGATGTGACCGTGCTGCTCGTCGGGCGCGGGTCCACCGACCCGGATGCCAACGCCGAGGTGCTGAAGGCGGCGCGACTGCTGTGGGAGGGCCGGGGTTACGCGGGCGTGGAGACCGCCTTCGTGTCGCTGGCCGCTCCCGACGTACCGTCCGGGCTCGACCGCTGCGTGAAGCTGGGCGCGCGCCGCGTCGTCGTCCTCCCCTACTTCCTCTTCACCGGGATCCTCCCGGACCGGGTGCGGCAGCAGACCGAGGGCTGGGCCGCCGCGCACCCGGAGGTCGAGGTGCGCTCCGCCGATGTCATCGGCCCGGAGCCGGAGTTGCTCGACCTGGTCATGGAGCGCTACCGGGAGGCGGTCAAGGGCGACCTGCGGATGAACTGCGACTCCTGCGTCTACCGCATCGCGCTGCCGGGCTTCGAGGACAAGGTGGGGCTGCCCCAGCAGCCGCACTTCCACCCGGACGACGACGGTCACCACCACGACGGACACCACGGGCACCACCACGGTGGTCATGCGCCCTCCCACTCCCATGCGCACTGAGGACACGCGCGAGGGCGGTGACGCGCACGATCTGCGGCACCACGGGGACGCCGAGGTGCGTGACGACGGCTCCGTGCTCACCGATCTCGCCGTGAACGTCCGCGCGGACACGCCTCCGGCGTGGCTGCGCGAGCGGATCGCCGCGTCGCTGACCGGGCTCGCGGCCTACCCGGACGCGCGGGCCGCGCGGGCCGCGGTGGCGGCGCGGCACGGGCTGCCCGTGGAGCGGGTGCTGCTCACGGCGGGCGCGGCCGAGGCGTTCGTGCTGCTCGCGCGCGCCCTGAAGGTGCGTCAACCCGTCGTCGTGCACCCGCAGTTCACCGAGCCCGAGGCGGCGCTTCGGGACGCCGGTCACACCGTCGGCCGTGTCCTGCTGCGGGAGGAGGACGGTTTCCGGCTCGATCCGGCGGCCGTCCCCGAGGACGCCGACCTGGTCGTGATCGGCAATCCGACCAACCCGACGTCGGTGCTGCATCCGGCCGAGTCGATCGCCGAACTCGCCCGGCCCGGGCGGACGTTGGTCGTCGACGAGGCGTTCATGGACGCCGTGCCGGGTGAGCGGGAAGCTCTTGCCGGGCGGACGGGTGTGCCGGGCCTGGTCGTGCTGCGCAGCCTCACGAAGACGTGGGGGCTGGCGGGGCTGCGGATCGGGTACGTCCTGGCCGAGCCCGAGACGATCGCCGCCCTTTCGCGGGCGCAGCCTCTGTGGCCCGTCTCCACGCCCGCCCTCGCCGCGGCCGAGGCCTGCGTGTCCTCCCAGGCCCTCGCGGAGGCCGCCCACGCGGCCCACCGCGTCGCCGCGGACCGGGCCCATCTCGTGGCGGGGCTGGCGGAGTTCGCCTCCGACGGGCTGCGGGTCGTGGAGCCCGCGGAGGGTCCCTTCGTGCTGGTCCGTCTCCCCCGTGCCGCCGCCGTACGCCGCCACCTTCGCGATCTCGGCTTCGCCGTGCGGCGCGGGGACACGTTCCCCGGGCTCGACGAGGAGTGGCTGCGGTTGGCGGTACGGGACCGGGCCACCGTCAACCGTTTCCTGCAGGCTCTGGATCGGGCGGTGACGGTGGTGGGGCGGTGAGGGGTTTTTCGCCCCCTCCGCCCCCACCCTTCCCGTCCCCGGGGGCTCCGCCCCCAGACCCCCGTATCGCGCTGACGCGCTCGTCCTCAAACGCCGGACGGGCTGACTTCAGCCCCGACGGCGGCGCGCCAGCGCGACCGATCCCCCGCCCGTCACCAACAACGCGACCGCACCGCCCGCGATGTACGGCGTCAGAGAACTCCCCCCGGTCTCCGCGAGGTTCGCCTCCGCAGGCGCACCCTGCGGCTTCACATCCGACGCCGGATCGGCGCTCGGCGCGCCCGCCGCCGGAGCAGCGGGCGCCGAACACGTCGCCCCCGCCAAGGTCAACGTCCCCTCCACCTCGGCCACATTCAGCTTCAACGGATTGATGGACACCTTGAGTTCGAGCGCGGACGCCGCCGCCGTGCGGGACGTGGTCTGCGTCGTGGAGAGGTCGAGGCGGACCGAACCGACCCCCGGCACCTGAACCTCCGTCGGGCCGCCCGCGGAGAGCGTCACCTTCTTGCCGAGGACCGTGACCCCGCCGAGCAGATTCGCCGTGGCGACGGGTTTCTTCCCGGCCTCGCAGGTGGCCTTGGACGTCACCCCCTCGACCTCGATGAGCGACAGCAGCGGCAGCCCGGGGACGTGGATCTGGGCATGCGCGAGGTTCGTGTAGCCCTCGGCCTTCCCGGCGGAGACCGTCGCCTTCGCGGTGGCGACGTCGGCGCGCAGTACGCTGAACGGACGCCCGCCGTCGACACCGTCCAACCGCGCGGTCAACGCGGTCTTCTGGGCGCTCTGCGGCGCCTGCACCTGGTTGAGGGAGACCGCGAGCGGCACGTTCACGGTCTTGTTCAGCAGGGACACGTCGAGCCCGGCGCGGAGCACGACGGCACTCGCGCGACCGTGGTCGGCGGTCGCGTGAGCGGAGCCCGCGCCGGCCAGCGCCGCGGGACCGGCGGCGAGGACGGTGGCGGCCGCGGTGGCCGCGAAACGGCGTGCGGGCATGCGGAGGTTGTTGCTGTTCAAGGGTGGGACCCCCATAAGAGAAAGCTTGGGACCCGGCAAGAATTACGCACGGAGAGTGAACAGTCAGCAACCTTCCGCGACTTCACTCCAACGTGGGGTTTCCGTGAATGTCTTCGAATCTCACGGCACGGTTGTTCCCTGTTGTCACCCGCTCAACTGCCCTTGTACGAACGCGCCGATTGACGCGCCGGAGCACGGAGAGGAGTGCATAACGAGCAGGTCCGGCAGCCCGTCACGCAGCGTCAACCGGCCGCCGGAGACCGACCCGGCCGACCCGGCCGACCCGGCCGACCTGACCGACCTGACCGGCTGACGGACCGACCGACCCGACCGACCAAACGCCTAGCCGACCACTCGCCCGTTCAGCACCACCCGGCGCGGAGCCGCCAGCACCCGTACGTCCGCGCGCGGATCCCCCTCGTACACCACGAGGTCCGCGGGCGCCCCCTCGTCGAGCCCCGGCCTCCCCAGCCAGCGCCGCGCACCCCACGTGGTGGCGGAGAGCGCCTCGACGGGCGGGATGCCCGCGGTGACGAGTTCGGCGACCTCGCCCGCGACGAGCCCGTGCGCGAGGGAGCCGCCCGCGTCGGTGCCGACGTACACGGGGATCCCGGCGTCGTACGCGGCGCGCACGGTGTCGTAGCGCCGCTCGTGCAGCCGCCGCATGTGCGCGGACCATTGGGGGAACTTGGCCTCGCCGCCGGCCGCGAGCTGCGGGAAGGTGGCGATGTTGACGAGCGTGGGGACGATCGCGACACCATGCGAGGCGAAGAGCGGGATGGTGTCCTCGGTCAGGCCCGTCGCGTGCTCGACACAGTCGATGCCGGCCTCCACCAGGTCCCGCAGGGAGTCCTCGGCGAAGCAGTGCGCGGTGACGCGGGCGCCCAGACGGTGGGCCTCGGCGATGGCCGCCTCGACGGCCTCGCGCGGCCAGCAGGCCGACAGGTCACCCGTTCCGCGGTCGATCCAGTCGCCCACCAGCTTGACCCAGCCGTCACCGCGCCGGGCCTCCTGGGCGACGTACGCGACGAGGTCCTCGGGCTCGATCTCCCACGCGTAATTGCGGATGTAGCGGCGTGTGCGCGCGATGTGGCGGCCTGCCCGGACGATCTTCGGGAGGTCCTCGCGGTCGTCGATCCAGCGGGTGTCGGAGGGTGAGCCCGCGTCCCGGATCAGCAGGGTGCCCGCCTCGCGGTCGGTCAGCGCCTGCTTCTCGGAGACGTCGTCGGGGACCGGGCCGTGGTGGTCGAGCCCGACATGGCAGTGCGCGTCGACGAGGCCGGGCAGCGCCCAGCCCTCCACGGTGCGGATGTCACGGGCGCCGGCGGGACGCTCGTACGAGATCCTCCCGCCGACGACCCAGAGGTCGTCCCGGACGTCGTCGGGCCCGACGAGCACCCGTCCCTTCACGTGCAGCACCGCGCGATCGCTCATGGACTGCACCTTAATTCGGGGCCTGGTCCCCCTTGCCCACCTGGTCCGGGGTCCCTTCCTCCACATCCGCCATCGCCGGGTCGAGGAGCCGGGACAGGAAGTGCCGCGTCCGCTCATGGCTCGGGTTGCCGATGACCTGAGCGGGCGTGCCGTCCTCGACGATCACGCCGCCGTCCATGAAGACGACGCGGTCGGCGACCTCGCGCGCGAAGGTCATCTCGTGGGTGACGACCATCATGGTCATGCCCTCGTTCGCGAGCATCCGCATGACGGCGAGTACGTCGCCGACGAGCTCGGGGTCGAGCGCCGAGGTCGGCTCGTCGAAGAGCATCACCTCGGGGCCCATGGCGAGCGCGCGGGCGATGGCGACGCGCTGCTGCTGGCCACCGGAGAGCGAGGCCGGGTACGCGTCGGCCTTCTCGGACAGGCCCACGCGCCGGAGGTTCTCGGCGGCGACCTTCGCGGCCTCCGCCTTGTCGCGGCCGAGGACGCGGCGCTGCGGCAGCGTGAGGTTCTCGGTCACCGACAGGTGCGGGAAGAGGTTGAACTGCTGGAAGACCATGCCGATGCGGCGGCGTACGGCGTCGATGTCGACGTCGGGGTGCGTGACCTCCGTACCGCCGACGAAGACCTGCCCCTTGGTGGGCTCCTCCAGGAGGTTCACGCACCGGAGCAGGGTCGACTTGCCGGAGCCGGACGGGCCGATGACGCAGACGACCTCGCCCTGTCCGACCTCCAGGTCGATGCCGCGCAGGACTTCGTTGTCGCCGAAGGACTTGTGCAGGCCCCGGACCTGGATCTCTGGAGTACCTGTACTCACTTGGTGGCCTCCCCCGCCTTCGCTTCGAGACGTCGTACGACGAAACCGAGCGGCACCGTCACCAGCAGATAGCACAGGCCCGCGACCAGGATCGGCGTGGAGTTGGCGGTCTGGCTCGCCAGGTCCCGCCCGAACTTGGTGAGTTCGCGCTCCTCCAGGGTGACCCCGAGGAACAGCACCAGCGAGGAGTCCTTGAAGAGCAGGACGAGTTCGTTGGTGAGCGGCGGGATCACGATGCGGAAGGCCTGCGGGATGATGATCGAGACCATCGCCCGCGTGTGCGAGAAGCCCAGCGAACGGGCCGCCTCCATCTGCCCCTTGGGCACCGCCTGAATGCCCGCGCGGATCGTCTCGGCCATGTACGCGGCCGAGACCAGGCCGAGCGCGAGCGCCACCTTGCCGTAGGTGCCGCCGGGGATCTCCGTGCCCGGGAACGCCAACGGCACGGCGACGCCCACGAACACGAAGATCAGCAGGGCGGGCAGGCCTCGGAAGATCTCGATGTAGATGCCGGCGACCCAGCGGTAGGGGCCCACCGGGGACAGTCTCATCAGGGCGATGACCATGCCGAGCACGAGACCGACGACGAAGCCGGACATCGTGTAGAGCACGGTGTTCTTCAGGGCCAGCGTGATGACGTCCGGGAACATCTGCTTGACCAGGTCCCACTGCGCGAACTGGTTCTTCAGACGTCCCCAGTCGGCCGTGACCGCGAAGGCGATCACGGCCGCGACGAACACGACGTACTGCGCGCCTCGCGACAGCGCGCGCTTCTGACGTCGGGTCAGGCCGGACTTGCGGGGCTGGACAGTTGCGTCGGCACCGCTCATGAGGCGGACGGGGAGGCGGTGGCCGCGGACGCGTCGTACGGGCCGATCCACTGCTCGTAGATCTTCTTGTACGTGCCGTCGGCCTTCGCCTGCTTGATCACCTTGTTGAGCTCGGCGAGCAGCTTGGTGTTGCCCTTCTTCACCGTGAAGCCGTACTGCTCACCGGTGTTGAGGTTGTCCACCACCTTGAAGGCGTCGGCGTTGGCCTTGTCCTTCAGCCAGCCCTGGACGACCGGGTAGTCGATGATGACGGCCTGTACCTGGCCGCTGCGCAGACCGCTGAGGACCGCGTCGGAGGACTCGAAGGAGACCGGGTCGAAGCCCTTGCTCTTCGCGTACTCCTCGCCGGTGGTCTGCGCCTGGGCGCCGAGCTTCTTGCCCTTCGCCTTCACGTCGGCGAGGGAGGTGACGCCGCTCTTCTTGTCGACCAGGACGGCCTGCGTGGCCTCGAAGTACGGGTCGGAGAAGTCGACGTTCTTCTTGCGCTCCTCGGTGATCGTCATGCCGGCCGCGGCGAGGTCGCACTGCTCGGAGTTGAGGAACGCGCCCGTCTTGAAGTTCTCGAAGGGCGTGTCGACGATGACCTGCTTCACACCGAGGTCCTTGGCGGCCAGGTCGATCAGGGAGACGTCGAAGCCCTGCACCTTGCCGTCGATCTCCGACTGGAAGGGCGGGTACGGGAGGTGGGTGCACGTCGTGAGCTGGCCCGCCTTGACCAGGGGGACCCCCTTGACGGTGGTCTTGCCCCCTCCGCTGTCCGAGGAACAGCCGGCCACGAGCAGCAGCCCGGCCGTCGCGGTGGTGGCGGCCAGAATGCGGGTCCGGCGTCCGAGGACCGAGTTCACGGGAACCTCCTGTGGGGGAACTATGAGTTCCGATTATAAGGAAACGTTTGAGTTGCTCAAATCAATCCGATGGTTGCTGCGCCGTCTGGCCTCAGAAGTCGCCGGTCCGAGGGGCCCGAGTGCGCCGGTTACCCTCTGATCTGTCGACCCCGTGAGCGAAGAGAGCACCGCCGTGACCCATCCCTTCCTGGACCTGGCGCCGCTGAGTGCCGCGCGCTTCGCCTCGATCGAGGACCGCGTGGCCCGGCTGCTCGCCACCGAGCAGGACGTCGTGATCATGCAGGGCGAGGCGCTGCTGCCGCTGGAGGGTGCCATCCGCGGGACCGCCGGGCCGGGCACGACCGCGCTCAACGTGATCACCGGTCCGTACGGGCAGACCTTCGGCGACTGGCTGCGGGACTGCGGGGCGACGGTGATCGACCTGGCGGTGCCCTTCCACACCGCTGTCACCGCCGCGCAGGTGCGGGAGGCGTTCGCCGAGCATCCGTCGATCGACTTCGTGTCGCTGGTGCACGCGGAGGCCGCCACCGGGAACACGAACCCCGTCGCGGAGATCGGCGAGGTGGTGCGTGAGCACGGTGCGATGTTCTACCTGGACGCCGTCGCGTCGATCGGGGCCGAGCCCGTGCTGCCCGACGCGTGGGGTGTCGACCTGTGCGTGATCGGGGCGCAGAAGGCGATGGGCGGGCCCGCCGGGGTGTCGGCGGTGTCGGTGAGCGAGCGGGCGTGGGCGCGGATGGCCGCCAATCCCGCGGCGCCGCGGCGGTCGTATCTGTCGCTGCTGGACTGGAAGGAGCGGTGGGTCGACGGCGGCCGCAAGGCACTGCTGCACGCGCCGGCGCAGCTGGAGATGCTGGCGCTGGAGGCCTGCGTCGAGCGGATCGAGAGTGAAGAGCTCGACGCGGTGATGGCCCGGCACGCCTCGGCCGCGGCGGCCACCCGGGCGGGGGCGGTCGCCTTGGGCGGCGGGCTGGAGCCGTACGTGTACGAGGCGTCCGACGCGGCGCCCGTCGCCACGACGCTGCGGGCGCCGTCCGGTGTCGACGCGTCCTCGCTGGTCGCGAAGGCGCTGGCCGCGGATCCGGTGCTGCCGCTCGTCGCGGGCGGCGGCGCCCTCGCGAAGGAGATGATCCGCGTGAACCACTACGGCCCCGACGCCACTCGGGGCGTGGTCCACTCCAGCCTCGCGGCACTGGGCGCCGCGCTCATCGAGTCCGGGCTTTCGGTGGACCTGGAGGGGGCTCGGCGGGCTGTGGCGGAGGCGTGGGGGCGGTAGTCGCCGGGAGGGTTTTCGCCCCCGCCGCCCCTACCCGTCCCGTATCTGGGGGCTGCGCCCCCAGACCCCCGCTATCGGCCCAATGGGCTCGTCCTCAAACACCGGACGGACTAAAGAAGAGAATTCAAGGCCTTCTCCACCCGCTTATCGCGTCACTAATTCACCACAGCTTCCCGTATTCTTCTGCCCGGTTTTCCAGACCCTAAACGCTAAGATTTCGCGAACGCCAAACGACGTAATTCGGGCAGATCTCATGGCCATTACGTTGCTGTGACGCACTCCACAACGCATCCTTTTTATCCGCATTTTCCCGGGCAAACAGGGGCCTCTTTCCCCGATTTCAGACGGCCCTACGCGGGCGCGTGATAACACACAGGCGCACCGTGCGTAACCCCAGCCGACGATGCAATTTCAGCTTTCCCTCGGTAAATTCAATCCGCATGACCGCCGCACACGCAGACCTGCAAGCGGAATTCCTGGAAATGCCGGAGGGACTTCGGATCGACCGTCCGGAGGTGGCCGACGGGGCCGCGCTCTGGCGCATCGCCAAGGACTCCAGAACCCTCGACCTGAACTCCTCATACAGCTATCTGCTGTGGTGCCGTGACTTCGCCGGCACCTCGGCGGTGGCGCGCGACGCGGAGGGCGTGCCGGTCGGATTCGTCACCGGGTACGTCCGGCCGGAGCGCCCGCGCACCCTGCTCATCTGGCAGGTGGCCGTCGACGGCGCGTACCGCGGGCGCGGTCTGGCCGCGGCGCTGCTCGACGGCCTGACCGCACGGGTCACCGAGGAGAACGAGCACCGGCTGACCGCCGTCGAGACCACCATCACGCCCGGCAACACCGCCTCCGAGCGGCTCTTCACCTCGTACGCCGCGCGCCACGGCGCGACCGTCGAGCGCGAAGTGCTGTTCGAGGCAGGCCAGTTCCCCGACGGACCGCACGATCCCGAAGTCCTGTACCGCATCGGTCCCCTGTCCTGATCTCCTTCTCCCCCCACGCTTCGAGGAGCGATTCGCTGTGACCATCACCCAGCCGGACCTGAGCGTCTTCGAGACCCTGGAGTCGGAGGTGCGCAGCTACTGCCGCGGCTGGCCCACCGTCTTCGACCGGGCGCGGGGCAGCCGGATGTACGACGAGGACGGACACGCATACCTGGACTTCTTCGCCGGCGCCGGTTCCCTCAACTACGGCCACAACAACCCGGTGTTGAAACGCGCTCTCATCGACTACCTGGAACGCGACGGCGTCACCCACGGCCTCGACATGTCGACGACCGCCAAACGCGCCTTCCTGGAGGCCTTCCAGAACCTCGTCCTGCGGCCGCGCGATCTGCCGTACAAGGTCATGTTCCCGGGGCCGACCGGCACCAACGCCGTGGAGTCCGCGCTGAAGCTGGCCCGGAAGGTGAAGGGCCGCGAGGCGATCGTGTCCTTCACCAACGCCTTCCACGGGATGTCGCTGGGCTCGCTCGCCGTGACCGGCAACGCCTTCAAGCGGGCCGGTGCGGGCATCCCGCTCGTGCACGGCACGCCGATGCCGTTCGACCACTACTTCGACGGCCAGGTCCCGGACTTCCTCTGGTTCGAGCGGCTCCTGGAGGACCAGGGCTCCGGGCTCAACCAGCCCGCCGCGGTCATCGTCGAGACCGTGCAGGGCGAGGGCGGCATCAACGTCGCGCGGGCCGAGTGGCTGCGCGCCCTCGCCGACCTGTGCGAACGGCGCGACATGCTGCTCATCGTCGACGACATCCAGATGGGCTGCGGACGGACGGGGGCGTTCTTCTCCTTCGAGGAGGCGGGGATCGTGCCCGACATCGTGACCGTCTCCAAGTCCATCAGCGGGTACGGACTGCCCATGTCCCTGTGCCTGTTCAAGCCCGAGCTGGACATCTGGGAGCCGGGCGAGCACAACGGCACCTTCCGCGGCAACAATCCGGCGTTCGTCACGGCCACCGCCGCCCTGGAGGCGTACTGGGCCGACGGTTCCGCCATGGAGAAGCAGACCCGCGCCCGCGGCGAACAGATCGAGCAGGCCCTGATCTCCCTCACCGAGGAGAACCTCGCCGACGTCAAGGAGTACCGGGGGCGGGGGCTCGTCTGGGGGCTGGAGTTCCACGACAAGGAGCGCGCGGGGCGCGTGGCACAGCGTGCTTTCGAACTCGGGCTGCTCATCGAGACGTCCGGGCCGGAGAGCGAGGTCGTGAAACTCCTCCCCGCGCTGACCATCACCCCCGACGAGCTGGACGAGGGGCTGCGCACCCTCGCCCGCGCCGTACGAGAGACCGTCTGAGAAGCACGAAAAATCTGAGAAGCACGAAAGAGAGGCATCGCACCACCGTGATAGTCCGTTCGTTCAAGGACATCGAAGGCACCGACCGGCACGTCAAGTCGGCCTCGGGCACCTGGGAGAGCAAGCGCATCGTCCTCGCCAAGGAGAAGGTCGGCTTCTCCGTGCACGAGACGATCCTGTACGCGGGTACGGAGACGTCGATGTGGTACGCGAACCACATCGAGGCCGTCGTGTGCGTCGAGGGCGAGGCCGAGCTCACCGACGACGAGACCGGGCAGAAGTACACGATCACGCCCGGCACCATGTACCTCCTCGACGGACACGAGAGGCACACGATGCGGATCAAGGAGGACTTCCGCTGCATCTGCGTCTTCAATCCGCCCGTCACCGGACGGGAGGACCACGACGAGAACGGCGTCTACCCCCTGCTCACCGAGCCCGAGGAGGTGTGACATCACCATGACCACTGTCACCGATCTCTACCCCAGCCGCGGCGCCACCGAGGTCTCCGTGCCCCGCCAGGACCCGGTCGTGTGGAGCGCGCCGGGCGAGCCGGGCCCGATCCCGGTCTCCGGTCTCCAGGAGTACGAGCGTGACGGCTTCCTCGCCGTCGAGGAGCTCATCACCGAGGACGAAGTCGCCGTCTACCGGCAGGAGTTGGAGCGTCTCGTCACCGATCCTGCGATCCGCGCCGACGAGCGGTCCATCGTCGAGCCGACGTCGCGGGAGATCCGGTCCGTCTTCGAGGTGCACCGGATCAGCGAGATCTTCGCCCGGCTCGTACGCGACGAGCGCGTGGTCGGGCGGGCCCGGCAGATCCTCGGTTCGGACGTGTACGTCCACCAGTCGCGGATCAACGTCAAGCCGGGCTTCGGGGCCAGTGGCTTCTACTGGCACTCGGACTTCGAGACCTGGCACGCCGAGGACGGTCTGCCGAACATGCGGACGGTGTCCGTCTCGATCGCGCTGACCGAGAACTACGCCACCAACGGCGGCCTCATGATCATGCCGGGGTCGCACAAGACGTTCCTCGGGTGTGCGGGGGCCACTCCGCAGGACAACTACAAGAAGTCCCTCCAGATGCAGGACGCGGGCACGCCCTCCGACGAGGCACTCACCCGCTTCGCCACCCGGCATGGCATCAGGCTCTTCACGGGCAGGGCCGGTTCGGCGACCTGGTTCGACTGCAACTGCATGCACGGCTCGGGGGACAACATCACGCCGTTCCCGCGCAGCAACGTCTTCATCGTGTTCAACAGCGTGGAGAACGCGGCGGTGGAGCCGTTCGCGGCACCGGTGCGCCGGCCCGAGTTCATCGGAGCCCGGGACTTCACGCCGGTGAAGTGACATCCGGGCCTGGGGGGGGGGGGGGGGGGGGGGGAACCCCCCCCCCCCCCCCACCTGGGGTTTCTATGCTTATACGAACGGTCACGCCCCCGCCCCCGCCCCTCCCCCCCCCCCCCCCCCCCCCCCCCCCCCCCCCCCCCCCCCCCCCCCCCCCCCCCCCCCCCCCCCCCCCAACTCCCTCACGCTGCCGGGGTCTTCGTTCCCGCTACAGCCACGCCAGCGAAGCCGCCCGCTCCAGTACGTTCCGCACGGCCCCCTCGTCGCCGGTCGCGCCCCGGGGCACCTCGTCGGGCGCGTACCGCCCGCCCACCAGCAGACAGAAGTCGACGGGATCCAGGACGAGTTCGGCCCGTACGGGCTCGTCCTCGGAGCCCAGCACCCACTGGGCGTCTCCCCCGGCCACCGCGAACAGCACCGGGGCCGCCGTGGAGCCCAGGGCCATGCCCAGGATCCGGACGGCCAGCCGGACGAGTTGCCACAGGTGAGGATCCGGCGGCGGGGGCACCGCGAGTCCGAGGGCCCGTCCGATGTCGTCGCCGTACACCAGCCGCCGATGCAACTCGGCGTCCGTGAGGGTCGGATCCACAGGATCCACAGGATCCACCGGCACCACCACCTCGTGGTGCCTTCCTAGCGCCCTCCCGCACCCCGCGCCAGAGGGAGAGCCCCTCAGCCGGACAGGACGTCCAGCAGCCGGTCGACATCCGCGGGCGTGTTGTACAGGTGGAAGGCGGCCCTCAAGTTGCCCGCGCGGTCCGATACTTCGACACCCGCGCGGCTCAACTCGGGCTGAAGATGGCCCAGTTCCGGCACAGAGACAATCGATGAGCCGGGGGCGGGGATCGGTTCGTGACCCAGGGCGTACAGACCCTCACGGAAGCGGTCGGCGAGGGCGAGGTCGTGGGCGTGTACGTTCGCCACGCCCAACTCCTCGATCAGGGCGAGGGACTGCCGGGCGCCGGCGTACGAGAAGAGGCTCGGGCTCTCGTCGAACCGTCGTGCGGAGTGGGCGAGTTCCTCGACGGGGCCGTAGCAGCTGTCCCAGGGGGCCTCACCCGCGACCCAGCCCGCGAACACCGGGGAGAGTCCGCCGAGGTCCTCCGGGACGACCAGGAAGGCCACGCCCCGCGGGCAGACGAGCCACTTGAAGGCGACGGAGGAGACATAGTCGTACGCGTCCGCCCGCAGCGGCAGCCATCCGGCGGCCTGGGACGCGTCGATGTACGTACGCGCCCCGTGCGCCCGCGCGGCTTCGCGGATCCCCTCCAGGTCGGCGACCCGCCCGTCCGCGGACTGCGCGGCGCTGACCGCGACGAGCGCCGTGCCCGGGCGTACGGATTCGGCCATCCGCTCCAGCGGTACGGCACGGACCTTGAGGTCGCCGCGGACGTGGAAGGGGGTCACGACGGAGCTGAAGTCCGCCTCGGCGGTGAGGACTTCGGCGCCCTGCGGCAGCGAGGCCGCGATCAGCCCGCTGTAGACGGCCACCGAGGCCCCGGCCGCCACCCGGCGTCCGGGAACCCCGACCAGCCGGGCGAACGACTCGCGTGCGGCCTCGACGTCGGCGAACATGTCGGCCGGCCGCCCGGCGGCGACGGACTCGACGGCCGCGCGCATGGCAGCCACCGTGCGCGCCGGTACGAGTCCGGTGCTCGCGGTGTTCAGGTAGGTGTTCTCCGGGGCGAACTCGGCACGTACGAGGCTCTCGAAGGTCTCCATGGGACCACTCTGCGGTCCCAGGAACCCCCCGTCCATTGCCGATTTTTACGTGGAACCGCTAAGAGGCGCTTATACGTGGGCTCCGACCTGCGCTTTTCAGCTCTGCGGTACCGCGCATCCGTCCGGGCCGCAGGCCTCCGCGCCGGCGGAACCGTCCTGGATCAGCTTGAGCGGCGGGCGCTCGCCCCACGCCTGGGTCAGCGCCTGCGCGAAGACCTCGGCGGGCTGGGCGCCGGAGACGCCGTACTTGCGGTCGAGGACGAAGAACGGGACACCGTTCGCGCCCAGCTCGGCGGCCTCGCGCTCGTCGGCGCGCACCTCGTCGGCGTACGCCTTCGGGTCGGCGAGGACCGCGCGGGCCGCGTCCGCGTCGAGCCCGGCGGCGGCGGCCAGCTCCACGAGCCGCTCGTCGTCGGCGAAGACGGTCCGCTCCTCGGCGAAGTTCGCCTTGTACAGCAGGCCGATCAGCTCGTCCTGCCTGCCCTGCTCCTTGGCGAAGTGCAGCAGGCGGTGCATGTCGAAGGTGTTGCCGTGGTCGCGGTCCCGGGTGCGGTAGTCCAGGCCCTCGGCGGCGGCCTGCGCGCCCAGGTTCTCCTCGCCGGCCTGCGCCTGCGCCTCGCTCATGCCGTACTTCTTGGTGAGCATCTTGATCACGGGCTGGATGTCGCCCTTGGCGCGACCGGGGTCGAGCTCGAACGAACGGTGCACGACCTCGACCTCGTCGCGGTGCGGGAAGGCGTCGAGCGCCTTCTCGAAGCGGGCCTTGCCCACGTAGCACCAGGGGCAGGCGATGTCGCTCCAGATCTCGACGCGCATGTCTTCGGCTCTCTCCAGGTCGTACGGATGCGGAGACGCTCTCCGCCCAGTACGTGAACATTCAATCGAGTCGGGTCATTCCCCGGCCACCGCATACCTGAGGAACAAGTGGTGGTCACCCTCGGCGGGCGGGTTCTCCGGGTCGGGGACCCAGCCCTGACGCGCGTAGAACGCCTGGGCGCGCGCATTGCCGACGTGCACGTCGAGGGTGGCCGTCCGCTTCCCGTCGGCCCGCCACTCCTCGGCGCAGGCCGCGTGCAGCGCGGTGCCGATGCCGTCCCGCCAGCGGTCGGGGGCGACGTGGAACTGGTAGAGCTTCACGGTGTCGGCGGGCGCGCCCTCGGCGGTGCGGAAGGAGGCGATGCCCACCAGACGCCCCTCGCGCACCGCGCACAGGACATGGCCGTCGGGGCGCTCGATGGTGCTCCGCCAGCGGGCCGGCCAGTCGAAACCGTCCTCCGGCAGGCCCTGCGGGTAGTACGTGGCCCGGGCACGGACGTGCAGTTCGGCGACGGCGTCGGCCTCGCTGGGCAGCGCGGTCCTGATCACGAGGGAACCGACGGTGCGGCGTGTTCTGATCATGCAGCCGAGGACGTTTCGGAGACGGCCGCGGTTCCGAGGCGGCTGAACTGCGCGCGGTACGCGCTCGGGGTGAGGCCGGTGCGGCGCACCAGATGGCCGCGCAGGGAGTCGGCCGTGCCGAGGCCGCAGGAGCGGGCCACCTGGTCCATCGGGAGCGTGGTCGTCTCCAGGAGTTCCTTGGCGCGTTCGACGCGCTGGTGGAGGAGCCACTGGAGGGGGCTGACGCCGCTCTCGGCATGGAAGCGGCGGGTCAGCGTGCGCACGCTGACGCCCGCGTGCCGGGCGAGGTCGGTGAGCGTGAGCGGCTTGTCGAGGTTGCGCATCGCCCAGCCGCGGGTGTCGGCGCAGGCCTCGCCGCGCTCGGGCGGCAGCGGCGTCTGCGTGAACTGGGTCTGGCCGCCCGGCCGTACGGGGGCGACGAGGGCGAGCCGCGCCACCTGGTTCGCCGCCGCGGCACCGTAGTCCGTCCGGATGATGTGCAGGCAGAGGTCGATTCCGGCGGCGTACCCGGACGAGGAGAGGATCTGGCCGTCCTGGACGTACAGGACATCGCCTTTGAGGTCGACCGCCGGGTACCTCTTGCGCAGCTCCTCGGCCTGTTCCCAGTAGGTCGTGGCCTCACGGCCCTCGAGCAGCCCCGCCTCGGCCAGCGCGAAGGCACCGCTGCAGATGGACGCGATCCGCTTTCCCGCGGCCGCGGCCTCGCGCAGGGCGGCGACCGTGCGCGGGTCGGGCGCATACCGCTGCCCGGTGCCCGCGACGAGCAGCGTGTCCGCATCGCGCACGACGTCCAGTCCGTGTCGTACGTGCAGATCGAGGCCGCCGGTGGTGGGTACGGGGCCCGGCTCCGGGGCGCAGATGATCACCTCATAGCCCGGCCGGCCGCCGACCTCGACCTTCTCGAACAGGAGCTCCGGGATCGCGAGGTTGAACATCGACACGGGCGACGCCGCGATGACGGCGATGCGGTGGACGCCCCGCGATCGGGTCATGGCCAGAACCTCCGGATGTATGGCGTTCAGGCCACTACTGTACGCCGCCGGACATCCGCAGCATGGAGGCATGTCAACGAACCCGACCACCGAAACGCGCGCAGCCGATGCTCAACAGTCCTCTGCCAAACGGGAGTTGAATCACTCCCCTTCTCCCGCACTCACCCTCACCGCCGCCCTCCTCGGCTTCGCCCTGATCACCCTCGACGCGTCCGTCGTGAACGTGGCGCTCCCGTCGATCGGGGCGGCCCTCGGCGGCGGGATGTCGGGGCTCCAGTGGGTGGTGGACGCGTACACACTGGCGTTCGCGGCGCTGATGCTGTCCACCGGGGCCTTCTCGGACCGGGCGGGGGCGAGCCGGGCGTACGGGATCGGGATCACGGTGTTCACGCTGGCGTCGGTGGCGTGCGGTCTCGCGCCGAGTCTGCCGGTGCTGGTCGGCTCGCGCGTCGTGCAGGGGGTCGCGGCGGCGGTGGTGCTGCCCGCCTCGCTGGCACTGGTGCGGCAGGCGTACGCCGATGCCGCGAGGCGGGCGCGGGCGGTGGCCCTGTGGGCGGCCGGCGGGTCGGTCGCGGTGGCGCTGGGCCCGGTGGCGGGCGGTGCGCTGACCACGGTGTGGGACTGGCGGGGGATCTTCTTCATCAACGTGCCGTTGGGGGCGGTGGCACTCGTGCTGCTGGTACGGGCGCCGCGCTCGCGGCCCCGGCCCGCGCCGCTGGATCTCCCCGGCCAGCTGACCGCGGTCGTGGCGCTCACGGCGCTGACCTTCGCGGTCATCGAGGGCGGCCGTACCGGGCTGGTGGCGCTGGCGGTGGCGGTGGCCGCGGCCCTGGTCTTCCTCCGCGTGGAGACCCGGCAGGCGCACCCGGTGGTGCCGCTCGGTCTGTTCCGCAGCCGGAACGTGAGCGTGGCGGTCGCGGCGGGGGCGGCGTGCAGCGTGGCCTTCTACGGGGTGGTGTTCCTGTTCTCGCTCTTCTTCCAGCAGGTCCAGGGGCGTTCGGCGCTGTACGCGGGCCTGATGTTCCTCCCGATGACGGGCCTCATCGCGGTCACGAACATCGGGGCGGGCAAGCTGGCGGGGCGGTACGGCGTGCGGTTGCCGATGCTGCTCGGCCAGTCCCTGGCCGCGCTGGGGTCGTTGATCCTGCTGTACGTCGATTCGTCGACTCCCCCTGCCCTGGTAGCCGTGCTCCTGGTCCCCATGGCGCTGGGCTGCGCCCTGACGATCCCGCCGCTCACGGCCGCGATGATGGACGCGGTGCCCTCGGACCGGGCGGGGCTGGCGGCGGGGGTCCTCAACTCCGCCCGCCAGGTGTCCGGCGGCCTCGCCATCGCGGCCTTCGGCTCCCTCGTCTCGGGGGGCTTCGAGTCGGGGCTGCGGGTGAGCCTCGGACTCAGTGCGGCGTTGCTCGCCGTGTCGGCGACGGCGACCTTCGGCATGCGGGTGGCTCGCTAGGCCCTGACATCAAACTTCCGTCTGCCCCGCCCTCCGGGCGGACGACGGGAGTTTGACGACAGGGCCCAGAAGGTCGCCCCCGGGCGCATCAACTGCCGTCTCTCAAGTCCCGCGGCCAGTTCGGGCGGAACTCGATCCCGTCGTACGTCACGACGCAGCCCTCCCCCATGGGCGACTGGGCCATGAAGCCGACGAGGGCGGCGGAGGTCTCCTTCTCGTCGCCCAGGGTGAAGAGGCGCACGAAGGTCCAGCGCTCGCCGTCGCGGGAGGCGTGGAAGGCGAAGGCGCGGCCCGTGCGGCTCAGCCGGAGCCAGACAGAAGAGCCGTCCACGGTGAAGGAGTTGGCGTCGTCGGAGTGCCCCCGGGTGACCACCGTGCAGACGGTGGGCACGTCCGGGGAGTACTCCAGACACAGCTTCGCCCAGGCCCGTTCGCCCACATGGACGTAGAGAACCCCCGCGTCGAAGGAGGCCGCGAAGCCGACCGTGACGCGCGCGATCAGCTGGAAGTCCCCCTCCGGCGCCCCGAGCAGGCGGGGCGCGTCGGAGGCGGGGTCCAGGGCTTCGCCGGTGGGCGGGACGAAGCGGTCCTGGCGGGGGCCCGCCCAGCCGGTGAGGATCCCGTCCTCGTACGACCAGTGCCCGTCGGAGCCGTAGGTGCGGAGGGCGAAGGGGAGTTCGGGGAGTTCGACGTCCATTGCGTGAGTCTCTCAGGTCCAGTACAGCGCCCTTAAGGGGCGCGGGGCTGTGACAATCATGCGGCTCCGTCGCGTGGGCACGATCAGCCACGGACGGTCCGCAGCCCGTACACCCGCTCAGCCCTGACGGCGCTATCGCTCCAGTCGGCCGTCGTAACGGCGGGGCAGCCCCAGCGGATTGTCATCACGGAGCTCCGGCGGCAGCAGCGCCTCCGGCGCGTTCTGGTACGCAACGGGGCGCAGCCACCGCTCGATGGCCGTACCGCCGACAGAGGTCGACGTGGACGTCGTCGCCGGATACGGCCCACCGTGGTGCTGGGCCGGGGCGACCGCGACACCCGTCGGCCAGCCATTGACCAGCACGCGCCCCGCGAGCGGCGTCAGCTCGGCGAGGATCTCCGCGCCACGGCCCTCGCCGGCGGCCTCCTCCGTGGAGAGCTGCACGGTCGCCGTGAGGTTGCCGGGGAGACGGGAGAGGACCGCGCTGGCCTCGGACTCGTCCTCGTAGCGGGCGACCACCGTGAGTGGGCCGAAGCACTCCTCCAGGAGCAGGTCGTGCTCGCCCTCGGCGGTGAGCTTCTGCGCGGGCACGGTCAGGAAGCCGGGGCTCACGGTGTGCTCGCCGCCCGCGCCCGGGGTCACCGGGGACTCCACGTCCGGGAGTTCGGCGCGCTCGGCGACTCCGGCGATGAAGTTGTCGCGCATCCGGTGGTCCAGGAGCACGCCCGCGTCGGTGTCGCTGACGGCGTCGGTGAGGGACTTGAGCAGGCGGTCGCCCGCCGCGCCCGCCGGTGCGAGGACCAGGCCCGGCTTCACGCAGAACTGGCCGACGCCCAGCGTCATCGAGCCCGCGAGCCCGGCACCGATCGCCTCGGCGCGCTCGGCGGCGGCGGCCTCGGTGATCACGACGGGGTTGAGGGAGCCGAGCTCGCCGTGGAACGGGATCGGCACGGGACGCGCGGCCGCGGCGTCGAAGAGCGCGCGGCCACCGCGGATCGAACCGGTGAAACCGGCCGCCGTGACCAGCGGGTGCCTGATCAGCTCGATGCCCGCCTCGAAGCCGTGGACGAGACCGACGACGCCCTCGGGGATGCCGTGCCGGGCGGCGGCCCGGCGCAGGACGGCCGCGACCAGCTCGGAGAGCGCGGGGTGGTCAGGGTGGGCCTTGACGACGACCGGGCAGCCGGCGCCCAGCGCGCTCGCCGTGTCGCCGCCCGCGACCGAGAAGGCGAAGGGGAAGTTCGAGGCCGAGTAGACGGCGACGACGCCCAGCGGCACCTTGTAGCGGCGCAGGTCGGGGATCGGCGGGGTCGCGGTGTCGTCGGGGTGGTTGATCACGACGTCGAGGAAGGCGCCCTCGTCGACGATGTCCGCGAAGGCGCGCAGCTGGTAGCAGGTGCGGGCGAGTTCGCCGGTGAGCCGGACCGGGCCGAGCGCGGTCTCCGCGTCGGCGGCCTCGACGAGCTGGTCCTTGGCACCTTCGAGCAGGTCCGCGGCGGTGCGCAGGAAGGCGGCGCGCACCGCGCGGTCGGCGAGCGCGGGGCGCGCGCTGTGCGCGGCGCGGACGGCCTCGTCCACCTCCTGGGCTGTGGCCTCCACCGCAACCTGTTCACGCTGCTTCCCGGTTCGGGGGTCGACACTCCAGACTGGTGCTGCTGCCACCGCGGGTCCCTCCAGATTGTTGCCGCAGTTCTTCACCGCAGTTCTTATGCCATCCACCAGGGGCGTTCGATATACTGAACGCTGTCTCTGATGATGAATATGATGCGGAGACTATTTCCCGTCCAACGAAGGGGTCAAGGGCGATGTCGGCAGGCGAGACAGGCGGCGGGGCGCAGGTCAAGTCCGCGGTACGGACCGTGGAATTGCTCGAATACTTCGCCGGCCGACCCGGTATGCACTCCTTGGCCGCCGTGCAGGAAGCCGTCGGTTATCCGAAGTCCAGCCTCTACATGCTGCTGCGTACGCTCGTCGAGCTCGGCTGGGTCGAGACGGACGCGACGGGCACGCGGTACGGCATCGGCGTACGGGCCCTGCTGGTCGGCACGTCGTACATCGACGGCGACGAGGTGGTGGCCGCGGCCCGACCGACGCTGGACCGCCTCTCCGACGACACCACGGAGACGATCCACCTGGCCCGCCTCGACGGCACGAACGTCGTCTACCTGGCCACACGCCAGTCGCAGCACTACCTGCGTCCGTTCACGCGGGTGGGCCGCCGTCTCCCCGCCCACTCCACCTCCCTCGGCAAGGCCCTGCTCGCCACCCACACCGACGAGCAGGTCCGCAAGATGCTGCCGGAGACGCTCCCCGCCCTCACCGAGCACACGATCACCGACCGGGAGAAGCTCATCGGGGAGCTGCACCAGGTCCGTGAACAGGGCTTCGCGGTGGACCGCGAGGAGAACACGCTGGGCCTGCGCTGCTTCGGCGTCGCGATCCCCTACCGCACGCCCGCCCGTGACGCGATCAGCTGCTCGGTGCCGGTGGCGCGCCTGACGCCGGCGCACGAACAGATGGTCAAGGACGCCCTCTTCGACGCCCGCGACCGGCTGACGCTGGCGACGCGGAGGCTCTGACGTGGAGGTGGCGCTCCGCGAGGTCCACGACAGCGATCTGCCGGTCTTCTTCCGGCAGATGAACGACCCGGCCGCGCTCCGCATGGCCGCGTTCACGGCGGAGGACCCCGCCGACCGGGACCGCTTCGACGCCCACTGGGCCCGCATTCGCTCCTCCTCCGACGTGCTCCGTACGGTCCTGGTGGACGGCGACGTCGTCGGGAGCGCGGCGGTGTACGGCGAACCGGGCGAGCGTGAGGTCACGTACTGGATCGACCGGGCCCACTGGGGCCGCGGCATCGCGACGGCGGCCCTGCGGGCCCTGCTCGCCGCCGTCCCCGAGCGCCCGCTGTACGCCCGCGCCGCAGCGGACAACACGGCGTCGCGCCGCGTTCTGGAGAAGTGCGGCTTCCGGGTGACCGCGCAGGCCAGAGGGTATGCGAACGCGCGCGGGGCGGAGACGGACGAAGTGGTTCTCACCCTGGACGGCTGAGCCGAGCTTCATGAAGGACGCATGAGAAATCAGGCCGGAAGGGAACGATTCGCTTCATCCCGCTCGTCTTTATGAGCGGGATGAACAAGACGATCAGGCGTACCGCCGTCTTCACTCTGCTGCTCGTGCTCTCCCTGCTGGTCAGGGCGACCTGGGTGCAGTTCTACGACGGCAAGGCGCTCGCGGAGAACAAACACAACCGGCGGAACGCGATCTCGCTGTACGCGAACCCGCTCGGGAACATCATCGTGGCCGGTGAAGCGATCACCGGTTCCGCGCAGACGAAGGGCAGCGACCTCAAGTACAAGCGCACATACACGGACGGCAGTCTGTACGCGGCGGTCACGGGCTACAGCTCACAGGTGTACGGGGCGACCCAGCTGGAGGGCATCTACCAGGACCTGCTCGACGGCACGGACACCCAGCTGAAGAACCCCCTCGACGCGCTCACCAACAAGCGCGCCGATCCGGGTGACGTGGTCACGACGATCGACCCGGATGTGCAGAAGGCGGCGTACCAGGCGCTCGGCAATAAAAAGGGCGCCGCCGTCGCGATCGACCCGAAGACCGGCAAGATCCTCGCGGTCGTCTCGACACCGTCGTACGACCCCTCGCAGCTGAGCACGGGCAACAACACGCTCTGGAAGTCGCTGACCAAGTCCTCGGACAAGCCGATGACGAACCGGGCGCTGCGCCAGCCGCTGCCCCCGGGGTCGACGTTCAAGCTGGTCGTCGCGGCGACGGCGCTGGAGGACGGGCTGTATGCGGACGTGGACGCGAAGACGGACAGCCCGAACCCGTACACGCTGCCCAACACGACCACCGACCTGAAGAACGAGAGTTCCTCCGCGCCGTGCAAGAACGCCTCGATCCGGGTCGCGCTCCAGTACTCGTGCAACAACGTCTTCGCGAAGATGGCCGTCGACCTGGGCCAGGACAAGGTCAAGGCGATGGCGGAGAAGTTCGGCTTCAACGACACGACGCAGGACGTGCCGGTACGGGCGTACCCCAGCGTGTATCCCTCGAACATGGACAAGCCGTCCACGGCCCTGACGGGCATCGGCCAGTACGACGTGACCGCGACCCCGCTCCAGATGGCCATGGTGTCGGCTGCCATAGCCAACGGCGGCAAGCTGGTCTCGCCGCACATGGTCTCGCAGACCAGTGACGCCGACGGCAATGTGCTGAAGAACTACGACGACGGCACGGAGACCAAGGAGATCGTCAGCTCGTCCACGGCCGAGCAGCTCCAGTCGGCGATGCAGACGGTCGTCGAGGACGGTACGGGCACGAACGCGCAGATCTCCGGCGCGACCGTCGGCGGCAAGACCGGTACGGCCCAGCACGGCGAGAACAACAGCAAGACGCCGTACGCCTGGTTCACGTCGTACGCGAAGTCCGACACGAACGGCAAGGAGGTCGCCGTCGCGGTCATGGTCGAGCAGTCCGACGCCGCCCGCTCGGAGGTCAGCGGCAACGGTCTCGCGGCCCCGGTGGCCAAGGCGATGATGCAGGCGGCTCTGAAGAACTGAGCGCCGCGGACATGACGGAAGGGCCGCCCTCGCACCGCTGGAGGACGGCCCTTCACGCATGCCGGGTCACTTCACGTTGAAGAGCTGCTCGATCGGGTCGATCGCGAAGTACACCAGGAACAGCGCGGACGCCCCCCACAGCAGCCAGTGGATCTCCTTCGCCTTACCCAGCACGGACTTGATCAGGACGTAGGCCAGGAACCCCGCCCCGATACCGTTGGTGATCGAGTACGTGAACGGCATCACGGCCATCGTCAGGAACGCGGGAATCGCGATCTCGTACTTGTCCCAGTCGATGTGCTTGACCTGGGTCATCATCAGGAAGCCGACCGCGACGAGAGCGGGCGCCGCGGCCTGCAGCGGGACGATCGTGAGCAGCGGGGTCAGGAAGAGCGCGAGGGCGAAGAGGCCGCCCGTGACCAGGTTCGAGAAGCCGGTGCGCGACCCCTCGCCGACGCCCGCCGCCGACTCGATGTAGGACGTCGAGGAGGAGGCCGAGGCCGCACCGCCGGCGACCGCCGCGGCGCCGTCGATGAGCAGCACGCGGCCGAGGTTGGGCACCTTGCCCTCCTCGTCGAGCAGGCCCGCCTCGGCGCTGATGCCGACGACCGTGCCCATGGTGTCGAAGAAGTCGGACAGGATCAGCGTGAAGACCAGCAGGACGACGGTGATCGCGCTGGTCTCGCCGAAGGCGCCGAACAGGCTGAAGTGACCGAGCAGTCCGAAGTCCGGTGAGGCCGTGATGCTGTCGGGGAGCTTCGGCGTGGTCAGGCCCCAGCTCTTGATGTCGGCGGCGGAGTTGATGATGATCGCCACGATCGTCATGGTGACGATGCTGATCAGGATCGCGCCCTTGACCTTGCGCGCGAGCAGCCCGATGGTGAGCAGCACGCCGAGACAGAAGACGAGAATCGGCCACCCGGCGAGCGCGCCCGTGCCGCCCAGCTGCACCGGCACCGTCGTGTTCGCGATGTCCGGGATGCGGGTGACGAACCCGGCGTCGACGAAGCCGATGAAGGCGATGAACAGGCCGATGCCGACACTGATCGCCTGCTTCAGCGGCTGCGGGATCGCGTGCATCACCGCTTCGCGTAGACCCGTCACCACCAACACGCAGATGAGCAGGCCCTCCAGGACGATCAGGCCCATCGCGTCGTCCCAGCTCATCAGCGGGGCGATCTGGAAGGCGACGACCGCGTTGAGGCCGAGGCCCGCGGCGAGCGCGAGCGGGAGGTTGCCGCCGACGCCCATGATGATCGTCATGACCGCGGCCACCAGGGCGGTGGCGGTGGTCAGTTGGACCGCGTCGAGCTGGTGGCCGAACTTGTCCTTGGCGCTGCCCAGGATGATCGGATTCAGGACAAGGATGTAGGCCATGGTGAAGAACGTGGCGAAGCCGCCGCGTATCTCCCGGCCGAAGGTGGAGCCCCGTTCGGAGATCTTGAAGAACCGGTCGACGCTGTTCGCCGCGGGAGGCGCGGCACTTGGCCGGTCGGTCACCTTCTGCGTTTCGGGCATGGCGTTACTCCTCGTTACCTGCGTGCTGGGTGTGCGGATGCTGGCTGGATTGTTCCCGCGTTGAACCTCTTTCAGGTTTTCTCCGTGTTACGGAATCGAGTTCGGCCCGCCATACGGCGTTCGAAGCCCTGTACGAGCGCTGGTACGCTCTCGCATCTCGCCCCACGGGGACACCATTCCTTCACGGGTGACACACGGGGCCGTATACGCACGCACCTGCACCGGTGCCGATAGCCGCAGCGAGGAGAGGTCGCCCGTGGGCACTGTCGTCGACGACGCAGCCTCCGTGGAGTTCCACGCCTTCTTCGAGCGGCACTATGCCGAACTCGCCCGCCTGGCCCACCTGTTGACCGGAGAGCCGGACGCCGCCGACGACTTGGCGGCCGACGCGCTGCTCGCGCTGTGGCACCGCTGGGACCGGGTGCGCGCGGCGGACCACCCGGCGGCGTACGCGCGCGGCGTGGTCGCCAATCTGGCCCGCACCCGGATCCGCAGCGCGGTGCGCGAGCGCAGACGGATCACGCTGTTCTGGTCGCAGCGCGAGGACAAGACCGAGAACCCCGACATACCGGGCAAGGTCGATGTCCAGGAGGCGCTGCGCAGACTGCCGTTCCGCAAGCGCGCATGTGTCGTACTGCGGCATGCTTTCGACCTCTCGGAGAAGGACACGGCCCTCGCCCTCGGCGTCTCGGTCGGTACGGTGAAGAGTCAGACGTCGAAGGGGATGGCCGAATTGAAGCGGCTCCTCGGCACCGACGAGGCCCCGATGCGGGTGCACGCGGGAGTGCTGCCCACGGATGGAGCCGGAGGAAGGGACCGATGAGGAAGGCGCAGGACGTGCACGACGAGCTGCGCGCCGGGCTGCGTGAGGCGGCCGAGGCGCACGAGCCCGACCGCGCGCGCATCCTGGCCCGGGTCGAGCGCGGCATGGCGGGCGCCGACGAGCGGCGGCCCATGCGCGCGGCGCGTCCGCCGCTGCTCGGCTGGGCCCGTGTCGTGGGCGCCACGGCCGCGGTCGCGAGCGTCCTCGCGGTGGGCGGCTACGCGGTCGCCTCGGCGGTCAAGGGCGACAACCCGCCGCAGCAGACCGTCGCGGTCTCACCGACGCCGGACCCGTCGCCGGACGCGACGAGCCGGGGGCCGGTCGCGCCGGACCCGACGCACCGTTCCGGTGCGTCGAAGCAGTCCGGGACGCCGAGTTCGTCCCCCTCGAACAGTCCGACGTCCAAGAACTCCGCGCCCTCCGGCACCCAGTCGCCCGCCGCGGGCGGCAACCAGAACGGCCCGCTGTGGTCCGACGGTTCGGTCGACCCGCACAGCAACGAGTTCTGGGCGCAGAGCAATGTGACCCTGAAGACGAGCAAGCAGCTCACCTCACTCACGGTCGAGTTGAGGATCAAGCAGACCGGCGGGGTCACCAACGCGGGCGCCTGGCGTTCGCTGTCCGAGGACGACTTCACGACGACGGTCGAGGAGAAGGACGGCTTCCTTCTCTACACGTGGGTACTCAAGCCGGACCACACGGTCTGGCCGGGCGAGTGGGTGTTCGCGGGCCAGTACGACCACGACCGCGGCGGCCGGGACGCGAAGGACGACAGCTACACGGTGACGGCCACCGCCACGGACGGCCGGCAGGCCACCGTGGCCGGTGACTTCGCGACGAACACCGCCGACGCCTCAGCGGCGGAAGGCGACTCGTAAAGAACTTCCGCAGACGCGGCAACCCTTTCCTCACCAGTGGCGACCAGGAGACACAACGATCTCCTCCCACTCAAGGAACTCGGTTCATGACTGCACGAGTTGAACAGCGTGTACGCCACCGTCGTCGGGTCAGCAAGCGGCGCGCGGTCATCGGTGGAACAGCCGCTCTCGGCCTCACCGCGGCGGCGCTCGTCACGACCTCGATGCTGGGCTCGGCGGGCGCGGCGACGGCTTGGCCGGAGCCCACCGGCAGCAAGGCCGTGTCGTCGACGATCGCGGTGTCGGGCACGTACGACGGCAAGCTGACGAAGTTCTACGGCAGCGGTGACCTGGGGACGGGCAGCCAGGACGAGGACCAGGGCCCCATCTTCGAGCTGGCCGACGGCGCCGTCCTCAAGAACGTCATCATCGGCACCCCCGCCGCGGACGGCGTCCACTGCCTGGGCAGCTGCACGCTGCAGAACGTGTGGTGGCTGGACGTCGGCGAGGACGCGGCCAGCTTCAAGGGCAAGTCGTCGTCCGCCGTGTACAAGGTCTACGGCGGCGGCGCCAAGGGCGCGGACGACAAGGTCCTCCAGTTCAACGGCGCGGGCAAGCTGGTGGTGAGCAAGTTCCAGGTCGAGAACTTCGGCAAGCTGGTGCGCTCCTGCGGCAACTGCAAGACGCAGTACAAGCGCACGATCATCATCAACGACGTGGACATCACCTCGCCCGGCAAGGCGATCGTCGGCATCAACTCCAACTACGGCGACACGGCCGCGCTGCGCAACATCCGGATCCACGGCGACAGCAGCAAGAAGATCAAGACCTGCGTCCGCTTCAAGGGCAACAACACCGGCGCGGAGCCCACCGAGCTGGGCACCGGCCCGGACGGCACGTCGTGCAACTTCACGGCCTCCGACATCAGCTACGAGTGACGGAGTCCCTTTGAGCACCCACGGGAAACGCCTCGCCCGCAGACGTGTGCTCGGGGCCTCGGCGATCGGCGTCGCCGCCACGGGCGTCGCCGTCGCCGCGGGCACCGGCCTCCTGTCGTCCGCCTCCGCCGCGACCTTCGGCTACACGGACGACGGCTCCCACTATGTGATCGACACCGGAGCCTCGCTGGTCTTCAAGATCTCCAAGTCCACCGGCGACATCACCTCGCTGGCCTACAAGGGCAAGGAGTACGAGGGCTACGGCGGCAAGCACTCGCACGTCGAGTCGGGCCTCGGCGCCTCCACCGTCACCCTCACCCACTCCGGGTCGACGATCCTGGTGAAGGTGGTGCACGGCGCGATCACCCAGTGGTACGCGGCCCGCAGCGGCCAGAACAGCGTCTACCTGTGGACGGACAAGGCGGACGCGTCCTTCACCGCGACCCGCTACATCGTCCGCCTCAAGGCCGGGGTCTTCCCCAACGAGGGCTCGGACTCCTGGATCGAGGCCTCGGACACGGTCATCGAGGCGGGTGACGTCTGGAAGCGCTCGGACGGCACGACGCACTCCAAGCACTACTCGGGCAAGCGCACGATCGACTACGACTACATCGGCTTCACCACCGGTTCGGCCGCCCTGTGGCTGGTGCGCTCCAACCACGAGAAGGCCTCCGGCGGCCCGTTCTACCGCTCGCTGCTGCGCCATTCGAACGACCTCGGGGCCGGGCTGTACGAGATCCTGCACTACAACGAGGCCCAGACGGAGGCCGAGCGCTTCGGGCTCCAGGGCCCGTACGTGCTGAACTTCACCGACGGTGGTGCGCCTTCCTCGACGCTGTTCCACGCGAACCTGGACACCTCGTGGGTGGACGGGCTCGGCATCACCGGCTGGGTGGGCAAAGCGGGCCGCGGCAAGGTGGCGGGCGTCGGCCTCAAGGGCATGGACGCGGCGTACGCGTACACGGTCGGCTTCGCCAACTCCGATGCCCGGTACTGGTCGAAGGCCGCCTCCGGCACCGGCGCCTTCTCCTGCCCGGGGATGCTTCCGGGGACGTACACGCTGACCGTCTACAAGGGCGAACTCGCCGTGCAGACGGCCGAGGTGAAGGTGACGGCCGGCGCGACGACCTCACTGCACACGATCACCCTCACCGGCGATCCGTCCGCCGCGCGGACCGTCTGGCGGCTCGGTGACTGGGACGGCACGCCCGGCGAGTTCAAGAACGCCCGGCTGCTGACGTACGCGCACCCGTCCGACACCCGCGCCTCGAAGTGGACCGGGAACGTCACCATCGGCAGCGGCAGCGAGGCCGCGTCCTTCCCGGCGTACATCTGGAAGGACGTCAACGACGGCATCCTCGTCTACTTCAAGCTGACCGCGGCGCAGGCCGCCGCCGCGCACACCCTGCGCGTCGGCGTGACGGACGCGTACATCAACGGCCGTCCGCGTGTGACGGTCAACGACTGGGTGTCGGCCATCCCCTCCGCGCCCACGCAGCCCTCGACGCGCTCGCTCACCACGGGTTCGTACCGGGGAAACAACCACACGTTCACCTTCAACGTCCCTTCCAGTGCGTGGAAGACGGACACCAGTCAGTACAACGTGCTGAAACTGAACGTGGTCAGCGGCTCGACGGGCTCGGCGTTCCTGAGCCCCGGCACGTCGTTCGACTGCCTGGATCTGCTGGCCTGAGCCCCCCTCGGCCAGTCAGAGGAACGCCCCCGCCGGTGACGACCGGCGGGGGCGTTCGCCCTTGTGACGTAGGTCAGTTCATCGTCGAGCCGATGGTGGTGGAGCCCGTCGTCAGGAACGTCGTCGAGGGCAGCATGCCGCTCGACGAGCGGGAGCCGTACGCGGTTGTCGCGTCGGTCGATTTGAAGGACGGCGTCGAGATGCCGCTGTCCCAGTTGTTGGCCGCGGAGACCGTGGACGAGCCGAGCTTGTCCAGGCCGCCCTTGTTGCTGACGGCGAGGTTCCGGGCGAGCCGCGCCTTGCCGGTGGCGGAGTAGAAGCCGGCCTCGGTGTTGGCGTAGGCGGTGTTGCGGTTGAGGATGATGGCGCCCGTGTTGGAGTTCTCGGTGAAGCCGTTCAGGGTGTTGTCCCAGGCCGCGTTGTTGTTCACGACGTGCGCGACCGTGACGCCTCCGCCGCCCAGCTTGAAACCGTTGCCGTTGCCCTCGAAGGCCGAGTCGTTCCAGCGGTTCTTGCCGTTGCCGTAGGACCAGGAGTGCTCGATGGTGACCGGCGAGGAGAACTGCCACAGGTCGAGGCCGTCGTCCGAATTGTTGTACAGGCGCGCTCCGGTGACCTTGTTGCCGGTGCCGGAGCCGAACTTGATGGCGATGCCGTCGGCGTTCTGCCCATGGCCCGCGGCGTCGTAGTTGCCGTAACTGTCCAGGTTCTGCACGAGGTTGTCGGTCGTGCCGTCGCCGCGCAGGGTGAAGCCGGAGTCGCCGTTCTTCGCGGTGACCAGGTTCTTGAAGATGCCGCCGACGGACGAGGTGACGACGAAGCCCTGGGCGGGCGAGTTCTGCCAGGTGATGTTCTGGACGGTCCAGAAATCGCCGTAGATCCCGGCCAGCCAGGAGCCGGCAGCGAGCTTGGAACCGTCGATCTTCACCGTTTCGCTGCCGTACGCGGCGAGCGTGATCCGCGACGAACTGGTGCCGTTCGCCGTGGACTTGAGGGTGGACGTCGGGTAGTACGTCCCACCGCGCACCTGGATGGTGGTACCGGCGGCGGCATTGGCGACGGCCGACTCCAGCTGGGCGGTGGTGGAGACGGTGACCGTCGTGGCGGCGGCCTGCGCTTCTCCGTTGTCCGACAGGCCGAAGTAGACGCCGCCCGCCCCCGCGGCGACGGCCACCGCGGCGGCGATCGAGAGCGTACGGGTTCGGCGGTGGCGTCCGGTGCTCTGACGCACGGGGCGGTTCCTTTCCTAGGGAATGGGGCTGCGAAGCGGGCCGGAGGGGCCGCCCCGGCCCGCTTCTGATCCCTGGTCGCCGCCACGGCCGAGAAGGTTGCCAAGGTCCATACGAAAGCGATCGAAATTTTTCGGCCTCCCCTGCCCCGTCCACATCAATTGACGCACCGTTCCCAACTGGTAACACTCCGAGGGCAGTTCATCCCACAGAATCCACCAGACTCCCCCAGGATGTGTCATGCGACGCCGCACCGCCCGCACGCTCCTGATCCCCTTGTTCGCCCTTCTGCTGGGCCTGCTCGCCGCACCCCCCAGCCCCGCATACTCCGGAGCACCGCCCGTGACACACCAGAAGTACGCCGGCTATCTCTTCGCCTACTTCACCGGCGAGGGCACCGCCGACGGCGAGCAGATCCGCTACGCCCTCAGTCGCGGCGACGACCCGCTGCACTGGCGGGAACTGAATGCCGGCCAGCCCGTCCTCACCTCCGACCTCGGCGAGAAGGGCCTGCGCGATCCGTTCGTGATCCGCTCCCCCGAGGGCGACAAGTTCTATCTGATCGCCACCGACCTGAAGATGTACAAGAACAGCAGCGGCAGCTGGGACGACGTCCAGCGGCACGGCAGCAAGTCCATCATGATCTGGGAGTCCACCGACCTGGTCCACTGGACCGACCAGCGACTGGTGAAGATCGCCCCGGACAACGCGGGCAACACCTGGGCGCCTGAGGCCTATTGGGACGACACGCTCGGCGAGTACGTCGTCTTCTGGGCCTCCAAGCTGTACGCCGACGACGATCCCGAGCACACCGGATCGACGTACAACAAGATGCTGTACGCCACCACGAAGGACTTCCGCACCTTCAGCGAGCCGCAGGTCTGGGACGACCCCGGTTACTCGGTGATCGACTCAACGGTCATCAAGAACAAGGGCAGTTACTACCGCTTCACCAAGGACGAACGGAACCCGTCGTCCGACTCGCCCTGCTCGAAGTTCATCACCGCGGAGAAGTCGACGACGCTCACCGACACGTCGTACGACTTCGTCTCCGACTGCGTCGGCAGCGGCTCGATCGACCGCGGCGAAGGCCCGACGGTCTTCAAGTCCAACACCGAGAACAAGTGGTACCTCTTCATCGACGAGTACGGCGGCCGCGGCTACGTCCCCTTCGAGACCACCGACCTCGACTCGGGCAAGTGGACCATGTCCACGAACTACCAGCTGCCCGCGAGCCCGCGGCACGGCACGGTGATGCCGGTGACGCAGGCCGAGTACGACCGGCTGCTCGCCGCGTATCCGGTCAGCCCCACCTCGGTCGTGGACGCCACCGCCGCCCACCAGCAGGGCTACGCGGTCGTCACCGAGTCCGCCTCGAAGGTCGTGCTGCCGATGAAGCCGGACGCCGACCTCGCGAAGCTGGCCCCGCGGCTGACGGTAGGCGAGGGCGCGACGGTCACCCCCGCCTCCGGGACGCGCCGCGACTTCCGCAAGCCGCGGGAGTACACCGTGACGGCGGCGGACGGAACGACGCGGACGTGGACGGTCGAGGCGGTGCCCACGCGAAGTCCGCTGCTCCCCGGTCTCAATGCCGACCCGGACATCCAGTACCTGGACGGCCGTTACTGGATCTATCCGACGACGGACGGCTACGCGGGCTGGAGCGGGACGAGCTTCAAGGCGTACTCGTCGAAGGACCTGGTGCACTGGAAGGACCACGGAGTCATCCTCGACCTGGGTCCTGATGTGTCCTGGGCGGACAAGAACGCCTGGGCGCCCGCGATCGCCGAACGCGACGGAAAGTACTACTTCTACTTCTGCGCGGAGCAGCAGATCGGCGTGGCCGTCGCGGACTCCCCGGCAGGCCCCTTCAAGGACGCGCTGGGCAAACCCCTGATCGCCAAGGGGCAGTTCACGGGCCAGATGATCGACCCGGCGGTGTTCACGGACGACGACGGCCAGTCGTATCTCTACTGGGGCAACGGGCACGGATACGTCGTGCCGCTGAACGACGACATGGTGTCGTTCGACGCGGCGCGGGTGAAGGACATCACCCAGGCGGACTTCCGTGAGGGGTCCTTCGTGGTCAAGCGGCAGGGCACGTACTACTTCATGTGGTCCGAGGACGACACCCGCAGCGAGAACTACCACGTGGCCTACGCGACGGGACCGTCCCCGCTCGGTCCGTGGACCAAGCGGGGCACGATCCTGTCCAAGCGCCCGGAGTACGGCATCAAGGGCACCGGTCACCACTCGGTGGTGAACGTCCCCGGCACGGACGACTGGTACATCGTCTATCACCGGTTCGCCCTGAACGGCCCCGGGAAGCCGGGCGGGGACGGCACGCACCGGGAGACCACCGTCGACCGCCTCGAATTCGCGGCCGACGAAACGATCAAGCCGGTGCTGCCGACCCTGGAGTCGATCCGCCCCGTACGGACCGACCGTTCCTGAAGGGGCTCAGCCGACGTAGTACGTCGGGTTCGGGAGCTTGTACGTCCTGTCGGCGTAGCCCCCGTCGAGGTCGGAGTACTGGTCGCCGAAGTTGGCGATGACGTCGTACCCGAGGGACTCGATGTGCTTGCGGGTGCCGGACTTGTACTGCACGGTCGTGCAGGTCCAGGTACCGGCGGTGGCGCAGTCGCTCAGGTACCCCGGCGGGTTGGCCGTGTCCTTGAGGAACATGTGGTCGGCGTCGAGGTTGATGTCGGCGCCGACCTTCTTCAGGTTCGCGACCGCGGAGACGCGCTGCGACTCCTTCAGACCCGAGTTGTAGAAGACCTCGACGCCCTTGGACTCGGCGTACGCGACGAGTTGGGGGGTGCCGAAGACGGCCGGACGGTCGGCCTTGGCCACGTAATCGGCCCAAGAGGTCGAGTTGTAGACGTAGTTGGTCTTCTTCTCGTAGTCGAGGGAGAGCAGCAGCGTGTCGTCGATGTCGAAGACGACCGCGGGCTTCTCGCCCTTGTGGTGGGCCTTGCGCGCCGCCTTGTCTATGTACTTCTCGGCGTCGGCCTCGAGGCTCGCCAGGTCCTTGGCGTACGGGCTGTCCGAGGAGGCCTGGTAGACGCCGTTGCTGTCGAGCTTGGCGCCGTAGTAGGTGTTGATCTCCGTGACCAGAAGCCCGATGTTGTGGGGCTCCGTAGTGCTGTTCGCCGTCGACGGGTCGGCGGTGGCCACGCCGGTGCTGTACAGGGCAGCACCGGCGACGGCACAAGCGGCAGTGATGGCTGCCGCTCTGAGGGACTTCCGCATGGATTCTCCGGATCTGGGTGTGTTGGATTCCGCACCAGGTCACGCACTGTCTACGCGCATCACGCACACCGCGCGAGAGCCTTTATCCGATCGATACCTCACCCACAGGAAATTCCCCTCATCCCAACTGGTGGCATGAAGGGAAGAGTTGGCCGGGGGTGGACGGCTGGGGAAACATCGGCGGCTTCTTCCCGGCCGGAGCGCCGGTGACTGCGGAAGCGGGCCGGACCTCCGGCCCGCTTCTCTCCTTCTCGCTCCCCGGGCGGGATCAGTTCATCGTGGCGCCGATGGTGCTGCTGCCCGTCGTCAGGAAGGTGGTCGCGGGCAGCGAGCCGTCGGACTGGCGGGAGTTGTACGTGGTCGTCGCGTCCGTGGAGACGAAGGACGGGGTGGAGATGCCGGAGTCCCAGTTGTTGCCGGCCGACGTCACCGAGGAGCCCTTGGAGACGGCCGCGCTGCCGTTGCTGACGGCGAGGTTCTTGCCGAGCTTCGCCGAGCTGGTGGCGAAGTAGTAGCCGTACTTGCCGTTGGCGTACGCGGTGGTGCGGTTGATGACGATCGCGCCGGTGTTGCTGTTCTCGGTGAAGCCATTGCCCGCGTCGTCCCAGGCGGCGGAGTTGTTGACGACATGCGCGACGACCTCGCCGTCGCCGCCCAGCTTGTAGCCGTTGCCGTCGCCCGCGAAGGCCGTGTCCGACCAGCGGTTCTTGCCGTTGCCGAAGGACCAGGTGTGCTCGACGGTGACGGGCGAGGAGAAGGACCAGAAGTCGATCCCGTCGTCCGAATTGTTGTACAGGCGGGCGCCGGTGATCAGATTGCCGGTGCCGGAGCCGAACTTCACGGCCACGCCGTCCGCGTTCTCGCCATGGTTGGCGGGGTCGTAATTGCCGTACGAGTCGATGTTCTTGACCGTGTTGTTGACGGTGCCGTCACCCGTGAGCGTGAAGCCGGAGTCGCCGCCGTTGATGGTCTTGATGTTGTTCCAGTTCGTGCCGGTGCAGGACTGGCAGACGACGGCGCTGTCCGGGGAGTTCTGGAAGGTGATGTTGGAGACGTTCCAGTAGTCGGCGGTCAGCTTGAAGATCCAGTCGCCGTCGGGCAGCGACGAACCGTCGATCTTCACCGTCTCCGAGCCGTACGCCTGGAGGGTGACGGGGCTCGACGAGGTGCCGTTGGCCGTCGACTGGAGCGTGGCCGGCGGGTAGTACGTGCCGCCGCGCACCTGGATGACGGTGCCCGCGGACGCGCCGGCGATCGCGCTGGTCAGCTCGGCGGTGGTGGAGACGACGACGGTCGCGGCATGGGCCTGGGTGGGGAGTGCGGCGAGGCCGGCGCCCAGCGCCAGGGCGGCGCCGAGCGTGCGGGCGGTACGACGAGACATGGAGTGCGGTCCTTTCGTCGATTCCTGCGGGGATGTGCCGGGGAACTCCGGTGCCGGAGGTTTCCGGTGCCGGAGGTTGCCGGTGGTTCAGGGACGCCAGTCGCCGAGGTACGTGGCACGGGTGTGCGCCTCGGCCTCCGCGTCCGTGAGCTGGGGACGGTTCTCCGGCACGGTGATCTCCGCGCCGGAGCCGGTGTTGCGGTACTCGCGAAAGCGCATGGACTGCCACGGGTAGGCCTCGCGCATGTTGATGTACGGCGCGACCGCGTCGATACCGGGGCCGAGTTCCGTCTCCCGTACGACGAGCGAGGGCCAGGCAGTCGTCTCGTACGACGGCACCCACGGCCGCGCGATCTTGTACGCGGCGTCCTCGGCGCCGGAGGTGACCCGGCTGTGCACCGCGAGGAACCCGTACGGATTCGCGCGGGCGGTGGACGGCGCGAAGACCATCCCCTCGGGCTTGAACGTGACGTCCCGGTCGAGGGTGTGGAAGTGACAGCGTTCGAAGACGGCGGTGGCCCGCCCGAAGACGAAGTCGACGTCGCCCTCGATGTAGCAGTCGCGGTAGTACTGCCGGTCGAAGGCGGTGAGCGCCGTGGTGTCCGCGAACAGGGTGTCCTGGTGCGCCAGCAGGCGTACCCGCGAGACGTGCGAGCGGTCTCCGGTGATGTACGCGGCGACCGCCTGCGTCCCGGTGATCTCCGGGTGGTCCGCGCGCAGCCAGTCGTTCGCGATCGTCAGGCCGCGTACGGTCAGACCGGGCGCCGCCGACGTGAAGGTGGCGGAGCCCGCGGTGCCGTACGTTCCGGAACCGTCCGGTTTCTGCGTCCCGTTGGCGTTGTCGTACACGAGGACGGCGTCACGCGGATCGTGGGAGGCGCCACGCAGCGTCAAGTCCGCGTTCTCCGCAGGGATGTTGACGACTTCGCGGTACGTGCCCGGATGGACGACGATGGTCCAGCCGGGTCCCTCCACCGCGTCCACGGCGGCCTGGACGGAGTCGCCGGGGCGGACGTGCAGGACCCGGCGTCCGCCCGCGAAGGCAGGAGTCGCGCCGAGAGCCGTCAGCGCCCCGGCCGCGAGAAAGGCACGTCGGCGCATCTCAGCACCCCTTCCACGGGGTCCAGTCGCCGAGGTACACCTCGCGGGTCGCCGACTCAGCTTCTTCCTCGGTGAGTTGGGGCCGGTTCTCCGGGACGCTGATCACGGCGCCCGGACCGGTGTTGCGGTACTCGGCGAACCGCTGGCTCTGCCACGGGTAGCTGTCCGACATGTTGGTATAGGGCGCGCCCGCGTCGGTCCCGGCGTCGAGGCGGGTGTCGCGGACGGTCAGCATCGGCCGGGCGGTGGTGTCCGAGCCGGGCACCCAGGGGCGGGCCAGCTTGTAGTACGCGTCCGGGGCCTCGCTGGTGACACGGCTCCGGGTGACCAGGTATCCGCGCGGGTTGGCGAGGGCGGTGGACGGCGCGAAGACGAAGCCGTACGGGGCGGCGGCCAGGTCCGTGCGGTTCAGGGTGTGGAAGTGGCAGTGCTCGTACACCGCCGTCGCCCGGCCGAAGACGAAGTCGACGTCGCCCTCGATGTAGCAGTCGCGGTAGTACTGGCGGGCGAAGGTGCCGAGCGCGATCGAGTCGGCGTACAGCGTGTCCTGGTGCCCGAGAAAGCGGCAGTGCTCGAAGGCCGAGCGGTCGCCCTGGACCTTGATGGCGACGGCCTGGGTGCCGGTGATCTCGGGGTGGTCGGCGCGCAGCCAGTCATTGGCGAAGGTGATCCAGCGGGCCGTGAAGCCGTCGGTGCGCACGGTGGTGGTGGCCGACCCCGTGGTGCCGTACGTGCCCGAACCGTCCGGTTTCTGCTTGCCGTTGGCGTTGTCGTACACGACGACGACATCGCGCGGATCCTCGGAGGCGCCGATCCAGGTCAGCTCGGTCCCCGCGACGCCGGGCAGCCCCGTCGCCGGGTCGGTCACCCCGACGGAGACCGTCTCGCGGTACACACCGGGCGCGATGACCAGCGTGTATCCCGCACCGGTCGCGGCGTTCACCGCGGCCTGGACGGTGGTGTGGTCGCCGAGGCCGCCGGGGTGGACGTACAGGGTCTGCTCGGTGAGGCGCGCGGACGGCGAACCGTAGCGTCCGAAGACGGAGCGCTGTGTGGCGCGGGCGGGGGCCGCGAGCCCCAGAGCCAGCGCGGCTCCGGTGCTCGCGACGATGAACGCCCTTCTGCTGAGCGGGAGTTCGGCCATGGTCAGCAGATCTTTCCGGCGCCGGCGCGGTGGTCGACGATGCCCGGAACCGCCTTCGGCGAGTCGACCTTCGTCCGCAGGGTGGGCGTCCACCCGGCACCGGACTGGAGCGTCTCGGCCGGGACCTCCGCGTTGTGCACGGCGATGAGATCGGTCAGCGAGCCGTTGACGTAGTTGTCGTCGGCGGTGACCGGCGCCTCCTTCCACTTCTTCAGGACGGTGGCCGCGCCGGTCCCGTCCGGCAGTGTGAACGCGTTGTGCTCGGCGACGAGTTGGGACTCCATGCCGATGCCGAAGCTGTAGGAGTACGTGGAGTCGGCCACGAAGTGGTTGTTGTACGAGTCGACCTGGCCGAAGCGGACGCGGGGCGCGCGCTCCACGAGGCCCGAGAACAGGTTGTGGTGGAAGGTGACCTTCAGGTGCCCCCGGTCGACCGCGGCGGTGGACGCGCTGTCGCTGTTGCCGATCAGGATCGTCTTGTCGTGGTCGGCGAACACGTTCCAGGAGGCGGTCACGTAGTCCGCGCCCTTGACGACGTCCAGCTCGCCGTCGTGCTGCTCGAAGAGGCGTCCGAAGTACGTCGGCAGCGTGCTGTCGGGATGGTCGCCGTCGGTGAACGTGTTGTGGTCCAGCCAGACGTGCGTGGACCCGTACACGACCGCGCTGTCGTACTCGGAGTTCCAGTTCCCGGTGTCGCCGTCGGTCGGGTCCCACTGCGGGAAGCAGTCGAGGGGGCTCTCGAAGGCGAGGTTGCGGACGATGACGTTGTCGACGGCCTTGATCTGGAGGCTCGCGCCCTTGAAGCCCGCGTCCTTGCCGATGCCGACGATGGTGGTGTTGGCGGGCACGTTCGCCTTGATGGCCGTGTCCTGGACGGCGGCGGAGGCACGGCGCAGACCCTCGGGGCTGTCGTCCGGCTCGGCGTCCAGGTTCGTGTCGTACCCCCAGTTCTCCGGCGAGTACTTCGCCAGGTAGGCGTCGAAGTCGTAGCCGTCGACGGCGAAGGAGTCGCAGCCCTCGGCGTTGGCGTCGATCGTGCCCTTGACCTTGATGATCTTCGGCGCGGTGCCGCCGTCCTTCAGGGCCGCCTTGAACTCGTCCCAGGTGGTGACGGTGTAGACGTGCGCGGCGTCGGCGGCCGAACCGCCGGTGGTGCCGGTGCCGTCGGAGGCCCAGCCGTCACCGGCGGCCAGGGTCTCTCGGCCGAGGTCGCGGCTCTGCGCCTGCGCCGTGGTGCCCGTGACGGCGAGGACCAGGGCGGTGCAGCCGACCAGCGCGAGTGCTGTGACGTGTCCATGCCACTTCTGTCCGTTCATTGTGCGGCTCGCTTTCTGAGGAAGGGGTTACGCGGTGGCTTCCGGCCAGGTGATCCAGGACTCGGGGATCTGCTCGTCGAGACGGCGTACGTCCCGGGGCGTGATCACCCGGCGGCGCAACAGCCCAGCGGCGACGAGACGGGCCACGGCGATCGCACCGGGCGGGTTGAAATGCGTGTTGTCCTGCTCGGTCTCGGTCCAGTTGAAGTACTTCTTCGTCTCCTCGACACCGAGCTGCTGCCACAGGGCGAGCGACAGCGCCTGGATGTCGAGCAACGCGACATGCTCGTCCTCGGCGAGGGCGCGCATCGACGCCGGGTAGTCGCCATGGGTCGCCACGGCGTTGCCGTCCGCGTCGAACTTCCTGCGCTCCACGGAGGTGGCGAGCACGGGCCGCGCGCCACGGCCCCGAGCCCCGTCGATGTACTGACGGAGATAGTCCTGGTACGTCGTCCACGGCTCGGTGTGGCGGAGGGGGTCGGCACTCTTCTCGTCGTTGTGCCCGAACTGAATGAGCAGGAAGTCGCCGGGCCGGATCGCTTCGAGGATGACGTCCAGCAGCCCCTCATCGATGAAGCTCTTCGAACTACGCCCGTTCACCGCATGGTTGGCGACCGGCAGATCCTTGTGGAGGAAGAAGGGCAGCGCCATCCCCCAGCCGGTCTCGGGAGCGGCATCGGCGTACTTCTGAGCGGCGGTGGAGTCACCGGCGATGTAGAGGGTGCGGTGCCTTCTGGCGGAGGGCGCCGCGAACGCGGGGGACGACGCGGCAACGGCGAGGGGTAAGGCGGCGAGCGCCGCGGTGGTGACCTGTCTGCGGGTAAGGGACACGGGGCTGTGCCTTTCAACAGGGGGCAGAGCGCGCCCCAAAGGGGCGCGGGGCTGTGTCAACATGCGGCTTCGCCGCGTGGGCGCGACCAGCCACGACCGGCCCGCGGCCGCAATAGAACCTGACGACCACGGACCGACCGCGCACAACCAAGCCACCAGGCCTAGTGATTGGCCTTCCAGTCCGCCTGAGCGGCGTTCAGCTGCTCGGCCAACGTGTCCAGGAAGGACTTCGCACTCATCTTCCCGAGCAGCACCTTCTGGTAGTTCGGCTCGTTGTCGGCCTTGGAGATGGTGTTCCAGTCGGGCAGGTAGTACGGCAGCTGCACGATCTTGGTGCTGGCACCGTTGAGCGCCTCCGCGGCCAGCTTGGTGGGCTCGGCCTTCTGGATCCAGGCGTCCTTGGCGGCCTCGGTGTTCGCCGGCACCTGGCCCGCGGACTCGTTGAACTTGGAGTTCTCCTCGGCCGAGACGGCGAACTCGATGAACTTCCAGGCGGCCGCCTTATTCTTGCTGGACTTGAACACGCTCAGTCCGTCGACCGGGTTGGACACCTGCACGCGCGTGCCGTCGTCCAGCGTCGGGTTCGGGATGCCGCGGAACTTGTCCGCCCCCAGCGCCTTCAGGTGGTCCTGGTAGGAACCGAGGTTGTGGCTCAGCATTCCGATGGTGCCGCTGTCCCACTGGGCGACCATCTTGGTGAAATCGTTGTTGAGGTCGGCGGACGGGGTGTCCTCCTTGTACAGGGCGACGTACTTCTCGAGGGCGGCCACGTTCTTCGGGTCGTTGACGGTGGTCTTGTCGCCGTTCCAGAACGAGGTGATGCCGGTCTGGCCGTACATCGCGTCCAGGGCCGGCCCGATGGAGCCCTCGCCACCGCGGATGGTGAAGCCGAACTTGTTCTTGCCCTGGTCGGTGAGCTTGTCGGCGGCCTTGAAGAAGTTGGTCCAGGTGGTCGGCGCGTCGAGGCCTGCGGACTTGAACAGATCCGTCCGGTACCACAGCGTGCCGTTGTTGGCGGAGGTCGGCACCTGGTAAAGCGCGTCACCGCCGCCCGCGGCCCGGCTGCTGTCGAGCAGGTTCTGGCCCAGTTTGCCGTTCAGCGAGCTCTTCTCGAGCCGGCTGTCCAGCGGCTCGAGTGCTCCCTGAACCGCGACCTCGGCGAGCATGGCGGTACCCACGCCGCCGACGTCGGGCAGGCCGCCGCCCTGGATGGCGGTGTCGTACTTGGACTGGGCGCTCGCGGCGGGTATTCCGACGTAGTTGACCTTGATGTCCGGGTACTTCTTCTCGAAGTCCGCGATGATCTGCTTCCAGATGTCGGTGCGGACACCGCCGTTGTTGTCCCAGAAGGTGATCTCGCCCTTGCCGGAACCCTCGTTGCCCTTGTCTCCCGTGCCGCTGCCGTCGTCACCGCAGGCGGTGGCGGTCAGTGCGAGCACGGAGCCCAGGGCGACGGCCGTGGCGGCACGCCTGCTTCTGCGAATGCTGATCTTCATTGGTCGGCTCTCTTCTTCTGGATCCAACGGGGTTGTGGGGTCTTGTCAGCGGCGGGCATACGGCGCCCAACCGTCCGTGCCTGCGAGGTAGTCGGCGACCGTGTGAGTGGCCGCGTCGGCGTCCGACAGCTGCGACCGGTCGGCGGTGACGGCGGAACCCGGTCCGTACGTGCGGTATTCGGCGAACCGCGCGCCCTTCCACGAGAAGCCGCTCATGTCGGTCCACGGCGAGGACTTGACCGCGGCCGGCAGCTCGGTGTCGCGGATCAGCACATCGGCGACGGCGTCGGCCCTTTCCGGCGAACCACCCCACCTCGGGGTAGTTGATCGGCTACGTTCGGCAATACCCGGTGGCGGCAGCCAAGTCAGCGATGACCGGAGCCCCGCCTCAACGCTGGGGTCGGGCCAACAGGGTGTCCTGGTTGCACCCACCCACTGGCCATGAGGGCGCCTCACAGGGACGCCCCCATGGCCGGCGCCTGCTCACCGCTGTACTCGTACGCGGCCTCGTCGAAGTCGTTGCTGTTGCCGTCGGGTACGGCGTCCACGGCCGCCTGGACGGTCGGGTAGTCGGCGGGCACGTCCAGCAGGGTGCCGATCCGCGATTGCGGACCTGAGAACTTACGAACCAGCGCGGGAACGGCGGCCGCGGGGTCCAGCCGATAGGCGTAGAAGTCGTGCGGATCGAAGGCCGTGCCCCACGCGTCGTGCCGTCCGGTGGTGTTCTTCAGAATGGACCCGCGCTGCACCAACTCGGCCGTGTCATCGGCCTGATAGGGGTGCTGGACCCCGTCGTAATAGCTGTTCTCGATGACCATCCTGGTGTGGCCGCGCGACCAGTTGCCGTACGTCCAGACCGGATCGCCGTCCGCCACCTGGGCCGACAGATAGTTGTTGTAGAGGTGCGCGTAGGCGCAGTTGTCGGCGGACGGATTGCGCTGCTTCGTACCGCTGAACCAGTTGTGGTCGATGGTGATCTGCGTCAGCACATTGGACGTCCAGCCGATCCCGAACGCCTTGTTGTGGTGGGTGAACTGGTTGTAGGAGACGGTGATGTACTGGCTGTCCTTGCGGATGTCGAGCAGCCCGTCGCCCATGTGCGTGAAGCGGTTGTGGTCGATCCACACGTGGTCGACGGTGTCCATCTGGATCGCGTCGAAGTCCTGTGTCTTGCCGTCCCAGTCGCCCTCGACGTACGAGTCCCGGATCGTCAGATTGCGGATGATCACGTTGTGTGTGCCGGGGTTGAGGTGCAGCTCCCCGTGGACGATCTCGCCGGAGTCGCCGACGCCGATGATCGTCTTGTTCGAGGTCACGACGATGTCGGAGCCGAAGGGTTCGACGGTGAGGGCCCCCGAGACCCGGATGACGTACGGCTCCTCGGCGGCCGCGTACTTGGCCAGCGAGGCCTGGTCGGTGACCGTGACGACCTTGCCGCCCGCGCCGCCGCTGGTGCCGCCGTCGAGGGAGGCGAAACCATGCGGCTGATCGGTCCAACGATTCACCGCTGTAAGGGCTTTCGGTGCGGAGTCGGCGGCCTTCGCCTGGCCGACAGCCCCCAAGGTCAGGGCCGCCACCAGCCCCACGACGGCGGCCAGGGTTCTCCCCAGGCCTGGACCTGGCAAGCGCTTGCTATGGAGGTGCGTCATTGCGGCTCCCAACAGGCGTACGGATGGCAGGAATCGACCCTCAGGGGGTCACGGTGATGCGGAACTGAGTGAACGTGGCCGCGCCGGCGTGTCCCCCGCCGACGGGCGCGAGCGCGAAGAGTCCGAGCAGGGCGCCGACCCAGCGCCAGGGGGTGGCGGCGAAGACCTGGCCGGAGGACTCCCGGCCGTCTCCCACGTCGTACGAGAAGCGGCAGCGCGCCCCCGCGCCGATCTCGATCCAGAGCCTGGCCCGCCCCTCGGGCGCCTCCAGCGGATGCGCGGCGTCGCGCTCCCTCTCGGCGACCGACTCGGCGAACCGGTGCACGAGCCGCACCGAACCGTCGGTGTCCCGCTGGAGCCCGATCCAGCTGAACGCGTCCCCGAGCACCGCGAGACCCGCCCGCGCGCCCGGTTCCTCGCTGTCGAGCCGCAGCTCCACCTCGACGGTGGCGGTGATGCCGGGCAGCCGCTGGGTGAGCAGGTTCGGCAGCTTGCGCAGATCGTGCGCGTCGACCGTCCGTACACAGCTCAGCCGCAGCCCGTCCCCGGAGTGCTGGGTGGCCCAGCCGTCCTGCGGGTTGGCGGTCCACTGCCACTGGCGCCCGTACCGGCCGCCGGGGAAGTCGTCGTCGGTGGCGGGCGCGGACGGCGGCTGCGACGGCAGGTCCGGCTTCTTGTGTACGGTGACGGGGGCGCCCTCGTCACCGAGCACCGGCCAGCCGTCCGCGCCCCAGCGCATCGGCTGGAGGTGGACGACACGGCCGTACGGGCCGCGCTGCTGGAAGTGCGCGAACCAGTCCTCGCCGCTCGCCGTGCGCACCCAGCCGCCCTGGTGCGGGCCGTTGACCTCGGTGTCGCCCTGCTCCAGGACGATCCGCTCCTCGTACGGGCCGAAGAAGCCGCGCGAGCGGAAGGCGCCCTGCCAGCCGGTCTCCACTCCCCCGGCCGGGGCGAAGATCCAGAACCAGCCGTCGTGCCGGTAGAGCTTGGGCCCTTCGAGCGTGAACCAGCCGGGCAGGCGGTCGGCGTCGACGATCAGCTTGCCCTCGTCGAGCAGTCCGGTGGCGTCGGGCCGCATCCGGTGTCCGGTGAGCCGGTTCTTCACGCCCGCGCGGGACTTGGCCCAGGCGTGCACGAGATACGCCTCGCCGGTCTCCTCGTCCCACAGCGGGCAGGCGTCGATGAGCCCCTTGCCCTCCTTGACCAGGTGCGGCCGGGTCCAAGGGCCGCGGATCTCGGGGGCGTTGACCTGGAAGATGCCGTGGTCGGGGTCGCCCCAGAAGATCCAGAAGCGGTCGTCGTGGTGGCGCAGGGAGGGCGCCCACACTCCGCAGTCGTGCCGGGGCTTCCTGAACTCGCCTGCGGGTTCGAGGCGTTGGAGGGCGTGGCCGACGAGCGTCCAGTTGACGAGGTCGCGGGAGTGCAGCAGGGGCAGGCCCGGGGCGCGGCCGAAGCTGGAGGCGGTGAGGTAGAAGTCGTCGCCGACGCGGACGAGGTCGGGGTCGGACCAGTCGGCGTCGAGGACGGGGTTGCGGTAGGTGCCGTCCCCGCGGTCCGCGCTGAACGCGCTGTTCATGGGCTCACCGCCTTCCGTACGAGCGCCGCGGCTTCGCTCCGGTCGAGGCTGCCGTCCGCGACGACGGTGACGACCCGGCGTACGACCGTCTCCCCGGACGCGATCGGCAGCCGTGCGTCGTGCGCGAGGGAGGAGCCCACGCCCGGGTACTCGGCGGTGCGCACGAACCACGGGTCACGGCGGGTCGCGTCGGTGGCCCCGGCGAAGACGAGCGTCCAGGTGGCGCCCGCGAGGGCGAGCCAGTCGGCGCGGGCGCCGTGGACCGCGTCCTCGCCCTCGGTGTCGGCGGTGAACACGCGCGGCGTCTCGGCCTCCTTGCGGGCCCGCCAGAAGAAGCCGCCGTAGGCCGCGCCGGGCCGCCCGTTGGTGGCGGGGCTGCCGAGGGAGAGCACCTGCCCCGTCGTGTTCGTGAGCGAGAAAGTGAAGTCCAACGCCCAGGCGGTGTCGGTGAGTTCGATCGCGGCGACCGTACGGCGCTCGCGCAGCAGCTCGCCGCCCGCGGCCACCCAGCGCAGCTCCTCCACGAAGCCGTCGGGGTCGCGCAGCTGGAAGCCGGAGTGCCGCTGGGCGCCGTGATTGTCCAGCTCGGTGGGCCCCTGGTCGCGCACATAGGTGCGCCCGCCCCAGAAGTTGTGCCCCTCGACGTCGGGAACGGCGACACCGACGCCGAGGTGGTGTGCGTGGTCGGCGGGGCTGAGCTCGGTGACGGCCGTGCCGGCCAGGGTGGTGACGGGGTGCAGATACGGACGCGGCGAGAGCCGGGGCGGCAGTGCAGGGCGGGTGATGTAACGGCCGACGGGGCGGCCCGCGATGCGCAGGACCAGCGACTCGTTGTTCATCCGGTGCTCACCTCGTTCGGGAGCGCCCAGGAGGCGCCCAGCTCGGAGTAGAGGGCGAGGGTGTCGGCGGCGGCCGCGACGAGTCCGTCGATGCCGCGGACCACCCGGCGGTTCTCGCCGGGGAGCAGCTCCCAGGCGTCGTCGGGCAGCGCGACCGGGTCGGGCGCCTGTCGAATCGCTTCCACAACCCTCATGAAGGCGCCCGTCGACTCGGGCGTGACCAGCAGTTCGGCGCCGTCGGTCAGATGCGCGACCAGGTTCTCCAGCAGGTCCGTCCGGCCGTACTCGATCTCCTCGGGGCCACGCCCGGAACGCTGCACGAGCACCCGGTCCTGCTTGTACCAGAAGGTGATGCGCCCCTGGGTGCCGTGCACGAGGACATACGGCTCGTCGGGCCGCTCGGCGCAGAGTGTCGCGGCGACGGTGATGCGGCTCGTCGCGGTGACGACGCGCACGCACGAGGTGTCGTCGGACTCGATGTCGTTGGCGCGCAGCAGCTCGGTCTCGATCGCGGTGACGTCCTCGGCGCGGGTGGCGCCGTCCAGCGCGAGGGCCGTGGCGACAGCGTGCGCGAGGGGGTTCGTCAGGACCCCGTCGACCACGTCCACGCCGTTCAGGCGGCGCTTGCCCGCCCACGGCGCACGCCGGTAGTACGCCTCGTCGCGCGCCCAGGCCCCCGCCCCGCCGATCCCGCACACCCTGCCGAGCGCGCCCTGGGCGATCAGCCCCCGGATCGCGGGCACGGCGTGCGAGCCCAGCGACTGGAAGCCGATCTGACAGACGACTCCGGCCGCGGCGACCCCGTCGGCCATCCTGCGGAACTCCGCGTACGACGGCGCGGGCGGCTTCTCCAGCAGCAGGTGTACGCCCTTTTCGGCGGCGATCAGCGCCAGGTCGGTGTGGGTGGGGATGGGCGTGCAGATCACGGCGATCGCGGCGCCGGTGGAGTCGAGGAGGGCGCCGAAGTCGGCGGACTGCTCGGGAAGTTCGCCCTCGAAGTCCTCCTTGAGTTCCTCCTCGGTGAGCGGGGTCAGCTCGCAGATGCCCGCGAGCCGTACGAGCCCCTTGTCCTGGAGACGGCGGAGGTTGCGCAGGTGCCAGCGGCCGTGACCGCGGGCGCCCGCGAGGACGACGGGCAGGGGGGTTTCCTTCGTGGCGGCCGTGTTCATCGGATCCTCCCCGCGCCCGCGCCGCGCTGTACGTCGCGGTCGGCCTGCCGGGCGCTGTCGATCTCCCCGTGCAGCGTGGGCGTCCAGCCGACATCGGCCGTCAGGTCGCGCTCGCTGCCGGAGTTGTACGCGTTGTAGATGGCCAGCAGGTCGACGGGGAAGCCGTTGAAGAGCGTCCCGGTCTGGTGCAGGGCCGTGCCGTTCCAGCTCTTCACGAGGTCGGCGACCTCGACGTGGCCGGGGGTGGTGAAGGCGTTGTTCTCCGCGTAGATCGCCGATTCGGTGGAGACGCCGATCGAGTAGCGGTAGTCGGCGCCTTCGGGCACGACGTACCGGTTGTCGTAGACGTGCACCTGCCCGTAGCGGACGCGCGGCGCGCGCTGGACGACGCCCTCGAACTCGTTGTGGTGCAGGGTGACGCGGAGCTTGCCGCGGTCGCCGGTCGCCGCGTCGCTGTTGCCGAGCAGCATCGCCTTGTCGTGGTCGGCGAACCGGCTCCAGGAGACGGTGACCAGGTCGGAGCCCGTGGTGATGTCCAACAGGCCGTCGTGACGCAGGTAGTTGCGGCCGAAGTAGGTGGGCTCGTCCTCGTCGGGGTGACCCTTGTCGCTCGCGGTGATGTGGTCGACCCAGACGTGCGTGGCGCCGCTGAGCCAGAGGGTGTCGTACGACGTCTTCCAGTCGCCCAGGCCGCCGGTGTTGGGCTGCCAAACGGGGAAGCAGTCGTAGGCGTCGCGGAGTTCGAGGTTGCGGACGATGACGTTGTCCGCGTTCTTGACCTGGAGGCTCCCGCCCTTCAGCACGGCACCGGAGCCGAGGCCGAGAATGGTCGTGTTGGAGCCGACGAGGAGTTCGACGCGCTCGGCCTGCGCGGCGGCCGAGGCCTGCCGGGCCTCCTCCTGCGGGCCGGAGGGCTTGGCCGAGCCCCAGGTGCGCGGGTCGTAGGCGGCCAGGTACGTCTTCACGCTGTACCCGTCGGTCGCGTAGTCGTCGCAGTCCAGGTGATGTCCGTCGTCGTCGGTGTTGGCGTCGATGGTCCCCGCGATCCTGATGATCTTCGGGGTGGCGCTGCCGCCGTCGAGGGCGCGGACCAGTTCGGCCCGCGTCCGTACGGTGAAGACGTGCGCGTCGTCGGCGGCGGCACCGCCGGTGGTGCCGCCCTCGGCCGCGGCCCAGCCGTCGTCCGTGGCCAGGGTGTCGCGGCTGATGTCCCGGGCGTCGGCGCCGGCCGGGGTGCTGAGCACCGCTCCCAACAGGCCGACCATGGCAGCCACTTGAAGAAGATGTCTCTTCCCGGAGCTCATCCCTTCACCGCCCCTGCGCTGAAGCCGGTGATCAGCCACTTCTGGATGAAGGCGAAGACGATGACCACGGGTACGGCGGCGATGATGCCGCCCGCCGCGAGGGCACCCAGGTCGACGCTGTCGGAGCTCATCAGGGTGTTGAGGCCGACGGGGATGGTCTGCTTGCTCTGGTCGCTGAGGAACATCAGGGCGAACAGGAAGTGGTTCCAGGCGTGCACGAAGGCGAAGGAGCCGACGGCGATCAGCCCGGGCCGCAGCAGCGGGAGCACGACGATCCGGAAGGCGTCGAAGCGGTTGCAGCCGTCGACCCAGGCGGCCTCTTCCAGGGAGTACGGGACGTTCCTGATGAACCCGCTGATGAGGATCATCGACAGCGGCAGCTGGAAGACCGTCTCGGCGATGATGACACTGCCCAGCGAGTTGATCATCTGGAGCTTGGCGAAGATCTGGAAGAGCGGGACCAGGAGCAGCGCGCCCGGGACGAACTGGGAGCAGAGCAGGGCCAGCATGAAGCCGCGCTTGACCTTGAAGTCGAAGCGGGCGAGGGCGTAACCGCCGGCGAGGGCGACGATCGTGGTCATCACCAGGGTGGCGACGGCGATGAGCACGCTGTTCTGGAAGTAGGTCCCGAAGCTGCGCTCGTTCCACACCTTGTCGAAGTGCTCGAAGGTCATGGGCCACGGCACGAGCGAGGTCGAACCGGCCGGGCGCAGCGCGAAGAGCAGGATCCAGTAGAAGGGGATCAGGGTGAAGAGCAGGTAGATGCCGAGGGGGACGTAGATCTGCCAGCGCGGGACCTCGTCCCAGGCACGGTGGTTCTTCGCGGGGCGCACCGGGACGGCGATGCCCGTGCCGGACTCCGGGGTGCCCGGCACGACGACCGTGCGGGTGTTGGACTGGGCGTCCTCGGTAATCACTTGTCCCCACCTCCGAACTTGCTCAGTCGCAGGTAGACGATCGAGCAGAACAGCAGAATCACGAACGCGACCGTGGTCAGGGCGGACGCGTAACCGAAGTTGTGCGCGTCGACGCTGGTGTTGGCGATGTAGAGCGGGAGGGTCGTCGTCTCGCCCGCGGGACCACCGCCCGTGAGCGTGTAGAGCAGGTCGACGTTGTTGAACTCCCACACCGCGCGCAGCAGCGTGGACAGGATGATCGCGTCCTTGAGGTGCGGCAGCGTGATGTGCAGGAACTGCCGGAAGCGGCTGGCGCCGTCGACCTCGGCGGCCTCGTACAGGTCCTTGGAGACGGACTGGAGATCGGCGAGGATCAGGATGGCGAAGAAGGGGACACCGCGCCACAGGTCCGCGACCACGGCGGCCGGGAAGACGGTGGAGGTGTCCGACAGCCAGCTGGTGCCGTACTGCCCTATACCCGCGTCGGCGAGGTAACGGGTGATGCCTGTCTGGGAGTTGTAGAGCAGCACCCAGATCGCGGAGGTCAGCACGCCGGAGACGGCCCACGGCGAGAAGACCAGCGCGCGCCCGACGGCCCGCCCCACGAAGGTCTGGTTGACGATCAGCGCGAGTGCCAGGCCGAACAGCAGCTGCAGGCCCACCTCGACGATGACCCACTTGGCGCTGAAGGTCAGCGTGTCCCAGAACTGGGGGTCGTTGGTGAAGGCGTGCGTGAAGTTGTCGAAGCCCGCGAAGCCGTTGCGCCACGGCTTGGTCGGGTTGTAGTTCTGCAGGCTGTAGTAGAAGACGCTGATGACGGGGTAGGCGATGAAACCCAGCATCAGCAGTGCCGCCGGGGCGATCAGCAGATACGGGAGCCTGCGCGGGGTCGCGGAGGCACGGCGCCGCCGGGGTGGCGCGGGCGGTTTCGCCACGGCTGCGGCTTGGGCCATGACTGTTCTCCGTTTCTCGGGCGTTCTCGTGCGGGGTGGTGCTTCCGGTGCGTTCTTGTGGTGAAGCGCTTCGCGTACGTTGTTCGAGATCTCGGCCAAATGGCGGGCGGCCGAGGGTGGTTCAGCCCGCGTACGGGTCCTGCACCTTGCCCGGCCTGGCCAGGAACTCGAAGTCGCAGCCGGTGTCCGCCTGGGTGATCTGCTCGTTGTAGAGCGCGCCGTAGCCTCGCTCGTAACGGACGGGCGGCGGCGTCCACTCCACCCTCCTGCGCTCCAACTCCGCGTCGTCCACGTTGAGTTGGAGTGACCTTGCCTCGACGTCCAGAGTGATCGTGTCCCCGGTCCGCACCAGCGCGAGCGGGCCGCCGATGTACGACTCGGGTGCCACATGCAGCACACAGGCGCCGTAACTCGTGCCGCTCATCCGGGCGTCGGAGATCCGCACCATGTCCCGCACTCCCTGCTTGAGCAGGTGGTCGGGGATGGGCAGCATCCCGTACTCGGGCATGCCCGGACCGCCCTTGGGCCCGGCGTTGCGCAGCACCAGCACACTGTCCGCGGTGATGCCCAGCTCCGGGTCGTTGATGGTCCGTTGCATGGTCTTGTAGTCGTCGAAGACGACCGCGGGACCGGTGTGCCTGAGCAGGTGCGGCTCGGCGGCGATGTGCTTGATGACGGCGCCGTCGGGGCAGAGGTTGCCGCGCAGGACGGCGACGCCGCCCTCGGCCGCGACCGGGTTGTCCCGGGTGCGGATGACGTCGTCGTTGTGAACCTGGGCACTCGCCAGCTGCTCGCGCAGGCTGTCGTACGACACCGTCGGCCGGTCCAGGTGCAGCAGATCGGTGATCCGCGACAGGAACCCGGGCAGGCCGCCGGCGAAGTGGAAGTCCTCCATGAGGTACCTCTGGCCGCCGGGCCGGACGTTGGCGAGCACCGGTACGGTCCGCGCGATCCGGTCGAAGTCGTCGAGCGTGAGCGTGACGCCCGCGCGTCCGGCCATGGCGATCAGATGGATCACGGCGTTGGTCGAGCCGCCGAGCCCGAGGACGGTCGTCACCGCGTCCTCGAACGCCTCCTCGGTGAGGATGTCGGACAGCTTCCGGTCCTTGCGGACGAGTTCGACGATCCGCAGACCGGCGGCGGCCGCCATCCGGTCGTGCCCCGAGTCGACGGCGGGAATGCTCGACGCGCCGGGCACGGTGACGCCGAGCGCCTCGGCGGCCGCCGTGAGCGTGGACGCCGTACCCATGGTCATGCAGTGCCCCGGCGACCGGGCGAGCCCGCTCTCCAGCTCGGTCATCTCGCAGTCCCCGATGAGACCGGCGCGCTTGTCGTCCCAGTACTTCCACATGTCGGTGCCGGAGCCGAGGACTTCATTGCGCCAGTGGCCCGGCAGCATGGGCCCGGCGGGCACGAAGACGGCGGGCAGGTCGACGGACGCGGCCCCCATGAGCAGGGCGGGCGTCGACTTGTCGCAGCCGCCCATCAGCACGGCCCCGTCCACGGGATACGACCGCAGCAGCTCCTCGGTCTCCATCGCGAGCATGTTGCGGTAGAGCATCGGGGTCGGCTTCTGGAAGGTCTCGCTCAGCGTGGACACCGGGAATTCGAGCGGGAAGCCCCCGGCCTGCCACACCCCCCGCTTCACGGCCTGCGCACGGTCCCGCAGATGCACATGACACGGATTGATGTCGGACCAGGTGTTGAGGATCGCGATGACCGGCTTGCCCAGGTGCTCCTCGGGCAGATAGCCGAGCTGCCGTGTCCTGGCCCGGTGGCTGAAGGAGCGCAGCCCCTCGGTGCCGTACCACTGGTGGCTTCTGAGGTCCTCCGGGCCCTTCATATGGACCACCCCGCGGCGATGGCGGCGACTTCCGCCCGCTCGGACTCCGGCAGCGACTTGCTCGGCGGGCGGACGTCACGGCGGCACAGCCCGAGCGAGGCCAGCGCCTCCTTGACCACGGTCACGTTGTTGGCGGAGCCGTTGGCCGCGCGCAGCTCCTCGAAGCGGCGGATCTGCTCCCAGACCTTCATGGCGGCCCGGTAGTCGCCGGATCGAAGCGCTTCGATCATGTTCAGCGAAACGGACGGGGCGACGTTCACGAGCCCCGAGGTGAAACCGGTGGCACCGGCCGAGAAGTACGAGGGCGCGTACGGCTCGGCGAGCCCGGCCACCCACACGAACCGTTCGAGCCCCGCGTCCCGCGCGAAGGCGGCGAAGCCCGCGGCGTCCGGCACGGCGTACTTGACCCCGATGACATTCGGGCAGGCATCGGCGAGCTCGGCGAGCCGAGCACCGGCGAGCAGCGGATTACGGATGTAGGGAACGACTCCCAGCTCCGGTACGGCCTCGGCGACGGCCCGGTGATAGTCGACCCAGCCGCCCTGCGACACATACGGGTGCACGGGCTGGTGGACCATCACCATCTCCGCCCCGAGCTCCCGTGCGTGCCGCGCCGAGGCAACGGCGGTCGGCACGTCGTGCCCGACCCCGACCAGGATGGCGGCCCGGTCCCCCGTCTCCTCGATGGTCAACTCCGTGACCAGCTGCCGCTCTTCGGGGGTCAGCGTGTAGAACTCGCCAGTGTTGCCGTTCGGGGTGAGGGTCTTGACGCCGCCATCCAGCAGCCGACGCAGCAGGGCCCGGTGGGTGTCGCGGTCGATCGTGCCGTCCTCGGCGAAGGGGGTCACCGGGATCGCCACGACCTCGGCGAGCGCCGCCCGCTGGGTCTCGTACGTCGCTGTCATTCCTGTCCATTCTCTTCCTGGCCCTGGGGGAAGGCCCGTTGCACGAACGACGCGATATGGGCGTGCAGCGCACCGGCAGCGCCGTCGGCGTCCCCGTCGAGGGCGAGCCGCAGGATCTCCCGGTGTTCGCTGGCCTCGCGCTCCCAGGACGGGTTGGCCGCCCAGGCGACCGCCGACACCAGCGCGGCCTGATCCCGTACTTCGTCGAGCATCCGGCCGAGCAGCGGGTTGCCGCAGGCCACGTACAGGGCGCGGTGGAACTCCCGGTTGGCGAGCGAGCGTTCGGCGGTGTCGGAGGCGTCGTCGGCGCGGGTCAGCGCGTCGCGGGCGGCGGCGAGCGACGCCTCGCGCCGTACGGTCCGGCGCAGCGCTTCCGGTTCGAGGAGCAGCCGCACGTCGTACACCTCGCGCGCCATGTCCGCGTCCACCATGCGCACCGTGACGCCCTTGTACTGGTTCATCACGACGAGCCCGGTGCCGGCCAGGGTCTTGAGCGCCTCGCGCACGGGCGTCTTCGACACCCCGAACTGCGCGGCGAGCTCGGTCTCGACCAGAGCCTGTCCCGGGGTCAACTGCCCGGTGAGGATGCGGTGTTTGATCCCCTCCAGCACGAACTGCGTGCGGGACGGGATCGGGGTGGGCACAGAGGTCATGCGCGCCTCTCGGATCTCACGTGCGGATCTGGTGTATCGGATCTCGCATATCGCGTCTCATATATGACGTACGAAGTACGACGCGATGAAGGTAGGAGCGTGACTGTGTTTCGTCAACGCTTCTGACAAAAGAAGTTGGAGTGACTCGAGGGAGGGGCGGTCCTCAGACGGTCCTGATGTCGCCCTCGCGGGCGGTGGAGGTCCGGCCGCCGAAGACGGCGGCGGCGCGTTCGGTGGCCGACTCCGGCGTGAGCGTGGGTCCCACGTGGGTGACGAGCAGCTCACGCACGCTCGCCTCCTCGGCCACGGCCCCGGCGTCCTCGGGCGTGAGATGAACTCTCCGTTCGCCATCGCGATGCCGGTCGATGTCGGCCTCGCACAGGAACAGGTCCGCGTCCGTGGCGAGTTCGGTGAGCGCGGGGCACGGCCCGCTGTCCCCCGAGAACGCGAGAACACTCCCCTCGCACTCGGCCCGCAGCCCGTACGCCTCGGTGTCGTGAACGACGGCCCGGCTGAGGAGTCGCAGCCCGCCGAGGCGCGCCTCATGCCCGTCGTACAGGGTCCGGAAGTCGAAGATCCCGCCCAGGAACCCCGGATCCCCCTGCCCGAAGAAACCGGCGAGCCGCTGCCCCAGGTCGCCCGGCGCGTACACGGGAAGCGGCGCGGCGGGAGTGAGCCCGCCATAGGCAAGCCCGTAAAGGGCGGCCAGCAGATCGGCACAGTGATCCGCGTGCAGATGCGAGATCCAGATCGCGCTCAGACCCGCCGGATGCGTATGCCTCTGCAACTCTGCGAAGCTCCCGGGCCCGGCGTCGACCCACACCTCGGCGCCCCCGCCGCTCAGCAGATAGCCGGAGCAGGGGCGGCCGGGACCCGGGTGGGGCGAGGCGGTACCGAGGACGGTGAGGGTGAGGGGCATGCGGGGAGCGTACGGAGTCGCTCCGCCCGCAGGCGCCTCCTTTTACTCCCTACCGGCGCTTCACGGCTTCCGGTTACTCCCTACCGGCGCTTCACGGCTTCCGGTTACTCCCTACCGGCGCTTCACGGCTTCCAGTTACTCCATACCGGGCTTTACAGCTTCCAGTTACTCCATACCGGGCTCTACGGCTTACAGTTTCTCCCTACCGGCGCTCTACGGCTTCCAGCCGGGGTCGCGGCCGCTGAACCCGATCGCCCGGTCGAGGAGCGGCGCGTCGTCCGGCACCGGCACCACGGGCCCGAAGATGCCCCCGCCCCTGCTCGGGTCCTCCGCAGCGGCGACGAGGAACTCGTACGACGCCCGCAGGGCCCCGGCATCGGGCTCGTACTCCTGGCCGGTGGCGCGCGCGAGATCCCAGCCGTGCACCACCAGCTCGTCGGCGGCGACGGCACCCGCCACCGCACCCGGCAGGGACACCCCGCCCGCCCGGGTCTCACCGGTCCAGGCGGCCGGGTCGCGCCAGGCCTCCGCGAGCTCGTCGAGCGCCTTCGGCAGCTCCTCGCGCCAGCGGGGCCCGATGTCGGGCACGACGTCGTCGGGGCTGGTGTCCGTGGTCACCCCGAGGTCCTTGCGCCCGGCGTCACGGAAGGCGACGGCCAGTCCGGCCAGATGCCCCAGCATGTTGTGCACCGCGAACCCCGGACAGGGGGTCGCACCGTCGAGCTGCGCCTCCGTCACACCACTCGCGAGGCGCGCCACGATCAGGGCCTGCGGCCCGAGGTCGAGAGTGTCGAGAGTCCGGCCGGTCATCCGTTTCTCCTCACAGCTTGTCTTCGCTCATGGGGTAGACCGGGGACGCGCCCGAAACTCATCGCTCGCGGCGCACCGGTTCACCCACACCTAAGGCACCTGCCCGATCCCCGGACGGCCGCCTTAGAACCACGATCACCTGCCATGACATGGACGGTGACACGCGTTCTGAGTGACCGCAGCGCGGGGTCGTACCTGGCCGCCGTGGTGATCTCCGGCTTCGGCACATCGGCGATGTGGCTGGCGTCCGGCATCTGGGTCAAGGACCTGACGGGCTCGAACGGACTGGCGGCCCTCTGCGTCTTCGCCCTCTGGGCCCCTACGCTGATCGGCCCCGCCTTGGGCACCCTCGCGGACCGCACGCGCCGCGGCCCCCTCCTGATCTGGACGAACCTGGGTCTGGCCGTGGTCCTGCTGACGCTTTTCGCCGTCACCACACCGGGCCGCCTCTGGATCCTCTTCATCGTGCTCCTGCTGTACGGGGCCACGGGCGTCGTCCACGACGCGGCGGAGTCGGCGCTGATCGCCACGGCCGTCGACAAACGCCTCCTCGGCGACTTCAACGGCCTGCGCATGACGGCCAACGAGAGCATGAAGCTGCTGGCTCCCCTCGCCGGGGCGGGCCTGTACGCGGCGTACGGCGGCGCGCGGGTCGCCCTCCTGGACGCGGTGACGTTCGCGCTGGCGGCGGGCGTGTACGCGCGGCTGCGCATCCGCGAGACGCCGCCCGCGCGGGACACCGCGGGCTGGCGCACCCTCACGGCGGAGGGCACCCGCTACCTCTGGCACCATGCCCGCCTGCGCCCGCTGGTCCTGGCCGGGGGTACGACCATGCTCTTCGCGGGCCTCAACGGCGCGACGATCTACGCCGTCGTCGAGGGCCTGGGCCACTCCCCCGCGTACGTGGGCCTCCTGTACGTCGTCCAGGGCGCCGGCTCCGTAACCATCGGCCTCGTCTCCGGCCCCCTGCTGCGCCACCTGGGTGAGCGCCGCTTCGCCGGGTGCGGGATCGCGCTCACGGCCTGCGCGGTGGCGCTCCGCGCGGTGCCGTCCGACGTCGTCGCCCTCGCCTCCAGCGCGGCCGTGGGCGTCGGGCTGCCCTGTGTCCTGATCGCGGCGTACACCGCGGTCCAGCACGAGACCCCGGACCACCTCCTGGGCCGCACCACCGCCACCGCGAACACCCTCCTGTACGCCCCGAACGCACTCGGCCTGGCCGCCGGCGCCGCCCTGGTCGAACTGGTCGACTACCGGCTCCTGGTGGTGACCCTGGGCGTGACGCTCCTGGTGACGGTGGCACCTTTGCTGCGCGGACGCTCGGCGCCGGTACGGGGCTAAGAGCGGGGTTTTCGCCCCCTCCGCCCCTACCCGTCCCGTACCTGGGGCTCCGCCCCAGACCCCGCTCCTCAAACGCCGGAGGGGCTGAATCCTTTAGCCCGTCCGGGGCGAAAACCGCTCTCAGCCCAGCCCCGCCAACGCCCCCCGCACCGTCTCCAGATCCCCGTCCGACGCCAACCCGGCGTGATACAGCCGAAGTTCCGTCGCCCCCGACGAAGCCGCACGCGCCGCGTCCGCGGCGAGCGTGCCCGGCCGGCCCCCCATCCCCGACACCACGGTGAAGTTGGCGGCCAGCACACTCCCCTCCCGACCCGCCTCGGCGAAGGGCGTCAACAGGCCCGCACCCCCCGTGCAGGGCACCACCACCCCGTCCGCCACGGACAGAATGTGCCCGGGATCGACACCGGCGTTCGCGCCACAGTGGTACGACACCGGATCCGCGTGCAGCAGCACCTGGAACCCGGCGGGCGCGGCCTCCCGTACTGCCGAGACCGCCGCCTCCTGGAGCGTACGGGCCACACCGTCACGCCACGCCCGCGTGGCCCCCGCGGCCTCCGCCCCGAGCAGCTTCTCGACCCCGGCCCAGCCCCCGTCCGACGGCGCCCCGCGCCACACCGGCTCCAGAGCCTCCCGTACGGCCACCGCCAACGCATCGGCGTCGAGCCCCTGCCGCCCGTACCCCTGCCGGCACACCGCGCAGAAGCACAACGACATCAGGTACTGCCCGGCGTCCCCGAGCCCCACCCCGCCGATCTTGTCGTGCGCGTGCAGATGGGCGAGCCCGTACCACCCCAGTGACTCCAGCTCCGTACCGCGGGCCCCGGGCCGCACCGCGGCCTCGGCCGCGAGGTCGACCAGATACGCCCGCGTGTCGTCCTGCGCGATGCACGGCGCCCACGGATACCGGTCCCCGTAGGCGTTGACGACGGACGTGTCCGGATGCTCCTCTCCCAGCCGGGAGTTGTGCGCGAGGACCACCCAGGTGTGGACCTCGAGACCGGCCTTCGCGAGCTCGGCGGCAGCCGCCCCGTACGCGTCCCCGGGCGCCCACTCCCCGGCCGCGTACGGCCGAAGCGACCGCCCCTCCCACCGCGCGTCCGCCACCGGATACAACACGGCGGCGTGCGAGGCGGTGACGATCCGATGGCGAGGATGCCGGGGCGTCAACGCCCGCGTGGAGTGGTACGCGGACGCGAGGGTCACCTGCCGCACCCCGAGCCCGGCGATCCACGAGGCCGCCCCCGGATCCCCGACGACGTCCCACGGATAGACGAAAGCGGACGCCTTCACACACCCTCCCCAAGAAGCCCCACCAGTACCGTCACACGCCTGACGCTCCTCACGCGCCTCACGCGCCTCATGTGCCTCACACGCCTCACTCGCCCTCTTCGAGCAGCGCGTACCCACGCTCGATCAGCTGCGCGAGCTGCTTGACATGGTCCTCGGCCGGTTCGTGCAGCGGCGGTCGCACCTCACCGACGTCGAGCCCCCGCAGCCGGACCCCCGCCTTGACGAGCGAGACCGCGTACCCCCGACCCTGCGCCCGCAGATCGACGAACGGCCGGTAGAACCCGTCGACCAGCCGGTTCACCACATCGTCGTCTCCGGCGTTCAACGCCTTGTGAAAGGCCAGCGCGATCTCCGGAGCGAAGCAGAACACCGCGGACGAGTACAGCGTGATCCCGATGCCCCGGTACGCGAGCCCCGTCAGCTCGGCCGTCGGCAGCCCGTTGAAGTACAGGAACTCGCCCGGCACTTCGCTGCGCACCGCGCTCACGATCCGCTGCATCAGGTCCAGATCGCCCACCCCGTCCTTGAACCCGATGATCCCCTCGGTGCGCGCCAGCTCGACCACGGTCTCGGGCGTGAACACGGCGTTGTCGCGCTGATAGACGACGACCGGCAACGAGGTCGCCGCGGCGAGCTCCCGATAGTGCCGCAGCAGGCCTTCCTGCCCGGCCACCACGAGATACGGCGGCATGGCTAGCAGCCCGTCGGCCCCGGCGGCCTCCGCCAGCCGGGCGAACCGCACGGCGAGCGCGGTCCCGTACCCGGCCCCCGCGACCACCGGCACGCGCCCCTCCGCCGCCTCGACAGCCACCCGCACGCACGCCTCGAACTCCTCGGGGGTGAGCGCGTGGAACTCCCCGGTGCCGCAGCAGGCGAAGACGGCCGCGGCACCGGCCTCGACGCCGCGCCGCACATGCTCCCGGTAGACATCGAGGTCGACGGAGCCGTCGGGGCCGTACGCGGTGACGGGGAAGAACAGCGGCCCGCTGGGGATGCTGAGCCGAGCGGCAAGGGGGGCTGACGTCACGGACTCTCCCTCAACAGGCACGCACCGGTGCACGTTTCTGATCCACGTCCATATTTCTGAACGCGCCCACGCTAAAGCGCGACCTTGGGGCCGGTCAAGCAGGCAAACCCGCAACACGGAGGCGGATTCCCCGCCTCCGCGCGACACTTGACGCAGCACGTCAGTGATCCTTAGCGTGTCCATGGATGTGAATGCCGTACACGCATACGCATGGTCCATGGCTGACGGCTCACGGCCTACGGCTGACGATTCAAGGAGACCCGAGGATGCCCGCTCCCCGCACCGTTCTGCTCACCGGCGCCGCCGGCGGACTCGGCACCCTGATGCGGGGGCTGCTGCCGAAGTACGGCTACGAGCTGCGCCTCCTCGACCTGCTCCCCATCGAGGGCGAGCCGGACGCGATCACCGCGGACCTCGCCGACCGGGCCGCGCTGCGCGAGGCGGTCCGGGGCGTCGACGCGATCATCCACCTCGCGGGCATCTCCCTGGAGGCCTCCTTCGAGAAGATCCTCAAGGCGAACATCGAGGGGACGTACAACCTGTACGAGGCGGCACGCGAGGAAGGCGTACGCCGCATCGTCTTCGCCTCCTCCAACCACGCGGTGGGCTTCACCCCGCGCCCCCAGGGAGACGCCCCCTTCGACGACAGCGCGCTGATCCCGATCGACGCCCCGCGCCGCCCGGACACCTTCTACGGCCTGTCCAAGTCCTTCGGCGAGGACCTGGCCCAGTTCTACTGGGACAAGTACGGCCAGGAGACGGTCTCGGTCCGCATCGGCTCCTGCTTCGCCGAGCCCACCAGCGTGCGCATGCTCTCCGTCTGGATGAGCCCCGAGGACGGCGCCCGCCTCTTCCACGCGGCCCTGACCGCCGAGGACGTGCGACACACGGTCGTCTACGGCTCGTCCGCCAACACCCGCCTGTGGTGGGACCTGTCGACCGCGCGGGCGCTCGGCTACGAGCCGCAGGACGACTCCGAGCCGTACGCCGAGAAGCTCATCGCCGAGCAGGGCGAGCTGGACCCGGCCAACCCGGACCACGCCCACCTGGGCGGCCACTTCACCACGCACCCGCCGATCTGGCCGTACTGACGCCACGGCGAGAGCACGAACCAAGAGCGGGCGGGCACCGAACGGGCCCGCCCGCTCCGGTTTTCGGGCACGAACCGTGCCCGATCCCACCTTCGCACCCGCTCCGCCCCAGGTCCGCCGCGGGCACCCGTATCGCCATACGGGCACAGCCGGGCAGCATCGGGCACGCAACAGGCCTGGTCAGTGGCCGATACCCGCTGTAGAACTTCCCTCAAGGGCCGCACAGGGCCCGAACGGGCAGTGCGCGACGGAGCGCGAGGGAGCGGGTGACGACCATGACGGCGATGACAGCGGAAGAACGACAGCGCGAGATCGTACGGGCCGCGCGCCGCACGGGCTCGGTCGACGTCACCGCGCTCGCCGCGGAACTGGGCGTCGCCAAGGAGACCGTACGGCGGGATCTGCGCACCCTGGAGGACCACGGCCTGGTGCGCCGCACCCACGGCGGCGCCTATCCCGTGGAGAGCGCCGGCTTCGAGACGACGCTCGCCTTCCGCACCACGAGCCATGTGCCCGAGAAGCGCCGCATCGCGGCCGCGGCGGCCGAGCTCCTCGGGGACGCCGAGACGGTCTTCGTCGACGAGGGGTTCACCCCGCAGCTCATCGCCGAGGCACTGCCCCGGGACCGGCCACTGACCGTGGTCACCGCATCCCTGGCCACAGCGGGCGCGCTCGCCGAGGCCGACCACACGAGCGTCCTGCTGCTCGGCGGCCGGGTCCGCCCCGGCACGCTCGCGACCGTGGACCACTGGACGACGAAGATGCTCGCGGGCTTCGTCATCGACCTCGCCTACATCGGAGCCAACGGCATCTCCCGCGAACACGGCCTGACCACCCCCGACCCCGCGGTCAGCGAGGTCAAGGCACAGGCGATCCGCGCCTCCCGGCGCACGGTCTTCGCGGGCGTGCACACCAAGTTCGGCGCGGTCAGCTTCTGTCGGTTCGCCGACATCAGCTCCTTGGAGGCGATCGTCACGAGCACGCTGCTCCCTGCGCCCGAGGCGCACCGCTACTCACTGCAAGGCCCCCAGGTCATCCGAGTCTGAAAACCCAACTCACGCACTCTCGAATCGCGTTTGAAAGACCAACCCACCCACCTCAAGGGCACGCCCACACCCGGAGACGCCCTTTATCTCCCTATACGTCCAGGAGCGATCCATGCGAACCCAGAGCCGACGGAGGTCGCGCGCACTCGCCGCGGCCGCCGCAGGGACGCTGCTCGCCCCGCTGCTCTCCGGCTGTTGGGTCGGAGCGGGCGGGTCAGGTTCAGGCGGCAACTCCATCAACGTCCTGATGGTCAACAACCCGCAGATGGTGGAGCTGCAGAAGCTCACCAAGGCCCACTTCACCAAAGACACCGGCATCAGGGTGAACTTCACCGTCCTGCCGGAGAACGACGTCCGCGACAAGATCAGCCAGGACTTCGCCAACCAGGCGGGCCAGTACGACGTCGCCACGCTGTCCAACTACGAGATACCGATCTACGCCAGGAACGGCTGGCTGCACGATATGGACTCGTATGTGCGTCAGGACAGCGCCTACGACGAGCAGGACATCCTCACGCCCATGCGGCAGTCCCTGACGGCCGACGACGGCAAGCTCTACGGGCAGCCGTTCTACGGCGAGTCGTCCTTCCTGATGTACCGCAAGGACGTGTTCGCCAAGAAGGGCCTGACCATGCCCGCGCACCCCACGTGGGAGCAGGTGGGACAGCTCGCCGCCGAGGCCGACGGCGCCGAGTCCGGCATGAAGGGCATCTGTCTGCGCGGCCTGCCCGGCTGGGGCGAGCTCATGGCCCCCCTCACCACCGTCGTGAACACCTTCGGAGGCACCTGGTTCGACAAGGACTGGAAGGCACGCCTGGACTCCCCCGAGTTCGAAAAGGCGACGAAGTTCTACGTGGACCTCGTGCGCAAGCACGGTGAGTCGGGCGCGGCCCAGTCCGGCTTCGCCGAGTGCCTCAACAACATGACGCAGGGCAAGACGGCCATGTGGTACGACGCCACGTCCGCGGCGGGCTCGCTGGAGGCATCCGACTCCCCGGTCAAGGGCAAGATCGGCTACGTACCCGCGCCCGTCGAGAAGACCAAGTCCTCCGGCTGGCTCTACACCTGGGCCTGGGGCCTCCAGAAGGCCTCCCACAACTCGGACAAGGCCTGGAAGTTCATCTCCTGGGCCTCCAGCAAGCAGTACGAGCAGCTGGTCGGGGACACGATCGGCTGGTCCAACGTCCCGGCCGGCAAGCGCGCCTCGACCTACGCGAACGCCGCCTACGTCAAGGAGGCCGCGGCCTTCCAGGCCACGACGCGCGACGCCATCGAGGGCGCCCGGCCGCGCGACCCCGGGGTGCAGCCGCGTCCCGCGCCCGGCATCCAGTTCGTCGGCATCCCCGAGTTCACCGATCTCGGCACCAAGGTCTCGCAGGAGATCAGCGCGGCCATCGCCGGACGCCAGTCCGTCGAGTCGGCCCTGAAGAAGTCCCAGAAACTCGCCGAGAAGATCTCCAAGGAGTACGAGGGACGATGACCGCCGCAACGACAGCGCCCCTGGCGACCGCTTCCGTACGCACCGCGCGCAGGCCCTCCGGCCGACTGCGCGCCTGGGCCACCCGCGCCCCCCTGCTCCCCGCCCTGATCTTCATGATCGCCGTGACCCAGCTCCCCTTCGTGGCCACGCTGGTGATCTCCTTCTTCGACTGGAACGCCCTCTACCCGAAGGCCCGCCACTTCACGGGCCTCGGCAACTACTCGGACGTCCTGACCGATCCGGACCTGCGCCACTCGGTCTGGACGACGATCCTGCTGACCGTGACCGTGGTCCTGGTCAGCCTGATCCTGGGCCTGGGTCTGGCCCTGCTCCTGGACCGGAGGTTCCGCGGTCGAGGCATCGTCCGTACGCTCCTCATCGCGCCCTTCCTGGTGGTCCCGGTGGCGGCGGCACTGCTCTGGAAGCACGTCCTCTACAACCCTGAATACGGCCTGCTCAACGGCCTGTTGCACTACGTCGGCGGTCCGCAGCCGGACTGGATCTCCAACACCCCGCTCCTGGCGGTCGAGGCCTCCCTGGTCTGGCAGTGGACACCGTTCATGATGCTGATCCTGCTGGCCGGGCTGCAGAGCCGCGACCACCAGCAGATCGAGGCCGCCCGGGTGGACGGCGCGAGCGACTGGCAGATCTTCCGCCATCTGACCCTCCCCCACCTGCGCCGCTACCTCGAACTGGGTGCCCTGCTGGGCTCGATCTACATCGTCCAGAACTTCGACGCGGTCTTCACGCTCACCTCCGGCGGCCTGGGCACCGCGAACCTGCCCTACACCGTCTACCAGAGCTTCTACCAGGCCCACGAGAACGGCCTCGCCTCGGCCGCGGGCGTCCTGGTCGTCATCGGTTCGATCATCATCGCGACCTTCGCCCTGCGCGTGGTGTCGTCCCTGTTCCGCGAGGAGGTGTCCCGCGCATGAGCGACATCGCCGTACGCGTACGTGCCCGCCGTAAAGGAGCGGGCCTCGGCCTGGTGGCCTGGCTGGCCGGAATCGTCTTCTTCCTGCCCATCGCCTGGATGGCCCTGACGTCGTTCCACTCGGAGTCGGACGCGGCGACCAACCCGCCGTCCTTCGGCGCCGCCCTCACCCTCGACGGCTACCGCGAGTTCTTCGGCACGGGAGGCGGCGCGAGCCCCTGGCCCGCTCTGATCAACTCCACGGTGGCATCAGCGGTCTCCACCCTCTGCGTCCTGCTGCTGGCGTTCCCGGCGGCGTACGCCCTGTCGATCCGCCCGGTGAAGAAGTGGACGGACGTCCTGTTCTTCTTCCTGTCGACGAAGATGCTGCCGGTGGTGGCAGGCCTGCTCCCGATCTACCTCTTCGCGAAGAACACGGGAATGCTGGACAACATCTGGCTCCTGGTCATCCTCTACACCTCCATGAACCTGCCGATCGCGGTGTGGATGATGCAGTCGTTCCTCGCCGAGGTGCCGGTGGCGGTCATCGAGGCGGCCCAGATCGACGGGGCGCGCCTCCCGACGATCCTCGCGCGCGTGGTGGCCCCCATCGCCCTGCCGGGCATCGCCGCCACCGCCCTCATCTGCTTCATCTTCAGCTGGAACGAACTCCTCTTCGCCCGAGTGCTCACGGGTGTGGTCGCCGAGACCGCCCCCGTCTTCCTGACCGGCTTCATCACCAGCCAGGGCCTGTTCCTGGCGAAGGTGTGCGCCGCGTCGCTCGTCATCTCCCTGCCGGTGCTCGCCGCGGGGTTCGCCGCCCAGGACAAGCTGGTCCAGGGTCTGTCGTTGGGAGCCGTGAAATGAAGGCCGCAGTCATCGAGTCCGTCGGTCGCGCCGTCGTGGCCGAGGTCCCGGACCCGACGCCGGGCCCCCGCGAGGTCGTCGTCGAGGTCGCGGCCTGCGGCCTGTGCGGTACGGACCTGCACATCCTCCAGGGCGAGTTCGCGCCCAAGCTGCCGATCGTGCCGGGGCACGAGTTCGCGGGCGAGGTGGTCGGGGTCGGCACCCAGGTCACGGAACTCTCGGTCGGCGACCGAGTCGCCGTCGATCCCTCCCTCTACTGCTACGAGTGCCGGTACTGCCGTACGGGCCACAACAACCTCTGCGAGCGGTGGGCCGCGATCGGCGTGACGACGGCGGGCGGGGCGGCCCAGTACGCCGTCGCCCCCGTGGCCAACTGCGTGAAGCTCCCCGAGCACGTCCGCACCCAGGACGCGGCGCTCGTCGAACCACTCTCCTGCGCCGTACGCGGCTACGACGTCCTGAACTCCCGTCTCGGCGCACATGTCCTGATCTACGGCTCCGGGACCATGGGCCTGATGATGCTGGAGCTCGCGAAGCGTACGGGGGCGGCGAGCGTGGACGTCGTCGACCTCAACCGGGAGCGCCTGTCCACGGCCCAGCGCCTCGGGGTCTCCGGCTCCGCCGCGAACGCCGATGAGCTGGGCCGGCCGCAGGGCTGGGACGTGGTCATCGACGCCACGGGGAACGCCGCGGCGATCCAGGACGGCCTGGACCGGGTCGCCAAGGCCGGCACCTTCCTCCAGTTCGGCGTGGCCGACTACGCGACCCGGGTGACGATCGACCCGTACCGCATGTATAACCAGGAGCTCACCATCACCGGCTCCATGGCCGTCCTCCACAGCTTCGAACGCGCGGCTGAGCTGTTCGCGAACGGGGTCCTGGATCCCGAGATCTTCATCAGCGACCGGCTGCCTCTGGACCAGTACCCCCAGGCACTGGAGCAGTTCGCGTCCGGGATCGGCAGGAAGATCGTGGTGGTCCCCTAGAGAACGTTGCCCGCCCATGCCTGGGCTGCCGCTTCGTGAGTGACCCGTCGACCTGGCCGTACTGAGGCGGCAGAACCGCTGTTCAGGATTGCGGGGATACTGAAGAAGCGGCAGGGCCCACTGTCCGGGGGCGGCAGCTCCAGGAGACGTGGGGGGTCTCCTGCTCGAGCGGAGCCGACGACTTTGGGGAAGTGCAGGGGTGGCGGGGTGAAATCCACTGGGCCCCGGCCATCCAGCGGCCCTAGCATCCACGTCATGCCACGCCCCCAGGGATTCTCGTACGCCGAGCAGTCCGACGGCACCGTAATGATCACGCACCTCGGCCGCCCCGCCGGAACGCTGCGTGGCGCCCGAGCCGACCAGTTCCTCACGGAGGTGAAATCCGGCGATCCCCAGCTGGTCATGGCCCGCTGGACCGGAAACTACAAGCGGGGCAACGAGCGAACGGCCCGCAACCACCCCCGCAACAGCCGCTGACTCAATTGGCGGCAGGGTAAGGGAACGGTAAAGCGGGTCCGCTCGTTCACCGGGCATGACAGCTATGACCCCCGGCTCGAACATCCCTCTCCCCGTCACCCGCGTGACGGTGGACGTCGCCGCCCCGGTGCGGCTCGACGTATCGAGCCTGCTGCTCACCGCCGACGGCAAGGTGCGCTCCGACGACGACTTCATCTTCTACAACCAGCCGACGGGCCCCGGCGTCACCTACCGCTCGGGCGGCGGCACAGCCCCGGACGCGATCACGGTCGACACGACCGCCGTCCCTCCGGGCATCGAGAAGATCGTCGTCACGGCAAGCCCGGACGCGGCGGGCCAGACCTTCCAGGGCATCGAACCCACGGCCACGATCCGCAACGCGGACGACAACTCCGTACTGGCGTCCTTCACTCCGCCCCAGCTGGGCACGGAGACGGCCCTGGTGATCGTGGAGATCTACCTCCGTAACGGCGCATGGAAGGCCCGCGCGGTCGGCCAGGGATACGCGAACGGCCTGGCCGGCATCGCCACGGACTTCGGCGTCACGGTGGAGGAACCGGCACCCGCTCCGGCGGCACAGCCCACGGCCCCGCCCGCACCCCCCGCACCCCCGATGCAGGCCCCCGTGACCCCGCTGGCCCCGCCCCCGGTGGCACCCCCGTCCCCGCCCGCCCCGCCCGCCTCCGGAAAGATCAACCTCGACAAGGGCCGAGTCAGCCTCCAGAAGAACCAGACCGTCTCCCTGGTCAAGGGCGGCCGCCCGCTCCTCTCCCAGGTCAAGATGGGCCTCGGCTGGGAGCCCGCGTTCCGCGGCAAGGACATCGACCTGGACGCCTCGGTCATCGCCTACGGCCCGCAGCGCAACCACATCGACAGCTGCTACTTCGGCAAGCTGTCCATTCTGAACGGCGCGGTCAAGCACTCCGGCGACAACCTCACGGGCGAGGGCGGAGGCGACGACGAGGTGATCGTCGTGGACCTCGGCCGTCTCCCCCAGGAGGTCACCGGCCTGGTCTTCACGGTCAACTCCTTCTCCGGCCAGAAGTTCACCGAGGTGGCGAAGGCCTACTGCCGCCTCCTCGACGCCGCCACCGGCGAGGAACTGGTCCGCTTCGACCTCACCAACGCCGAGGCGCAGACCGGCGTGATGATGGCCAAGCTGGTCCGGCAGTTCTCCGGCGAGTGGGACATGACGGCGATGGGCGACTTCGTCAAGTCCCGTACGGTGCGGGGCATGGTGAAGCCGGCGGCCCAGTCCCTCTGACCCCCGCGGCGACCACGCGGGCCCGGGGGCGCAAGCCCCCAGGGCCCCGCAGCCGCCGACGCGCGGAAGGGGGCGTACCGGTACATCGGATGCCCGTCGCTTACGTTCGCGTCGAGCAACGGCTCCCCTGCCCGGCCGACGTCTGATCCGACGGCGACGGGCGGATGTACCGGCACGCCCCCGACCCACCACCCGGCGGAAAGCGCACCGGCGCTAGGGCCGCAGCCCCTCCGTCAGCAGCGACAAGTACCGGCGGATGTGCTTGCCCTGCCCGTTCGCCAGCTCCGACGCCGTGGAGACCCCGTGGGCCAGCCGTAGGACCTCGATCGGCTCGATATCCGCACGCAGGGTTCCCTCCCGCTGCGCCGCCTCGACCAGCCGCCCCGCCGCGCCCCTCATAAAGGTGCCGCAGGCCGTGAGCGCGACGTTGCTGCCGTCCGTGACGGCCGAGCCCAGCAGGGTCTTCAGACCGCGGACCTGGATCGTGCCGACGCAGACCTCGTTCAGCCACTCCACCAGCGCCTCGCCCGGCGGCAGCTTCTCCGCGAGCTCGTCGGCCCGCCCCGCGAGCGCCTCGATGGCGTCGACGTACACCGCCTCCAGCAGCGCCTGACGCGTCGGAAAGTGCCGGTACAGCGTGCCCGAACCGACGCCCGCGCGCTTGGCGATGTCGTCGAGCGACGCACCTCCCCCATGCTCGGCGAAGGCCTCCGCCGCCACCTTCAGCAATCGCTCATAGTTGCGCCGAGCGTCCGCGCGCATGGGCTTGACCTGCGTCATTCAGATACTCCTTGCGAACCGGGGACCCTCTCCGTATCTTAGCGAGGGTTAAACGGAGACAGTCCCCGCTTATCTCGCGGGCAGTCCGTGCTGCCCGTGTGCACCTTCATCCGGGGACGCCAGACCGGGAGAACGCCGTGTCCACCTCGTCTACCCCGTCCGCACCGTCCACCACCGCCGACGCGCTCTCCGCACCACCCCAACCCGCCAGGCTCGGCGCCGTCCTGTTCGTCGTCGTCACCGCCTATCTGATGGTCGGCGTCGACTCCACCGTCGTCAATGTCGCGCTGCCCGACATCCAGAAAGACCTCGGTTTCAGCCGTACCGGCCTGTCCTGGGTCCTCAACGCCTACACCCTCGCCTTCGGCGGTCTGCTGCTGCTCGGCGGGCGGGTCGGCGACATCATCGGCCGCCGCCGTACGCTCGCCGTCGGCGTCCTGCTCTTCGCCGCCTCCTCCCTGCTCGGCGGCCTCGCCACCGAAAGCGCCTGGCTGCTCGCGGCCCGCGCGCTGCAAGGCGTGGGCGCCGCCCTCACCGCACCCAGCACCCTCGCCCTGATCACCACCAACTTCCCCGAAGGCCCGCGCCGCCACCACGCCCTCGGCATCTACTCCTCCATGGCGGGCATCGGCGCCTCCATCGGCCTGGTCCTCGGCGGCATGCTCACCTCCTGGGCGTCCTGGCGCTGGGCCCTGCTGATCAACGTACCGATCGGCATCGCGGTGGCCGTCGCCCTCCCCCGCTTCGTCACCGAAACCCCGCGCCACGCGGGCCGGTTCGACGCGGCGGGCGCGCTCGCCGGCACGGCCGGGACGACCTCACTCGTGTACGCGTTCATCCGGGTCTCGGAGGAGGGCTGGAGCGACACCCAGTCGCTGCTCGGCTTCAGCACGGCGGCGTCCCTGCTCGTGGGCTTCACCCTGATCGAGTCCCGCGCGGACCAGCCGATCATGCCGCTGCGCCTCTTCGCGAGCCGCAACCGCGCGGGCGGCTACGCGGGCGTCCTGCTCCTGCCCGCGGGCATGTTCGGCGCGTTCTACTTTCTCACCTTGATCAGCCAACGAGTCCTGGACTACAGCCCGTTGCGCGCGGGCTTCGCCTTCCTGCCCATGACCCTGGCGATGTTCACGGTCGTCCGCTTCGTGCCCCGGCTCCTCGCCCGCTTCGGCGCCAAGCCCGTGCTGCTCACCGGCATGGCCCTGCTCGTCGCCGCGGCCGCCTGGCTGTGGCGGCTCGAACCCGGCGACGGCTACCTGACCGGCCTGTTCGGTCCGCTGCTACTGATGGGCCTGGGCGTCGGCCTGAGCTTCATGCCGCTCAACGCCACGATCCTCGCGGGCATCCAACCGCGCGAGGCGGGGGCAGCCTCCGGTCTGCTGCAGACCCTGCAGTGGCTCGGCGGCACGCTGGGCCTCTCCATCCTGGTCACGGTCTTCGGCACGGCGACCCGGCACGCGAAGGGGTCCCCGGCCGAGATCCTCACCGAGGGCTCGGCCCGCGCGTTCGGCGTCGGCTCGCTGATCGCGCTGACCGCTCTGCTGGTGTCGGCGTTCGTGATCACCGGCACCAAACCCAAGACCAGTGCCCAGAGCTAGAACAGCGCGCTGTACGCGTTCAGCGCCGGCTGTCCGCCGAGGTGGGCGTAGAGCACGGTGGAGTCCCGCCCGATCTCGCCCCGCGCCACCAGATCGACCATCCCGGCCATCGACTTCCCCTCGTACACGGGGTCGGTGACCATCCCCTCGGTGCGCGCCGCGAGCCGCATCGCCTCCAGCGTGGCCTCGTCCGGGATCCCGTACGTGCCCGCGTGATACCGCTCGTCCAGCTCGACGTCCGCCTCCGTCAACTCCTTCTGCACGCCGATGAGTCGCCCCGTTCCGTGAGCGATCCGAGCGATCTGCTCACGGGTGCGGGCGGGCGCCGCCGACGCGTCGATACCCAGGACGCGCCGCGGTCGTCCGCCCGCCTCCTCCAGCGCGGCGAACCCGGCGACCATGCCCGCCTGGGTCGACCCGGTCACCGAGCACACCACCACCGTGTCGAAGAAGACGCCCAACTCCCGTTCCTGTTCGGCGACTTCGTAAGCCCACCCGGCGAACCCCAGCCCGCCCAGCGGATGGTCGGAAGCGCCCGCCGGGATGGCGTACGGCTTGCCCCCACCCTCCTCCACCTCCCGCAGCGCCTGCTCCCAGCTCTCCTTGAAGCCGATCCCGAACCCGGCCCGTACGAGCCGCACGTCGGCCCCCGCGAGCCGGCTGATGAGGATGTTCCCGACCTTGTCGTACACGGAGTCGGGCCACTCCACCCAACTCTCCTGCACCAGAACGCACTTGAGCCCGGCACGGGCCGCGCAGGCCGCGACCTGCCGAGTGTGGTTGGACTGCACCCCGCCGATCGAGACGAGCGTGTCGCAGCCCTGCGCGAGCGCGTCGGCGACGAGGTACTCCAGCTTGCGGGTCTTGTTCCCGCCGTACGCGACACCGGAGTTGCAGTCCTCCCGCTTGGCCCACAGGGAGGCACCGCCGAGGTGCTCGGCCAGCCGCTCCAGCGGATGGACGGGCGAGGGCCCGAAGAGCAGCGGGTAACGCTCGTACGAGGAAAGGGACATGGATCCTCCCGGGTCAGTGGGCCTCTTCGTCGGCGAGCTCCTCCAGGCCCCGCCAGATCTCCGCCGTGACGCGGACCGCCTCGTCCACGTCACCGCCCGCGCATGCCTCGATCAGCTGCTCGTGCAGCCCGGCCGAACGGCAGTTGCCGCCCTCACCGAAGCGGCGTCGCTCCAGTCGGCGGATGAGCGGGGTGTAGCGGGCGACGGTGGCGGCGGCCGCGCGATTGCCGCTGACGCGCACCAGTACGTCGTGCAGCTCGTCGTCGGCGCGCAGGGCGGCGTCCACGTCCCCCGCGCGGACCGCGGCCGCGAACCGCTCGTTGGCCGCGCGCATCACGTCCACGTTCGCGTCCCGCAGCCGGGGCACGGCGACCCGCGTCGCCAGCTCGTGCACGGCCCCCACCACGGCCGCCGCGTCGCGTACGTCGGCGGCCACGACCGGGGTCACCCGGGTGTAGCTCTGCGGCTTGCTCTCCAGCAGCCCCTCGTCCACGAGCCGCGCGAACGCTTCCCGTACGGGCGCCCTGGACAGCCCGAGCCGCTCCGCGAGATCGGCGTCCCGCACCACCGCGCCGGGCTCGATCTCCCCGGCCACGATGGCGTCCCGGATCACTTCGTACGCACGGTCCCTGAGCAGGGTCCTGGGCACGGGTCGGATGGCCTCCACGAACTGAAATGTTAGATATCAATACCGCACACGCGCAAGAGTGCGGCCCGCACCGAAGTGCGGGCCGCGGCCGAGCTCAGTCAGACTCCCCAGGGCCAGTCGGCGTCCCGTGCCTGCTCCAGCAGGGGCACCATCCGGAAAGCCGCGTCCGAGAGCCCCCCGAACGTGTGCCTGTTCGCCTTCCCGGACGGGCCGTGGCCCGCCCGGTACCCCGCGAGGTTCCACGTGTAGACCGGTACGTGCGCCGGGACCTGCTCGGTCGGGTCGCCGTAGTGGCTGTACGTGGCCTGCTCGTCGGTGACGATGAGCACCCGGTCGTGCTTCTTGTAGTGGGTGCGCACCGCCTCGCTGGTGTTGGTGCCACCCAGGTCGCCGAAGCGCTCCAGGATCTTCAGCACCGACTCGCCCTTGCGGAACTTCACCCGGTTGCTGCTCGTGCCGAACTCGACGAGATCCGCGTCCGCCGCCCGCAGCGCGAGCGCCGTGCCGAAGATCGCCGCCGCGTCGGCCCGGTTGAGCTCGGAGCGGTCGGACAGCCGCGAGTAGAACATCGAACCGGACCGGTCGACGAGCACGAGGGTCCGGCCGCCCAGCGCGGGCACGTTGGCCAGCGAGTGGCCGAGCGCCTGCTCCAGCGGGTACGACCAGCGCAGCGAGGGTGCGTGCTGGTACGCGGCGAGGTAGCGGAACGGGAACTGCCGCGAGCGCGCGACCTCCGCCGGGTCGCTGATCTTCGCGGCGACCTGAGCCGCCACCTCGTCCGAGACACCCGCCTCGTCGAAGTTCCGCAGATTGCGGACCAGCGCCATCGCACCCATGGACGGGATGACGGCCTCCCAGGCCGCCTTGTCCATCGGGCCCTGCAGCCAGCCAGCCAGCGCCTCCCAGGTCATGCCCGCCTCGGCCAGGCGCTGCGCGCCGTGCGCTCCGGTCACGACCTTGCGCCGCTTGGCGGGCCGCAGCGCCATCAGGTCGCGGTGGGCCACCAGAACGGGCAGCGACTTGGGGACGACGGCCGTGTCCGGGTTGTGGCGCCGGTCCAGCGCGTACTGGAACAGGTCGCCCTGCCACGGCTTGTCGGGGTCCGGCGCCGCGTGCACCAGGTTGAGGATGTCGCCGAAGCGGTAGCCCTTGGACGCGGTGTCGTACTTCAGCAGCGACTTGCCGTTGTAGAGACGTCGTACGGCGTCGGCGATGCCCCGCTTGACGGGCTTGGGCACGTTGCGGCCGTACTGGGAGGTCCAGTAGGCGAGCAGCTCGCCGGGCTCGTCCGGGCGGCGCAGCACGGAGGCGATGACCTGGCGGTTGGCCGGGCCGTCGGTGGCACCCGCGTCAAGGCGTGCCTTCACGTACTCGGCGGCGCCGACCAGCGAGGCCGTCCGCAGGTTGCCCTCGCCGCGCAGCCAGCCCAGCAGGGCGGCCGTCCACGACGGGCCGGCGACGGCGAGCTCGCGCACGAGCGTGGCGAACCGGTCGTCGCGGGCGGCGCCGGACTCGTAGAAGGTCTGCTGCGAAACGAAGTTGGAGATCGCGAGCAGAAAAAGCTCGGAGCGTGCGTCACGCTCACGGCCTCGGCCGCCCTCGTGGGTACGGAGTGTCCGGCCGGTCGACGTCACCCGCGACGTGGGCTGCGCCTTGGCTGCCTTGGTGTTGAACCGCGCCATGGTGAATTCCCCCGAATTCATTGGTTGTTTCGGAGGGAGGCGCAGCAAATGGAGGGTGTCCGAGATCAGGGGTCGGCGACGGACTTAGCCAGATGCTCTACCCAATTGAGCTACACCGACCCGAAGTCGATGACGGGACTTGAACCCGCAACCGTCCGATCCAATGAAGTAACCGTTGCCTGCGCACCGGGCACCCACCATGAGCTGCGCCTCCCGAGATCAGATCGGCGGCGGCGTGGATTCTTTGAGAGAGAAGTAGCCGCTGCCCGCGCACCGGGAGGTGCATGAAGTTGTGGTGTCCAGAGTTCAAGGCCGGCGGAACCGACGTAGGTGCTCTAACCCCTGAGCTACACCGGCGCGTTGTACCGGTGGCGGGACTCGAACCCGCGGCCGCCCCATTATCAGTGGAAGTAGGTCCTGCCTTCGCACCTGGACATGCATCACTTTAGGAGGCGTACCGCGGGTCGAGCCATTGAATTAATCAGCCGCGCTTCTGGCGCTTCCAGGGCCCGGTGATCGCAAGCATGATGCCCGGGTCCTGGATGTTGGCGAAGAGGGTCTTGCCGTCGGGCGAGAACGTGACGCCGGTGAACTCGCTGTACTCCGGCGCCTCCTCGGTGCCGATGTTGAGTTCATTGCGGGCGATCGGGTACGTACGGCCGCTGTCGGTGGCGCCGAAGAGGTGCTGGATGCCCTCGCCGTCCTCGGCGATGACGAGGCCGCCGTAGGGGGAGACGGTGATGTTGTCGGGGCCGTCGAAGGCGCCGTCGACGGACGGGTCGGGGTTCACGCCGAGCAGGACCTTCAGCGTGAGGGTGCGGCGCTTGGGGTCGTAGAACCAGACGGCGCCGTCGTGCTGGACGGGGCTCTCGGTGCGGGCGTACGAGGAGACGATGTACGTGCCGCCGTCGCCCCACCACATGCCTTCGAGCTTGCGGGCGCGGGTGACCTGGCCGTCGGCGAACTGCTTGCGGACGGAGACGGTCTTCGCGTCGCGGTCCGGAACGTCCACCCAGTCCACGCCGTACACCGTGCCGATCTTGGTGGCGCGGGAGAGGTCGTCGACGAACTGGCCGCCGGAGTCGAAGCACTTGAAGGCCTGGAGCGAGCCGGCGTCGTCGGCGAGGGTGCCGAGCTGCCCGTGGCCGTGCTCGAAGCCCTGCGGGGGCGTCCAGCGGTACAGGAGACCGTTGGGGGCCGCGGCGTCCTCGGTGAGGTAGAGGCGGCCGCGCTTGGGGTCGACGACGACGGCCTCGTGGGCGTACCGGCCAAGTGCCTTGATCGGCTTGGGGTTCTGGTTGCGGCGGCGGTCCTCGGGGTCGACCTCGAAGACGTAACCGTGGTCCTTGGTCATGCCGTTGGCGCCGGCCTTGTCCTCGGTCTCCTCGCAGGTGAGCCAGGTGCCCCAAGGAGTGTTGCCGCCGGCGCAGTTGGTGGAGGTGCCCGCGATGCCGACCCACTCGGCGACCTTGTCACCGCGCACCTCGACGACCGTGCAGCCGCCGGACGCGGCCGGGTCGTAGACCAGTCCCTCGGCCAGCGGCACGGGGTGGGGCCAGGCGGCGCGCGGGCCCTTGAGTTCGTGGTTGTTGACCAGGAGGGTGGCGCCGCGCGGCCCCTCGAAGGTGGACGTGCCGTCGTGGTTGGAGGGCGTGAACTCGCCGGACTCCAGCTTGGTCTTGCCGCTGTAGGTGATGACGCGGTACGAGAATCCGGCGGGCAGCGCGAGCAGGCCGTTCGGGTCGGGGACCAACGGGCCGTAGCCGACACCGCCGTGCCGGTCCGCCGATTCCTCGCCCGCGCTCTCGGTGTCGGTGGACGCGAGGGCGTTCGGAGCGGTGGCCAGAGCGCTGACGCTGCCGGCCAGCGCGACACCGGCACCGGTGATCGCGGTTCTCCTGGCGAAGTCCCTGCGGGTGAGCGACATGGGTGTCTCCTGTGACGGTGGAGTGGGACTGTCGTGGGGGGCGGGTGGCAGACCTCGGGTTGCGGCCACACCGTCCCGCCCGCGGCTGAACGGGAGTTGAACAGGGGACGACTTCAGGGGTCCCGCTTCCGTGAATCCGCCAGACCGTCCAAACTCGAACCAATGGGCGTAATAATCTTCATAAAGAAGGTCAACAGGCGCGAATCATCCCGAAACTCGTGATTCATTTCAGAATGCCTTGACTCTGAGGACCGCGGGCCATAGACAGGAAGAGCACACCACCCGAAGGGGAGGCGAGCCCGATGGACGCAAAGCGGGTACGGCGCCTCCACGAAGGCCGGCTCATGAAGCTGGCCAATGTGAGCGGAGTCGGCACCGGGAGGGACGAGCACTCGGGACAGGACGTGATCATCGTCTTCGTCACCCGGAAAGTGCCCCGTGACCGGCTCCTTCAAGAAGACGTGGTTCCGGACGAGCTCGACGGCGTACCGGTGCGCGTGCTCGCGATCGGTGAAGTGAGCGCTCAGGAAGGGAACTTGTGAGCCCCTGAGCGCTGAGTAACCGCGCCGCGGCCCGTAAGGAACCCAGAGCCGAAAACTGAAGAGGTGGTCTGGCGTGAGCCAGCCCGAAATGATGCGAGGACCGACTGGTGGTCAGCTGAGTGACAGCTCCCGCCAGCAAGCAAACGCAGACTTCCTGCGGCCGCAGTCGCCGCTGGCCAACGTCGTCGGCTTCGGCCACGGCGTGAAGTGGATCGGCGGACAGCCCACGGGCGAGGCAGCCGTGCTGGTGTTCGTGACCCAGAAGGTTCCGGAGTCCCAGCTTCCCGAGCGGGACGTGATCCCGCGGGTGATGGACGACGGCACCCCCACCGACGTAGTCGCGGTCGGACATGTCGCCGCGCAGCGTCAGCAGCAGCGCAGGACCTCGGGCCGCTCCGAGGACCGTGCCTCCTACCGGTCCGACGGCAGCGTGGCCGAGCAACTCTCAGGCCTCTCACAGCCGTTGCTGGAAGAGCTCGGCGGCCTGGGACAGTTCGAGCCGCAGCTTCTCAAGCGCCGTATGCGCCCGTCCCCTTCCGGCTTCTCGGTCGGGAACGTACGGGTGACCGCGGGCACGCTGGGCAGCGTGGTCTACGACCTCCTGCCGGGCGCCTCCGTGGACCCGCCGGGGCCCGGCCTCGGCACACCGGCGAAGTTCTACATCCTCTCCAACAACCACGTGCTGGCCGACTCCAACCGGGCACAGCTGGGCAGCGCGATCCTGCAGCCCGGAGTGTTCGACGGCGGCACGGACCCGGCGGACCGCATCGCGACCCTGGACCGGTTCATCACGATCCAGTTCGCACCGCAGATCCCGGTGGAGCGCCACAACAACGTGGTGGACTGCGCGCTCGGCGCGGTGGAGTTCCAGGACGCCACCCGTGAGCAGTACTTCAGCGGTGCGCCGCGCGCCTGGCGGCGCAAGGCCAACGTCGCGGTCGGCGACCTGGTGAAGAAGACCGGTCGTACGACGAACATCAGCTTCGGCCGGATCATCGCGGTCGACGCGACGATCGACGTCAACTACGGCACGGCGGGAACGGCCCGGTTCAAGGACCAGATCCTGACCACGAGCATCTCGGCGGGCGGCGACTCCGGTTCGCTGGTGACCTCGCTCGACAACGTCGCGACCGGCCTGCTCTTCGCGGGGTCCTCGGTCGTCACCGTGGCCAACCACATCGAGAACGTTCGCTCATTGCTGCGGGTGGAAATCGCCGAGCAGCTGGCCTGACGGTCACTCAATACCCGCACAGGAAGAGGGAATCAGCATGACCACGCAGGCCAAGCGGCAGAAGAGCCACGCCGGCTCCGAACACCGCTTCCACAACCCCCAGGGCGCGGAAGTCAAGACGCGGGACGAGGCGTTCGCCTCACAGCAGGACGTCTCCGTCGAGGCCGTCTCCACGTCCGCCAAGCTGGAACTGCACAACGGGGCGGTCACCTTCGCCATCGAGGTGAAGTACAACCCCAACACCTACCCGCACGTCGTGACCGGCGGCCAGATCACCTCCGGCATCTGCGGCGCCCCCTGGGACATCACGGGCGGCTACGTAGGTGAAACGATCCGCCTCGACGCGAAGCGTGCCGGCCAGGGCTCCTGCGCCAACACAATCACCGTCGTCGGCGAGTTCCAGAACCCGCCGGCCTACCGCGGCACCTACGGCTTCAACGGCGCGACGTCGTCGTTCAAGCACACGACGCGGTACCACTGCTGACGCATCAAGCGGTACGACCGCTGACACGTCGAGCCGGCGCATTGACCTGACGCATTGAGCGGCGGGGGCAAACCTTGCCCCCGCCGCAGTGCTGCGCTCTCAACCCCCTTGCTGCGACCGCGCCTTGAACGCCGCCTTGCGGGCCTGCTTGGCGACCTTCTTGTCGGGGTGCAGGCGGCCCATGGCCTCGAGGACGTCCGGTGTGGCCGGGTGGTCGACTCGCCATGCCGTGGCGAAGAAGCCGCTGTGCTGCTGGGCCAGGCCCTCCACGAGGGATTGCAGCTCGGCGGAGTTCCCCTCGGCCGCGAGCTGAGCCGCCACCGTGTCGATGGTGAGCCAGAAGACCATCGCCTCGGACGGCGCGGGCACGTCGGCCGCACCGTGCTCGGACAGCCAGACGCGGGCGAGGCCGCCCAGCTCCGCGTCGTCGAGGACTTCGCGCAGCGCGGGCTCGGTTTCCATGCCGACGAGGGAGAGCGCCTGCTGACAGTGCAGGCGGCGAAGCGGTGCCCCCGCGTCACCACCGCGGGCCGCGGCGAGCAACTCCCGTACGGCGGCGAGGGGTTCACGCCGGGCGAGCCACTGCTCGGTCTCCGCCTGAGCGGCCGCCGGGGGGAACGCGGACGTGCCGTCCAGCAGGGCGTCCGCCCCCTTGTCGGCCAGGTCTCCCACCGCGGGAGCGGACATGCCCGCGTCGAGGAGCCGCGCCCGGATCCCGTACAGACCGAGCGGAGTCAGCCGTACCATCCCGTATCGCGAGACATCCGTGTCGTCGACGGCCGCCGCCGGCTCCTCGGGTTCCTCATCGGGCTCCGCCATCAACGCCTCGTCGACGGGCTGGAAGTCGACGAGTCCGATGGGTGCGAGGAGACGGAACTGGTCGTCGAGCCGCATCATCGCGTCCGAGACCTGTTCCAGGACGTCGTTGGTGGGCTCCCCCATGTCGTCGGGCACGATCATCGACGCGGCGAGGGCGGGCAGCGGCACCGGCGTTCCGCCGGGCCCGTCGTCGCCCACCGTCATCAGATACAGATTGCCGAGCACCCCGTCGAGGAACTCGGCCTCCGCCTCGGGGTCCCAGTCCAGCGAGGAGAAGTCGATCTCGCCGCCGTCGCCCATCGCGCCGACGATGTCGTCGAGGTCGGGCACGCTCGCGTCGGCCAGCACCGTGTCCAGGGCGCCGAGCCACACGCCGAGCACGTCCTGCGGTCCCCCGGAGGTGAGCAGCCCGAGGTCCGCGCCCGCGGCGACGGTGCCCTCCTCGTCCACGATCTCCACGAGCCCGGTGTCGACGGCCACCCGCCAGGCCTCACTGGCGAAGGCGGCCGCGTCGTCGCCGGACAGCCCCAGCTCGAGAGCCGCCTGCGGAAGCTGTTCCTCGACGAGTTCGCCCCCCGCGCCGACGCGCGTGTCCGGACCCGCCCAGCGGGCCAGCCGCGCGGCGCGGGAGAGCAGCGGCGCGGCGAGCGCGTCCCGCGCCAGCTCCGCTTCGGAGTGCAGCCGCACCGGCGGCAGGGGGGAGCTGTCTGACATCGGCTGGGTTCTCCTCCGAACAACCAAGACAAGCGGGATGAGCGTGACAAGAAAGGGCAATTACATCAAGCGGAACAACTATGTAAGCACCGGGCCCCGGCGGCCGTCCCCCGGACATGGGAATCCGGAGGCCGCCCCGGAAACACCGGGCCAACGGCTCAGCCTAGACGGATTTCCACCCATGCCGCCCGGTTCATGTCCCTGACAGGAGCCGTACGCCCCCGAAACCTTGACAACTCCCCTGCCCACACACGAGATTTACGCGCGTAGAAGTACGGCGAGTGCCAGCCTGCCGACTTCTATGCGCCACCGGCCCGCACGCAGGTCGCGTTCCCCCCACTGCTCCACCCTCGTCCCGGCGCTCATGTACGTCCCCGGAGGGATTTCCTTGCCGAGCAAGAGAACCGCGCGCATAGGCGCGCTGACCGTCGCCGCGGTCTGTTCCACGATCTCCGCCGTGGTGTTCACCACACCCGCCCACGCGGACACCATCCACATCCACGACATCCAGGGCACGACCCGGACCTCCCCGCTCGCGGGCCAGAAGGTCACGGACGTGCCGGGCATCGTCACCGGCGTGCGCACCTACGGTTCGTCGAAGGGCTTCTGGTTCCAGGACCCGAACGCGGACGACAACCCGGCCACCAGTGAAGGCGTGTTCGTCTTCACCAGCTCCACCCCGAAGGTCGCCGTCGGCGACTCGGTCACGGTGACGGGCACGGTCTCGGAGTACGTGCCGGGTGGCGCCTCCACCGGCAATCAGGCGCTGACGGAGATCTCCAAGCCGACGGTGACCGTGCTCTCCAGCGGCAACGCCGTCCCGGCCGCGACGGTCGTCGACGCCACGTCCGTACCGGACGACTACACCCCCGCGGGCGACACCGCCGCGAGCGGCTCGATCAACGGCCTGACCCTGGAGCCGACGAAGTACGCCCTGGACTACTACGAGTCCCTCGAGGGCATGAACGTCCAGGTCGCCGACACCCGTGTGGTCACCGCCACCGACCCGTACACCGAGCTGTGGGTCACGGTGAAGCCGCACGAGCACGCCAACCGCCGCGGCGGCTCGGTGTACGGCGCGTACACCTCGCAGAACACCGGACGCCTCCAGATCCAGTCGCTCGGCGCGACCGCGGACTTCCCGGCCGCGAACGTGGGCGACGAGCTGACGGGCACCACCGCGGGCCCGCTCGACTACAACTCGTACGGCGGCTACACGCTCGTCGCCAACCAGCTCGGCACCCTGGAGAAGGGCGGCCTGGAGCGCGAGACCACGCAGAAGCAGTCGCGCGGCGAGCTGGCCGTGGCGACGTACAACGTCGAGAACCTGGACCCGGGCGACGCCTCGTTCGCGGACCACGCGTCCGCGATCGTGAACAACCTGCAGTCGCCCGACATCGTGTCCCTGGAGGAGATCCAGGACAACAACGGCGCGACGGACGACGGTACGGTCGCCGCCGACCAGACGGTGCAGAAGCTGATCGACGCGATCGTGGCCGCGGGCGGCCCGGCGTACGAATGGCGCTCCATCGACCCCGTCAACGACAAGGACGGCGGCGAGCCGGGCGGCAACATCCGTCAGGTGTTCCTCTTCAACCCGGAGCGGGTCTCCTTCACCGACCGCGCGGGCGGCGACTCGACGACCGCCGTGGGCGTCACGAAGGTGAACGGCAAGGCGCAGCTGACCGCGTCCCCCGGCCGTGTCGACCCGGCCAACGCGGCCTGGACGTCCAGCCGCAAGCCGCTCGCGGGCGAGTTCGTCTTCCGCGGCAAGACGGTCTTCGTGATCGCCAACCACCTGAACTCGAAGGGCGGCGACCAGGGGCTGACCGCGCAGTACCAGCCCCCGACGCGCAGCTCGGAGACCCAGCGTCACCTCCAGGCGACCGCGGTGAACTCCTTCGTCAACGAGATCCTCAAGACGCAGAAGAACGCCGACGTCATCACCCTCGGCGACATGAACGACTTCGAGTTCTCGGACACCACCAAGATCCTCGAGGGCGACGGCGAGCTCTATTCGGCGATCAAGTCGCTGCCGAAGAGCGAGCGTTACACGTACGACTACCAGGGCAACCAGCAGGTTCTCGACCAGATCCTGATCAGCCCCTCGATCCGCAAGGGCTGCGGCTTCGAGTACGACAGCGTGCACATCAACTCGGAGTTCTCCGACCAGATCAGCGACCACGACCCGCAGGTGCTGCGGTTCAAGCCGTAGCTCTGTACAGGGAAGAGCCCGGCCCCGTCGTCCGGGGGGCCGGGCTCTTCCCATGCCTGTCTTCCTATGCCTGCGGCTAGGACCTGTCCGGCCGATCACGGCGGACACACGGGGTGTGGCACGCCCATCTGCGGCGTTGTCGTCGGTTGCCGACTCCCCCACGCTCGGCTTCGCTCGCGCGGGGGGACCCCCATCGCGTCGACGCCCTCCTCCGCCTTGCAGCTGCACGCACCACACCCCGCTCACCGGTGCTGGTAAGGCGCCGTCGCTTCCCTCCACCGTGATCGACCGGACAGGTCCTAGGCGCTGAACACGCCGTTCAGCCAGCCCTGCCAGGCGGCTTCGTTCCGCTTGGCGTCCGCGTCGGCCGCGAAGTCGTGGACGCTGATGCCGATCGGGGCGCCCCAGTGGTTGCGCCCGAAGAAGCGGTAGAGCGCGTGGTCGGTGCGCAGCCCGATGAAGTACGGGTTGCGGTAGTCGAGCACGGCGTCCAGGACCTGACCGTCAGGTCCCTGCGCCTGAACCCGGGCGCCCTCGGCGGTGTCGTCCGCGAGGCCGAGCGCCCGCCCGACGGCGGCGAAGGCGTCGGACGCGACCGAGGACCCGGGTCCGTCGAAGGTGGCGAACGCGGCCGGGCGGCCCGCGAAGTGCGTCACGTACTCGCGCAGGGTGTGCAGATAGAAGTCCGTGTGCTTGCTCGCACCGTCGTACTGGTTGTCCCAGTCCTCGACGAAGATGCCGCTGTGCACGTACCGCACCCAGGAGCGGCGGCCGTCGTCGCGCGGCTCGATGGTCTCGTCGATCTGGTTGAGGGTCTGCTGAGAGATCCCCTCGACGTCCTCGACGAGGCTGGTGAGGCGGTGCGGCGGGTCCCAGTTGGTGAGCGTGGAGCCGAAGGGGCCGGTGCCGCCCTGCCGTGGCTCGAACTCCATCGGCCAGAGCCAGCCGCCCGTACCGCTGGTGATCGCCTCCCACACCTCCTCCGGCGTGGCGTCGACCTCGAACTCCCGGGCGATCTCGAATTCCTTGGACATGGTGGTGGCTCCTGAGGTTCAGCCCTGAGCGGGCGGGATCGGGGTCGGAGCCGTGGCCGACTCCGGGGTGACCGTGGGATGGACGGCTTTGACCGTCGGGTGGACCGCGACGACGATCCGGTGCGGGCGACCGCCCTCCCCGTCTGCGTCGTGGTACTTGCGGATCAGTGCGCCGACCCCGGCCGTCAGCTCCTCGATGAACGCGGCGCGGTCGGCGGCGGAGGCGAAGGTCACCTCGCCGTCGAGCGCGTACGTGGCGAGCCGCTTGCGGGCCTTCGTCGCGCCGGTGATCAGCGAGCCGACGTCCCGGACGAGCCGGGCACCGAGCGCGAGCAGCCAGCGGGCGGACAGCTGGTCCCGGAAGCGGTCCGGGTCGGGCTGCACGGCGGCCAGCGCGAGCGGCGAGATCACGTACGACGCGGCGGTCGCGCGCATCAGCCGCTCGGTGACATTGCCCTTGCGGCGCTCGCCCGCCAGCTCGACCAGGCCGTGCCGCTCCAGCGCCTTCAGGTGGTAGTTCACCTTCTGGCGGGGCAGCCCGACCTTGCCGGCCAGCATGGCGGCCGACGCGGGGCCCGCGGCCAGCTCGGCCAGCAGCCGGGCCCTTATCGGGTCCAGTGAGACGGCGGCGGCCTCTGCGTCCTCGATCACGGTCACGTCCAACATGACTCCACCGTCTCACCGAAAACTTTTTTTGTCCAGACGGTTGGAGTTGTCGGACGGTGGGGTCGTCGGACGGCTGGGCTTGTCGGCCAGGGCTCGAGCCCGAGGGCGTACGTGTACCGGCTGAGCATGGGCCCCGCCGCCGTTTACGAGCAGCACCTCGCCCGTGACGTACGACGCGTTGGCCAGGTCGAGGACAGCCGCGGCGACGTCCTCGGGGTGCCCGACGCGGCGCAGCGGAAGACGCTCGGCGACCTCCTCCATCGCTGCTTCGACCCCGTCGACGCCCTCGTACCAGGGGGTGTCGATCATGCCGGGCGCGACCGCGTCGACCCGGATGTCCGGGCCCAGGGTCTTGGCGAGCAGCCTGGTCATGTGGTTCAGGGCGGCCTTGCTGACCGCGTACGGGATGGAACTGCCGCCGGTGGTGACGCCCGCCTGCGAGGAGACGTTGACGACGGCTCCCGCCCCGCTCGCCCGCAGATGCGGGGCGGCGGCGGTGATGGTCTGCCAGACGCCGACCACGTTGCCGTCGAGGATCTGCCGCCACACCTCCGGGCTCGCCGCCGCCAGGTCGGCGTGGTCGATGAAGCGCGTGACGCCGACGCTGTTGACGAGGATGTCGAGCCTCCCGTACGCGTCGACGGCGGCCCGCACGAGTTCCTCGGCCTGCCGTTGGCCGGAGACGTCCGCCTGGACCTAGACCGCGTCGGGCAGCTCGGCGGCGACCGCCTTGCCCGCGTCCGGCGAGTGGGCGGAGTTCACGACGACTCGGATGCCGGCGGCGGCCAGGCGGCGGGCGACGGCGGCGCCGATGCCGGACGAGGAACCGGTGACGAGCGCGACCCGGCGTTCCCTGTTGATCATGGTGATGCTGTTTCCTCTGAGGTCGTGCCGCGCCATGCACGATCACGCCAGACGTCAGAACACCGCACAGAGGCATGGAACACCGGGAAACGGGCCGCGTACGACCTCGGGATTCAGGTCCCGGATCGGGGGACCGGACCTGCCCCACTGGCCCCGCAGGGCGTGCCCGGCCTGCACTCCTGACAGCGGCCGGGTACCTCACCGGCCTGCTCTACCCCTGCGTCCCGCCTTCGTCGAGGCGGGCCAACTGGCCCTGGAACCAGTCGAGTCGGGCCTGCAACAGTGCCGCCTCGGCGACGAGTTCGGACACGCCGAGATCCGCGGGCAGATCCGTGGCACCGCCGGCCGCCGCCCGGACCCGCAGCCCCTCCCCCGCCAGCCGCGCGAAGGAAGCGAGCGACACCGACGTACGCCCGCGGACGCATCCCCCGCACGCGGTGGTCAGGGCGCGCCACCCCGGTCGCCCCCAGCCCGCGTCCGCCAGGGCACCGGCCACCGCACCGCAGGCACACGGCCCGACGGTCGCGGTCCGCACCCGTTGCCGGGCGTAGCGGAAGCCGCGTTCGAAACGGATGTAGGCGCCGAGGACGGAGACTTCGAGGAGGACGGCCGCCCGGTGCTCGGCGGTGCACAGCAGCGCCTCCGCCGCGGCGCGGTCGTGCACGCAGTGGAACCCGCAGTCGCAGTGGCGCCGCGGCGCCCGGTGCCGCCGCCCGTAGACACAGCGCGCCTCGTCCAGTACTCCGTACGGCAACGCGCCACCCAGCGATACACCGGTGAACCCGGCCCGGGTGCCGTCCTGGGACAGCACCGGGTGGGCGATCTTGTATCCGGTCGGCGGCTCCGTCGGTCGTTCCTCGGGGAGCCGCAGCCTCATCGGCCGGCCGAGACCTCTTCAGGCGCGGACGCCTCCAACTCCTCCATTTCCTCCGGGAGTTGGAGTTCGCCTTCCTGATCCTGGACCTTCTCTTCCGCAACTCCGGTGGCGAGTGCCTTGCCGAGCCTCATGACGCCTCCCGCGATCCACCGACGACTTCCGTCCTCGCCATGGTGACCCATGAGGGGCCGAGTTGGCACCAGGGCCTCACCGAGGGCCGAGGCCCGTACCTGGCCCACGCCTGGCCTGTTTCTGACCGCGCCCAGCCCCACACCTTGTAGCATTCCTTGCTCATATCTCGTAGAAGAATTAAGTGGAGCTTCACTGTCGTGATGCCGAAACTATCGGCATGACGACACCGGACACCGCCACTGCCCCCTTCGGCCGCGCCCTCTGCGCGATGATCACGCCCTTCACCGAGGCGGGCACGCTCGACCTCGACGGTGCGCAGCGGCTCGCCGAGCGGCTGGTCTCCGAGGGCTGCGACGGGCTGGTCCTCTCCGGCACTACCGGCGAATCCCCGACCACGTCGGACGCGGAGAAGGCCGCGCTGGTGCGGGCGGTGCGGGAGGCGGTCGGCGCACGGGCGTCGATCGTGGCGGGCGTCGGCACCGCCGACACGCGGCACACCGTGGAGCTGGCACTGGAGGCCGAGAAGGCGGGCGCGGACGGGCTGCTGGTGGTCGCGCCGTACTACAGCAGGCCGCCGCAGGACGCCGTCGAGGCGTACTTCCGTGAGATCGCGGACGCCTCCGGACTGCCCCTGGCGCTGTACGACATCCCGGGACGCACGGGCACCCGCATCGAGCCGGACACGATGATCCGGCTCGCGGAGCATCCGAGGATCGTCGCGGTCAAGGACTGCGCGTACGACCTCCTGGGCACCCAGAAGGTGCTGGCCCGCACGGAGTTGGCGTACTACGCGGGCTGCGACGAGTACGTCCTCGCGCTGTACGCCATCGGCGCGAGCGGCTACATCAGCACCGTCTCGAACGTGGCGCCCCGTCAGTTCCGGGCGATCCTGGACGCGTTCGACATGGGGGACACGGCCGGGGCGGCACGCCTCCAGCGACGAGCCGTTCCGCTCGTCGAGTTGATGATGTCGGCCGGCCTGCCCGGCACGGTCACGGCGAAGGCGGTGCTGGGCGCCCTGGGGCTGCCCGCGGGTCCGGTCCGGTCGCCGCTGCGGCCCGCCGACCGTGGGACGGTCGACGGGCTGCTGGCGGCGTACGAGGAGTTGGTCAGCGGGAGCTGAACAGGGGCTCCCAGCGTCCGGCGGTGTTGTCCTTGGGCGTGCGGAAGTCGCTGAGCGGCACGATCTTGTCGCTGCCGACGGTGACGAGGACGAGCTGCTGCTTGAACTCGTTCGTGCCCGGGATGATGCCCCAGGCGATGAGGCGCTTGCTGTCGGCCCAGGCGAGCAGCTGCTGACCGGGCACCTTGGTGATGCGCTTGCCCGTCACCGGATCGATGATCGCGGAGGCGATCTCCTTGCCCTTGCCGGCGAAATCTCCCGCCGCCAGCTTCCCGTCGGGCGAGAGGCCGGCCTCCACCCAGCCGAGGTACTTCTCGTCGGCGGGCATGGACACCTTCTCGCCCTGGAGGTCGTGGTAGATGCGGCCGGGCGCCATGGCAATATGCTCGTAGAGCAGCTTGCCGTCGTGGTTGAACGCGAAGTCCACGCGCGAGTTGGGCGACCAGCCCATCTCGTCCTTCCAGTACGGCGCCTTGTGCCAGACCCCCTTCCCGGAGGCCACATCGATGAGGCTGAACCCGGTGCGGCTGGGCACGGACTGCGGCTCGACGGTGTCGTTGACCGGGATCCTCTTGCTCCAGTAGAGCCGGTCCGGGTTCTTGGCGTACGTCGTCGCGACGAGCTTGCTGCCGTCGGGCGAGAAGTGGACGCCCGCCACACCCTGCTCGACCGGGATCCAGCGGTCCACCTTGCCGGTCATCAGGTTGAGCAACCCGACGCGTTTCGCGGGCAGTTCACGCTCCAGGACGGCCGCGGTGACCATGCCCGGGGCGACGTCCACGAAGGACCAGCGGGGGTCCTTCACGTACTTGGCGGTCTTCTGGTCGAGCAGACTGTACGTCCGCGTGATGATCTTGTCCTTGTTCGGCTGCTTCACCTGCTTGCTGGTGCTGAACCCGGCGAGCGCGGTGTCCCCCGCCGCGATCAGGTCGCTCGGCGGCGACTGGTCGGGGTGGGCGATGATGTCGCTCCGGTTCAGCTGACTGGCCGGGCGGACGTCGTCCCCGCCGGTGTCGAGCAGCGGCACGGCCACGGCTACCGCGACGGCGGCCGCGGTGGCCACCGCGGCGCCCGCGATGGTCCGGGTCCTGCGGCGCCTGCGGACGGCGAGCACCCGGTCGGCGAAGCCGAGCGGGGCGGGCGCGCTGTCGGCGGCCTGCTCGCGGAACGCGTCACGCACCAGTTCTTCGACGTTCACGGACGCACCTCCACGGGCGAGAAGTCACGGGACGGCGGCTGTTCGGCGTCGCCCGCGCCGAGCACGGCCAGTTCGGGGGCGAGCGTCCGCAGCCGGGCGAGCGAGCGGTGCGTCGTGGACCGCACGGTCCCGACGGAGCAGCCGAGGAGCCGGGCCACGTCGGCCTCGGGCAGATCCTCGAAGTAACGCAGCACCAGTACGGTGCGCTGACGCGCCGTCAGCCGTGTCAGCGCCCCGCGCATCACGACGCGCAGCTCGGCGGCGGACACGGTGTCCGTTCCGGGCGACGCCTCGGGCGGCTCGGCGACGCTCAGTTCCCGTCTCGGCCACTTCAGCCGCCAGCGGCTCACCTGCTGCCGGTACAGAATCCGCCGTACGTACGCCTCGGGCTCCTCGATCCGGTGCCACCGTCCCGCGGCCTTGATCAGGGCGTTCTGCAACAGGTCCTCCCCGGCGTGCCGGTCCCCGCCGCTGAGCAGCACAGCCGTCTTCAGCAGCGCGGACGAACGATTCGCCACGAACTCCCGGAAGCTCTCCTGCGCTTCGGCATCCATCGTCACCTTCTCTTCCCCGACGGCCCCTGTGGTCCGCCCCTGTGCTCCTTGTGACGCGTACGCCCGCCCGTCGCTATGTCCCGCGACCGGAACTATTTTCCTCGGGCTTCCTCGCCCCCCCCAGGACGAGCGCACCCCGACGGCGCCCTCACGACTCCCAGGTCGACGTCGGGCTCGGTCATCCCACGACCTCGGCGCCCGGGGCAAGCTGCAGACCTGCCGCGGCGAGGAAAGCAGCGAGTTCGATGCTCCCGGCGTCGGTTCCGTCGTCCCATTCGGCCACGAGCACGGACTCGCCCTCGTACCAGGTGTCGGGGTCGCTGCCCGGATGCCGCTCGACGCTGCCGACGCCATGCCGATAACGCAGGTACAGGTACTGGCCGCCCCTCGTCCACGCGTCCCACTGGGACGGACAGGCCGAGCTGGTCCGCACCACGCGGGCGAGCATCAGATCCACACGTTCCCCCAAGCGCCCTCAACTGCCCGCCCGGCCTGCCCGCCAAGCCGCGGCCAGTCTGTCAGCAGGCGCGGGGCGGTGCGCTTCCCGCGTTCGCGAACGGCATCATGGGTGCGGTGGAGTCAACACTGCCGCTGCTGTTCCTCGACGTCGACGGCCCCCTCAACCCGTACGCGGCCCAGCCGCAGCGTCGGCCCGAGGGGTATACGACGATCCGGGTGGCCCTGACACCCGGCAGGCCCCTGCGCGTCTGGCTCCACCCCGACCACGGCCGACGGCTGCTCGACCTCGGGTACGAACTGTGCTGGGCGACCACCTGGATGGATGCCGCGAACCGGTGGATCGCCCCGGTCATCGGCCTGCCCGAGCTGCCGTACGTCGACTTCGCGGGCGGCCTGTTCGCCGAGCGGCCCGACGGGGTGCACTGGAAGACGGAGGCGATCGTGGCGTACGCGGCGGGCCGTCCCTTCGCCTGGGTGGACGACGAGCAGAGCCCGGCCGACGACGCGTATGTGGCCGCGCGCCATCCCACGCCCGCGCTGCTGCACTACGTCAGTCCCCGACTGGGCCTGCGCGAGAACGACTTCACGGCGCTGGCGGAGTTCGCGTCGGCACTGGACACCCGCGCATAGCCGAGCGCCCTCCCGCGGTTGGCGGAAGGGCGCTCGGCTGTGGGCGCGCCCCTCGGGGGCGCGGGGCTGTGACATGTGCGGCTCCGCCGCGTGGGCGCGACCGGCCACAGACAACGCGCAGCCGACCGACGAACCGTCAGTTGTGGCTGTGCAGAACCTCGTTGAGGCCGCCCCACACCGCGTTGTTCGGCCGCGCCTCCACAGCGCCGGAGACCGAGTTGCGGCGGAAGAGGATGTTCGAGGCGCCGGACAGCTCGCGGGCCTTGACGATCTGGCCGTCGGGCAGGGTCACCCGGGTGCCCGCGGTGACGTACAGGCCGGCCTCGACCACGCACTCGTCGCCGAGCGCGATGCCGACGCCCGCCTCGGCGCCGATGAGGCAGCGCTCGCCGATGGTGATGCGGACGTTGCCGCCGCCGGAGAGGGTGCCCATGGTCGAGGCGCCGCCGCCGATGTCCGAACCGTCGCCGACCACGACACCGGCCGAGATACGGCCCTCGACCATCGAGGTGCCGAGCGTGCCCGCGTTGAAGTTCACGAAGCCCTCGTGCATGACGGTCGTGCCCTCGGCGAGGTGCGCACCGAGCCGGACGCGGTCGGCGTCGGCGATGCGGACACCCTTGGGGGCGACGTAGTCCGTCATGCGCGGGAACTTGTCGATGGACGTCACCTGGAGGTGCAGCCCCTCGGCGCGGGCGTTGAGCCGCACCTTCTCGACGTCGTCGACGGCGACCGGGCCGAGCGAGGTCCAGGCGACGTTGGCGAGGTGACCGAAGATGCCGTCCAGGCTCTGGCCGTGCGGCTGTACGAGGCGGTGCGAGAGCAGGTGCAGGCGCAGGTACGTGTCGTGCGCGTCGAGCGGCTTGTCGTCCAGCGAGGCGATGACCGTACGGACCGCGACCACCTCAACGCCACGCCGGGCGTCCGGGCCGATGGCCTTCGCGGCGCCTTCGCCGAGCAGCTCCACGGCCCGCTCGGCGGACAGCCGCTCGGTACCGGCCGGACCGGGCTCGGCGGACAGCTCCGGGGCGGGGAACCAGGTGTCGAGAACAGTGCCGTCGGCGGTCAGGGTGGCGAGCCCGGCGGCGACGGCGCCGGTGGTGCGAGTAGCAGTCGTGTCGGTCATGGAGAAAACCTAACTTGGCGGGGGCCGCCCGGGCGAACCGGTGCGCCCGGCATCTCACGTGCCGGGCGCAGCGAACGGCTCCCGGCGGCCGCGACCGAGTTCATGATCGGCCGATGATCCGCGCCAGCACCTCACGGGCATACCCCTCGTCGTAAGACGCCCCCGTCAGCAGCACCTGGAGACAGATCCCGTCCAGCAGGGCGACGAGTGCCCGTGCGGTGACGGGGTCGCTGCGGCGGGTCAGGGGATCGACGAGGCTCTGGACCCACTCGGCGGCGACGGGGCGCAGGGCGGGACGGCGGAGGGCGGCGAGGTAGAGCTCGTACTCCAGCTCCACGCCGGTGCGGTCGCCTGCGAGCCACTCGCCGATCAGGCCGGCGAGTTCGGCGGCGAGGTCGGTGTGGGGGTCCTGCAGCGCGCCGCGCGCGGCGAGGACCTTGGCGAAGCCCTCGTTGGCCTGGCGCAGGGCTGCGACCATGAGTTCGTCGAGGGTCTTGAAGTGGTACGTGGTGGAGCCGAGCGGCACATCGGCCTCGGCGGCGACGGAGCGATGGCTCAGCCCGGAGAGGCCCTTGGCGCCCACGACCCGGATCGCCGCGTCGATGATCCGCTGCCGCCGCTCGGGGTCGTACCTGCGCGCCATCAGAACGCACCGCCCGGGCCGGTGTGCGGCGCCATCAGTGCGCCCCGCCCAGGTTCAGCAGCACGACCCCGCCGATGATCAGCACGATCCCGGCGAGCTTGGCGGTGCTGAGCCCCTCGCCGAGGAACACCATGCCGATCCCGGCGATGACGGCGGTGCCGACTCCGGCCCAGATCGCGTAGGCCGTGCCGACCGAGACGGTCTTGAGGGTCTGGGCGAGCAGCGCGAAGGCGACGAGGTATCCGAGGACGGTCACCAGCGACGGCCACAGCCTGCTGAAGCCTTCGCTGTACTTCATGGCGGTCGTGGCGGCCACCTCGGCGGCGATGGCCCCTGCGAGCAGCACGTATCCCATGCGTACGAGTGTACACATCGATGCGTACACCCGTACATAAAGCAGTCGTGCCACTCCCATGGGCACCGCCCGGCGCACCCGATATCGTTCGCGATCACAGGTGGGGGCTGGAGTCGGAAGACTCCCCGAGCATCGGAGCGCAAGGGCGATGTCGGACACATCGGGGTGGGGACCATCGGGGCCGTACGGCGGCCCTCCGGACAACTGGGGCTGGGCGCCGGCGCCCCCGCCGCCCAAGCCGGGTGTCATACCCCTGGCACCGCTCGGCATGGACACGATCTTCGGCGGCGCCTTCGTCACGTTGGGCCGTTACGCGCGACCGCTGTTCGGGCTGGCCATCCTGGTCCATCTCGCGCTGGGCGCCCTGGTGGCGGGTGCGGCGGCGGTCGCGTACGCCGCCGTGAGCGACCATCTGAACGTCCTCTACGACACGTCCCGACACCCGCACTGGGCCGACATCCGGCCCGTCCTGATCGCGTTCGGCGCCGTATGGGCCTTCGGCATGGTGGCCCTGACAGTCGCGGGCGCCTTCGTCCAGGCCTCGTGCGCGGCGACCCTGCACGACGCGGTGCTCGGGCGGCGGGCCACCCTGCGCCGGATCTGGCGGCGCACCTGGCCGCGCACCCTGTCGGTGCTCGGCGTGACGCTGCTGCTCGGCCTGATCCTGCTGATCCCGATGCTGCTGTTCGTCGCGGTGTTCGTCTCAGTCTTCCTGGCCGTGGCCTACAGCAGCGATCTGCCGTACGGAATCTTCTTCCTGCTGATGCTGCTCTCCGTGCCGCTGACGGTCTGGCTGTCCGTCCTGTTCTGCTTCGCCCCGGCCGCCGCCGTGCTGGAGGCGGCGCGGCCCGTGCAGGCGCTGCGCCGTTCGGTGCGGCTGGTGCGGGGCGCGTGGTGGCGTACGTTCGGCATCACACTGCTCGGCGGCCTGATGGTGCTGCTCGTGTCGCTCTTGGTCCGGCTGCCGCTGTTGTTCGCGATGCCGGATCCACAGCCGTACGACACGTCGGCGGGGCGTGCCACGGACGCGGCGGACGCCTTCGCGCAGAGCCTGCCCCACCTGGACGTCTCTCTGGTGCTCTCGGTGGCCGGAAGTCTCCTCCCGCAGCTGTTCGCCATGGTGTTGCTGCCCCTGATCACGGGCCTGCTCTACATCGACCAGCGCATCCGGAAGGAGGGCCTCGCGGACATCCTGCTGCGCGCCTCGGGCTCAGTCCACGAGTGACTTCTTCGGGCGCAGCACACAGAACTCGTTGCCCTCGGGGTCCGCGCGCACGACCCAGCTGACGTCCTCCCGCTGCCCGACGTCGGCCCGGCGCGCCGAGCGCGGTGATCCTCTCGACCTCGGCCTCGCACAGCACCCGCCAGCCGAGAACTTGGGACCAGAAGCGGGCCTGCGCGGGCAGGTCGTGCGCGTCGACGACGAAGTGGTAGAGCGAGACGGCCGTGGACGGCAGTCTCCTCCGGGGCCGGGGCGCCCGCCTCCGCGCGTCCGGCACAGCGGAGCCACCCTCCCGACACAGTGAGCGAACAGCCAGGTCACAGCCTGGATCGCGTTCCCGATCGGACATTCCCAGCGGATTGCCGCGGGATGGATCAACGCGCGTAGACGACACGCGTGGAACACCGTCCGTACATCGGCTCGTAACACCCAGCGCTTAGAAATCTGCCCGACCGGTCAACAGCACGTCCAGGCACCAACTCCCCCCGCTCTTCCGTCCGTTGAAGGGACGCACATGGACAGAACGCTCAGGCACGGCGCCCGCGCGACTGCAGCCGCTCTCATCGCGTCGGGTGCGCTCGTCGCCCTCCCCAGCGCCGCGCACGCGGCCACGGTCACGATCTCCGCCATCCAGGGATCGACCCGGATCTCCCCGTACAACGGTTCCTCGGTCACCACGACCGGCATCGTCACCGCGATCCGTTCCACCGGATCCTCGCGTGGCTTCTGGATCCAGAGCGCGAGCGGCGACGGCAACGCGGCGACCAGTGACGCGATCTTCGTCTACAAGGGTTCGACGACGCCGAGCACCGCGGTCGGCAACAGCGTCACGGTCACCGGCACGGTCTCCGAGTACTACCCCGACTCGAGCGGCGGCAGCCAGTCACTCACCGAGCTCAGCGGCGCCACGTGGACCACCAACTCCACCGGGAACACGCTGCCTTCGGCCACGACGATCAGCGACTCGACGGTCCCCGCCACCTACACGCGCACCAACAGCGGCGGCTCCATCAACTCGTACACGCTGGCCCCGACGACGTACGCCCTGGACTACTACGAGTCCCTGGAGGGCATGCGTGTCGCGGTCGGCAAGGCTCCCGTCGTCGGCAGAACCGACGAGTACAGCGAGCTGTGGGTCAACGTGAAGCCCTCGCAGGTGAATTCGGCGCGCGGCGGCTCGCTCTACTCCTCCTACAGCAGCCAGAACTCGGGCCGGCTCCAGGTCAGCACGCTGCTGTCGTCGACCTTCCCCACGGCCGACGTCGGCGACTCGCTGTCGGGTGCCACCGGCGTCCTCGACTACATCGCGTACGGCGGCTACACCCTCCAGGCCACCACGCTCGGCGCGGTCACCTCGGGCGGCATCGCCAAGGAGACCACGACCGCGCAGTCGACCGGCCAGCTCTCCGTGGCGACGTACAACGTGGAGAACCTCGACCCGACCGACGCCGCCTCGAAGTTCACGGCCCTCGCCTCGGGCATCGTGACCAACCTCAAGTCGCCCGACATCGTGGCCCTGGAGGAGGTTCAGGACAACGACGGCGCCACGGACGACGGAGTGGTCGACGCGACCACGACGATCTCCACGCTGATCTCCGCCATCAAGACGGCGGGCGGCCCGACGTACTCGTACACGACGATCAACCCGACCAACGACGCCGACGGCGGTGAGACCGGCGGCAACATCCGCCAGGTCTTCCTCTACAACACCGCGCGGGTGGGGCTGACTTCGCGCACGGGCGGCACCGCGACGACCGCCAACTCGGTGGTGAACAGCAGCGGCACCGCCCAGCTGAAGTACTCGCCCGGCCGCATCGCCCCGACCAGCACGGCCTGGGACGCCAGCCGCAAGCCCCTCGCGGCGGAGTTCACCTTCAACGGCTCGACGTACTTCGTGATCGCCAACCACTTCGTCTCCAAGGGCGGCGACTACTCGCTGCACAGCCAGTACCAGGCCCCGACCCGCTCCTCGGAGACGCAGCGCACCGCACAGGCCGCCGCGGTCAACTCCTTCGTGGACTCGATCCTCGCGGTCCAGTCCAGCGCGAAGGTGATCGTGCTCGGCGACCTGAACGACTACCAGTTCTCCACCACCGCCACGACCCTTGAGGGCGGCGTACTGACCGACCTGGTGGACACCCTGCCCGCGTCGCAGCAGTACACCTACGTCTACGACGGCAACTCCCAGGTCCTCGACCACACCCTGGTCAGCTCCGCGATCACGTCGTACGCCTACGACATCGTCCACATCAACAGCGAGTTCTCGGACCAGACCAGCGACCACGACCCGCAGGTCGTCCGGATCACTCCGTAGCCACCCGGTCCGGCGGCCCTGGCCAAGCCCCGACCGGGGCCTGGCCAGGGCCTGGCTAGGCCCTGAACTCGGACGTGGTCATCAACTGACTGGCCACGGGCCCCGGTTCCCGCACCCGCGCCAAGCGGTCGAGCATGCGCCGCTTGGCGTGGGCGGCCCGTCGCAGCACCTCCACGCGCCGGTAGCGCAGCAGCTCGGCGGGGTCGGGCCGGACGGCGCCGGCGAGTTCGTAGCCGTACGAGGTGAGCCGGTCGCCCAACACCTCGTCGCACAGCCTGATCTGAGCGGGCGTCAGTCTCGTGGCCCAGCTGCCCGCCCGCGAGGTGTCCAACGCGCCGTGCGTACGCCGGTGCCAGGTCTTCCGCGCGGGCACCGCCACATCGGCCACCCGGTACGGCTCGGTCATCTCGGGGACGTACTCCTCCCCCAAGAACCCGCACACACCCCGCAGTTGGCCCTCGGGATCGGCCACCAGATCCTCGAAGCGCAGCTCGTGCCAACTACCCGACCCCAGCCTGCGGGCGTATCCGCGCGTGGTGTCCATGACCTGCGCCCAGGTGGCCACGGCCTCGTGGAACCCTCGATGCCACCAGGGCATGCCCAGCAGCGAGGCGACGCAGTCCCGTCCGTCCCGCACGAGATGGATGAACTGAGCGTCGGGGAACAGCCGCAGGATCTCCGCCACATGCAGGGCGTACGCGGGCCGCTTGTCCCCCCACCGCACCTTCCCGTGCTCCTCGGCGTACGCCTTGAGCGCGATCCCGAGCGCCGAGCCGAGCGTCGGCGGCCCGTCCGTGATCCGCTCGGCCACCCGCCCGGGGTCCACCCCCAGCTCGTGGAAGCGTGTCTCCTTCCGGCCGGTGATCCACTGCGCGAGTCCGGCCCGGTTCCCGCGCTCCTTCAGGTCCCCGAACCCGAGCCGTCCCTCATAGGCGGGCAGCACGAACCGCGTCTCGGGCGGCAGCGCGATCCGTGGATGCGCGTGCAGCATCAGCTGCAGAAGTGTGGTCCCGGAGCGGGGACAGCCGAGGACGAAGACGGGTCGCACAGAGTCAGACACGCTTCCACGCTGCCGCGACCCGATGAGCCCGAACTGGGATCACGCTGAGAATGCCGTATGAACCCGCCGGTCGACCGCCCGTGAACACGACGAAGCGGGGGGACCCCCCCCGCGCCGCCCCCTCCCCCCACCCCCCCCCGCACCCCCACCCCTCCGCTCTCCCCCCCACTTCAACCCAACACCCCCAACCGCCCCCCTCCCCCCCCCCTT
>NZ_JBVHXR010000014.1:196068-281063 GCF_055569295.1 Streptomyces sp. NPDC029292
AATACGACGAGCCCCCCCCCCCCCCCCCCCCCCCCCCCCCCCCCCCTCCCCCCACACCCCCCCCCCCCCCCCCCCCCCCCCCGCTTCGACCGACGTATGACGGAATCTCAGACGTTATGGCATCTCAGACGTTGAAGCCGAGCGCCCGAAGCTGCTCGCGTCCGTCGTCCGTGATCTTGTCCGGGCCCCACGGCGGCATCCAGACCCAGTTGATGCGAAGCTCGTTGACGAGGCCGTCCGTGGCGGACTTGGCCTGGTCCTCGATGACGTCGGTGAGCGGACAGGCCGCGGACGTCAGGGTCATGTCGATCGTCGCGATGTTCGCGTCGTCGATGTGAATGCCGTAGATGAGGCCGAGGTTGACGACGTCGATGCCCAGTTCGGGGTCGACGACGTCGTACAGCGCCTCGCGGACTTCCTCTTCCGAGGCCGGCTTCGTCGTCAGGGTCTCGTTCTCGCTCATGCCGTCTTCCTCTCGGCGCCGTCGCCCAGGGCCTGGGCGGTCGCGTCCTTCCACGCCATCCAGCTCAGGAGAGCGCACTTCACCCGGGCCGGGTACTTGGAGACACCGGCGAACGCGACCGCGTCCTCCAGCACCTCCTCCATCGCGTCGTCGGGCTCGATCCGGCCCTTGGACTGCATCAGCTCCAGGAAGGTCTCCTGGATCTTCTGCGCCTCGGGCAGGTCCTTGCCGACCAGGAGCTCGTTCAGCACGGAGGCCGAGGCCTGGCTGATCGAGCAGCCCTGGCCCTCGTACGAGACGTCGGCGATCCGCTCGCCGTCGTACTTCACGCGCAGCGTGATCTCGTCGCCGCACGTCGGGTTGACGTGGTGCACCTCGGCATCGCCATCCCGCAAGCCCCGCCCGTGCGGGTGCTTGTAGTGGTCCAGGATGACTTCCTGGTACATCGAATCAAGCTTCACGTCTCAGCCAGCCCCTCAGCCGAAGAAGTTCCGGACGTGCTCCAAGCCGTCGACCAACGCGTCGATCTCGGCCGGCGTGGAGTACAGATAGAACGACGCTCGCGTGGTCGCAGGAATTCCGTACCGCAGGCAGACCGGGCGGGCGCAGTGGTGACCGACCCGGACCGCGATGCCCTGCTCGTCCAGAACCTGGCCCACGTCGTGCGGGTGGATGTCACCGAGCGTGAACGAGATCGCCGCGCCGCGGTCCTCGGCCGTCGTGGGGCCGATGATCCGCAGGTCGGGGACCTCCGCGAGCCGCTTCACCGCGTACTCGGTGAGCGCGTGCTCGTGGGCGAGGATCTTGTCCATGCCGATCGCGGAGAGATAGTCGATCGCCGCGCCCAGACCGACCGCCTGCGCGATCGGCGGGGTGCCCGCCTCGAACTTGTGGGGCGCCGGGGCGTACGTCGACGAGTGCATCGACACGGTCTCGATCATCTCGCCGCCGCCGAGGAACGGCGGCAGGTCCTCGAGAAGCTCCTGGCGGCCCCAGAGGATGCCGATGCCCGTCGGGCCGCACATCTTGTGGCCGGTGAAGGCCACGAAGTCGGCCTGGAGGGCCTGGACGTCGAGGGGCATGTGAGGTGCCGCCTGCGAGGCATCGATCAGGACCAGGGCGCCGACTTCCTGAGCGCGGCGCACTATCGCCTCGACCGGGTTCACGGTGCCCAGGATGTTCGACACCAGCACGAAGGAGACGATCTTCGTCTTCTCGGTGATGATCTCGTTGATGTTGGAGAGGTCGAGACGGCCGTCGTCCGTCAGGCCGAACCACTTCAGCTTCGCGCCCGTGCGCTGCGACAGCAGCTGCCACGGGACGATGTTGGAGTGGTGCTCCATCTCCGTGATGACGATCTCGGTCTCGTGGTCGACCCGGTAGGGCTCGTCGGCCCAGCCGAGCATGTTGGCCACGAGGTTGAGCGACTCGGAGGCGTTCTTGGTGAAGATCACCTCGTCGCGGCTCGGCGCGTTGATGAACGCGGCGACCTTGTCGCGCGCGCCCTCGTACAGCGCCGTGGCCTCCTCGGCGAGCACATGCACACCGCGGTGGACGTTGGCGTTGTAGCGCTCGTAGTACTCGTTGAGTGCGTCCAGTACCTGGCGCGGCTTCTGCGAAGTCGCCGCGTTGTCCAGGTACACGAGCTTCTTACCGTCGTGGACCTGGCGGTCCAGGATGGGGAAGTCCTTGCGGATCGCCTCGGTGTCGAGGAGGCCCGGCAGCTGTGTCACGCGGATGCGCCACCCTTCGTGTAAGCCTCGTAACCCTCGTTCTCCAGCTTGTCGGCGAGCTCGGCGCCGCCGGACTCGACGATCCGACCGGCCGAGAAGACGTGGACGAAGTCGGGCTTGATGTAGCGCAGGATGCGCGTGTAGTGGGTGATCAGCATGGTGCCGACCTCGCCGGTCTCGCGGACGCGGTTGACGCCCTCGGAGACGATGCGCAGGGCGTCGACGTCCAGGCCGGAGTCGGTCTCGTCGAGGATCGCGATCTTCGGCTTGAGCAGCTCCAGCTGAAGGATCTCGTGGCGCTTCTTCTCACCGCCGGAGAAGCCCTCGTTCACGTTGCGCTCGGCGAAGGAGGGGTCCATGGAGAGGCGCTCCATGGTCTCCTTGACCTCCTTGACCCAGGTACGCAGCTTGGGGGCCTCGCCGCGGATCGCCGTGGCGGACGTACGCAGGAAGTTGGAGACCGAGACGCCGGGGACCTCGACCGGGTACTGCATCGCCAGGAACAGGCCCGCGCGGGCGCGCTCGTCGACGGACATCTCCAGGACGTCCTCGCCGTCGAGGGTGACGGTGCCGCCGGTGATCGTGTACTTCGGGTGGCCCGCGAGGGAGTAGGCGAGGGTCGACTTGCCGGAGCCGTTGGGGCCCATGATGGCGTGCGTCTCGCCCTGCTTCACGGTCAGGTCGACGCCCTTGAGGATCTCCTTCGTGGCGTTGTCGGCCTCGACGGTGACGTGCAGGTCGTGGATTTCAAGCGTTGCCATGGGTTCCTCAGGACTCCTGGGTGAGGGAGACGAGTACGTCGTCTCCTTCGATCTTTACGGGGTAAACGGGGACGGGGCGCGTCGCGGGAAGGCCGGACGGCTTGCCGGTGCGGAGGTCGAAGCTGGAGCCGTGCAGCCAGCACTCGATCTGACAGTCCTCCACCTCGCCCTCGGAGAGCGAGACGTTCGCGTGCGAGCAGATGTCGTGGATCGCGAACACCTCCCCCTCGGTCTTCACGACCGAGACGGGCGTGCCGTCGAGTTCCACCCGCTTCGGGGTGTCCTCCTCCAGCTCGCTCAGCCCACAGGCGCGTACGAAGGTAGTGGTCATCAGACCGACGCCTCCAGCTCCTCGTCGATCTTCACGAGGAGGCGCTCTTCGATGTCGTCGACGCCGATCTGCTGGACCAGCTCGGCGAAGAAGCCGCGGACCACCAGACGGCGGGCCTCGTCGGCAGGGATGCCGCGGGCCATCAGGTAGAAGAGCTGCTCGTCGTCGAAGCGGCCGGTCGCGGAGGCGTGTCCGGCGCCGACGATCTCGCCGGTCTCGATCTCCAGGTTCGGCACGGAGTCGACGCGGGCGCCGTCGGTCAGAACCAGGTTGCGGTTCATCTCGTACGTGTCCGTGCCCTCGGCCTTGGCCTCGATGAGGACGTCACCGATCCACACCGCGTGGGCGCCCTCGCCCTGGAGCGCGCCCTTGTAGGCGACGTTCGACTTGCAGTGCGGGGTGTTGTGGTCGACGAGGAGGCGGTGCTCCTGGTGCTGGCCCGCGTCCGTGAAGTACAGACCGAAGAGCTCGGCCTCGCCGCCGGTGCCGGCGTAGGCGACGCGCGGGTGGAGGCGTACCAGGTCGCCGCCGAAGGTGACCACGAACGACTTGAAGGTGGCGTCCCGGCCGATCAGCGCGTTGTGCTGGCCCACGTGGACGGCCTTGTCGTCCCAGTCCTGGACGGAGACGACGGTGAGCTTGGCGCCGTCGCCCAGGATGTAGTCGACGTTGGCGGCGAGCACGGCGTCACCGGTGTGGTCGATGACGACGACGGCCTCGGCGAAGGCTCCCAGCTCGACGACCTGGTGACCGTAGGCGACCCCGCCCTCGCCGTGCACGGCGATGCGGATCGGCTCGGTGAGCACCGTCTCCTTGGGGACGGTGACGACACCGGCCTTCTCGAACGCCGAGTACGCCTGGGCGGCGACGCGGTCCACCGGGGTGCCGGCCTTGCCCAGCCGGGCGTCGTCACGGCCGACGGTCTCGACGATGACACCCTCGGGCGCCTCGATGTCGACCTTCACGCCGTCGCCGGTGGCGACCGCGGTGCCGTCGTGCAGCCCGCGCAGGCGCTCCAGCGGGGTGAACCGCCACTCCTCCTCACGGCCGTGGGGGACCGGGAAGTCCGCCACGTCGAAGGACGGGGGCGCGCTCATGCGCGTGGCGACGGTCGACTCGGCGGCCACCGCGATCTGTCCGGCGGTGGTGGACCCCACCGGGATGTTCTGAGCCTCAGCCATGGCTGTCGGTCTGCTCTCTTTCCTGCGTCAGAATTCGCTAGCTGCTTACGGAAGACCGGTCTTAACCGACCGAGCCTTCCATCTGCAGCTCGATCAGCCGGTTGAGTTCAAGCGCGTACTCCATGGGCAGCTCCTTGGCGATCGGCTCGACGAAGCCGCGCACGATCATCGCCATCGCCTCGAACTCGGTCAGACCGCGGCTCATCAGGTAGAAGAGCTGGTCCTCGGAGACCTTAGAGACGGTCGCCTCGTGGCCCATGGACACGTCGTCCTCGCGGACGTCGACGTACGGGTACGTGTCGGAGCGGGAGATGGTGTCGACGAGCAGCGCGTCACAGAGCACGTTCGACTTGGAGCCGTGGGCGCCCTCGCCGATCTCGACGAGACCGCGGTAGGACGTACGGCCGCCGCCACGCGCCACGGACTTCGACACGATGTTCGACGAGGTGTTCGGCGCCATGTGGACCATCTTGGAGCCGGCGTCCTGGTGCTGGCCCTCGCCCGCGAAGGCGATGGAGAGGGTCTCGCCCTTGGCGTGCTCGCCCATCAGGTAGACGGCCGGGTACTTCATGGTGACCTTGGAGCCGATGTTGCCGTCGATCCACTCCATGGTCGCGCCCTCGTACGCCACGGCGCGCTTGGTGACCAGGTTGTAGACGTTGTTCGACCAGTTCTGGATGGTCGTGTAGCGGCAGCGGGCGCCCTTCTTCACGATGATCTCGACGACCGCGGAGTGCAGGGAGTCCGACTTGTAGATCGGGGCCGTACAACCCTCGACGTAGTGGACGTAGGCGTCCTCGTCGACGATGATCAGCGTCCGCTCGAACTGGCCCATGTTCTCCGTGTTGATGCGGAAGTAGGCCTGGAGCGGGATCTCGACGTGCACACCCTTCGGCACGTAGATGAACGAGCCACCGGACCACACGGCGGTGTTCAGCGACGCGAACTTGTTGTCACCGACCGGGATGACCGTGCCGAAGTACTCCTTGAAGAGCTCCGGGTGCTCCTTCAGGGCGGTGTCGGTGTCGAGGAAGATGACGCCCTGCTCCTCCAGGTCCTCACGGATCTGGTGGTAGACGACCTCGGACTCGTACTGGGCCGCGACACCGGCGACGAGGCGCTGCTTCTCCGCCTCCGGGATGCCGAGCTTGTCGTACGTGTTCTTGATGTCCTCGGGCAGGTCCTCCCAGGACTCCGCCTGCTTCTCCGTGGAGCGCACGAAGTACTTGATGTTGTCGAAGTCGATGCCCGACAGGTCCGAGCCCCAGTTCGGCATGGGCTTCTTCTCGAAGAGGCGCAGGCCCTTGAGGCGGAGCTTGGTCATCCACTCCGGCTCGGACTTCTTCTGGGAGATGTCGCGGACGACGTCCTCGTTGATGCCGCGCTTGGCAGAGGCACCGGCCACGTCGGAGTCGGCCCAGCCGTATTCGTACGTACCCAGACCCTCGAGCTCAGGGTGGGCAGTCTCCTCGATGGGGAGCGTCATGCGGGGTTCCTCCCGGCGGTGCTTGCAGATGCGTTATGGGTGGTCTTGGAAATCTTTGGGATGAACGTGGTGCAGACACCGTCGCCGTGGGCGATGGTGGCCAGCCGCTGGACATGTGTGCCGAGGAGCTGGGAGAAGATTTCGGTCTCCGCCTCGCACAGCTGCGGGAACTGCTCGGCGACATGGGCGACCGGGCAGTGGTGCTGGCAGAGCTGCTCGCCGACCGGTGCGCTACGCGCCGTAGCAGCGTACCCGTCCACGCTCAAGGCCTTGGCCAGCGCTTCGGTGCGCTCCTCGGGGGCGGCGGCCTCTATGGCCTTGCGGTACGCGTCGGCCTGGGCGGCGATCCTGGCGCGGGCGAAGGCGACGACGGCCTCTTCCCCGCCCTCGCGCTCCGCGATCCAGCGCAGGGCATCCGCGGCGAGCTTGTCGTAGGACTGGTCGAAGGCGTCCCGGCCGCAGTCGGTCAGGGCGAACACCTTGGCGGGACGGCCGCGCGTACGCGCTCCGTAGACCCGCTGCTCACGTGCTTCCACGACGTCGTCGGCGACGAGTGTGTCGAGATGACGGCGTACGGCGGCCGGGGTCAGTCCCAGACGTCCCGCGAGGTCGGTGACGGTCGAGGGGCCGTGGTCCAGGATGGACCGCGCGACCCGGTTGCGGGTGGACCGCTCCCCGGTCGCGAGTTCCTCCTGCGGAGCCTCGCCAACGTTTTTCACAACGCCATTGTTGCGTAATTCCTCAGAGCCTGACAAGCCGCGTCCTGAGGGGTGGACGGTGCCGTGCATCACTTAGGTATACCTAAGGTGACCTGCGGAAACGATCTTTGATCGATCAATTCGGTGGCGGCCCGGCGGGCCCTCGGGGAAACTGCCGAACCATGCCGACACCCCCTCCGACCGGCCCACTCGTCACTCGGGACACGGTCGCCGCACACCTTCTCTCGCTGGGCATACGCCCGGGAGAAACGCTTCTCGTGCACTCCTCTCTCAGCTCCCTCGGCTGGGTCAACGGCGGCCCGGTCGCCGTCGTCCAGGGACTGCTCGACGCACTCGGTCCCGAAGGCACTCTGGTGGTCCCCACCCAGTCCGGCGACCTCTCCGACCCGGCCCTGTGGAGCAACCCGCCCGTACCCGAGGAGTGGTGGTCGACCATTCGGGCGACGATGCCCGCGTACGACCCGCGTGTGACGCCCTCCCGCGGGGTCGGCGTGATCCCGGAGACCGTACGGAACTGGCCCGGCGCCCTGCGCAGCGCGCATCCGGAGACCTCGTTCGCGGCGCTCGGCACGCGCGCGGCGGCGATCACCGAGGGGCACGCGCCCGACTGCCGCCTGGGCGATCGCAGCCCGCTGGCCCGCCTGGAGTCCGACGGCGCCCGGGTCCTGCTGCTCGGCGCGGGCTACGACACCTGTACGAGTTTCCATCTGGCCGAATACCGCATCCCGTCGCCCGTCGTGGAGGTAGGGCGCCCCTCCCCGACGGGCTGGGAAGTGGTCCGGGAGGTGTCGATCACCTCCGACATGTTCGAGGAGCTGGGCTCCGACTTCGAACGGGACCGTCCCGTCGTGCGGGGCAAGGTGGGCGCGGCCGACGCCAGGCTCTTCCCCGTGGCCGACGCGGTGGCGTACGCGGAGCAGTGGCTGACGCTGCACCGGCCACGGGACCTGTACGTGGATGCGGGACCCGCCGCCCCTGAGCCGCGACGGCGTCCTTAGACTTGCGCCTCATGCGAAGCGAGCCCGTGGTCCAGGTCCAGGCCCTGGTGAAGCGGTACGGCACAAAGACCGCGGTGGACGGCCTCGACCTGGTGGCCAAGGCGGGCATCACCGCCGTACTGGGCCCCAACGGGGCAGGCAAGACGACCACGGTCGAGACCTGCGAGGGGTACCGGAAGCCGGACTCCGGCACGGTGCGCGTCCTGGGCCTCGACCCGGTCCGTGAGGCCTCCGCGCTGCGCCCCCGTATCGGCGTGATGCTCCAGTCCGGAGGTGTCTACTCGGGCGCGCGGGCGGACGAAATGCTGCGCCACGTGGCGAAACTCCACGCCCACCCGCTGGACGTGGACGCGCTCATCGAACGGCTCGGCCTCGACAGCTGCGGCCGTACGACGTACCGCCGGCTGTCGGGCGGCCAGCAGCAGCGCCTCGCCCTGGCGATGGCCGTGGTCGGCCGTCCCGAACTGGTCTTCCTCGACGAGCCGACCGCGGGCCTCGACCCGCAGGCCCGCCGCGCCACCTGGGACCTGGTCCGTGACCTGCGCTCCGACGGCGTCTCCGTCATCCTCACCACGCACTACATGGACGAGGCCGAGCAGCTCGCCGACGACGTCGCGATCATCGACGCGGGCCGGGTCATCGCCCAGGGTTCCCCCGAGGAGCTGTGCCGCGGGGGCGCCGAGAACACCCTCCGGTTCACCGGTCGCCCGGGGCTCGACGTGGGTTCCCTGCTGAAGGCCCTCCCGGCGGACTGCACGGCGGCCGAGCTGACGCCGGGCGCGTACCGGGTGGGCGGCAAGGTCGACCCACAGCTGCTGGCGACCGTCGCGTCCTGGTGCGCACAGCACGGGGTGATGCCGGAGAAGATCTCCGTCGAGCGCCACACCCTCGAAGACGTGTTTTTGGAGCTGACCGGCAAGGAGCTGCGTTCGTGACCACCGCCGGTACGTACACCCCGAAGCCGGGGGCGGCCCCACTGCCCCGCATGATCGGCACGCAGGCCGCACTCGAGACGAAGATGCTGCTCCGCAACGGCGAGCAGCTCCTCCTCACGGTCGTCATCCCGACGCTCCTGCTGGTCCTGTTCAGCGCGGTGGACATCGTCGACACGGGCAAGGGCAAGGCGGTCGACTTCCTGACGCCGGGCATCCTCGCGCTCGCCGTGATGTCGACGGCGTTCACGGGCCAGGCCATCGCCACGGGCTTCGAGCGGCGCTACGGCGTCCTGAAACGACTCGCCGCCTCACCGCTCCCCCGCTGGGGCCTGATGACCGCGAAGACGGCGTCCGTGCTGGTCACGGAGATCCTTCAGGTCATCCTGCTGACGGTGATCGCCTTCGCGCTGGGCTGGTCGCCGCACGGCAACCCGCTGGCCGTCCTGCTTCTGCTGATCCTCGGCACGGCCGCCTTCTCGGGCCTCGGCCTGCTGATGGCCGGCACCCTCAAGGCGGAGGCGACACTGGCCGCCGCCAACCTGGTCTTCCTGCTGCTCCTGGTCGGCGGCGGTGTCATCGTCCCGATGGACAAGTTCCCCTCCGGCGCCCAGGACGTCCTCGGCCTGCTGCCGATCTCGGCGCTCTCCGACGGGCTGCGGGACGTCCTCCAGCACGGGGCCGGGATGCCGTGGGGGGATCTGGGGATCCTGGCGGTGTGGGCGGTCGTGGGGCTCGGGGCTGCGGGCAAGTTCTTTCGCTGGGAGTGAGCCCCGGCTACCGGGTGACTCCGGCCTTCCGAGACGCGGGAATCGCCAGCAGCGCCCCGGCGCACACCAGCGCCGCTCCGGCGAACACGTAGAACACCGTGGTCGGTCCCAGTGATGCCTGCAGGATCCAGCCGCCGAGCAGCGGGGCGAGGATCGCACCACCGCGGCCGAAGCCGGAGACGCAGCCCAGGGCTGTGGCGCGGGCCGTGGCCGGGTAGCTGGACGCCACCCAGTCGTTGAGCATCGTCAGCGCCGACTGGGCGCCGACTCCGGCGAGGGCGGTGGCGCCGAGGACCACGGTCGTGTTTCCGCCCTGGGAGAGACCCAGGACGGCGAGCGCCGCGAGGACCGCACTGGTGGCAGCGACCGAACGCGGGCCGATCCGGTCGGCGAGGGCGGCCAGGGCGAACGAGCCGATCACCGCACCCAGGTTGAGCACGAGCGTGAAGCGCAGCGCCGAGCCCAACGGGTAGTCCATCTCGCGCATCAGCTGGGTCAGCCAGGTGTTCAGGCCGTACCACGCGAGCAGCACCGCGAAGTTGGCGAGAGTGAAGAGGGCGGTGCGGCGGGCGTACGGGCCGGAAAGCACGGTGAAGGCCGGGTGGCGCGCAGCGGATCGGGTACTCGGCGGGCTCGGCTCGTCCCCGGCCGGGTGCGGGCTCCGCTCGTCCCCGGGGCTCTGCGGGCTCCGCGCGCTCGCGGAGTTCTGCGGGCTCTGCGGGCTTCGCGGTCGGGAATCAGGCAGCAGGACGTACGCGGCGCCGACCACCACCGCCGACAGCGCGGAACCGGTGCCGAACAGGCCGCGCCAGTCCAGCAGCCCACCCCACTGGGTAGCGGTGAGCGCGGCAAGCACCCCGCCGATCGGGATGCCCGCCAGCACGGCGGTCGCCACCATGGCCGAGCGGCCACGAGGCGCGTACTCCTTGCTGAGCGCCACGCAGGACGGCATCACACCCCCCATGCCGACGCCCGCGAGCAGCCTGAAGAGACCGAACTGCCAGGGCTGGGCGGCGAGTGCGCACGCCACGGTGAACACGGTGAAGCCCGCGCCGGAGACGAGGACGAGGCGGCGCCTGCCGAGCCGGTCGGCGAGCGGGCCACAGACCAGGGCGCCGATGAGCATGCCCGCGTAGGCGAGGCTGCCGAGGGTTCCGGCAGAGGACTTGTCGAGCCTGAGGGAGCCGTCGGCCAGCATCGCGGGCAGGGCGACGCCGTAGACGATGAGGTCGAATCCCTCGACGGTGATCGCCGCGGTGCACAGGGCGACGACCGCCCAGGTCAGGGCTCGGGTGCGAGCGTCGGAGGGATGAGAGCCGGGGGTTTGGGCGTCGAGGGCTTGGGCGTCGATGGTCACGCGGCCACGTCCTGTCATGGGGAGACGGGGAGAGCCCGCCAAGACCGCGGTCCACGGACGCCGGTGTCCCTCCGGCGCCACCGTGAGCGGCCTGTCGGTGCCCGCCATGGAAGCGGCTGTGTTACGCAGAGGGCAATGGAATGTCGCCCTAATTCCGCTCTGCGGTACAACGGGCTCGTGTCCTTGCGCTGACGCCGTGCGCTCCTATGATGCCGGGGCCGGGGCGGACGACCTGAACGTCGCGCCTTTGCCCACTCGCCCCCAGAACACCGCGATTCCTCCGCCCCACTCGCTCAGAACGCCGCCTCCATGCGACGTACCGCCTCCTTCAGCACTGGCGCCGCCTCCTCGAGATGTGCTCGGGTGAAGCGCAGTGACGGGGCCGAAACAGTCATCGCGGCGACCGCGCGGCCGCCCGGTTCGCGGACCGCGGCGCCCACCGCGGAGACCCCGCGCTCGGTGTCGCCGATGTTGATCCCGTAGCCGCGGCGGCGGATGGCGGCGAGTCGCCGGTGCAGTGCCTCAGGGTCGACGTCGCCCCGAGGACCGTAGATCTCCACGAGGTCGGACACGCTCAGGTCGGCGAGCAGCACCTTGCCACCGGAGGCGAGATGGGCGGGCAGGGCGGCGCCCGCGCGACTGCCGACCCGCAGCGCGTGCGTGCCCTCGATGCTGTGCAGAAAGCGCGCCTCGGTCCCGGCCAGGACCACGAGGTGCACGGTCTCGCCGAGCCGCTCGTTGAGCCAGAGCATGTGCGGCCGGGCCGTCTCCACGAGTTCGTAGTCGGAGCGCTGCGACATGCCGAGCCGGTAGAGCGCGGGGCCCGGGCGGTACGCCTTGTCGGCGCCCTGCACCGCGAAGCCGCGGCCGCGCAGTGTGGCGAGCAGCCGATGGGCGGTGGAACGGGCGACACCGAGATGGTCGGCCGCGTCGCTCAGCCGCACGCGCCCCTGTTTGTGGAGCAGGAGCAGCAGAGCGAGGGCGTTGTCGACCGATTCCAGGCCGTGGGCGTACGGCGCCGCGCCGGCCGGGCTCTTCCCACTGGAATTCTTCACAGAGGAATTCTAACGTCCTTTATGTTCCGCAGAGGAAAACTGCTCGTAATCTCCGAGACATGGCCACAGAACGCGAAGCGGCCGCTGAGCCGCACGATGACGACCCTCGACTCTCCGAGCTGTACAAGGAGTTCGACTCACTCGGGCTGATCCCGCTGTGGACCGAGCGGGAGGATCTGATGCCTTTGCACCCGCGCCCGGCGGCGGTTCCCCACCGCTGGCGCTGGTCCGAGCTGTACGCGGCCGCGGTACGGGCGGGCGACCTGGTGCCGGTCGGCCGGGGCGGCGAACGCCGCGCGATCTCCCTCTCCAACCCCGGGCTGCACGGCCTGCCGCACGCGACGCCCACCCTGTGGGCCGCGATCCAGTACCTGGGCCCGAACGAGGTGGCCCCCGTGCACCGGCACTCGCAGAACGCGTTCCGGTTCGTGCTGGAGGGCGAGGGCGTGTGGACGATCGTGGACGGCGACCCCGTCGCCATGCGCCGCGGCGACCTGCTGCTCACCCCCGGCTGGGCCTGGCACGGCCACCACAACACCACCGACCGGCCCATGGCCTGGCTGGACGGGCTCGACATCCCGCTGTCCTCGGCGCTGAACACCGAGTTCTTCCAGTTCGGCCCGGACACGCTCGACGACCGGTCCACACCGGAGCGTTCCTGTGCCGAGCGGCTGTGGGGCCACCCGGGACTGCGCCCGCTGTCCGCCCTCGCCGACACCCCCAAGTCCCCGCTCGCCGCGTACCGCTGGGAGTACACCGACGCCGCGCTCGCCGGTCAGCTGGAGCTGGAGGCCGAGGGCCGCGAAGGCGTCACCACGCACCCGGGGCACGCGGCCGTCCGCTTCTCCAACCCGACCACGGGCGCCGACGCACTGCCCACCATCCGTACGGAAATGCACCGGCTGCGCGCCGGAGCCATTGTCCCCGCCTCGCGCGAGGTCGCCTCATCCGTGTGGCAGGTCTTCGACGGCGCGGGCGCGTTCGTGGTGGACGGCGAGCGCCTCGAGGTCTCCCACGGCGACCTGGTCACCGTCCCGTCCTGGGCGGAGGTGTCGATCGAGGCCCTTGGTCAGCTCGACCTCTTCCGCTTCAGTGACGCCCCCGTCATCGAGAAGCTCCACTTCCACACCCTGCCGACCGAGGTCGCCGAAAGGACCACTGACCGATGAAGCTCGCCACCATCCGCACCGCCGGTACCACCGCCGCAGTACGCCTCGACGGAGACACCGCGGTCGAGACGGGCCACCGCGACCTGGGTGCGCTGCTCGCCCACGCGGACTGGAAGCGGATCGCCGCCGCGGCCGACGGCACCGCGCACACCGTCGCCGACCTCGACTACGCGCCCGTCGTCCCCAACCCCGGAAAGATCGTCTGCGTCGGCCTCAACTACCGCAACCACATCCTGGAGATGGGTCGCGAACTCCCGCAGTACCCGACGCTGTTCGCCAAGTACCCCGAGGCCCTGGTCGGGCCGTACGACGAGATCACGCTGCCCGCCGCCTCCGACGCGGTCGACTGGGAGGCCGAACTGGCCGTCGTGATCGGCACGGCCGTACGGCACGCCGACCGTGAGACCGCGGCCGCCGCCATCGCGGGCTACTCCGTCCTCAACGATGTGACGGCCCGCGACTGGCAGTACCGCTCCCCGATGTGGCTGCAGGGCAAGACCTTCGAGGCGACGACACCGTTCGGGCCCCTGCTGGTCACCCCGGACGAGGCAGACCCCGCCGCCGGGCTCGCGCTGGCCGGCGCGGTCGACGGCGAGACCGTGCAGCAGGCCGACACCTCCGACCTGGTCTTCGACGCGGCGACCCTCGTCTCGTACATCTCGACGATCCTTACGCTGAAGCCGGGTGATGTGATCGCCACGGGAACGCCGGGCGGCGTTGGCCACGCCCGTAAGCCGCAGCGCTACCTCGCCGACGGCCAGGTCCTCACGACCTCCGTGGCGGGCATCGGGGAGCTGCGGAATCTCTGCCGCGCGGAGAAGAAGGATGGCTGAGCACACGTCCCCGAGGACGGCCCGCCGCAGTCCCAACAGAACCCTCGACCGCGCTCTGGACTGGATGCGCGAGGGCTCCGCGGCGCTGAGCAAGCGTCTCGACGAGCTCGGTGACGCGGCGGCCGAAGGTCCCTCCCTGCTGCCCGGCTGGTCCCGCGCCCATGTGCTGACGCACCTCGCGCGCAACGCGGACGCCCTGGTCAATCTGCTGATCTGGGCCCGTACCGGCGTCGAGACCCCGATGTACCCGAACCCCGAGTCACGGCTCGACGACATCGAGCGCGGGGCGCTGCGCCCGCCGGGCGCGGTGCTCGCGGATGTGCGGGAGGCCGGCGCCCGGCTGCTCGCCGCCGTCGACGCGCTGCCCGTCGAGGCGTGGTCCGCGACAGTACGCAGCGCACTCGGCCGGACCATCCCGGCGAGCGAGGTGCCGTGGATGCGGACCCGGGAGGTCTGGGTGCATCTGGTGGACCTGGGCGCGGGCGACGACACCGACGCGTTCCCGCCAGACCTCGTCGACGCGCTGCTCGCCGAGGTGTCGGCGACGGTCGGCACCAAGGAGGGCTGCCCGGCGCTGCTGCTGCGACCCACCGACCGGAACGATGTCGCGGACATCGACCGGAACGATGTCGCGGACACCGACCCGAACGGTGCCGCGGACATCGACGGAAGCGGCGCGGCGGAAACGGACCGGGACGGTGTCACGTACCGGCTCGGGCCGCAGGATGCCGCCCCCGAGAGCGTCGAGGCGCCCGCCGCGAGCCTGTGCGCCTGGCTGCTCGGCCGGGACACCGACGCCGCCCGTGCCGCACGGGCCGCCACACAGGCCGTACTCCCCCGCTGGCTCTGACCGGCGAGACAGTTTCCCCGCCGGCTACGGCCGGCGCCCCTTGCAAAGGAGCAAGAAATGAGCCGCGACGCACTGATCGTCATCGGCGGCGGCATCGGCGGCGTGGCCACGGCCCTCGCGGCCCGCCGCGCCGGATGCGAGGTGACCCTGCTGGAGCAGGCGTCCGCCTTCACCGAGGTCGGGGCAGGCCTGCAGATGGCCCCCAACGCCACCCGTGTCCTGCGTCGACTCGGCGTCCTCGACCAGGTGGTCGACGCCGGTGTCCGACCCGAGCACCTCGTCTTCCACAACGCCGTCGACGGCCGGGAGCTGACCCGGGTTCGCCTCGACACCGCGTACGAGGAGCGCTTCGGCGGCCCGTACGTCGTGGTGCACCGCAGCGACCTCCTCGACATCCTGGTACGCGCGGCAGCCGACGCGGGCGTCGAGCTGCTCACCGGCCGACGGGTCGAGGACGTCGAGCAGCAGCCCGGCTCCGTGACGGTCCGCACGGCCGACGGCGCCACCTTCGACGGCGGCGCGGTCGTCGCCGCGGACGGTCTGCACTCGCGGACCCGGTCGCTGTTCAGCGACGACGAACCGGTCCAGTCGGGCTATGTGGCCTACCGCGGCACGATCCCCATCGAGGATGTCCAGGGCGGCGAGAACCTGCGGGACGTCCTGGTCTGGATGGGCCCCAAGCTGCACCTGGTGCAGTACCCGCTGCGCTCCGGCGCCCTCTACAACCAGGTCGCCGTCTTCCGCAGCCCCGGTTTCGACCGCGGGGAGGAGAAGTGGGGCGGCCCCGAGGAGATGGAGCAGGTCTTCGCCGCGGCCTGCGAGCCGGTACGCCGGGCGCTGCCCGGCCTTGGCCGGCAGCGCTGGTGGCCGATGGCGGACCGCGAGCCGATCTCCTGCTGGACCAAGGACCGGCTCGCGCTGCTCGGCGACGCGGCGCACCCCATGCTCCAGTACCTGGCACAGGGTGCATGCCAGGCCCTGGAGGACGCGACGACGCTGGCCGACGCGCTCACCCGGCGTCCCTCGGCGGACTGGCCGTCGGCCCTGGAGGAGTACGCGGCCGTCCGCGCCCCCCGGACGGCGCGGGTGCAGTCGACCGCCCGGATCTGGGGTGAGATGTGGCACGTCGAGGGCGTCGCCGCCCTGCTGCGCGACGAGGTCTTCAAGGCCCACGCGGAGGACGACCTCGGCCCGGCGGAGTGGCTGTGGGGCTCCCGAGCAGCATGAACACGCGTGCCCGTGGGGCCGGGCCGGCCCCACGGGCATGTGACGAAACGGCGGAAGCCATCTTTCCGGACATGCCCACCCGCGTGAATTCATGCACAAGCACCGCCCTAGCATGGTGCCCGTGCCAAACGTGACCCGAGCCGACGCCCTTAGCGCGGTGCGCAACCCGCTCGCCTTCATCGCCGAACGCTGGACCCCGACACCCCGGACGGTGCAGCGCGCGGCCCTCGCCGCGCTCGTCATGGCGGTGGTCATCGTGGTCACCGGCGGCGCCGTACGGCTGACCGGCTCGGGCCTCGGCTGCCCGACCTGGCCCAAGTGCACCGACGACTCACTCACCACCACGAGCGCGATGGGCTTCCACGGAGTCATCGAGTTCGGCAACCGCATGCTGACGTACGTGCTGTGCGCGGCGGTCGGCTGGGCGATCATCGCCGCGCGCTCGCAGAAGCCGTGGCGGCGGGGCCTCACCCGGCTGGGCTGGGCGCAGTTCTGGATCGTCATGAGCAACGCGATCCTCGGCGGCATCGTCGTCCTGGTCGGCCTCAACCCCTACACGGTCGCCGCCCACTTCCTGCTCTCCACGGCGCTCATCACCGTCGCGACGCTCATGTGGCAGCGCACTCGCGAGGGTGACGCCGCACCGCGTCCGCTGGTCGGCAAGTCGGTGCAGCAGCTGGTGTGGTTCCTGGTCGCCGCCGCCGTCGTGCTGATCGCGGTCGGCACGGTCGTCACCGGTGCCGGCCCGCACGCGGGCGACTCCAGCGAGGTCAACCGGATCCCCATCAGCTGGGAGACGGTCGCCAAGCTGCACGCCGTGCTGGCCTGGATCGTGGTGACGCTGACCTTCGCCCTGTGGTTCGTCCTCAAGGCCGTCGACGCCCCCAAGGGCCCCCTGGACCGCACCCGCGACCTGTTCCTCATCCTCCTCTCCCAGGGCGTCATCGGCTACGTCCAGTACTTCACGGACCTCCCCGAGGCCCTGGTCGGCCTCCACATGTTCGGCTCCTGCCTGGTGTGGATCGGCGTACTGCGCGTCCTGCTGGCGCTGCGCGAACGCCCGGACGTCGTGGCGGATCTGCCGGGTCCTGCGACGGAATCGACGCTCACGCGCGCGTGAGGGTCACAATCGACGCTCACGCGCGCGTGCGGGGTTCGTACGTCGCCACGAGGTCGTCGATCGCGGGGCCCAGGTAGCTCCTGGTCAGCTCTGCCCGGCGCGGCAGCCAGTCGTCGGCGTACGGTGCCGGATCCCCGTACCGCCTTCGCCGGATGTCCTCGACCACGTCGACGGGTGCGCCGAGGTCCGGCAGCAGTTCCAGGGCCTCCCGCTTGGAGATCAGGCGGCCATCCCGCAAAGTGACCGTGGCCCGTGCGAACGTGATCGTGGCCAGGTCGACCCACCCGTCCTGCTTCCAGAGCCGCGCCTTGTCCAACGCCGGCCGCCAGAACTCCTTCTGATCCCGTACGACGAAGGCATGAAGCTCGCGGTCTGTCAGCGGAGGCAGCAGATCCCCGGGCGGTTTGCCGTGCAGGACGAGCCCGAAGTCGTGCAGTTCGCGTCGGGTGACCGGGGTGACCGGCCGTCTCATCAGCCGGTTGTGGGCCCAGGTGACGTACGACCGCTCGGCGCCGGCCATCGTGCCGGGGGTCAGGTAGCTGCAGTGCAGCTGCCTGGCGAGCGGCTCGTCGGCGCGCAGCCGTCGGTGCAGTCCGACCACACGACACACGGTCGCGAGCGACACCGGGCCCTCCAGAACCGCGAGCAGGTCGAGGTCGCTGCGGCCTTCCTGGTAGTCGCCCCCGGCGAGCGAGCCGTGCGCCCAAACCGCGACCGGGGCCAGGGCGCGCAGATCGGTGAGGAAACGATCGAGCAGCTGAGCGGTGGCGTCGTCGGTCATCCGCACAGTCTGAAGCCGACGGGTTCTTCGGTGAAGGGGGGCTCACTCCACCCCGTACACCCGCCGCGCGTTCCCGGTCGCGATGAGCCCCGCCACCCGCTGCGCGTCGGCCAGCGACCAGGCCCCCTCGGCGACCCACGTGCCGAGCACCCGTGAGAGCGCCTCACGGAAGAGATGTGCCCCGACCACATGAAGTTCGGGCAGCCCATGTGCCCCGCTGGAGAAGAGCAGCTTGCCGAAGGGCGCCAGCTCCAGAATCTCGGAGAGCACCGCCGCCGCCCGCGCCCCCGTACGGACCAGCGCGGCGCCCAGGTCGGCGTACACATGTGGGAAGACCCCGGCGAGATGGGCCACGTGCCGGTGGTACGGGTAGCCGTGCAGGAGGACGAGGTCGGTGCCGAGCCCGGCCGTGGCGCGGGCGAATTCGGTGAGCAGGACGGGGTCGGTGCGGTCGATGCGCAGACCGGGTTCGCCGAATCCGGCGTGCAGCTGGAGGGGCAGGCCCGAGGCCACCGCGATCCACAGCAGGTGTCTGAGCAGGACGGGATCGCTCAGGGCCCCTCCCACCCGGCGGCCCGCGAGCCACCGCCCGGCCGCACCCCGCACCTCCCCCGGCCCGGGCGGCTCGGGCGCCAGCGCCAGACCGTGCCGTACGCCCGCCACGGACGTGAAGGCCACGGCGTTCGCGGCGGCTCCGTGAACCGACTCGGCGAGATTGGCGAGAAAGGACTCGACCGTGCCGGAGGTGTCCGCGACCTGTTCGGCCAGCAGCTCCAGGCGGACGATCTCGTGCGCCTGGGCAGCGCCCGCGGAGGCCATTTCACCGGGCCCGGTCAGATCACCGGGCAGTCCGGTGTCGACGAGATACGTCGTGATGCCGCTGCCGCGCAGCAGCCTGCGACCCGATTCCAGTACGCCGAGTTCCCGACGCCGGGCGAGATAGCGGGCGGGCGGACAGTGCGGCTCCAAACCGAGCAGCGGCGGGCACCAGCGGCGCACGGCGAAACCGGTCTGGGTGTCGAAGAACGTGGTGCCGGGGGCGGGTGGGCCCTCGGTCCTGGCGAGGTGGGCCTCGAAGGTGCCGAGGCCCAGCTCCGTCCTCAGTACGCCGTGGCAGTACTGATCCACCAGGGACGGCGTTTCGATCATCCGGACTCCCCGCGACTGGACCGTGCCTTCTCAGGTCCTAACGGGTGAACCGGGCGTCGGGTGTTGGTTGCGCACACCCCGTACGAACAACCGACGGTTGTCGGTCGACTGACAGCTGACAGATAACAGCTGACGACTGACGGATGACAGCCGACAGATAGCAGCTGACAACTGACGGATGACAGCCGACAGATAGCAGCTGACAACTGACGGATATCAGCTGACGGATAACAGATAACAGATATTGTCAGCCGTCAGCCGCTACTTGCCCCCGCCGAGCTGAATCCCCGCCATCCGCTTCCACTCGTACGGTCCGGTCTCCACCTTCGCCGCGAACTCCCCGTCGAACGCCTCGTGCACCGCGATCCCGGCCTTCTTCACGGCCTGCTCGGCGATCTCGTACGTGGGCGCCACGAGGTCGCCCCATCCGCCGTCCTCGCCGACGAGCACGATCCGGGCGCCGCGCTGCCCGATGTACTCCACGTGCCCCTCAGCCCCGCCGTGCTCCTTGCCGAAGGCGCTGATCTGCTTGGCGAGCTTGGCCGCCTTGCGCTCGGCCTTGGCGTCCTGGGCGGCGCCGGGGGTCTCGTCAACCTGCTGGGTGTCTGCCATGGCCAGGATGCTACCGACGGGTAGATCAAACGGCGACGGGTGGGGTGCGTGGCCTTGACCACGCACCCCACCCGTCGGGAAGTCCCGGAAGCGGCTAACGCAGGAAGGGGTCCACCGCGACGGCCACGAAGAGGATCGACACGTAGGTGATGGACCAGTGGAACAGCCGCATCTCCTTCAGCTTCCCGCCCGTCACCTCGACCTTGGCGCGGTTCTGCAGACCGTGCGCCTCCCACAGCCAGAACCCGCCGGCGCCGAGCGCGACCGCCGTGTAGAACCAGCCGGTGTAGCCGAGCGGGGTGAGGAGCAGCGAGACCGCGACCATCACCCAGCTGTAGATGACGATCTGGCGGGCGACCACCTTGTTGGAGGCGACCACCGGCAGCATCGGCACGCCCACGCGCGCGTAGTCGTCCTTGACCTTCATGGACAGCGGCCAGTAGTGCGGCGGCGTCCAGAAGAACATCACGAGGAAGAGGATGACGGGCGCCCACGACATGGAGTTCGTGACGGACGACCAGCCGATGAGTACCGGGAGACAGCCCGCGATGCCGCCCCACACGATGTTCTGCGACGTACGGCGCTTGAGGATCATCGTGTAGACGACCACGTAGAAGAGGAGCGCTCCGAGCGACAGCCACGCCGACAGCCAGTTGACCGCCAGGCCGAACAGCAGCGTCGAGACGACCGCCAGCGAGATGCCGAAGGCAAGGCACTCGCGCGGGCTGACCATGCCGGTGACCAGCGGCCGCTGCGAGGTGCGCTCCATCAGGGCGTCGATGTCACGGTCGATGTACATGTTCAGCGCGTTGGCGCCACCCGCCGACAGATAGCCGCCGAGGCACGTGAGAAGGACCAGCTTCAGGTCGGGCACACCTTGCTGAGCCAGAAACATCACCGGAACGGTGGTGATCAGCAGAAGCTCGATGATTCGCGGCTTGGTCAGCGCCACGAAAGCTTTGACACGGGCCCCGAACGGCCGCTGGCCCCGGCTGCTGCTCGACTCGAGCACCCCCGCTGGACGGGATTCGACGGCCGTCACGCACACCCCTGACAGAGACATCCCAGCAAGCCCCCGGGTGTGAACTCCCCGTAAAGGCTCGCGCGTACCACGCCACTGTAGACGTTGCCTATACCCCGGCCTTCGCGGGGGTGGGGTCGTGTTGAGGGGCGTCGTACCAGGGGCGCAGCAGGGCGCGCACAACGGGCGTAGTGGGGCTCGATTGAGCACTCTTTCGAGCGGCTCCGTATTCAGTTGCCGAACACGGAACGGAGCAGTCGGGAGGCGGATCTCCGATAGTCCCGGCAGTCTGGAATGACTCGAAAAAACGCACGTACTTACGGGGGTAGGCTCGACAACGGCCGGTGGGCGCCCAGTGCACCGGCATTCGACATGTGGAACATGTGGAGAGGAGCCCTGACCCAGGGTGAGCACCAAGCCGACCACCACAGACCTCGAGTGGACCGAGTTGGATCAGCGGGCCGTCGACACCGCCCGCGTCCTGGCCGCCGATGCCGTACAGAAGGTCGGCAACGGCCATCCCGGTACGGCGATGAGCCTGGCGCCTGCCGCGTACACCCTCTTCCAGAAGGTGATGCGGCACGACCCGGCGGATGCCGACTGGACCGGACGCGACCGCTTCGTACTGTCCGCGGGCCACTCGTCCCTTACTCTCTACACCCAGCTCTACCTGGCCGGTTTCGGCCTGGAGCTGGACGACTTGAAGGCGTTCCGTACGTGGGGCTCCAAGACGCCGGGTCACCCCGAGTACGGGCACACCACCGGTGTGGAGACGACGACCGGCCCGCTCGGCCAGGGTGTCGCCAACGCCGTGGGCATGGCGATGGCTTCCCGCTACGAGCGCGGTCTGTTCGACCCGGAGGCGGCCCCCGGCACCTCCCCGTTCGACCACTTCATCTTCGCCATCGCCGGTGACGGCTGCCTCCAGGAGGGCATCTCCGCGGAGACGTCCTCGCTGGCCGGCCACCAGAAGCTCGGCAACCTGATCCTGCTGTGGGACGACAACCACATCTCGATCGAGGGCGACACGGAGACCGCGGTCTCCGAGGACACGGTCAAGCGGTACGAGGCGTACGGCTGGCACGTGCAGCGCGTGGCCCCGAAGCCGGACGGCGACCTGGACCCGCACGCCATCTACAACGCGATCGAGGCCGCGAAGAAGGTGACGGACAAGCCGTCCTTCATCGCGATGCGCTCGATCATCGCCTGGCCCGCCCCGAACGCGCAGAACACCGAGGCCGCGCACGGTTCGGCGCTCGGCGACGACGAGGTCGCGGCCACCAAGCGTGTCCTCGGCTTCGACCCGGAGAAGTCCTTCGAGGTCGCCGACGAGGTTCTCGCGCACACGCGTGAGGCCCTCGACCGCGGCCGCGAGGCCAAGGCCGAGTGGGAGAAGGGCTTCGCGGCCTGGCGTACCGCCAACCCGGAGCGCGCCGCCGAGTTCGACCGGATCGCCGCGGGCGAGCTGCCGGCCGGCTGGGAGGAGAAGCTCCCGGTCTTCGAGGAGGGCAAGGGTGTCGCCACGCGTGCCGCGTCCGGCAAGGTGCTGCAGGCGCTCGGCGCGGTGATCCCCGAGCTGTGGGGCGGCTCCGCCGACCTCGCGGGCTCGAACAACACCACGATCGACAAGAACAGCTCGTTCCTCCCGGCGGACAATCCGCTGCCGGGGGCGAACCCGTACGGCCGTACGATCCACTTCGGCATCCGCGAGCACTCCATGGCCGCGGAGATGAACGGCATCGCGCTGCACGGCAACACCCGCATCTACGGCGGCACCTTCCTGGTGTTCTCCGACTACATGCGCAACGCCGTACGCCTTTCCGCGCTGATGCACGCGCCGGTGACGTACGTGTGGACGCACGACTCCATCGGCCTCGGCGAGGACGGCCCGACGCACCAGCCGGTCGAGCACCTGGCCTCGCTGCGCGCCATCCCCGGCCTCAATGTGGTCCGTCCCGCGGACGCCAACGAGACCGCGATCGCCTGGCGCGAGGTTCTCAAGCGCTACACGAAGGTGTTCGGCAAGGGCGCCCCGCACGGCCTCGCGCTGACCCGTCAGGGCGTGCCGACGTACGAGTGGAACGAGGATGCCGCCAAGGGCGGTTACGTGCTCTTCGAGGCTGAAGGGCCCGAAGGGCAGAGCACAGCGCCCGAGGTCATCCTGATCGGCACCGGCTCCGAGGTGCACGTCGCCGTCGAGGCGCGCGAGCAGCTCCAGGCCGCGGGCGTCCCGACGCGGGTCGTGTCCATGCCGTGCGTGGAGTGGTTCGAGGAGCAGGACCAGGGGTACCGGGACAGCGTCCTGCCGCCGTCGGTGAAGGCGCGCGTCTCGGTCGAGGCCGGTATCGGTCTGACCTGGCACCGGTTCGTCGGGGACGCCGGACGCATTGTTTCGCTGGAGCACTTCGGTGCTTCGGCCGACGGCAAGGTGCTCTTCCGCGAATTCGGCTTCACTGCCGAGAACGTCGCCAATGCCGCCCGGGAATCGATCGCCGCAGCCCAGCGCTGACGCTGGTATACGACACGTAGGAGATGCAATTTCCATGACAGACGCACTCAAGCGCCTCTCCGAGGAAGGCGTCGCGATCTGGCTGGACGACCTGTCGCGCAAGCGGATCACGTCCGGCAATCTGGCCGAACTGATCGACCAGCAGCACGTCGTGGGCGTCACCACCAACCCGTCGATCTTCCAGAAGGCGATCAGCAGCGGCGACGGTTACGAGCAGCAGCTCGCCGACCTCGCCGCCCGCAAGGTCACCGTCGAAGAAGCGATCCGCATGATCACGACGGCGGACGTCCGTGACGCCGCCGACATCCTGCGCCCGGTCTTCGAGGCGACCGGCGGCCAGGACGGCCGGGTCTCGATCGAGGTCGACCCGCGTCTGGCGCACAACACGAAGGCGACCATCGCCGAGGCCAAGCAACTGGCCTGGCTGGTGGACCGTCCCAACACGCTCATCAAGATCCCGGCGACCAGGGCGGGTCTGCCCGCGATCACCGAGACCATCGGCAGGGGCATCAGCGTCAACGTCACGCTGATCTTCTCGCTGGAGCGCTACCGCGAGGTCATGGACGCGTACCTCGCGGGCCTGGAGAAGGCCAAGGCCGCCGGCCTCGACCTCTCCAAGATCTACTCGGTGGCGTCCTTCTTCGTGTCCCGCGTGGACACCGAGATCGACAAGCGGCTCGACGCACTCGGCACCCCCGAGGCGAAGGCCGCCCGCGGCAAGGCGGGTCTCGCCAACGCCCGGCTCGCCTACCAGGCGTACGAGGAGGTCTTCTCCTCCGACCGCTGGGCCGCCCTCGACAAGGCGCAGGCCAACAAGCAGCGTCCGCTGTGGGCCTCGACCGGTGTCAAGGACCCGGCGTACAAGGACACCCTGTACGTCGACGACCTGGTCGCGCCGAACACGGTGAACACCATGCCGGAGGCGACGCTGTTCGCCACCGAGGACCACGGTCAGATCACCGGCAACACCATCGCCGGTACGTACGAGCAGTCCCGCGCCGAGCTCGACGCGGTCGAGAAGCTCGGGATCTCGTACGACGACGTGGTCCAGCTTCTGGAGGACGAGGGCGTCGACAAGTTCGAGGCGTCCTGGAACGACCTGCTCAAGTCGACCGAGGCGGAGCTCCAGCGCCTCGCCCCCTCGGAGGGCTGAAATCTTGTCAAGCAGCAACCCGCTGCGTGACCCCGCAGACCGACGGCTCCCGCGTATCGCGGGGCCGTCGGGCCTGGTCATCTTCGGCGTCACGGGCGATTTGTCACGTAAAAAGCTGATGCCCGCGGTGTATGACCTCGCCAACCGGGGTCTGTTGCCGCCGGGCTTCTCGCTCGTCGGCTTCGCCCGCCGTGAGTGGGCCCACGAGGACTTCGCTCAGGAGGTCCACGACGCGGTCAAGGAGCACGCCCGGACGCCCTTCCGCGAGGAGGTCTGGCAGCAGCTCGTCCAGGGCATGCGCTTCGTGCAGGGCACCTTCGACGACGACGACGCCTTCGACCGGCTGCGCTCCACCATCGACGAGCTGGACAAGGCACAGGGCACGGGCGGCAACTTCGCCTTCTACCTCTCCGTGCCGCCGTCCGCCTTCCCGGTGGTCATCAAGCAGCTGAAGAAGCACAACCTGGCCGACCAGTCGAACGGCTCCTGGCGCCGTGCGGTGATCGAGAAGCCCTTCGGCCACGACCTCAAGTCGGCCGAGGAGCTCAACTCGGTCGTCCACCAGGTCTTCGCGCCCGACCAGGTCTTCCGCATCGACCACTACCTGGGCAAGGAGACCGTCCAGAACATCCTGGCGCTCCGCTTCGCCAACCAGATGTTCGAGCCGATCTGGAACCGGTCGTACGTCGACCACGTGCAGATCACGATGGCCGAAGACATCGGCATCGGCGGCCGAGCCGGCTACTACGACGGCATCGGCGCCGCCCGTGACGTCATCCAGAACCACCTGCTCCAGCTGATGGCCCTCACGGCCATGGAGGAGCCCGCCTCCTTCGACGCGGACGCGCTCGCCGCCGAGAAGACCAAGGTGCTCGGTGCGGTGAGGCTGCCGAAGGACCTGGGCAGGAACACGGTCCGCGGGCAGTACGCGGCGGGCTGGCAGGGCGGCGAGAAGGCCGTCGGCTACCTCGAGGAAGACGGTATCGACCCCAAGTCGAAGACCGACACGTATGCCGCGATCAAGGTGGAGGTGGACAACCGCCGCTGGGCGGGCGTCCCGTTCTATCTGCGCACCGGCAAGCGCCTCGGCCGCCGCGTCACCGAGATCGCGGTCGTCTTCCAGCGCGCCCCGCACTCCCCCTTCGACCACACGGCGACGGAGGAACTGGGCCAGAACGCGATCGTCATCCGCGTCCAGCCCGACGAGGGCATCACGGTCCGCTTCGGCTCCAAGGTGCCCGGCACCTCCATGGAGATCCGGGACGTCTCGATGGACTTCGCCTACGGCGAGTCGTTCACGGAGTCCAGCCCGGAGGCGTACGAGCGGCTGATCCTCGACGTCCTGCTCGGCGACTCGAACCTCTTCCCGCGCACCGAGGAGGTCGAGCTGTCCTGGAACATCCTCGACCCGATCGAGCAGTACTGGGACAAGCACGGCAAGCCCGCGCAGTACCCCGCGGGCACGTGGGGCCCGGTCGAGGCGGACGAAATGCTCGAACGAGACGGACGGAGCTGGCGTCGCCCATGAAGACCGATCTCACGGACACCACGGCCAGCAAGATCAACAAGGCGCTCGTGCAGGGCCGCCGCGCCATCGGCACGCCTGCCGTCGGCATGGTGCTCACCCTGGTCATCGTCACCGACGAGGAGAACGCCTACGACGCCTTGAAGGCCGCCAACGAGGCCTCGCGCGAGCACCCCTCGCGCACTCTCGTGGTCATCAAGCGCGTCTCGCGCTCGCCCCGCGACCGCACGAAGTCGCGTCTCGACGCCGAGGTGCGGCTCGGCGTGGAGGCGGGCACCGGTGAGACGGTGGTGCTGCGCCTGTACGGCGAGGTCGCCAACCACGCCGACTCCGTGGTGCTCCCCCTGCTCCTGCCGGACGCCCCTGTCGTCGTCTGGTGGCCGGTGAACGCGCCGCTCGACCCGGCCAAGGACCCGCTCGGCGCGCTGGCCCAGCGCAGGGTGACCGACACCTACGCCGCCGAGTCCCCGGTACGGGAGCTGAACGCCCGCGCCGACGCCTACACCCCCGGCGACACGGACCTGTCGTGGACCCGCATCACGCCCTGGCGCTCGATGCTGGCCGCGGCCCTGGACCAGGTCATCTGCGAGGTGGACGCGGTCGAGGTGGAGGGCGAGGAGTTCAACCCGAGCTGCGAGCTGCTCGCCATGTGGCTCGCGGACCGCCTCGACGTCCCCGTCAAGCGCTCCCGGTCCTCCGGCCCCGGCCTCACCGCCGTCCGGCTGGACACGAGCTGCGGCCCGATCGTCCTGGACCGGGCCGACGGTTCCCTGGCGACGCTGTCCATCGAGGGCCAGCCCGACCGTGCGGTGGCGCTCAAGCGCCGCGAGACGGCCGAGCTGATCGCGGAGGAGCTGCGGCGGCTCGACCCGGACGACACGTACGCGTCGGCGCTGCGATACGGGGTGGACCGGCTGAACGTGCCGGCGGCGGAGGCCTCCAAGGAGGCCGCGGCGCCGGTTGCGGTCAAGACGGCGACGAAGGCTCCCACGAAGGCGACCGCGGCCAAGAAGGCCCCGGCCAAGAGGGCTCCCGCGAAGAAGGCGGCGGCCAAGTGAGTACTCCGCAGCTCGTCGTCCACCGCGACAAGGAGCTGATGGCCCAGGCCGCCGCGGCCCGGCTGATCACGAAGATCGTGGACGCCCAGGCCTCGCGCGGCTACGCCTCGGTCGTGCTCACGGGCGGCCGCAACGGCAACGGGCTCCTTGCGGCGCTCGCGGAAGCGCCCGCCCGGGACGCGATCGACTGGGGCCGCCTCGACCTGTGGTGGGGCGACGAGCGGTTCCTGCCCGAGGGCGACCCGGACCGCAATGACACGCAGGCTCGGGCGGCGCTGCTCGACTCGGTGCCGGTGGATCCCGCGCGGGTGCACGCGATGCCCGTGTCCGACGGTCCGTACGGCGCCGACGTGGACGCGGCGGCGGAGGCGTACGCCGCCGAGCTCGCGAAGGCCGCGGGCCCCGAGAACCATGGCTCGGTCCCGACCTTCGACGTCCTGATGCTGGGTGTCGGGCCCGACACGCACGTGGCCTCGCTCTTCCCGGAGCTGCCCGCGGTGCGGGAGACGGAGCGGACGGTGGTCGGCGTGCATGGCGCGCCGAAGCCGCCGCCGACCCGGGTCTCGCTCACCCTTCCCGCGATCCGCTCCGCCCGTGAGGTCTGGCTCCTCGCGGCCGGCGAGGACAAGGCCCAGGCCGCGGCGATCGCCCTGTCGGGCGCGGGCGAGATCCAGGCCCCGGCCGCCGGCGCCTACGGCCGCTCCCGCACCCTGTGGCTCCTGGACGCGGCGGCCGCCTCCCAGCTGCCGCGCTCGCTGTATCCGCCGGCTTCTTCCTGAGCCCTGAGCCCTGAGCCGTGCGCTTGCGATGCTCGGCGCGGGTTCGCGTCCCGGTCACCCGCTCAACCAGAAAGCCCCAGGTCGACGACCTGGGGCTTTCTTCGTCCGTCCTCGGAAGAGCTCACTTCACCGACCCCGCCATCACCCCCTGCACAAAGTGCCGCTGGAAAGCGAAGAACACGACCACCGGTACCACCAGGGACAGAAACGCCCCGGGCGCGAGCACATCGATGTTGCTCCCGAACTGCCGAATCTGCGACTGGAGTTCAACAGTCAGCGGCTGCGAGGAGCTGTCGGCGAAGAGCAGGGCGACCAGCATGTCGTTCCAGACCCAGAGGAACTGGAAGATGGCGAGGCTGGCGATGGCCGGCCGCCCCACCGGCAGCACGAGCCGCGTGAAGATACGCCACTCGGTGCCCCCGTCCATGCGCGCCGCCTCCAGCATCTCCCGCGGCATCTCGGCGAAGTAGTTGCGCAACAGGAAGATCGCGAACGGCAGCCCGTACGACACATGGAAGAGGACGACACCCGGAATCGTGCCGAACAGGCCCAGCTGGCCGAAGAGTTTGGCCACTGGCAGCAGACCGATCTGCACCGGCACCACCAACAGCGCGACCACCAGCAGGAAGAGCGGCTCGCGCCCCGGGAAGTCCAGCCACGCGAAGGCGTATCCGGCGAGCGCGGCGAGGACGACGACGAGGAAGGTCGCCGGCACGGAGATCAGTACGGTGTTCCAGAACGCCCGCGTCATCCCCGAATTGCCCAGCAGCGCCGAGTAGTTGTCGAAGGACAGCTGCCCGGGGCTCTTCAACGCGGTCCACCAGCCCCCCTTCGCCGTGTCCTGAGCGGATCGCAGCGAGGACACGAACAGTCCCGCGAGCGGGGTGAGCCACACCAGACCCACGACGACGAGAAACGCCTGCACCAGGCTGTTGCCGAGCCCTCGCCTGAGCGCGTTCATCGTTGACTCCCTCGGAAACGGCGGACGTTGAAGACCATGGCGGGGATGACGAGAAGCAGGAGCAGCACACCCAGCGCGCTGCCCAGGCCCTGGTTGTTGCCGCCACCGAAGGACACCAGCCACATCTGGGTGGCCAGTACGGTGGCGTCCTCCTGCACCGGGCCCGGCGCGATGATGTAGACGAGGTCGAAGACCTTCATCACGTTGATCACCAGGGTCACGAAGACCACGGTGAGAACGGGCGCGAGCAGCGGAACGGTGATCCGGCGGAAGATCTGCCACTCGTTCGCCCCGTCCATCCGGGCCGCCTCCAGCGCGTCGCGCGGCAGCGCGGCCAGCCCCGCGCCGATCAGGACCATGGCGAATCCGGTCCAGATCCACAGGTAGGCGCCGATGATGGCGGGCGTGACGAGCGCGGGTCCCAGCCAGGAGACGCCCTCGTACGGCGGGGCGAAGTTCGACGCGGGCAGCCGCACGGTGTACGAGCCCGAGCCGAGGTCCTGGAAGCGGAAGGAGCCGTCGGCCGCGGTGGTGGTGCTCGCGACCGTCTTCCCGTCGCGCACCGCCTCGACCTTCATCTCCGGCAGCCCGCTCTCCTGCCGGTCGACCTTGCCCTGCTCCCCTCCCCCGCCGCGCGTGAAGTCCAGGTAGACGACGCCGCGTACCTCGTCGGCGGCCGCCTTCCGCGCCGCCGCCGCGTATGCGGGCCGCGCGCCCTGCGGCAGGTCCTTCGGGAGTACGCCGACCAGGCCGAGGTCGACGGTGTGGCCGGGGGACGCGGCAGCGGTCGTACGGTACGAGCCGTCGGCGCCCTTGGTCAGGCCCTGGCCGTCGCGGGCCCGGGCAGTCGGGTAGGACGACGTGCCCTTGAAGGCGTCGTGCACGGAGACGACGGCGGCGTTCAGGACGCCCTTGTCGGGGTCCTCGTCGTAGGCGAGCCGGAAGATGATGCCCGCGGCGAGGAAGGAGACGGCCATCGGCATGAACAGCAGCAGCTTGAACGCCGTTGCCCAGCGCACCTTTTCGACGAGGACGGCGAGCACGAGGCCGAGCCCGGTGAGCAGGGTCGGTGCGACAACCACCCAGATCGCGGTGTTGCGGACGGCCTTGAGCGTGGCGGGGTCGCGGAACATCTCGGTGTAGTTGTCACCGCCCACGAACCGGGTGCCGGACGCGTCGAAGAAGCTGCGGCCCACCGAGAACAGCACCGGGTACACGACGAGCGCGCCGAGCAGGAGCAGGGCGGGGAAGACGAAGGCGAGGGCGACGATCCGGCCGCGTCGCCGGGCCCGCCGCCGGCGATCGGCCATGGTGACCGGCGGCGGGCTCGCCTCTTTCAGGAGCGTGGCGGTCATGGCGATCAGCCCTGGTACGCCTTGGCCGCCGCGCTCTCGAGCTTGGCCGCGGTCCCCTTCGGGTCGGACGGGTCGCGGAGGAAGTCCTGGAGGAGCTTCCACTCGCCGGCGCCCTTGGTGCCGCCGAACGCGGCCGGGGCCTGGTCGGACATGTCGAAGCGGACCGAATCCCCGGCGGTGACAAGGGACTTGGCGGTCGCGCGGGTGACGTCGTCGCCGTAGGAGGAGAGGTCGAGCTTCTTGTTCGGGGAGAGGAAGCCGCCCGCCTTGGCCCACACCGCCGACGCTTCGGGGGTCGCCAGGTACTCCAGGAACTGCATGGCGGCCTTCTGGTTCTTGCCGTCCTTGAGGACGACGGCCGCGTCGCCGCCGCTGACCACGGGCGCCTTGCCGCCGCCGACCGCCGGGAAGGGGAAGAAGTTGGCGTCCTCGCCGATCTTCTTGCCGAACTGGTCCTTGGCGACTCCGGCGACGAAGTCGCCCTCGTAGACCATGCCGGCCTCGGGCTTGGGCCCGAAGACCTTCTCGACGGAGCCGGGGAAGTCGGTGTTCAGCGCCTCCTTCTGGCCGCCGGCTATCAGCTGCTTGTCCTTGAAGAGCTTGCCGAGGGTGGTGAGGGCCTCGACGACGGTCGGGTCGCTCCACTTGATCTTGTGGGCGGCCAGGGCGTCGTACTTCTCGGGTCCGGCCTGGGAGAGGTAGATGTTCTCGAACCAGTCGGTGAGCGTCCAGCCGTCCTGTCCGGCGACGGAGAAGGCCGCGAGGCCCGACTCGGAGACGGTGTGCCCGGCCTTCAGCATCGCGTCGTACGTCGTCGGCGGCTTGACGCCCGCCTGGTCGAGGGCGTCGGGGCTGTACCAGACGGTCGACTTGTGGGCGGCCTTGAAGTACAGGCCGTACAGGGTGCCGTCGACGCTGCCGTAGTTCTTCCACACGCTCGCGTAGTTGCTGTCGACGGACTGCTGGGTCGTCTTGGACAGCGGCTTGAGCCAGCCCTCCTTGGCGAACTGCTGGAGCACGCCGACCTGCGGGACCATCACCACGTCGGGGGCGTTGCCGCCCTCGATCTTGCTGCCGACGACGGTGGAGACGTTGTCGCCGGTGGACATGAACTGGGTCTTGGCGCCGGTCTTCTCGGTGAAGGCGTCCAGGACCTTCTGGAAGTTCTTCTGCTCGCTGCCGGACCAGACACCGGCCACGGTGATCGTCTGGCCGCTGAGCGACTTGCCGCCACCGCCCGCGGAGACGGGGCCGCCTCCACAGGCAGTGGCGCCGAGGGCGAGGGCGAGGGCGGTGCAGCTCGCGAGCAGGGTCGTACGTCGTCGCATCATCGTTGATGTCCCTTCGAGGGCGGGGAAATGGACGGGCAATCGGCAATCAGGAGGGGATGGGCTCACGCGTCGGTCGGTCGTGGGGCTCAGGGATTGGTGCAGTCGCTGATCCACCAGGCGGCCGTCGAGCCGGGCAGGACGCCGGGCGCGCAGGGGCCGCTGGACAGCAGCGGGGTGCCGGACACCGGCGCGGGGGTCGGCGCCGTACCGAAGTTGACGGCGCAGACCAGGCCGTCGCCGCGGACGAAGCCGAGGACGCCGGGCTGGGCGTCCAGCCAGCGCAGCGCTCCCTCGCCCAACTGGGGGAGATTTGCGCGCAGTTGGAGTCCGTCGCGGTAGAGGTGCCAGAAGGAGCGGGTGTCGGCGAGGGCGCGGTCGGTGGCGTACTCGGCGAAGTATGCGGGCTGCGGCAGCCACGGCTTGGCGCTCTCGACGCCCGAGGTGAAACCGAACGGCGAGGCGTGCCCCGACCACGGCAGCGGCACCCGGCAGCCGTCGCGGATCCGGGCGCGGCTACCGGTCCGGCGGAAGATCGGGTCGGTGAGCACGTCGTCGGGCAGGTCGACGACCTCGGGCAGCCCGAGCTCCTCGCCCTGGTAGATGTACGCGGCTCCGGGCAGCGCCAGCATCAGCAGCGCGGCGGCGCGGGCGCGGGCGGCGCCCAGGCCGCTGCCCTCGGTGCCCAGCTCGCCGTAGCGGGTGACCGTGCGGACCTGGTCGTGGTTGTTGAGCACCCAGGTGACCGTCGAGCCGGTGCCCGCGATGTCCTGCATGGCCTCGGATATGACCTTGCGGAAGGCGTCGGCGTTCCAGGGGGCGCTCAGCAGGTCGAAGAAGAAGGCCTGGTGCAGCTCGTCGTGGCGTACGTACTGGGCGTGTTCGCGAGCGGTCGGCACGGAGACCTCGCCGACGAGCAGCCGCTCCCGGCCGTCGCGGGCGGTGTACTCCTCGCACACCGACCGCCAGTGGCGCCAGACGTCGTGCACCTCGGGCTGGTTCCAGGCGAGCGGGTTGACCGAGTCGCGGGTGCGGGCGTCAGCCTCCGGGTCGGGCGAGTCCGGAAGCTCGGGGTGCTTGTAGAGGCCGGCGGCCACGTCGATGCGGAAGCCGTCGACGCCCCGGTCGAGCCAGAAGCGCAGCGCGTGGTCGAAGTGGGCGCCGACCTCGGGGTTGCGCCAGTTCAGGTCGGGCTGTTCGGGCGTGAACATGTGCAGGTACCACTGACCCGGGGTGCCGTCCTGCTCGGTGACCCGGCTCCAGGCGGGGCCGCCGAACATCGCGTGCCAGTTGTTGGGCGGCTCGGCCCCGTCCGGGCCCCGGCCGTCGGCGAAGTGGAAGCGGGCGCGGGCCGCGCTGCCCGGCGCCGAGACCAGTGCCTCCTGGAACCACGGGTGCTCGCTGGAGCAGTGGTTGGGGACGATGTCCAGGAGCACCTTGACGCCGAGGCGCCGGGCGTCCGTCATCAGCAGGTCGAACTCGGCGAGGTCGCCGAAGAGCGGGTCCACGTCGCAGTAGTCGGCGACGTCGTAGCCGTGGTCGTGCTGCGGCGAGGGGTAGAAGGGGCTCAGCCAGATGCCGTCGACCCCGAGCTTCTTCAGATACGGCAGTCCGGCCCGGACTCCGGCGAGATCGCCGATGCCGTCCCCGGTGCTGTCCAGAAAACTCCGGACGTACACCTGGTAGATCACTGCGTCGCGCCACCAGCGGTGCGTGTTGAGCTTCACCCGTTGACCTGTCTGTGCGTGCCTCCGGTTATGCATGCATGTTAGGTAGGCGTGTCGCACGGGTGTCAACGAGTAAGTGTCGCGCTTCAGGAAGTTGGAACTTTATATGCTGACTTTTCTACCCACCCAGGTCGAAGATGAGACGGGCGCGTTACCTAACATGTAACTAGGAGCCGCGAGCGCGGTGGGAAGAGGGCTCAGCCCCGACGCGAGATGTCCGCCAGCTCGCGCGCCAGCCGGCGCACCGCCGCCTCGGGTGTCTCGTGGCCCGTCAGCGCGTCGTGCACCACCGCCTGCACGGCCAGGCTGACCTGGTCGTAGCGGGGGCTCTTGGGACGCGGGGCCGCCGCGCGGACGCTCGCGCGCAGCGTCGGCAGATACGGGAACTCCCGGATCAGCTCCGGGTCCTGGTAGAGATCGGCCCGTACGGGCGGCAGCGCACCGCGCGTGAGGACCTGCCGCTGCACCCGCTCGCTCGTGAGGTACGTGATCAGGCGCGCGGCGGAGTCGGGGTGCCGGGCATGCGCGTTGACCGCGAGATTCGAGCCGCCGAGCACGCTCGTCCCCGGCCCGTCGGGTCCGGGCAGCGGCACCGCGCCGACCTTCCCGGCGACCGCGGAGCCCTTGGCGGAGGCGCTGACGTAGGCATACGGCCAGTTGCGCAGGAAGAGGAGATGGCCGTCCTGGAAGGCCTGTTTGGACTCCTGCTCCTTGTACGTGAGCGCCTTCTTCGGGATCCAGCCGTCGCGTACGCCGCGGGCGAGGAAGCCGATGCCCTCGCGGGCGGCCGCGGAGTCGACGGTGACGCGCTCGCCCTCGTCGCCGAGGATCGTGCCGCCCGCCGAGTAGACCGCCTCGGCGGCGTTCACCGTGAGCCCCTCGTAGGGCAGGAACTGGCCCGCGTAGCCGTCGAGTCCGTACTTCGGCGCGATGGTCTTCGCCTGTTTCTCCAGCTCGGCCCAGGTGCGCGGGGGCGCGACGCCCTCCTTGGCCAGGATGTCCTTGCGGTAGAGGAGGAGGCCGGCGTTGGTGACGTACGGGACGGCGTACAGCCTTCCGTCGTACGTCGCCGTGTTGACGACCGGCGACAGGAAGCCGCCGAGCGGGAAGCGCTCGCGCGGCAGTGGGGAGATCCAGCCCGCGGCGGCGAACTCCGAGGTCCAGGCGACGTCGATGTTGAGGACGTCGAAGCGGCTCCGGTCGCCGCCGCGCAGGTCGGTGGTCATCTGCGCGTGGGTCTCGTCCGCGGAGTCCGGGAGTTCGACGAGGGTGACCTTCTCGCCGGGGTGGGTGCGGTTCCAGCCGTCGAGCAGCGGACCCAGGTAGTTGGTGAGGTCACCGGCGGTGGCCAGCGTGAGCGGACCGCGGCCGCCGCCGTGCGCCCCGTCGGCCTGGGCGCCCGAGGCGACGTAACCGGACAGGACCACCGCCGCGACCAGGAGGCCCCTACCGGCGGCGCGTATCCACCGCATAGGTTCCTCCCTGTACACCGGCACCGAGCACCTTCGCCCGGAGTCAGAGGCCATGTATACCTGTTAGGTATGGGCGATACTAGGGCCTGCGGCACATTGGCCTCGGGCACGCGGGCCTGCGGCACATTACAAGGATGCGGGGAGGAGAGCACGAGTGCGGCTGTCCCTCCTGGCCCTGCTGGCGCGCGGCCCCGCCCACGGCTACGAGCTCAAGCAGGACCTTGAGCAACTGCTGGGTGCCGCGTACCCTCAGCCGAACGTCGGCCAGATCTATGTGACGCTCAGCCGCCTCGAGAAGTCGGGACTGATCGAGGGCGAGGAAGTCGAGCAGTCGAGCCGGCCCAACAAGAAGATCTATCACCTCACCGACGCCGGGCGTGAGGCGCTGCGCGCCTGGTACGAGGAGACGGCGGACGAGCCGCGGGTACGGGACGAGTTCTTCATGAAGCTCGCGCTCGCACCGCAGACCGGTCTCGCCGATCAGATCGCCCTGATCAACAAGCAGCGGCGCCAGTACCTGAACACCATGCGCGATCTGTCGAAGCTCGCCGCGGCCGAGAACCGGGACAACCGCATCTCCCAGCTGCTCATCGAGGGCGCCATGCTGCATCTGCAGGCCGATCTCGACTGGCTGGAGCGCTGCCAGGAGGAGTTGGAGGAGCTGGAATGAGCCGCACCGCTCCTGCGCCGCGCGTCGCGGACGCCCCCGTGCTGCGCGCCGAGGGCCTGGTCAAGACCCACTACGGCGAGGGCGCGCCCGCGCATGCCGTGCGTGGCGTGGATCTTGCCGTACGGAAGGGCGAGTTCGTGGCCGTCACGGGCCCGTCCGGTGCCGGGAAGTCGACCCTGCTGCATCTGCTCGGCGGGCTCGAGCGACCGGATTCCGGCAGCGTCTGGCTGGACGGCGAGTGCACGGACGCGTACAGCGAGGCGCGCTGGGCGGTCGAGCGCCGGCGCCGCATCGGCATCGTCTTCCAGTTCTTCAACCTGGTGTCGAACCTGTCGGTCGCCGACAACGTCGAGCTGCCCGCCCTGCTCGCCGGCCTCTCCCCCAAGCAGGCGCGCGCCGAGCGCGAGAAGCTCCTCGCCGAGCTGGGTCTGGAGGGCAAGGAGCGCAGCATGCCGGGCGAACTGTCCGGCGGCGAGCAGCAGCGCGTCGCACTCGCGCGGGCCCTGGTCAACCACCCGCCCCTGCTGCTCGCCGACGAACCCGCGGGCAGCCTCGACAGCAAGGGCACCCGCGAGGTGACACGGTTGCTGTCCCGTTTCCACCAGCGCGGCCAGACCATCCTGCTGGTCACCCATGACGCACGGCTCGCCAGCGCCGCGGACCGGGTGATCAGCTTCTTCGACGGCCGCATCGCCGACGACGCGGCACTCGACGGCACACCGTCGCGGGGCGTGGGGATATCCGGCGTGCTGGAACTGAAGGACTGAGCCGCTGTGCGCGAGCCTCTGGCGAAGAACCGTTCCCTCGTACGCGAGCCGAGAGGCTGAGCGGGGATGCGAGCCACTCTCCGCTGGGCGCATGCCGATCTGCGGACGCATCGCGGCGAGGCGCTGTTCATCGTGCTCGCCACCGCCGGGATCGTCGCCTCGCTGCTGCTGGCCACGGCGCTCTTCGGGTACGCGACCAACCCCTGGCAGCGCGTCTTCACCCAGTCGCACGGCGCGCACGTGTGGATCCACACCGGCCCGTCGGCCGATGCGCACAGGCTCGCCGACCTGGACGGAGTCGAGTCCGTCGCGGGCCCGTACCCCACCACCGCCGCCACCGTCGAGTCACGCGGCACCCGCGCCTCCGTCGAACTGCGCGGCGCCGTCGAACCACCCGCGACCGGTCGCCCGCTGCTCACCTCCGGCCGCTGGCTCGACCCCGCCGCGCCGGACGGCGTGGTCCTGGAGAGCAGCCTCGCCCGGGCGCTCTGGGCCGAGCCGGGCGACACCGTCACCGTGCCGGGCACCGCACGGACCCTGACCGTCCTGGGCGTCGCCGACAGCGCCGAGCCCCGCTACAGCCACGGCGAGCGCTCGGGCCTCGTATGGGCGCTCCCGTCCGCCGTGCAGGGCACCGCCGGGCGCACCGGCCAGGTGATCGGGCTGCGGCTGACCGATCCGGGCGACACGGACTACGCCGTCCAGCGGGCCGTCACGCTCCTCGGCGCCGGAGCGGTCACCGAGGTCTCCTCCTGGCAGCAGGCACGGGCCGAGGCACAGGGCGACAACCGGCTGCTGGGGCAGGTGCTGGGCCTGTTCGGCCTCGGCGCGCTGCTAGCCGCCGCGCTCGCCGTGCACGGAGCGATCGGCACCCGGATCCGCGGCCATCTGCGGGACATCTCGGTGCTGAAGGCGATCGGTTTCACGCCTGGCCAGGTGGTGCGGATCTTCCTGCTCCAGCACGTGGCGTTCGCGCTGCTGGGCGCCGTGCTCGCCGCCGCGCTCTGCGAGACGTTGGGCAGCCGGATTCCGGGGCGTCTCGGCGACGCGGTCGGTGTCTGGCAAGGGCTGCCGGGGCACACGGCGGCCCTCGTCGCGATACCTGTGGCCGCGGTGCTGTTCATCGCCGCGACGACCGGACTCGCCGCATGGCGTGCCGGACGGGTGCCGCCGGTGCCGGGGCTGCGGGCCGCGGCGCCGCTCGGCGGGCGGCTGTCCGGGCTGGCGCGCGGGGCGCTCGGGCTGCGGCTGCCGTCCGCGCTGGTCCTGGGCTGGCACAAGGCGTTCACACGACGGCCGCGCTCGCTGGCCACGGTCGCCCGCCTCGCGCTGCCGCTGCTGCTGATCGTGGTGGCCATGAGCGCGTGGACCACCATCGACCGCTTCCACAGCAGGCCCGAGCAGATCGGTCTCGCGGCCGCGCTCACGGTGCGAGCGGACGAGAGCCTGAGCGACCCGGACGTACGGGCCCTGCTGGCCCGGAACCCGCAGGTCACCGCCGTCCACCCGGGCGTCGAGGTGGCCGCCCTGGTCCCCGGCCAGACGGGCACGATCGCACTGCGCGGGCTCGGCACCCGCCAGGACCCCTACCCGTTCTCGCTGGCCGAGGGCCGCCCCGCGCGCGGACCCGATGAGGCGGTGGCCGGTCAGGGACTGCTCGACCTGCTGGACGTCCACGTCGGCGACTGGGTGCGGATGACGGTGGGCGAACAGCCGCAGATCCTGCACATCGTGGGGCGCAGCATCGAGCCGGAGAACGGCGGCCGGGTCATCTCCACCTCGCTCGACACCCTCCGCGAGAACGACCCCGACCTCCGGCCGAGCCTCTACCAGCTCCAGCTGCGTCCCGGCGCCGACCCGCACAAAGTGGCGACCCAGCTGGCCACGGCCGCGCACGGGCGCTTCGACGTGCACACCGTGACCAACCCGGCCGACGGGCTCTCGCCGCTGCGCGGGGTCGTCGTGGGGCTGATCGCCGTACTGGCCCTGATCGGGCTCATCGAACTGCTCACCGCGATCGGCGGCACCGTGCGCGAGGGCGAGCGCGATCTGCTCGCCCTGAAGGCGATCGGGCTGACTCCGCGGCAGATCACCGCGGTCACCGTGACGGCGACGGGATGCACGGCCTTGGCAGCGGTCGTCGTCGGGACGGCGCTGGGGGTGCCCCTCGCGCATTGGCTGATCGACGCCCAGGGCAGGTCGAGCGGCATCGGCGCCGGCATCGCCCAGGGGCCCTCCCCCGTGCTTCTCCTGCTGTTCGGCACGGCCGCCGTGCTGGGGGCCGCCGCACTCGCCGCCCTGCCCGCGGCGCGAGCGGCCCGCCGACGACTGGCGGACACGCTCAGCGCGGTGGCTTGAGCCCGCTCAGGACCCGTACGGTCCTTGGCCGTACGGGTTCTGTTGGTTGTACGGGTTCTGCGGCCACTGCGTGTACGGGGCGCCGCTTCCGGGAGCGTAGGGGTTGCCGTTGCCCGGTGCGTACGGCTGGCCCGGCGGCGCGTACGGCTGGCCGGGCGGTGCGTACGGCTGGCCCGGCGGTGCGTACGGCTGGCCGGGCGGCGCGTAGGGGTTCCCCTGCGGCGGGACGAACCCGGGGTTCGGCGCGTGCCCCGGGGGCGGGGGAAGCGGAGGCAGCCTGGCGGGGTGCGCGCCCAGCCGGATGCCGTGGTGGCGTCGGAGCCGGTTCATCTCCAGGGCGGCGATGGCCGTGACCGTCAGCGGGGCGCCCAGGATGAAGACGATTCCCATCTTGAAGCTGAGGCCGTGCAGGTCGCCGGTGACCAGGTCGGGAATGGCCATCAGCCAGGTCGTCACCGTGGCGAGCAGCGGCGGCAGGCCTCGGTGCACGGCGGCGGAACCGAAGAAGTTCCCCGACAGCTGCACGGCCCCGTACAGCAAGAAGCCGGTCAGCCACATCGCCACCAGGCCGAGCACCACCAGCGCGACGCCCCCGAGCGACATCGACAGCTGCCACAGCAGCACCGTCGCCACGACCATGCCGATGAAGAGCAGCAGCAGCTTGAGCGAGTTGAACAGGGACCCGCGCAGCTCACGGATCCGCCCGGTGCGCCGCCAGACGAAGAGCATCACACCCACCGTCAGAGGTGTGATGAACAGCAGGACGACGGCCGCCGTCAGCGTGTTCTCCAGAATCTCCGTGAAGTCGAACTTGCCCTCCACGAACGTGTACACGCCGAACGCCGCGACAGCCCCGGCGATGACGCGCACGCGTTTGAGCCGCTCCACGGACGGATCGACCGACGGCGGAATCCACGCCGGGTGGAACACCGCCTGCGCCACGGCCTTGGGCTGCAGAATCGACGCCACCGACAGCCTGCCGCTCAGCCATCTCCCGCGCGAACCAGCCATGTTCCGCTCCCCCGAGCCCTCGACGCCATGATCGTCGGCGATTTTACGGGAAGCGGACGGACTCCCGCCGCCCGCTTCCCGTACTCGCCGCCGCCTACCGGCCGCGCAGCTCCCGGTACTTGGCGACAAGAGCCTTCGTCGACTCGTCGAGACCCGGCACCTCCGCACCCTCCGTCAGCGCCGGCTCGACGCGCTTGGCGAGGACCTTGCCGAGCTCGACGCCCCACTGGTCGAAGGAGTCGATGTTCCAGACGGCGCCCTGGACGAACACCTTGTGTTCGTAGAGGGCGATCAACTGGCCCAGGACCGACGGGGTCAGCTCACGCGCGAGGATCGTCGTCGTCGGGTGGTTTCCCTGGAACGTCTTGTGCGGCACCAGCTCCTCGGGCGCCCCCTCGGCACGCACCTCGTCGGGCGTCTTGCCGAAGGCCAGTGCCTGCGTCTGCGCGAAGAAGTTCGCCATCAGCAGGTCGTGCTGGGCGACCAGACCCGGCTGGAGGTCGGCGACCGGCTCGGCGAAGCCGATGAAGTCGGCCGGGATCAACTTCGTGCCCTGGTGGATGAGTTGGTAGTAGGCGTGCTGTCCGTTGGTACCCGGCGTGCCCCACACGACCGGTCCGGTCTGCCAGTCGACCCGCTGCCCGCCGCGGTCCACGGACTTGCCGTTGGACTCCATGTCCAGCTGCTGCAAGTACGCGGTGAACTTGGACAGGTAGTGCGAGTACGGCAGTACGGCGTGCGACTGGGCGTCGTGGAAGTTGCCGTACCAGATGCCCAACAGGCCAAGGAGCAACGGCACGTTGGCCTCGGCGGGGGCGCTCTTGAAGTGCTCGTCGACGACCCTGAACCCGTCGAGCATCTCGCGGAAGCGGTCCGGGCCGATGGCGATCATCAGCGACAGGCCGATCGCCGAGTCGAAGGAGTAGCGTCCGCCGACCCAGTCCCAGAACTCGAACATGTTGGCCGTGTCGATGCCGAAGTCCGACACCTTCTCGGCGTTGGTCGACAGCGCCACAAAGTGCTTGGCCACGGCTTCCTGACCGGCCTTCAGCTCGGTCAGCAGCCAGTTGCGCGCGGAGGTCGCGTTGGTGATCGTCTCGATGGTGGTGAACGTCTTCGAGGCGACGATGAACAGCGTCTCGGCCGGGTCCAGGTCCCGTACGGCCTCGTGCAGGTCCGCGCCGTCCACGTTCGACACGAAGCGGACCGTGAGGTCGCGGTCGGTGAAGGAGCGCAGCGCCTCGTACGCCATCGCCGGGCCGAGGTCGGAGCCTCCGATGCCGACGTTGACGATGTTCTTGATCCGTCGGCCGGTGTGGCCGGTCCACGCGCCGGAGCGGACGCGCTCGGAGAAGCCGGCCATCTTGTCGAGGACCGCGTGCACGGCCGGGACCACGTTCTCCCCGTCGACCTCGATGACCGTGTCCGGCGCGGCGCGCAGTGCGGTGTGCAGCACCGCGCGGTCCTCGGTGACGTTGATCTTCTCGCCGCGGAACATGGCGTCCCGCAGCCAGAACACGTCGGTGGCCGCGGCCAGCGCGCGCAGCAGCCGCAGCGTCTCGTCGGTGACGAGGTGCTTGGAGTAGTCGATGTGCAGGTCGCCGACCTGGAGGGTGTAGCCGGCGCCGCGCCCCGGGTCGGCCGCGAACAGGTCCCGCAGATGGGTCTCCGCGAGCTCCTCGCGGTGCTTGGCCAGAGCGGTCCACTCGGGCGTCTGGTTGAGCCTGGAACGGCTTTCTGCGTTCATCTCGGACTTCCGCCTTCTTCCTGCCTGTGCTGCCGCGTACCTTGCCCCGCTGCCGGTCCCAACCTAATTGATCAGGGCTTGACGTGAGCTGTCGTAGCGCCGTCGTCCGGCTCAACAACAGATACGTCCGGCTTGAGGGCAGGTATCAGCGAAGTGACGGCGAGGGCGAACAGTGCGGCCGCGAAAAGCGCGGGCCCGTTCAGCCCGTACAGCCGCGCCACGGTGCCGCCCAGCAGGGCGCCGAGCGGGGCCCCGGAGGTCGAGGCGGTGCGGAACGCGGAGCTGATGCGGCCCAGCATGGATTCCGGGCTGCGCTGCTGCATCAGCGTGACCTGGTTGACGTTCCACACCATGTTCATGGTCCCGAGCAGCACCATGCCCACGAGGAGGGCGCCCAGGTCGCGGACGGTTCCGATGAGCACCAGGGAGAACGTCTGGACGCACCCCGCCATGAGCAGGCTGCGGGTCCGCCCGATCCGGTTCGCGATGCGCTGAGCGGCGAAGCCGCCGGAGAAGCTGCCCGCCGAGTACGCCGTCATCGCCGCCGCGAATCCCACGTTCCCCGTGTGCAGCCAGCGCGTCACGTGCAGCACCAGGGTGGCGATCAGGGCACCCATGCCGATGTTGCAGAGCAGGGTGGCCGCGCAGATCGCCCGCAGCACCCGGTCGTGCCACAGTGCCCGCAGGCCTTCGGCCACCTCGGCGCGCAGCGTGCTCCCGGTCGGCCGCGGCTCCCGCTCGGGTGCGTCTGTCCGCAGGGAGGCCACGAGCGCGGCGGCCAGCAGGTAGGTGGCCGAGTCGGCCACGAACGGCATGGCGGCCCCGACGGTCAGCAGCAGCGGTACGAAGGGGCTCGCCAGCAGGCCTCCGGCGAGCTGCTGGCCGGTCATCAGCCGGGCATTGGCACTGCCGAGGGCCACACGGTCGACCAGGGAGGGCAGCAGGGCCGTGGACGCGTTGTCGAAGAGTGTCTGGAGGGTGGTCAGGGCGAAGGCGAGCGCGATCAGCAGGGCGATCGAGGCGTGCCCGAGCCCGACGGCGAGGGCGAAGCAGGCCACCAGCGTGCCGCGCACGGTGTCCACGGCCCACATCGCCCGGCGCTGGTCCACCCGGTCGGCGATCGCTCCGCCCAGCAGCCCGAAGAGCAGCCAGGGAAGATAGCCGCAGGCCGTGACGGAGGCGATGACGAGGGGATCGTCGGTGAGCCGCACGGCGAGCAGCGGCAGCGCGGCGGTCCGCAGGGCGTCCCCGAACCGCGACACCACAGCCGCGCTCCACAGGCGCCCGAACCCGCCGCGCCACGCGGGCGCCCGCACGCCCGTCACTTCCGCCGTCGTCACAACGCCCCCTCTGGTTCCGCCACTTCAAGAACCGTAGAGGGCGCCACTGACAATCGGCCGTGGAGCGGCCGGGCGGGGATGTGGAATCCGGCCACGGCGCGGCCACGGCACCGGAAATCCGCGCGCGAAACAGCTCCGGCCAGGCGCCCACAGGTGCCCGGCCGGTTCTCAACTCCTAGATCTCGCCCCGCAGTTTGGCGAGCGCCTCGGCGAGGATCGCCTCGCCGTCCGCGTCGCTGCGCCGCTCCCGTACGTACGCAAGGTGCGTCTTGTACGGTTCGGTGCGCGGCGGGTCCGGCGGGTTGTCCCGGTCCTGTCCAGCGGGAAAGCCGCAGCGCGGGCAGTCCCAGGTGTCGGGAACCTGCGCGTCGCTGGCGAAGCTGGGCTGCGTCTCGTGCCCGTTGGAGCACCAGAAGGAGATGCGCAGCCGCGGCGCGGACTCGCCGCGCTCGGCCTCGCCCATCGGCCCCGCCCCGACCCGGCTTCCTCGGATCGCGTTGCCACTTGCCACGGTCGTAACTCCCTGCGTGATGGTGCCGCGAAGCGAGTCGGCGTGACGCTTCGCTGCGAGCGCCTCAGTCTACGTAAGGCCCAACGCGCGTCCAGTGATTGGAGTTACACCCCCGCCCCTAGACGCAAGCCCCATGATAGGCCGCGCTTGCGGGCGCGTACCGGACATGGGGCCTTACGTGTGGAATGTGCTTGCTTAATGTGCAGTTGTGCGGCCGTACCGATGTCAGCCGGTGATCAGTTGTTGACCTTCATCAGGATGCCGAGTACGACAATGCACGCGAACCAGAGCAGACCGAGCACCACGGTGATGCGGTCCAGGTTGCGCTCGGCGACCGAGGAGCCGCCGACGGACGACTGCATGCCACCACCGAACATGTCGGAGAGGCCGCCGCCCTTCCCCTTGTGCATCAGCACCAGCAGCATCAGCAGCAGGCTGAAGACGATCAGGGCGATCGAGAACCCCATAACCACGGCTGGACCAACTTCCTCGGATCTGGATCGACGACGGGGGTCCAGTGAGTACCCACTAGACCCCCGCAAGGGTACGACGGATCGCCGCTACCGCATACTCACTGGTCGCGGAAGCGGACGATCTTGACGAACTCGTCGGCGTCCAGCGAGGCACCGCCGACCAGGGCGCCGTCGATGTCGGGCTTCGCCATGATCTCGGCGACGTTCCCGGACTTCACCGAGCCGCCGTACTGGATGCGGACCTTGTCGGCCAGCTCCCGGGAGTACAGCTCGGCGAGGCGCCCGCGGATCGCCCCGCAGACCTCCTGGGCGTCGTCGGAGCCGCAGACCTTGCCCGTTCCGATCGCCCAGACCGGCTCGTAGGCGATCACGATGGACTCGGCCTGCTCGGCCGGGACGTCCTTGAGACCGCCGTCGACCTGGGAGAGCGTGTGGGTGACGTGGTTGCCCGCATCGCGGACCTCGAGCTCCTCGCCGACGCACAGGATCGGGGTCAGGCCGTGCTTGTAGGCGGCCTTGACCTTGGCGTTGACGATCTCGTCGGTCTCGGCGTGGTACTGGCGGCGCTCGGAGTGCCCGATCGCCACGTACGTGCACTTGAGCTTGGACAGCATCGGGCCGGAGATCTCGCCGGTGTACGCGCCGGAGTCATGTGCCGAGACGTCCTGGGCGCCGTACTTGATCTTGAGCTTGTCGCCGTCGACCAGGGTCTGCACGGAGCGCAGGTCGGTGAAGGGCGGCAGGACGGCGACCTCACAGGCCTCGTAGTCCTTGTCCGCGAGGGCGAAGGCAAGCTTCTGGACGTGCGCGATGGCCTCGAGGTGGTTGAGGTTCATCTTCCAGTTGCCCGCCATCAGCGGCGTGCGCGTGCTCATTAAGGTCAGTCCTCCAGTGCGGCGAGGCCGGGGAGCGTCTTGCCCTCGAGGTATTCGAGGGAGGCGCCGCCGCCGGTCGAGATGTGGCCGAATGCCGTCTCGTCGAAGCCCAGGATGCGGACGGCCGCGGCGGAGTCGCCACCGCCGACGACCGTGAAGGCCGGGGAGTCGAGGAGGGCCTGGGCGACCGCCTTGGTGCCCTCGGCGTAGTCGGGGTGCTCGAAGACGCCCATCGGGCCGTTCCAGAAGACGGTGGCCGCGTCGGCGAGCTTCGAGGCGTACAGCTTGCGGGTCTCAGGACCGATGTCGAGACCCTCCTGGTCGGCCGGGATGGCGTCCGCGGCGACGGTGGTGGGGTGGGCGGGGGCCTTGGTCTTCAGGTCCGGGAACTCATGGGCGACCAGGACGTCGACGGGGAGGACCAGCTCGACGCCGTTCTTCTCGGCGCGCTGGATGTACTCCTTGACGGCCGGAACCTGGTCCTCCTGGAGGAGGGAGATGCCGACCTCGTGGCCCTGGGCCTTGAGGAAGGTGTACGCCATGCCGCCGCCGATGAGGAGACGGTCGGCCTTGCCGAGCAGCTGGTCGATGACGGCGAGCTTGTCGGAGACCTTGGCGCCGCCGAGCGCGACCACGTACGGGCGCTTCACGTCCTCGGTGAGCTTCTTCAGGACGCCGACCTCGGTGGCGATGAGGTAGCCCGCGTAGTGCGGAAGGCGCGCCGGGAGGTCGTACACGGAGGCGTGCTTGCGGTGCACGGCGCCGAAACCGTCGCCTACGTAGACATCGGCCAGGGCCGCGAGCTGGTCGGCGAACGCGCCGCGCTCGGTGTCGTCCTTGGACGTCTCGCCGGCATTGAAGCGCAGGTTCTCGATGACCGCGACCTGGCCGGGCTGGAGGCCGTTCACGGCGTCGTGGGCGGCGGGGCCGACGGTGTCCTGCGCGAACGCCACGGGGGCGCCGAGGAGTTCGGCGAGCCGCTCGGCGGCGGGCAGCAGCGAGAAGGCCGGGTCCGGGGCGCCCTTGGGGCGGCCCAGGTGCGAGGCGACGACCACCTTGGCGCCCGCGTCGGCGAGGGCCTTGACGGTCGGCAGGACGGCGCGGATGCGGCCGTCGTCGGTGATGAGGCCGTCGGCCAGCGGAACGTTCAGGTCGGCGCGGACGAAGACCCGCTTGCCGTCCACGCCTTCGGCGAGAAGTTCGTCGATCGTCTTCATAAAGGGACTCCTAGGGAAGGCTCTTCAGATCCGAGAGGGCTGATCGATCAGTACGTAGCACAGGGCCCGGACAGCGCGGCTTTGCGCTGCCCGAGCCCTGGCTCACATCGAGGTGCCTGCTCTGGGACTTAGAGCTGGCCGCCGACGAAGACCGTGAGGTCGACGAGGCGGTTGGAGTAGCCCCACTCGTTGTCGTACCAGCCGAGGATCTTCACCGAGTTGCCCTCCTGGACCATGGTCAGGGAGGAGTCGAAGGTGCAGGAGGCCGGGTCGCTGACGATGTCCGAGGAGACGATCGGGTCCTCGGTGTACGCCAGGTAGCCCTTGAGGTCGCCGTCCTCGGCGGCCTTCTTGAACGCGGCGTTGACCTCGTCCTTGGTGACCTCGCGCTGCAGCGTCACGACCAGGTCGGTGGCCGAACCGGTCGGGACCGGGACGCGCATGGCGATGCCGTCCAGCTTGCCCTTGAGCTGCGGGAGGACCAGGGCGGTGGCCTTGGCGGCACCCGTCGTGGTCGGGATGATGTTCTCGGCGGCGGCGCGGGCGCGGCGCAGGTCCGAGTGCGGGAAGTCCAGGATGCGCTGGTCGTTCGTGTACGCGTGGACCGTCGTCATCAGGCCCTTGACGATGCCGAAGTTCTCGTCGAGAACCTTGGCCATCGGCGCCACACAGTTGGTGGTGCAGGAGGCGTTCGAGATGACGTGGTGGTTCGCCGGCTCGTACTTGTCCTGGTTGACGCCCATCACGATGGTGATGTCCTCGTCCTTGGCCGGAGCCGAGATGAGGACCTTCTTGGCGCCGCCGGCGATGTGCTTCTCGGCGTCGGCCTTCTTGGTGAAGATGCCGGTCGACTCGATGACGATGTCGACGCCGAGGTCGCCCCACGGGATGTCGGCGGGGTTGCGCTCGGACAGGACCTTGATGGTGTGGCCGTCGACGGTGATCGTGTCGGCGGTGTGCGACACCTCGGCCTTGAGGCGGCCCAGGATGGTGTCGTACTTGAGCAGGTGAGCGGTGGTCGCGGTGTCACCCAGGTCGTTGACAGCCACGATCTCGATGTCAGCACCCTGCTCCAGCAGCGCGCGGAAGTAGTTACGACCGATGCGGCCAAAGCCGTTGATGCCTACGCGGATCGTCACGAACCGATCTCCTCGTTAGGTACGCCGACTCAGACGCCGGCGAGTTGTATGGGATGTCCCCGACCGCCTACGACCCTACCTCCCTGAGGCTCCCGAGGTGACATCGAGAGGGGCCATACACGGCAGGGCGATCCGTACCCACCAGTAGGGGTACGGACCGCCCTGCATGTTCACGCGATCGTCACGCAGAGTCAGCCGCGCAGCGTCGCGAGTGCCTTCCCGATCAGTGCCGTGCGGTCGGCCGCCGCGGTGACGTGCTCCAGGCCGAAGCCCAGCAGCACGGTGTCGCCCGTGGTGACCGCCCCGTATGTCTTGAAGAGCTCTCCGTAGCGCGCCCAGTCCTTGAGGACGGCCGGGCTGCCCGCGGGCGGTCCGGGGACGCTCCAGGCGCCGAGAGACGCCTCGAAGCCCTCCGTCTGGGTGGCCGTGCCGCCGACGACGAGCGAGGCGTCGTCGGCGAGGACGCCGTGGCCGCCGCTGCTCGGGTCGGTGATGTAGCTCAGCGAGACCTCTATCGACTTACCGGCGTACGCGCTCAGGTCGAAGTTGACCTGCTGCCAGCCGTTGGAGGCGCCCGTGAAGCTGTTCCACGAGCCGCTGGTGCCGGTATTGGCGCAGCCGGTCGAGCTCACGGTCAGGTAGTGCTTGAGCCAGGGGTGCTCGTTGACGAGGAACGCGGCCTCGCACTCCGTGGGGACGGTGGTGCTGGTGGCCCCGCCCGCCTCCGGGAGCGTCGTCCAGTCGTCGGCCCCGGTCGTGTGGACCTCCAGAACCGCGTGGTCGTAGCCGGGCTCGGTGTCCCACAGGAGCCGGGACCGGAGCGTCGGCGTGTCGGCCGCGCTGACACCGGTGAGGTCGATGGTGCGGGTGAGGCGCTTGTAGGCGTCGTCGGTGTGCACCGCGGCGGCCATGGACGAGCCCGCGTAGGGCCCGTACGGGTTGACGGTCCCGGCGAACTGGCCCGCTCCCGCGCTCGACGCGAACTGCGGGTACTGCGCGGCGGCCAGCGTCTCCGAGGTGACGCCGTAGGTGCCCGCCGCGTTCAGCGGGTTGCCGGGCGCGTCGCCGAGCGCCCCCGTGACGCCGGTGAGCGCCCCGGAGCCGGTGAAGCCCGTGGCCCCCGGAGTGGACGTACGGGAGTAGGCGCCCAGATAGTACTGACTGAAGTCATTCGAAAGAGTGCCGCCGCCGAGGTCGACACTGCCGCCGGCCAGCTCGCCCGCCTCGACCAGCTTGCCGCCCTGGTTGAGGAAGGCGCGCAGCTGGAGCTGGGTGGCGTTGCCCGGCCGTACGGCACCCGTGTAGTGGACGACCGTCTTGAAGTGGTCGAGCACGCCGAGCGCGTCCGGTGCGCCCAGGGTCGCGACGTCCCAGACGAGGGGCTTCTTGCCGTTGGCCTTCAGCGCGTCGACGTAACTCTGCGCCTGTGTGGCGGTCGCGCCCTCCTCGGCGACCACCAGGGTGTCGGCCTTCGGCCGCTCGGCCACGGTGTACGTGAAGTGTGTGCTGGAGGTCGGCTTTCCGGCCTTGGTCTCGCCGGTGAACCAGACCTCGACCTTGTCGCCCGGGTCGCCGTCCTGGACCTTGGCGCGGTACTCGTCGAAGTAGAGGTTGTCCGTGCCGCCGTAGGTCTCGCCGCCCTGCCAGGCCTTGAGTGCCATGTCCTCCGTACGGCCGCCGTTGACGCGGTACTTGAGCTCCTTGTCGCGTACGGACCTGCGGGCGACGACGGAGACCTCCTGGTCGGCGCCGCGCGAGTACGACGTCGAGAAGGTGGCCGGGGTGAAGTCGGGCGCGTCGATGCCGACCGAGGAGGACGGCTGGTCGGGGTGGCCGGCGGTCTCGGCGACGGAGAGCGCGAACGGGATGTTCTTCTCGAACTCCTGCTCGATCAGCTTCTCATCGTCCGGGAACGTGAAGATGGAGGCGCAGTCGGCGGCGTTCCAGGCGTCGTTCGGGTCGATGTCCGACGCGGTCTGGCAGGTCGACATCTCCGGGGTGAACATCGCCATGCCGTTGACGTTGCCCGCGTGGCCGTCCGCCTCGCCGTTGGTGGTGTAGAGCTCCGAGGAGACCTGCGGGTGGTAGCCCGGGATCGCCGAGTTCTCGGGGGTTCCGGCGAGCGACTTGTAGAGCACGTCGTCCGGGGTCGGCGTCGCCACCTGCCAGCCCACTCCGTAGAGGAGCAGTTCGGCGGCGGAGTGGTAGTTGATGCCGTACGTGAAGCCGATGCGCTTCTCGAAGGCGTCGAGGGCCTTGGTCTCGGGCTCGGAGCTGGGGCTCGCGCCGCGGTAGGTCTCGCTGGTGGGGTTCGGGGACGAACCCTCGTCGTCGTAGCCCCACTTGTAGGCGAAGTTGCGGTTGAGGTCGACGCCGTCGCCGGTGGTGATGACGCCGTCGCCGTTCACGTCCCGCAGGTTCTTGCGCCACTGGCGCGTGACCGCGTCCTTGAACGTGTAGTCGTAGCCGTCGGGGTTGGCCGACAGGACGAACCACAGCTCGGTGGAGTCGACGATCTTCTTGATGCGCTTGTTCGTCGCGTAGTTGTCCAAGTAGTAGTGCATCAGACGCCGCGTCATCTCGGGCGTGATCCACTCGCGGGCGTGCTGGTTGGACATGTACAGCACCGACGGCTTGGCGCCGTCCTCGGTCTTCTTGGCGCCCTTGGTCAGTTTGAGCGCCAGGATGTCCTGGCCGTTGACCGTCTTCCCGATGGAGACGACCTTGGTGAGGTCGGGGTGCTCCTGGCCGGTCTTGAGGATCTCCTCCTGGAGATTGCCCTTTCCGCTGTACGGGCGGAACACGCCCTGGGCCGCGTCCGTGACGCGGTCCTCGGCCTTGGCGGAGAGCGTGTGCTCGGTGAGCTCCACGCCCTGCTTCTCCAGCTTCTTGGCCTGCTGGTCGGTGACGTAGACCTCGACGGTGCTCTTGCCGTTCTTCCAGGTCGCGTCGCCGAGTTCATGGCCGTCCTGCCCGGCCGCGAGCAGCAGGGGTATCTGCTGCTTCGTGACCTCGGCGCGGAACACCTTCACGGCGTTCGCGTCGGGCTTGGGTGAACTGCCATTCTGCGCCTGGGCGATGGGCGCCATGCCCGCACCGCCCAGCAGGAGCGCGCCGGTAGCGAGGATCGCTCTCGCTCTTCGTCTCATGAGCCCCCCTTGCACTGGTCCGCCACAGCAGCGAACAGATGCCAGGCTCATGACACTTCATGGTCAAGTCAAGGGCGCCTCACAGGCAGGCAAACGCCGGTGCCGTCGCCCCAAGTGGGCGTCGGCACCGGCGTGTTGAGAACTTGAGCTGTCGAGAGTCACCCCGCGAGGTTGTCGGCCATCTCCTCGGTGAGGTTGGACTCCGTACCCGGGATGCCGAGATCCTGGGCCCGCTTGTCGGCCATCGCCAGCAGTCGGCGGATACGGCCGGCCACGGCGTCCTTGGTCAGCGGCGGGTCGGCGAGCGCGCCCAGCTCCTCCAGGGAGGCCTGCTTGTGCTCCATGCGCAGCCGTCCGGCGGCCGCGAGGTGCTCCGGCACCTCGTCGGCGAGGATCTCCAGGGCGCGCTGCACCCGGGCTCCGGCGGCGACGGCGGCACGGGCCGAGCGGCGCAGGTTGGCGTCGTCGAAGTTGGCGAGACGGTTCGCCGTGGCGCGGACCTCGCGGCGCATCCGCCGCTCCTCCCAGGCCAGCACCGACTCATGGGCGCCGAGGCGGGTGAGCAGCGCGCCGATGGCGTCCCCGTCCCGCACGACCACGCGGTCCACGCCGCGCACCTCGCGGGCCTTCGCGGCGATCGACAGGCGGCGGGCGGCGCCGACCAGCGCGAGCGCGGCCTCCGGGCCCGGGCAGGTCACCTCGAGAGAGGACGAACGGCCCGGCTCGGTCAGCGAGCCGTGCGCCAGGAACGCCCCGCGCCAGGCCGCCTCGGCGTCGCAGGTGGCCCCCGAGACCACCTGCGGGGGCAGCCCGCGGATCGGGCGGCCACGGCCGTCGACGAGCCCCGTCTGGCGGGCCAGCTGGTCACCGCCCGCGACAACGCGTACGACATAGCGGGAGCCGCGGCGCAGACCGCCGGGCGCCATCACGATCAGTTCGGAGCTGTGGCCGAAGATCTCCAGGATGTCCCGCTTCAGACGGCGCGCCGCCATCGCGGTGTCCAGCTCCGCCTCGATCACGATCCGGCCGCTCACCAGGTGAAGGCCGCCCGCGAACCGCAGAATGGCGGAGACCTCCGCCTTTCTGCAGCAGGTCCGGGTGACGGGAAGCCGGGAAATCTCGTCCTTCACCGCTGCCGTCATCGCCATGGGCCGATCCTTCCATGCATCCGAAAAATACGGTCGTACGCGGCGGCCAACAGCTCCGGGTCGTGCCGCGGAGATCCGTCGGTCCGGGCCACCGGCGCCAGCTCGACCGCGGCGCCGAACCGCTTGGCGGCATCGGTGAGTGAGTCGCGGTCGGGCACGGCGGCCTCGTCGGCCAGCACCACGTCCAGGGCGAGTTTAGGGGCGTGTCGTCCCAAAACCTCCAAATGACGCTGCGGGGAGAAGCCTTCGGTTTCTCCGGGCTGCGGGGCGAGGTTCAGGGAGAGTACCCGGCGCGCCTTCGTCTGGATGACGGCATCGAGCAGTTCGGGCACCAGGAGATGCGGGATCACCGAGGAGAACCAGGAGCCGGGGCCGATGACCACCCAGTCCGCGTCGAGGACCGCCGCGACGGCCTCGGGGACGGCGGGCGGGTCGTGCGGCACGACGTGCACGGACTGCACTTCGCCGGGGGTGAGCGCCACGGTGGCCTGGCCGCGGACCGTGACCACCTCGTCGGGCCGGTCCGGGTCGTGCCCCTTGACCAGGGCCTGGAGCTCCAGGGGCACGGCGGACATGGGCAGCACGCGGCCATGCGCGCCCAGCAGCTTGCCGACCAGGTCGAGGGCCTGGACATGGTCGCCGAGCTGCTCCCACAGGGCGACGATCAGCAAATTGCCGACCGCGTGCTCGTGCAGGTCGCCCTTGGAGTGGAAGCGGTGCTGGATGACGCGGGCCCAGGTCTGGCCCCAGTCGTCGTCGCCGCACAGCGCGGCAAGGGCCTTGCGCAAGTCACCGGGCGGGAGCACGCCCAGCTCGTCGCGCAGGCGCCCACTGGAGCCGCCGTCGTCGGCCACGGTGACGACGGCGGTGAGGTCGCCGGTGATCCGGCGCAGCGCGGCGAGCGAGGCGGACAGGCCCATACCGCCGCCGAGGGCGACGACCTTGGGCTGGGCGCCGCGGCGCCGCGGCTTGGCACCGCGCGCCTCGACGGGCTTGCCGCCGCTGCCTTCGGGGGTCACCCGGCGCAGCCTGCTCAGCCGCAGTGCGGCACGTCCGGTCATTCGCGGCCCATGTCCCGGTGGACGACGACCGTCTCCACTCCCTCAGCGGCCAGCCGGGCGGCGAGCTTCTCCGACGTGGCGACCGAGCGGTGCTTGCCGCCGGTGCAGCCGACCGCGATGGTCACGTAGCGCTTGCCCTCGCGCCGGTACCCGGCCGCGATGAGCTGGAGCAGTTCGGCGTAGCGGTCGAGGAACTCCTTGGCGCCGGGCTGGTTGAAGACGTACGCCGCGACCTCCTCGTTGAGACCGGTGAAGGGGCGCAGCTCCGGGACCCAGTGCGGGTTGGGCAGGAAGCGCATGTCCACGACCAGGTCGGCGTCGACCGGGAGGCCGTACTTGAAGCCGAAGGACATGACGGTGGCCCGCAGCTCGGGCTCCTCCTCGCCCGCGAACTGGGCGTCCATCTTGGCGCGCAGCTCGTGCACGTTCAGGCTGGAGGTGTCGATCACCAGGTCGGCGTCGCCGCGCAGCTCGCGCAGCAGCTCGCGCTCGGCGTCGATGCCGTCGACGATGCGGCCGTCGCCCTGGAGGGGGTGCGGGCGGCGCACGGACTCGAAGCGGCGCACCAGGGCCTCGTCGGAGGACTCCAGGAAGACGATCCGCCGGGTGACGTGCTTGGACTCCAGGTCGGCGAGCGACTCGCGGAGGTTGTCGAAGAAACGCCGGCCGCGTACGTCGACGACGACCGCGATCCTCGCCACGTTGCCCTGGGAGCGGGCGCCGAGCTCCACCATGGTGGGGATCAGCGCGGGTGGCAGGTTGTCGACGACGAACCAGCCGAGGTCCTCCAGACACTTGGCGGCCGTCGACCGGCCGGCCCCGGACATCCCGGAGATGATCACCAGCTCGGGGATGGCGGCGTCGGGCACTTGGGCCGTCTCCATCGTCGTACTCCCCTGTGTGCCGTTGTCGGTCTGTAGTGCGTGTTCTTGTCGTTCGTTGTCGCTCATGTCTCCTGCCCCCGTCGCTCGTCCGAGGCGCCCGCGGTCACGGGCTCCTCTGGGGAACCCGCCGTCGTTTCGGGCGCCCCGTATTCCTCGTCTCCCATGATCTCTCCAGTCGCCGTATTCACGGCGGGTGCGGCCGGGACCGCCTGGGCGAGGGCCACGGCGACCGTCTCGGCCGTTTTGCGGCCTATGCCGGGAACCTCGCAGATCTGGTCGATTGACGCGGATCGCAGTTTTTTCACCGAGCCGAAGTACTTGATCAGTGCCTGTTTGCGCGTCTCGCCCAGGCCCGGTACGTCGTCCAGCGGGCTCGACCTGAAGCGCTTGGCCCGCTTGGCGCGCTGGTAGGTGATCGCGAAGCGGTGGGCCTCGTCACGGACCCGCTGGAGCAGGTACAGGCCCTCGCTGGTGCGGGGCAGGACCACCGGGTCGTCGTCGTCCGGCAGCCACACCTCCTCCAGGCGCTTGGCGAGGCCGCACACGGCGATGTCGTCGATGCCGAGCTCGTCGAGGGCCTTCTTGGCGGCCGCGACCTGCGGCTGGCCGCCGTCGACGACGACGAGCTGCGGCGGGTAGGCGAACCGCTTGGGGCGGCCTTCCTCGTCCTTCAGTTCCTGACCGTCCACACCGTCCGCGCCGTCCGCCCACTCGCCGGTCTTCTCCTTCTCGGCGATGTAGCGCTTGAAGCGGCGGGTGATCACCTCGTGCATGGACCGGACGTCGTCCTGGCCCTCGAAGCCCTTGATCTGGAAGCGGCGGTACTCGCTCTTGCGCTGGAGCCCGTCCTCGAAGACGACCATGGAGGCCACGACGTCGTCGCCCTGGAGGTGCGAGATGTCGTAGCACTCGATCCGCAGGGGCGCGCTGTCCAGGTCGAGGGCCTCGGCGATCTCCTCCAGGGCGCGCGAGCGGGTGGTCAGGTCGGAGGCGCGCTTGGTCTTGTGCAGGCCGAGCGCCTGGAGCGCGTTGCGCTGCACGGTCTCCATGAGCGCCTTCTTGTCGCCGCGCTGCGGGATGCGCAGCGAGACGTTCGACCCGCGGCGCTCGGTGAGCCACTCCTGGACGGGCTCCACCGGGTCGGGCAGCGCCGGGACGAGCACCTCCTTGGGTACGGAGTCGCCCTTCTCCTCGCCGTAGAGCTGCTGGAGCGCGTGCTCGACGAGGTCACCGGTGGTGACGGCCTCGACCTTGTCGGTGACCCAGCCGCGCTGGCCGCGCACCCGGCCGCCGCGTACGTGGAAGATCTGCACGGCCGCTTCCAGCTCGTCCTCGGAGACGGCGATCAGGTCGGCGTCGGTCGCGTCGGCGAGCACGACCGCGTTCTTCTCCATGGCCTTCTTCAGGGCCTCGATGTCGTCGCGCAGACGGGCCGCCCGCTCGTACTCCATCTCCTCGGCCGCGTCCGTCATCTGCTGCTCGAGGCGGCGGATGTACGTCCCCGTACGGCCGGCCATGAAGTCGCAGAACTCCTCGGCCAGCTCGCGGTGTTCCTCGGCGGAGACGCGCTCGACGCAGGGGGCGGAGCACTTGCCGATGTAGCCGAGGAGGCAGGGGCGGCCGGTGCGGGCCGCGTTCTTGAAGACGCCGGCGGAGCAGGTGCGGACGGGGAAGACGCGCAGCAGCAGGTCCACGGTGTCGCGGATCGCCCACGCGTGCCCGTACGGACCGAAGTAGCGCACGCCCTTGCGCTTGTGGCCGCGCATCACCTGCACGCGCGGGAACTCCTCGTTCATCGTCACCGCGAGGTACGGATAGCTCTTGTCGTCGCGGTACTTGACGTTGAACCGGGGGTCGAACTCCTTGATCCAGGAGTACTCGAGCTGAAGCGCCTCGACCTCCGTGGACACCACCGTCCACTCCACCGACGCGGCCGTGGTGACCATGGTGCGGGTGCGCGGGTGAAGATTCGCCAGGTCCTGGAAGTAACTGGCCAGGCGCTGGCGCAGGCTCTTCGCCTTTCCGACGTAGATCACCCGGCGGTGCTCGTCGCGGAATTTGTACACCCCGGGAGAGTCCGGGATCTGTCCCGGCTTGGGGCGGTAGCTGGAGGGGTCGGCCATGTCACACACCCTACTGGCGAGGGCTGACAGCGCGGCGGGCTCCCGGCCTGCCTGTGGACAGAACTCCGGGGACGGTTCTAGGGCCTGTCTTCAGTCGTGATCAAATCCGGGTTCTGGGCCCGTTCGCTGCCGCTGCCGCTGTCGCTGTCGCTGTCGCTGTCGCTGTCGCTGTCGCTGTCGCTGTCGGGGAGCGTCGGGTGGTGGTGGCCACCGGCGGCGATCTTGGCCGCCATCTCGGCGAGCTGCCCGCAGGCTCGCGCGATCTCCTTCTGGGTCTGGTTGCGCTCGCTGACGGCTGCCGCGAGCACCAGTGCGGTCAGCGAGGCGGAACCGTTGAACGCCTGCAGGGTGATCATGTTGGTGAGCAGGTCGTGACCGGCGAACGCGCCTGATTTCTGGGCAGCGGCGATGATCGCAAAGGTCGACACGGCCAAGGCGCAGGGCGCGGCACCGGCCAGCTGGAAGCGGAAGGCCGCCCAGATCAACAGCGGGAAGCCGAGGAACATGAGGGACGTGCTGTCGGTCTCGACGAAACCGACGCAGACAGTGGCTGCCACAAGCAGCAGTCCCTCCACCCAACGGGACGGCGGAGCGTGCTTCGGCCAGCGTGCCGAGCGGAGAACGAGCAGGACCGGCGCGACCACCAAGACACCCATCGCGTCGCCGGTCCACCAGACCGACCACGTCGGCCAGAAGTCGCCGGCGCTCAGCACACCGGCGAGTAGCAGTGTCCCGCTGCCTATCGTCGCGCTGACCAGCATTCCGGTGAACGCACCGAGAAAGATCAGTGCCAGCGCGTCCCGCAGGCGGTCCAGTGCGTTGTGGAACCCCGCACGGCGGAGCAGTACGTACGAGCAGACGGGCGCGAGGGTGTTTCCCGCGACGATCGCGAGCACGGCCGGTATCGATGGCCCGAGCGAGGCGTTGACCAGGAGCGCGCCGAGTGCGATTCCGGGCCAGACTCGCGGGCCGCGGAGGAGCAGGCTCGCCAGCGCGATGCCGGTGGGGGGCCATAGCGGGGTCACCTGGCCGCGCACCAGCTGCTGCAGCAGCCCCACCTTGGCGGAGCCGTAATACAGCGCGGCAACGGCGCAGATCTCCAGGGCGGCCAAGCCACCGCGCCGGATCCATGCATGCCGTGCGCCAGTCATCGGGCGACCTCCGCATCGACATCGCCCCGATGTCCATCATCCGTCGGATCTCCCGGATCCTCCACGGCGCCGTTGAACTGAACGTTCGGTCCTCGGTCACCGAGCGAGGTGTCGTCACGCGCCGCTGTCACCGCCGCGCACTCGGCTCGGCCTGGCGTCGGGGATCAGACGTGCGGGGTGCGCAGGGCGAGGATGGCCATGTCGTCGTGACCGTCGCTGGGGTGGTGATCGGCCAGTGCCTGAACGAACTCTTGCAGGGGCAGGGCGGCATACGCGAGGGCGAGATCGGCGAGCTGATTCATGCTCTCGTCGATGGGGTGGTCGGGATGTTCGATCAGCCCGTCGGTGAAGAAGACCACGGTGGCGTCCGGGGGCAGGAAGCGCGAGTGGTCGGGGCGGGGCTGCTCGGGGTCGACCCCGAGCGGTAGCCCGGGTTCGGCGAACAGGAATTCCGCTCGGTGCTCAGGAGTGATCAGCAGGGGTGGGACATGGCCCGCGGTGCTCCAGTGGAGGCGCCAGCCCCCTCCCTCCGGTTCGAAACGCGCCAGGGTAGTCGTGGTGACGGGATTGTCTGTGATGGCCTGCAGGGTGCGGTCGAGCTGGGAGAGGATCGCGCCGGGCGGATTGCCCCGGTCGAACAGCAACGAGCGCAGCATGTTCCGGGTGGCGGCCATGGCGGCCGCGGCCTGCAGATCGTGGCCGACCACGTCACCGATGACGACCGCCACGACGTTGCCGGGCAGCGGGACGGCGTCGTACCAGTCCCCGCCGAGTTGACTGGGCTCGGCAGCGGGCTGGTAGACGGCAGCGGCGGCGAACGGCCGCACGTCGGGCAGCGTCGGCAACAGAAGCCGTTGGAACTGTTCGGCTCCGATGCGAACCCGTTCAAACAGGCGGACGTTTTCGATCGCGATGCCGGCGGCGCTGGCCAGGGCAACGACGACGTTCTCGTCGTGGACGTCGAAGGGCTGTCCGTCACGCCGCTCGGAGAGGTACAGGTCACCGTAGATCTCGCCGCGGACGCTGATGGCGACGCCGAGCAAGGTACGCAGGTACGGGTGGCCGGGCGGGAAACCGGCGGATGACGGATGAGTTGAGATGCTGTCGACCCGCAGGGGTCCGGGGTGGCGGATCAGGTGCCCGAGGACGCCCCGGCCGCGAGGTAAGTCGGTCTCGGCCAGATCAGCGCGTTCCTGTTCGGACAGACCGACGGCGATGAACTGTTCCAGCTGCTCTCCGGACTCGCTGAGTACGCCCAGCGCCCCGTAGCGGGTGCCGACCAGGTCCATGGCCGTGGTCACGATACGGTGCAGCACGGCAGGCAGCTCCACCTCCCGGCTGATGGCCACCACCGCATCGAGCAGGCCCTGCAGTCGGTCCATGGTGTCCAGCAGGCCGCGCAGTTGCTCGTCGATCCGGCCCAGCTCGGCACGCAGCCGCACGTGCAGATCGGGAAGGTGCGGATGCCCCGGTTGTTTCCCTTCGTTCTCTCCTGCCATTACGAGCGCCCGGTGGCCTGAAGTGCGGTCTCGGCCACCTTCAGCCGGCAGCGATCGATGCCGATCAGGGTGAACGGGGCGTTGGCGGCCGCGGCGGTGGTCTTGCGCCGGTACAGCTCCTCACGTGAGCGGTACATCCCGGCCTCCTGACACCGCCCTGATCATTCGAGACCACAGCGTGACACGGCCAGTCAGGGCACACGGCCATTACTCCAGGAGCGGCATGCCACATCCGGACAACCCGGGTGGTTCCCAGGGGAGGCGGGCGCCCACAGCGGCATCTTCTTGGTGCTCAGCCCGCCGCGGGACCGGCCGAGCAGGGAAACCCGGATGTAATCACGGCTGAAGACAGCACACCTAGCGCGACTCCAGGAACGTCAGCACCGCCAGGACACGACGGTGGTCGTCGGTGTCCTCCTGGAGGTGGAGCTTGCCCAGGATGCTGCGGACGTGTTTCTCGACGGTGCCCTCGGTGACCCACAGCCGACGGCCGATGCCCGCGTTGGAGCGGCCCTCGGCCATCAGGGCGAGGACCTCGCGCTCGCGGGTGCTGAGGAAGGACAGCGGGTCGTCACGCCGCTGGGCCGAGAACAGCTCCTGTACCAGGGAGGGGTCGATGACCGAGCCCCCCTTGCCGATCCGGTGGAGCGATTCGATGAAGTCGTCCACGACCGTGACCCGGCTCTTGAGGAGGTAACCGACCTTGCGGCCACCGGCCAGCAGCTCCAGGGCGTCCTCGACCTCGACGTACGCCGACAGGACCAGGATGCCGGTGGCCGGGTGGCGCTCGCGGATGGTGCGGGCCGCCTTCAGTCCCTCGGTGGAGTGGTTGGGCGGCATCCTGATGTCGATGATCGCCAGGTCCGGGTGCTCGTCGGCGACCAGCTCCAGGAGCCGTACGGCGTCACCGGCCTGCCCGGCCACCTCGTAGCCGACGCGCTCGCAGAGGCTCGCGAGCCCCTCCCTGAGCAGGACGTCGTCGTCGGCGAGGACGACCCGTCCCCGCGCGGGCTGCTGATGGGCGTCCATGGTCCCGGCTCCCCCTGCCCGACAGTGCGGTGTGCTGCGGTGCGCCCCAACAGCCTGCCCGGAACTGGTGGATTACGGCTAGCCGGAAGCGGAATTGGGGGATGGCCGTGACGACACGGGGACCTTCCGGGGCGATGCTCGAACCAGTGCGGATGCCCGGAACCGGCCGCCCCGGGCGAGGGGCGGCCGGTCACACGGCCGAAGGGCTGCGGGAGATGCGGCGGACACGGATCGAGAAACGACGGCGGTCGGTCCGTGTCCGCCGGTACGAGGACGAGGTGGAGTCCCTGCGCGTCCAGAGCCGGCCTTCTCCGGAGCGGGCCTCCCCTGGAGCGGCCTCACCCGTCCGCCGGCGCCTCCTCCAGCGGTAGTCGTACGGTGAGCATCGTGCCGCTCCCCGGCGGGCTGCTGATGCCGAGCTTGCCGCCGATCGCCTCGACCCGGTCGATGAGCCCGATGAGACCCGAGCCGCCGCCCGGTTGCGCACCCCCGGTGCCGTCGTCGCTGATGGACACCTCAAGGACGTCGTCGTACGTCCGCGCCTCGACCTGTACGACCGTGGCACGCGCGTGTTTGGCGGCGTTGGTGAGGCATTCGGAGGTCACGTAGTAGACGGCGACCTCGGTCTGTTCCGGAAGGCGCACGGAGGGCAGCCGGAGATCCAGCTCCACGGGGACGGCGGAGCGGCGGGCCAGGGCTCGCAGGGCGGGGCCCAGGCCGCCCTGGGAGAGGATCGCCGGGTGGATGCCGCGGGAGATCCGCAACAGGTCCTCGAAGGCGTCGTCCAGGCCCTTGCTGATGTGCGCCAACTGCGCGACGAGGTCGGCCGGTTGGTCCGCCATCATGGACTCGGCCATCCGGAGGTCCAGCTGGAGGGAGACCAGTCGCTGCTGGACGCCGTCGTGCAGGTCGCGCTCGATGCGGCGCCTGGACGCGTCCCCGGCGGCCACCACGCGCGCGCGGGAAGCGGTGAGCTGGGCCCGGCTGTCGGCGTTGGCGAGGGCGGTGGCGACGAGCTCGGTGAAGTCGGCCAGCCGCGACTCGGCGCCCGGGGGCAGCGGCTCGGGGCCCGACGAGGCCGCGACGACGGCACCCCAGAGCCGGTCGTCGACGATGATCGGGGCGCCGACCATGCGTCCGGCGCGGGCCGCGCGGCTGGTCCGGGCCACCGCGGCGGCCGCCTCCGCGCCCTCCCCGGCGGTCGCGTAGGCCGAGCCGAGGACCGTGGTGGCGCCGTCGGCCTCGTAGCGCAGGACGGCCGCGGAACCCGTGCTCAGCACCAGCCCCACCTCGTGCGCGACGCTGGCGAAGACCTGGTGCGGCGGGACACCGCGGGCCACGAGGGTGGCGACACGGCGCAGCGCGGCCTGCTCCCGGTCGGCGCGGCGGCTCTCGGTGACGTCACGCCCGGCGGCGTAGATGAGGCCCTCCGCGGTCACCGGTCGGGCGCTCCACTGGAGCCAGCGCTCGGTGCCGTCGTCGCGCAGGTAGCGGTTCTCGAACTCGCCGACCTCGATGCCGCTCGCCAGGCGGTCGAGGACGGCACGCGTGCGTGCCCGGTCCTCCGGGTGGACGAACTCCAGCCAGGGCTTGGCGAGGAGCACGTCGGCGGGGAATCCCAGGGTCCGCTCGAAGGCCGGGTTGACGCGCTTGAAGTAGCCGTCGAGTCCGCAGATGCACAGCAGGTCGAGGGAGAGGTTGAAGATGCTCGCCAGCTCCCGTTCGGCCTCGCGGCGTCTGCCGTGCGCGGCGGCGAAGGACGCCATGGTGTCGTTCATGCCGCCCAGCAGCTGTGCCCAGGTCCCGTCGAACGCGGCGACGTCGGCGCGGTGGCCGAGCCGGTTGTCGTCGATCGCCGTGTTCATGGTGCGGATCTCGGCGGCGAGCCGCTCGCTGGTGACATGGAGTTCGCGGAAGGTGTCGGCGACGACGCCGATCTCGTCGCGTCCCCGGTAGTGGACGTCGTACGACAGGTCGCCTTCGGCGAGGGCCCTGGCGCCCTGGGACACCTCGGTGAGCGGGCGGGTGATGGAGCGGCGGAGGGCCAGGGCGAGGACGGTGACGGCGAAAAGGACCCCTACGGAGAGGGCGAGTTCGCGCTCGCCCTGGTCGTGGGCGGTCCTCAGGCCGTGGTCGGCGTCGGCGTCGAGCTCACCGGCCGCGTCGTGGGCGATGCCGCGCAGGGCGGCGAGCCGGTCGGTGGAGGCCGTGAGCCAGTGGTCCAGGGAGGGGAGTTGTTTCTTCGCGCCCCCGGAGGCCGTGAGGGTTTCGCGGGTCGCGCGCACGGTGCGTCCCGCGGGCTGCAGGAGTACGCGGGAGAGGTCGGCGCGCAGCGGCCCGGAGGTGGTCTGGCGGAAGAGGTCGAGCTGGGCGGTCTCCAGGGCGGGCCAGCGGTTGGCGGGGGCGCTGCGGCCGTCGGAGCGCGGCGCCGCGAGCAGGGTGGCGAGCTCGACGCGTTCGCGCTCGGCGGCCTCGATGGCGCCCAGGATGGCCAGGTAGGCGTCGGCGGAGCGGCCCGAGGCACGTGTGGGGCGGCTGGAGTCGAGGCGGCGCATGGTGTCGAACAGGTACGTCGCGATCGTCGCGTACCTCTGTTCGATCTCCGGTGTGGTGAGCGCGCCGCTGTCCGACTCCAGCCGGGCCGCGTGGAGTTGGCTGCTCAGGGAGCGGAGGACGCCCGGGACGTCGGGCTGTCCCTGGCGGCCGGAGGCGGCGCTCTCCGCGGCGGTGAGGGCGCGGTCGGTGGCCGCCCTGGCCGCGTCCCGCTCGTCCGCCGTCTCCGCCCGGTCCGGGGCCGCCACGGCGAGGACCTCCCCGAGGCGTTCGCGGGCGACGGCCTCGTAGAACCCGGCCGTCGCGAAGGACACCCGGGTCGAGGTTCTGAAGTCCCTCAGGGTGTGCGCCTCCTGCCACTGGGCCAGCGCCGAGAAGACGGTGAAGGCGAGCAGTCCGGCGACCGGCAGCAGGACGAGCAGCATGAGCTTGGTGCCCACCCGCAGCCGCGCGATCAGCGGCGGGCGGGCGCCCGCCATGCGCCCGGGGCGCCGGCCGCCGGCCCTCATGGCCCGCCTGACGGGTAACCGTGGTGGTCGGCCAGATCCTTGTCGATCTCGCGGACCGCCTGGTCCAGGGTGGCCTCGACCGGAGCGCCATCGACGACGATCTTCGCGAAGGCCTTGGAGAAGGCCACGGTCACGGCGGGGTAGGCGGGGGTCTGCGAGCGGGGCCGCGCGACGGTCCTGAGCTGCTCGATGAACAGGTGCTCGGGGCCGCCCTTCGCGAAGGACGGCGAGATCTTCACGGCGCTGTCCGTCGCCGGGATCGCCCCGTTCGCCACCGTCATACGGTGGATCTGGCCGGGCTTGAGCAGATAGGCGAGGAAGCGCCAGACCGCGTCGCCGTCGGCGGCTCCCGCGGGAATACCCCACTGCCAGGACCCCATGCCGGTGACCGTGCCCCTGCCGAAGTCGGGCAGCGGGACGATCTTCACGTCGCCGGGGAACGCCTTGGTGTAGTCGCCGTACACCCAGTGCCCGACCCAGGAGATCGGGCTGCGGCCCTTCGTGAAGGCCTTGTCGTCCTTGTCCGGGTCGACCAGCCCTTCTTGGGCCCAACTCCGCAGCGTGGTGAGCGCTTTGACGGACTTGGGGCTGTTCAGGAAGCCGTCGGCCGTGCGGTGGGTCCTGGGGTCGATGAGATCGCCGCCCGCGGACCAGACGGCGGGCGCGAAGCCGTACGTGTTCCACTCCTGGCCCGGGACGGAGTAGTTGAGCCGCAGGTCGAGCGGGCGCTCGTACCCCAGCTTCCTGAGCTTGTGGAGGATGCCGGTCAGCTCGGTGGCCGTCCAGGCATCACCGGGGCCGCTCGGCACCCGGATGCCCGCCTTCTTGAGAACCGAGGGGCGTACGTACAGGCCGAGCCCGGAGTCGAAGGTGCCGACGCCCCACAGCCGGCCCTCGTAGGTGCCCTGTTCGCGGATCGAGGGCAGCAGGTCGTTCTTCACGCTGTCGGGGACGCAGGAGTCGATCGGCTTCAGTTTGCCCGACCAGGCGTAGTTGTAGAGGTTCGGGCCGTCGAAGTCGAGGAGGTCCGGCAGTTCGCCGCTGGCGGCCGCGGATTCGACCAGGTCCGCGTACGGGCGCTCTTCGGGCAGCGTGATCAGTTCGACCCGTACGGCCTTCTGCGCGGCGTTGAAGTCCTTGACCTGGCGGCGCATCGTGTCGAGCTCTCCGCTCGGGCCCGCGTGGAACCACACGGTGATGTCCGTGGTGCCCTTGAGCTTTCCGTCGCACGTGGTGTCCGCGCGCGCCTTGGAACGCTTTCCGTCGTCGCCTCCCCCGCGGCAGCCCGCGACGAGGAGGGCCGCGCAGAGCGCTCCGGCGAGAAGCGGCCGCCACGCGGGGAACGGCCACCAGGCGGGGATCCGCCGCCGCTCGGGGTGCGGCCGGGACTTCCCGGCGTCGCCGACTGCCCCGGTCTTCCTCGGTTTCCGTTGGAACACCTTCATCGTGCACCCCCACCCGACCGACGGGACACGGCCACCCCAGGGCATCGACATGCTACCGCCGTGACGCGCCGCTGCTCTGCGTGCACGCGAACCTTCCGTTCCGGCACAGGACTTCAGCACTTTCCGGCTAGCTGCAAGGCGCGGCGGTCCACCCGTTGGGAAGCTGTCAGCATGTCCATGCGCTGTCTCCTCGTCGACGACAGCGCCCGGTTCCTGGAGGCCGCGCGTACCCTGCTGGAGCGTGGCGGGGTACAGGTCGTCGGTGTCGCCTCGACGGGCGCGGAGGCCATCGCGCGGGCCCTCGAACTGACCCCGGACGTCGCCCTGGTCGACATCGACCTCGACGGCGAGAACGGCTTCGACGTGGCGCGGCGGCTCGCGGGCAGTGTGCCCGCCGTGATCCTGATCTCGACGCACTCCCTGGAGGACTTCCAGGAACTCGTCGCGGCCAGCTCCGCCCTCGGATTCCTCCACAAGTCGGTGCTTTCGGCGCGGGCGATAAGGGAGTTGCTGGGGCGTGAGGGATAGGGGCCGGGCCAGGAACCTCCGGTGGCCGCCGGGCGGGGCGCGGACATGTTGAGCATCAAGTGTTGTCGGGGCTTGGTCAACACGCTTCAATGCGGGGGAACTCGGGGCCGTGAACGGCGGCACACGCGTGTGAACACCCCCCGCGTGCCGACCTGGCGGCCCCGACGACCCACACGAACGGCCTGACCAGCCGTAGTGAACATTCACAGAAAGGCCCCCTGCATGCGGCACGGCACACAGCACGCGGACGTCGCCACGGCGGAACTGGACACGGCCCTGCGGGGCGGCCCCTTCCATGTCGCGCTGCGCGCCGCGATCACCGCCCGCGGGTTGCCTCTGCAGCGCGTACAGCACCATCTGTCGCGGTACGGGGTCAAGGTCGGGGTGACGAGCCTGAGTTACTGGCAGCAGGGCGCCCGGCGCCCGCAGCGCCCCGAGTCGCTGCGGGCCGTCCGCGCCCTGGAGGAGATCCTCCAGCTCCCGGACGAGTCACTGATCCGGCTGCTGGCCAAGGCCGACGAGCGCTCCGACGCGGAACAGCCGGCGGGCCGTTCGTACCGCTCCCTGGTGGAGGCCTCCGGCGTCCTGGAGCGGCTCCTGGCCGAGCTGGAGTCCCCCCTCGACGGCGGGCTGCACACCCTCGGCCACCACGAACACGTACGGATCGGCGCCCATCGCGAGCTGCTGGGCCGCGAATCGCAACACATAATGCGCGCCCACAAGGACGGGGTGGACCGCTATGTGGCCATCCACCACGGCGACCCGGGGTGTTCTCCGGAGCGGATGGCGGTACGCGCCCTGGAGAACTGCCGTACGGGGCGGGTGCGCCGGCACCACGAGACCGGGGTGCTGGTGGCGGAGCTGCTCTTCGACACGCGGCTGCGCGCGGGCGATACGTTCCTCTTCCGCTACGGCTTCGAGGACGGCACGGCCGGGCCGTCCAGCGAGTACGTACGCCGGTTCAGCTCCGCGGGCGGACAGTACGCGCTCCAAGTGCGGTTCGCCGAGGAGGCGTTGCCCGTGCGCTGCCACCGGTTCACCCAGCACTCGGCGGCGGCCCCCCGCAGCGGCCGCCAGGAGCTGACGCTGAGCGGTCGCCACCGCTCGGTGCACCTGGTCGAGCCACGGGTGCGGTCGGGGATCGTGGGGATCGGCTGGACCTGGGAGTGACGACTCCCCGACCGGCGAGAGACAGCTGCCCGACCGGGGAGTGACAGCTACCCGACTGCGGAGTGACCGCTCTCCGCCCCGGCGCAGTCAGGCGCCCGGACCCGCGACGATCTTCCCGTCCTTGGCCTCCACGGACAGCTCCTTCAGCGGCACGGTGGCCGGAACGTGGAGCACCTTGCCCGTCGTGGCGTCGAACTGACTGCCGTGGCACGAGCAGCTGAGCGTCGTGCCCTCCAGCTTGTAGATCGGGCACCCGGCGTGCGTGCAGATCGAGCTGAAGGCCTTGAGCGAACCGTTCTCGGCGCGGCTGACCACGACGTTCTGATCCCGGTACAGCTTGGCGCTCCCCTTGGCGATCTCGCTCTCCGCGCCCAGCTCGACCGGCGCGGTCGGCGTCGCGGGCGACCCGCTTCCGTCGCCGCCACCGGAGCACGCGGTGAGGGCGAGCCCGGCGACCGGGGAGAGCGCCGCTCCTCGCAGGACGGTACGGCGGCTCGCGGACGGACGGCCGGGCATGGCATCTCCACTGGTCGAGGTGCGTTCAGGGGGTGCGCCGAGAGTCGACGGCCGTGGACGTGCGTCGACGCACGTCGACGATACCGGTACAGATCATTCCGCCCGGGGCGGGGTGGGTCGGTGAGAGAGCGGACGTAAACGCTTACGTAAGCGTTTACGTCCACCGCCGGATGGGATACGTTCCTGTGCGAAGGAGCGGGTTCCAGGGGAGGGAGCGCCATGGCGACGATGGTCGATGTGGCCCAGCGCGCGGGTGTGTCCATCGCGACCGTCTCGCACGTACTCAACGACACGCGCCCGGTGCTGCCCCCTACGCGCCAGGCCGTCCTCGACGCCATCGACGAGCTCGGCTACACACCCAACACCCTGGCCCGGTCGCTGGTCACCGCACGCACGCGGTCCATCGGGCTCGCGGTGTCGGCGATCAGCAACCCGTACTTCACGGAGATCCTCCAGGGTGTCGAGGCGGGCGCCCTGGAGCGCGGTTACGGCCTGCTCGTCGCCGATCCGCACGACGATCCGGCGCACGAGCGGAAGGTCGTCCAGCTGCTGCACGAGCGACGGGTCGACGGGATGATCGTCGCGCCCTCGGCGGCCCCGGCCGAACTCCTGGACTACCTCGGGCAGCACGCCGTGCCGACCGTGTTCCTGGACCGCCTGGTCGACGCCCCCGCCAAGGGCTCCTTCCGCTTCGACCAGGTCTGCGCCGAGAACGCCGAGCCCATGACGCGGCTCGTCACGCATCTCGCCGAACGGGGCCACCGGCGCATCGCACTGGTCGCGGGCCTGCCCGGGCTCAGCACCACGACCGAGCGGATCACCGGCTACCGGCACGGCCTCGCCCATGCCGGACTGCCGTACGACGAACGGCTCGTGGCGCACGGCAACTCCCGCGCGGAGGCCGCCGAGCACACCACCGACGCCCTGCTGTCCCTCGCGGCACCGCCCACCGCGCTCGTCACCGCCAACAACGCCATGACGATCGGCGCGCTGCGGGCCGTGCGCGAGCGCGGTCTGTCGGTGCCCGACGATCTGGCGCTGTGCTGCTTCGACGACTTCTCCTGGGCGGACCTGTTCACGCCCCGGCTCACCGCGATCGCCCAGCCCGGCAAGGAGATCGGGGCCCAGGCCGTCCAGCTGCTGCTGGAACGGCTGGCGTCGCCCGACCGTACGGGCCGGACCGTCCGGCTGCCCTCCACGTTCGTCCACCGCACGTCGTGCGGCTGCCCCGAGAACCTCAAGAGCCCCGCGAACTTCAAGAGCCCCGAGAAAGGACCCGTCTCGTGATCGTCGTCGCCGGTGAGGCCCTGATCGACCTGGTGCCGAGGGAGGCGGGCGCCCTCGCGGCACTCGACCCGCGTCTCGGCGGCGGCCCCTACAACACGGCGGTGGCGCTGGGCCGCCTCGGCTCCCCCACGGCCTTCTGCTCCCGGGTCTCGTACGACGCCTTCGGCGAGGCTCTCCTGGGCGGGCTTGCCGAGGCGGGCGTCGACGTGTCGTCGGTGCAGCGCGGGGCGGAGCCGACGACCCTCGCGGTCGCCTCGATCGGCGCGGACGGCTCGGCGGCGTACTCCTTCTACGTCGAGGGCACGGCGGACCGTCTGTTCTCGACACCGGACCAACTCCCCGACGCCACCAGGGCGGTGTCCTTCGGCACCTGCTCGCTCGTCCTGGAGCCGGGCGCGAGCGCGTACGAGGAGCTGATGCGGACCGCCGCCGCGCGGGGCGTGTTCACCGCGCTCGACCCGAACATCCGGGCCGGGCTGATCCCCGACGCGGACGCCTACCGGGCCCGGTTCAAGAGCTGGCTGCCGTCGGTGTCACTCCTCAAGCTCTCCCAGGAGGACGCTCTGTGGCTGGGCGGCACCCCGCACGAGTGGCTGGCGTCCGGACCCGCGGCGGTCGTGATCACCCACGGCGGTGACGGCCTGACGGCGTTCACCCGCGACGGAGCGGTGCACTCGGTGCCCGGCGAACCGGTCGACGTCGTGGACACCATCGGCGCCGGCGACACGGTGAACGCGGCGCTGCTGCACGGACTGGCCGCCCGGGACGCCCTGTCCCCGGCGGCGGTCGCGGACCTGGGCGCCGAGGGCTGGACCGGCCTGCTGCGGTACGCCGCCCGCGCGGCGGCGATCACCTGCTCCCGGGCGGGAGCGGAACCGCCGTACGCCGCCGAAGTCGGCGCACCCTGACAGGTGTCCGGTGACGCGTCACCCGGCGACGCGTCCCCGATGACACGTCACCCGGTGGTCGCAGATGCCGTCTGCACCCCAGCCGTCGCCGGTACCGCCCGTGTCCCCGCCGTCGCCGGTACCGCCCGCGCCCCAGCCGTCGCCGGTACCGCCCGCGCCGCGCTCTTCCGGTACATCTCGGCGAGCAGGAAGGCCAGGTCGAGGGACTGGGTGTGGTTGAGCCGGGGGTCGCAGGCCGTCTCGTAGCGGTGGTGGAGGTTCTCCTCGAGCACGGCGTTGCCGCCGCCGACGCACTCGGTCACGTCGTCCCCGGTGAGCTCCACATGGACACCGCCGGGATGGGTGCCCAGGGCCCGGTGCACCTCCATGAAGCCGCGTACTTCGTCGAGGATCGCCGCGAACTGGCGGGTCTTGTGGCCACTGGGCGCCGTGATGGTGTTGCCGTGCATCGGGTCGCTGACCCAGCAGACCTGGGCGCCCTCCGCCGTGGCCTTCTCGACCAGGGTGGGCAGCACGTCGCGCACCCGGTCGGCTCCGGCGCGGACCACGAAGGTCAGCCGGCCCGGCTCGCGTCTCGGGTCCAGGCGGTCGATGAGGCCGAGCATGACGTCGGGGGTCGTGCCGGGGCCCAGCTTGACGGCGATGGGGTTGTCGACGCGGGAGAAGTACTCGACGTGGGCGCCGTCGAGGCCCCGGGTCCGCTCGCCGATCCACACCAGATGGCCGCTGGTGGCGTAGGACCGTCCGGTCCCGGCCTCGGAGCGGGTCAGCGCGGCCTCGTACTCCAGGAGCAGTCCCTCGTGGCCCACGAAGAACTCGGCGGTCGACAGCTCCTTCATGTCGACACCGCACGCCTGCATGAAGGCGATGCTGCGGTCGATCTCGTCGGCCATCACCTCGTAGCGCTCGCCGACATCGGAGGTGACGACGAAGCCCTGGTTCCAGGCGTGGACCTGACGCAGATCGCCGAAGCCGCCCGTGGTCAGCGCCCGGACCAGGTTCAGCGTCGTGGCGGAGGACTGGTACATCCGCTTCATCCGCCAGGGGTCGGGGCGGCGCGCCTCGGCGGTGAACTCCGTGCCGTTGACGGCGTCGCCCCGGTACGAGGGCAGCTCCACCTCGCCGCGCCGCTCGAGCGGGCTGGAGCGCGGCTTCGCGTACTGCCCGGCCATCCGGCCGATCTTGACGACGGGCAGGGCGGTGGCGTGGGTGAGCACGACCGCCATCTGGAGCAGCGTCTTGATCTTGCCGCGGATCGCGTCGGTGGTCAGCCCGTCGAAGGTCTCGGCACAGTCGCCGCCCTGCAGCAGCATGGCCTCACCGCGCGCGACCGCCGCCATCTTGGCGCGCAGCAGATCGCATTCGGCGGCGAACACGAGCGGCGGAGCCGCGCTCAGCCAATCCGTGACCGACCGGAGTTCTCCGGAGTCGGGCCATTCCGGCTGCTGCGCCCCCGGAAATGCGCGCCATGATTCGGCAGGGGAATTGTTCATGGCAAGACCCTTTCGCTGACGGGGACTTCCCACAGCTCAATCCACGGCCGCGGCGGCGGTCAAGCGATTCGGAAGTGGTCCGCAATTCCGGCCCCCGATTGGTCTGGCAGCCGTGCGCGGGCGGCTGTTTCCCTGATCACGGAGGAGAGCACCGTCTCGCGCTCCAGCCGACAGCAGCCGAATCACTGGGGGTTCATCTTGGCGACAGCCCAACGGATCGGGGTGCGGGTCACCGCCGCCGAGCTACCGCCCCACGATCCTCTGGAGTTGTACGAGCGTCTGCGCGGCCTGTGCGGGGCCCAGGACGTCTTCCTCTTCGAGAGCCCGGACGGCCCCGACCACGACCGCAGATCCGCCGTCGTCGGTCTCAACCCCCTCGCCGAGATCCGGGTGTTCGCGGACCACGTGGAGATCGACGGGGAGCCGGGCACCGCGTCCGCGCTGACCCTGGCCGCCGAGGACGCCGGTCTCGTCCGCGAGGAGCCCCGGCCCGGCGCCTGCCGGTTGCGCCTGCCCGACCGGGAGGCCGTCTGGCGTCTGCTCCCGCTCGTTCAGCGGGTGTTCGAGGTAGAGACGGACATCGCGCCCGGGACGGCGTACGCCTTCGGGTTCCTGACCTCGTTCGCGTACGAGTCCGTATGGCACATGGAGACCCTGCCCGCCCGCACCAAGACCCCGCACGGCCCCGACATCACCCTGACGCTCTTCCGGGACACCGTCTGGTACGACCTCGCCTCGTCGACGGTGCGTCATCTCACCGCGAACGGACCGGCGTTCGGGGAACGCGCGGTGACCACGGTGGTCGTGGCCGACCTCGCCGCACAGGCCGCCGACGCGACGGACCGTCCCGGCCCCGTCACCGTCCCGGAAGCCCCCCGGCCGCTGTCGGTGCACGACACCGTCAGCCGGGAGACGTTCCTGGGCTGGGCCGAACGCTGTCTGGAGCACATCGGGGTCGGCGACATCTACCAGATCCAGATCGGCCATCGCATCGATGTCCGGACGGATTTGACACCCATCGACCTCTACCGGCGACTGCGGCACCGCAACCCCTCGCCGTACATGTACCTGATGCCCCGGGCCGGCAACACGCTCATCGGCGCCAGCCCCGAGCTGTATTTCCTCATCGAGGGCGACGGGATCGAGATGCGCCCCATCGCGGGCACCGCGCGCCGGGGAGCGGACGACGACGAGAACGAGCGGCGCGTCAAGGAGATGCAGGAGAGCACCAAGGAGCGGGCCGAGCACGTCATGCTGGTCGACCTGTGCCGCAACGACATCGGCCGGGTGTGCCGGCCCAGCACCCAGCCCGTCGACCGGCTGATGTCGGTGGAGCGGTACTCGCACGTCTTCCACCTCGTCTCCACCGTCACCGGGCACCTGGAAGAGGGCGTGAACGCCTGGGAGGCGGTGCGTGCGACCTTCCCCGCGGGGACGATGACCGGCGCGCCCAAGGTACGGGCCATGGAGATCATCGACGGGCTCGAGGAGCAGCGGCGCGGCAGTTACGCGGGTGCGGTGGGCCTGGTGGACGTGCGCGGGTGGAGCGAACTCGCGCTGTGCATCCGTTCGGTCGAGTACGACGGGACCGGCTACTCCACGCAGAGTTCGGCCGGTCTCGTGGCCCAGTCGGATCCCGAGTCGGAGTGGCGGGAGACGCTGGCGAAGATGGGTGCCGCCTACTGGGCGCTCACCGGTGAGGAGCTGCAGGGATGAGCGGTACGAAGGGCATGGGGGAACCCGGGGGCACGCGGGTTCTGCTGATCGACGCGTACGACAGTTTCGTGCACATCATCGACCAGTATCTGCGCACCCTGGGCGCGCGGACCGAGGTCGTACGCTCCCTGACCCGCTCCCCCGCCGAACTCGCCGGGAAGGAGCCGGACGCGGTGGTCCTCGGCCCGGGGCCCGGTCATCCCGCCGAGTCGGGTCATGTGGAGCTGGTGCACGAGTTCGCCGGGCGGGTGCCGGTGCTCGGCGTCTGCCTGGGGCACCAGGCCATCGGCCTCGCGTACGGAGGCCGGATCGAGGTGGCCGATCAGCTCATGCACGGGCGGACCAGCATGGTGCGGCACGACGGCGCGGGCGTGTTCACCGGTCTCGGGCACACCCTGGAAGCGACCCGGTACCACTCGCTCGTGGTCGCGGAGCCGCTTCCCGACGTCCTCGTGTCCACGGCCGTCGCCGTCGACCACGGCTATGTGATGGGGCTGCGTCACCGCACGCTGTCCGTCGAGGGGGTCCAGTTCCACCCCGAGTCCGTGATGACGTCCGGGGGCCTGGCCATGATGGAGAACTTCCTGGCCACGACGGGACACGGCGCCCGCCCGGCGGGAGCGCTCAGCGGCGGCTGAGCGTTCCCGGTACGCGGGGGTCACTCACCGGCGAGGAGGCATCCCGGTACCCGGAGGCCACCAACCGGCGGGTTGGCGTCCCGGTGCGCTGGGTTCGCTCAGTGACAGCTGAGCGAACCCAGCACGCGGACCGCCTCGGTGATCCCGGAGCGCGGCAGGTGTCCGTGGCCCACCACCAGCGCGGGCGCGTGTCCGCGCGGGCGGGCGTGGAAGGCCGCGGCGCCGCGCACCGCCACGGATCTGCCGAGCGCCCTGGCCACCAGGGCCCCCTCGTCGGCGTACGGGGCCAGCCGGACATAGGCGTGCAGCCCGGCGGCCCGCCCGGTCACCAGGGCGCCGGGCAGATGACGCCGTACGGCCTCGTCGAGGGCCTGCCGCCGCGTCCTGAACTGGGCGTTGAGCCGCCGCAGATGACGGTCGAAGAGTCCGCTGCGCAGTACTTCGGCGAAGGCCAGCTGGGTGAGGGTCTCGGTGCCGAGGTCGTACCGGGCCCGCTCCCGCAGCAGCCGGCCGAGCAGCTCGGCGGGCGCGGCGAGCCAGCCCAGGCGCAGCCCGGGGGCGATGGACTTGCTGGCCGTCCCCGCGTACACGACGTGCTCGGGGGCGAGGCGTTGCAGCGCGAGGGGGCGTGGGCCCGGCTCGTACCAGAGGCCGCCGTCGTAGTCGTCCTCGATGATCAGGCCGCCGGTCCCCCGGGCCCAGAGCGCCAGGGCCTCGCGGCGCTCCGCCTGCAGCGTCACGCCCGTCGGGAACTGGTGGGCCGGGGTGACGAGGACGGCACGCAGCCCCGTGGCGGTGAGCGCCGCGACGTCCAGGCCCCCCTCGTCGACGGGCAGCGGCACGGGGCGCAGGCCCGCCTCGCGGACGAACTGCCGCTGCCCGGGGTGGCCCGGGTCCTCCACGCCGATCGCGTCGACGCCGTCCTGGCGGAGCACTCCGCACAGCAGGCCGAGCGCCTGCGAGAAGCCGCTCACCACCGCGATGTGCTGCGGGGTCGCCCGCACGCCGCGGGCCCGTCCCAGGTAGCGCGCGAGTTCGAGGCGCAGGCCGGTGTCTCCGGCCAGGGGCGGATAGGCGTGGGCCGCGGGAGTGGCCGCGCACAGGGCCCGTTCGTAGCAGGTCAGCCACTCGCGGCGGGGAAAGGCCTGCAGGTTGCCGCCGCTCGGCCGCAGGTCCCAGCGGACGGCGGGCATGCGGCCCTCCTCCAGGAGGGTCGACACGACCGTCTCGCCGGTCAGGTGTCTGACCACGCGGGTGCCCGCGCCCTGGGCGGCTTCCAGGTATCCCTCGGCGACGAGTTGGCCGTACGCCTCCACGACCACGCTCCGGGAGACGTGCAGGTCGTGCGCGAGCCGGCGGCTGGAGGGCAGTCTGGTTCCCGGGTGCAGACTCCCCTCGGCTATTTCCCTCTTGATGGAGCTCTGTAGTTGCGCGGTCAGGGAGACATCGGAGTCCCTGACGACCTCGACCGCCATGTGCAGAGCCATTTCCTTCTCCTTCCGAATTGGACCGCAAGGGTCGACGGGCAGTGGTCTGTCCGGGGTTCCGGGCCTCGCGCACACTGGTTCCGGCCGAAGAGTCCGACTCCCCTTCGGCGCCTTTCACTTCGCGCCCCTTCGCGTTCAGGGAGAATTCACGTGACCGCCGAAACGACAATGCGTACCTGGCCCGAATTGCTCAATGCGCTGCTCGACCGGCGGGACCTTTCCGCCCGCGAGACGGACTGGGCGATGGATCAGGTGATGTCAGGTGCCGCGGGACCGGTGCGGCTCGCCGGGTTCCTCGTGGCGTTGCGGGCGAAGGGCGAGACCGTCGAGGAGATCGAGGGGCTGGTCGGCGCGATGCGGCGGTATGCCGTCCCGCTCGACGTGTCCGGCCCCACGCTCGACATCGTCGGCACCGGCGGCGATGGCTCGCACAGCGTCAACATCTCCACGATGTCGGTGATCGTGGCGGCCGGGGCCGGTGCGCGGGTGGTCAAGCACGGCAACCGTTCGGCGTCGTCCTCCTGCGGATCGGCCGACGTGCTGGAGGAGTTGGGGGTGTCGCTCACGCTGGCGGCGGACGACGTGGCGGCGGTCGCCGAGGAGGCCGGGATCACGTTCTGCTTCGCGCCGGCGTTCCACCCCGCGATGCGGCACGCGGCCGTCCCGCGCCGCGAGCTGGGCATCCGCACGATCTTCAACGCGCTGGGGCCGCTGCTCAACCCGGCCTCGCCCACGGCCTCGGCGATCGGGGTGGCGGACGCGCGGCTCGCCCCGCTGCTCGCGGGGGTGCTGGCCCGGCGCGGGGCGTCGGGGCTGGTGTTCCGCGGCGACGACGGCATGGACGAACTGACGGTCACCACTACCTCCACGGTCTGGTCGGTCACGTCCTCGGGAACGCGGACCGAGGTCTTCGATCCGCGGGACATCGGCATCGGGCTCGCGTCGCCCGATGCCCTGCTCGGCGGTGACCGGGCGTACAACGCCCGGGTGGTCCACGAGGTGCTCGCCGGTGCGCGCGGTCCGGTACGGGACGCGGTGCTGCTGTCGTCCGCCGCCGGCCTCGCCGCGCTCGAGCCCGACGGCGGACGCTCCATCACCGAGCGCCTGGCGGCCGGCGTCGCTCGCGCCGCGGAGTCCATCGACTCGGGCACGGCCGCGGCCGCCCTCGAACGCTGGGCGACTGTCACCACCAAGCGGGCGGCACAGGCGACTGTCACCACCAAGCGGGTGGCACAAGCGGCGGGATAACGGCCCGGATGGGGCGACGGATCGAGCCCGATCCACCCGACCGGGCCCCGGCCCAACGAGGTTCCGGCACCACCGGCAACCCTCCCGGGACCAACCTGGCACGGTTGCCCCCTTACTGCCCTCCCCGGCACCTCCGCCCCCCTCCCCCTCCGGCGCCCGGCCCGCAGCCGCGGCCGGACGCCTGGGCGGGCGCGCGGCCGGGGAGGGCCACGGAGCGCCGGAGACTGCCTAGGCGCGGGGCGCTGACAGGAGGTCCGACACCGCGGACTTGGGGTGGGAGCCGGTGACGAGGGCCTCTCCGACGAGAACCGCGTCCGCCCCGTACTTCACGTACTCCGTCACGTCCCGCGGGCCGCGCACCCCGGACTCGGCCACCCGCACCACGTCCTCGGGGAGGTGCGGCACCACCCGTGCGAAGGTGTCGCGCCGGACCTCCAGCGTCCGCAGGTCCCGCGCGTTGACGCCGATCACGGTGGCTCCGGCGGCCACCGCCCGCTGCGCCTCCGCCTCGTCGTGCACCTCCACCAGCGGGGTGAGCCCGATCTCCCGTGCCTGGGCGGCGAGTTCGGACAGCTGGGTGTCGCTCAGGGCCGCCACGATGAGCAGGACGAGGTCGGCGCCGTAGGCCCGCGCCTCCCATACCTGATACGGGTCGACGACGAAGTCCTTGCGCAGGACCGGGATGTCCACACGGGCTCGTACGGCCGCCAGGTCCGCCAACGAGCCGCCGAACCGGCGCTGTTCGGTCAGGACGCTGACCGCGGCGGCCCCGCCCGCGGCGTAGTCGGCGGCGAGCGACGCCGGGTCGGTGATCTCTGCGAGCGCCCCGCGCGAGGGGCTGGCCCGCTTCACCTCGGCGATGACGCGCACCTGTTCCCGGCCTCGCAGCAGCGCGGTGCAGTCGCGTGGCGTGCCCCAGGTCGCGGCGCGTTCCCGCAGCTCCGCCTCGGAGGTGTGCGCACGGCGCGGCGCCAGATCCTCCCGTACGCCTTCGATGATCTCGTCGAGAGCACTCATCGCTGGAATTCCCTCCCTGGCCGGCCCGGCCGACCCGATTGTGGACAGATCGCCGACAGAGGCCGAACGCGATCCGAACTTCCGATACCAGTCCGAGGAATTGGCTGATTCTCGCCCGCGGGCTCGGCGTGAAACAACTGGTCGGCGCGGGCTTACCGCCTCACCACCGACCTGCGCCCCCTATGGGCAACTGGCTTGAAATGCACACCACTGACCGTGCGAATCAGGCGAACCAGACAACGTGGACCACGCGCACAGTCCGCCCGAAAACAACTGCCTTGCGTTTCCCGAGCGGTCGCCGAACCCTGGCCCGATATTCGCTGAACTCCTGAAGAGAACCAGTAGAACCAGCGGACTTTTACATCAGGGTTTCGTTATTAATACCCGGCTTCACGCGCGACAGCACGAAGGCCGGCTGTCCTGTCGACAGGACAGCCGGCCCGGAGGGGCCGGTGGTACGGGACCGGCCGGGAACCCAACTTACCGACGGAGTGTGGGTAAAAGTTCACACTCTCCCCCGAGGTACGGGAAGTCATCCCGCCCCACGGTTCACACAGTTCATCCGCCGTCGTACGCGATCCAGTCGTACACGGTCTAGCGGTCGAGCACGCCGCCCGCCGGCTCGGGTGCGGGAGCCGGCCGGCTGTCGAGCACCGCCATCTCCACCCCACCCTCGAAGACCTGCTCAGCCGCGGAGTCGAGGGTGGCGAGCACCCATTCGTCCACGTCGGCGCCACTGCGCTCGGCTGCCTTGAGCCATCGCTCGAACCGGTCGCGCGGCACCGCCAACTGGCAGACGGAGGGCGCGTTTTCGGGCTTCGCGACCTCCCCGCCCTTGGCTTCCCGCAGGGCGTTGCGGAGCTGTTTCGTCGTCCACGACAGCTCCTCGGCCCGGCTGAGCCACGTGTCCTGCTCCTCGACCGGCAGTGACGCCACCTCGGCATGGTGCTGGAAGGTCAGCCGTGCGCGGCGTCTGCCCACGTCGAACCGGCGGGCCACCCACGCGTAGTTGCGCAGCGTCTGGTAGCGCAGCCCCGCGGCCTGTATGCCCTTCTGGTACCGGTCGGCGTAGTGGTCCTTTCCATAGCTCAGCCAGTCGCCGAGCCACCATGAGGACGAATCGAGGACACCGGCTAATTGACGGCCGGCGCGCTCCCATTCCTCGAAGGTGAGCACGTCCGGCAGGCGCAGGCCCACCCTCGTGGTCAGTACTTGATCGGCCCTTGGATGACTTTTACGTGGGCCGCTGCGCTGCGGTGGGGTAATCCTCGCCACCCGCGGCGCGAATGGTGGAGGCTCCTTTATTGCGCCATCGACACTGTTGGCCAAGCTCACGTACATGACCCCCGTCTCGGTCAGCTGCGTGCACGCGTCGAGATTATTCGCTTATGCGCTCTGGTCGAAATCGAGGAAAGCAGTCGGGTAGTTGCGTTGTCAAGATCGTGTGCAGGTAACGAAACCGTCGGACATTTTCTTACCTTACAGATCCCACAGTCCCGTCATCGCAGGGCGCGACGAACACCCGGTCAGCGACATGAACGAAGCTCCCGGTGGGCGAATTGCCGAATGCGATCGACTCGCAACACAAGGAGCTTCGGATTCCGCTTCCACCGGCGATCGGTGTCCTGCGCAGGTCTGCGCACGGAACACCCGATACCCGGCCCCGCGGCCCTCGACCTCGCCCAGGTCGGCACACCATATTACTCCGGGCACCACCGCCGTCACCCGGGGAACATTCCAGGCCATGGGTACCACGCCGCAGGGTCAACAGCGTTGCTAGGCCACACTGTTCAGAATCCGTCGCCGCGGCTCCCGCTCGATGTCGAGAGGGACCGTCAGCGCCTGCTGATCCGTCAGATAACGCAGTACCGCGAGCACTCGGCGGTTGTCGCTCGGGCTGCCGGGAATGTCGAGCTTGTCGAAGACCGCCGCGACCCGCTTCTCCACGGTGCCCTGGGAAACGATCAATCGCTGGGCGATCGCGCCGTTGGTGCGGCCCTGCGCCATGAGCGAGAGAACCTCCAACTCCCGTTCACTGAGCGCGTCGAGTCCGGCCGCGCCCGCGCCGCCGCGCCGCACGGCGGTGCCGGCGGCCAGGGCGCCGACCATGCGCGGGTCCACGACCGTGCCGCCCACCGCGACATGGGTGAGCGCGTCCATCAGCTCGTCGGCGTCCGTCATACGGTCCTGGATGAGATATCCGAGGCCGGCGCCGTCACCCGCGAACAGACGGGCGACATGCTGCGGTTCGGGTGTCGCGGAGAAGAGCAGGACGCCGGTGCCGGGGTGCCGCCGACGGGCGTCCAGTGCGGCCCCCACACCCTCATCGCTCCAGGTCGGCGCCAGCCGGACATTGGCGATGAGGATGTCGGGGCGGTGAGTGTTGACCAGGGCGGGCAGCACCCTGGCGTCATGGACGGCCGCGGCCAGCTGGTGACCGCGGTCGCCGAGCACGTGCGCCAGACCGGCCCGCAGGATCGCGGAGCCCTCGGCGATGACTAGTCGCATGGCGGATCACTTCCTTGGCCGGGACCGGGACGGGGCGGCGCCGGCCGTCCAACTCGGCGGTGCGGAGGACGGGTTCGGCGAACCGGCCCGCCGGTTTCGCGGGCGGCCCGCCACGCACGGCCGCGGCCCCCGCTCGTAGGGCGCTCCCACAACGGTGCGCATCTCAAGCACCGACGGTCGCGGTCCCGGGGACCGCGGGGCGCTGGTCCAGCAGATCCGCCAGATGGGTCAGCGAAGGTGTCCTCGCGAACTCGCCGATGGTCAGGCGGCGTTCCAGTGCGATCACCAGACGCGCCGCCGCCCTCGACGTACCGCCGATCTCGAAGAAGTTGTCGGTGCGTCGGATGCGCTCGACCGGAACGCCGAGTACGCCGGCCCACAGGGCGGCCAGTTCGCGCTCGCTGTCGGTTACGGGGCGGCCGGATTCCTCGCGGTTCTCTTCGCCGGTCATGTGCGTCTCCTCCACGTGGGACATTCGCTCCACCGTGAGCCGGTCCGGCATCACGTCTTCATGTTGGAAGAGACTAGGGAACACTCTTATCGAGGGAATATCGCTTTCCTTCCGGCAATCGCACAAGGCGATAGACCGGGCGACGCGGCATGTCAGTCCACGCCCTCCAGGAGCCGCTGCACGGCTCCCACCCGCTGACACAGCTCGGCCACCTCGGCGCGCAGCTCCAGCTGCTGCGCCGCGACACGGTCCGCGGCCGTCCGCCGCTCCCGCACCCAACTCGCCGAGACCCAGAACAGTCCCGTGGCGAGGAGCGTCGTCGTGCTGACCATCACCGAGCTCGCAATGACCGCACCTGTCGTGGAATCCATTGTTCGCCTCCCTCCGGGGCCCGTTCGGGCCCCGCTCGCACCGGTGGGAATATTCAAATTACGTGAGCCTCGGCATGCGCACCATGGAGGAAATCCTCCAAGAGAGTCTATTTCTCACTGCACCAGAGAATTCAGCACACAACTACCTGTTCTTCTCCGGACATGACCGTCGGCCCCCAGGGAAATTCCCGGGGGCCGACGGTCAAAGGTGCCCCATACATCCGCTCAACGCTCAGAGCAGCTTTTCCGATCCTTCCAGAACTCCGGCGACGGCCGGCACCAGGTCGCGTCCCGCACGCCTTTGAATGATCGAGTCGGCTATCTCACCGCTGCGCACGGCGATGTTCGACAGCAGGGACGACGTCAGGCCGTGCGTGTGCTCCGTACCTCCCTGGAGATAGATGCCGCAGGACAGTTCCGGCGTGGTGACGAGCCGGTAGTCGCGTGTCACCCGGTGGCGTCCCGCCTCGTCGCGCAGGCAGTAGCGGTCGAGATCGCCGAGCAGACGCGTCGGATCCATGGTGGCGTAGCCGGTGGCGAAGACGATCACGTCGACGTCGAGCCGCGGCGGCTCGGCATCGCGCGGTGCCGTCAGCAGCACCTTCGCCCTGCTCCCCTCGCGCGCGACAGACCGCACCTTCGCCAGGTTGTGGAAGTGCAGCCGCTGCACGCCGGCCACCTCCTCGTCGTACGCGGCCTGGTAGAGGTGCCTGATGTCGGCGTCGTCCACCACCCCGTAGTTGGTGTTGCGGTGGTAGCGCCAGAAGGCGTCGCGCGAGGGCTCGTCGCCGTAGTAGTAGTCGTCGACCGCGTCCGCGTCGAAGATCTGGTTGGCGAAGGGGGTGTCGTCGGCGACGGAGTATCCGTACGACGGCAGGATCGCGTGCACCTGCGCGTGCGGGAGCCGCTCGTAGAAGAACTTGGTGATCTCCGCCGCGCTCTGGCCGGCGCCGACCACCGCGACACTCTTCAGCTCCTGCGGGTTGGTCCTGCCGTAGTTGTCGAGGAACTCCGAGCTGTGCCAGACCCGTTCGTCCCGCACCACCCCGTCCGGCATGCGCGGCTGCAGCCCCGTGGAGATGACGACGTTCCGCGCGTCGACGTGCCGGATGCCGCCGCCCCCGTCGGTGTCCCGGACTTCGAGCCGCAGGAACTCCGGTGCTCCGTCGGCGTATTCGGGTGGGCGGCGTATCGCGGTGACGGCCGAGCTGTAGGAGACGACGTTGGACATGTGCGCCGCCGCCCATTCCAGGTACTGGTGGAACTCCCGCCGGGTCGGGAAGAAGTCCTTGCGGTTGACGAACTGGGCGAGTCGGCCCTGGGAGTGCAGGAACGACACATAGCTGAACCGCGACACCGGGTTGCGGAAGGTGACCAGGTCCTTCAGGAAGGAGATCTGCATGGTCGCCGACGGCAGCAGCATGTTGCGGTGCCAGCCGAACGACGGCTGGCGCTCGAAGAAGGCGGCGGTGATCGGGTCGGTCAGGACATTGGCGTGATGCTCTTCCAGTGAGATGGCCAGCGACAGATCGGACGGGCCGAATCCGATGCCGACGACGTCGTAGGTCTCGTTTTCGCGAGCGCTCATGATTAGTCTCCCGCTTGCGGAGCTGGGGTGTTGACGGCATCCGGCGTTCTCGACGCCTGGTTGCCGCATGGGATGGTTCAGGCCTCGGCCCGGTGGCGGATCTCCAAGGTGCAGCACTTCACGCTGCCGCCCGCCTTCAGAAGTTCGGAGAGGTCCACGCCGACGGGCTCGAACCCGTGGGCGCGCAGCTGCTCGGCCAGTCCCGTCGCGGTGTCGGGCAGGAACACCCGCAGTCCGTCGGAGACCGCGTTGAGGCCGAAGACCTCCGCGTCCGCCTCGTCGACGAGGATCGCGTCGGGGTAGAGGTCGCGCAGCGTGGCGAGGCTCTCCTGGGAGAAGGCCCCGGGGTAGTACATGACTTCGGTGTCGGAGAGCACGGCGAGTGCCGTGTCCAGGTGGTAGAAGCGCGGCTCTACGAGGTTGAGGGTGACCACCGGAACGCCGAGGGCCTGCTGCAGCTCGGCGTGGGCGCGGGGGTCGGTACGGAAGCCGGTGCCCGCCAGGATGGTCCGGCCCACCACCATGTAGTCGCCCTCGGCCTCGTTGACGTACTCGGCGGAGTGGACCTCCGGGTAGCCCCGGGCCGTGAACCACTCCTGGTAGGCCGGCGCCTCCGCGCCGCGCTCAGCGTGCCGGAACCGTGCGACCAGCACGCGGTCGTCGACGACCGTGGCGCCGTTGGCGGCGAAGACCATGTCCGGCAGGCCTTCGACCGGGTCGATGAGCTCGACGGTGTGCCCGTACGCGAGGTACAGCCGGCGCAGACCGTCCCACTGCTCTATCGCGAGAGCGGTGTCGACCGGCTTGTCGGGGTTCATCCAGGGGTTGATCGCGTAGGTGACCTCGAAGTGCGTGGGACGGCACATCAGGTAGTGGCGGGGGGAGGCCTGACGGACGGCCGTGGACGAGAACGGCTGGGACAGCGTGGACTGGGACAACGGAGTGGTTCCTCTCGTTCGGTGGAGCTCAAGGTCTGGGGTCTGTCGTTCGGGATCGGCTCGGGGAAACGGGACCCAGCCGCGCCGGTGAGGCGACCGCTCCTCCGCGGCGGCCGTCGGCGGGCGGCTCGTAGGGTGTCGGGTCCGAGCTGAACCGCGTACGGCACCGGGGTCGGCCCTCGGCGGCGAGCCTCTCGGTGATCGCGCGTGGCCCGGGCGGCTCATGCGGCGTCGCGCTCGATGGGGCAGCTCATGCAGCGCGGGCCGCCGCGCCCCCGGCCGAGCTGGTCGCCCCGGATGCGCAGCACCTCGATGCCGTTGTCCTCGAGCATGCGGTTGCTGTTCTCGTTGACCTCGTAGGCGACGACGCTGCCGGGAGCGACGGCCAGCAGGTTGCAGCCGTCGTTCCACTGCTCGCGCTCGGAGGCGTACGCGTTCTGCCGGGTCTGCAGGACGCGGACCCGGTCCAGGCCGAGCGCATCGCGGACCGCGGTGAAGAAGTCCTTGTTCTCGGTGACGTCGGGGACCTGGTGGATGCCCGGGGCCAGCGTCCAGGACTTCAGGGCCCCGCGGTCGAGGCCGGCGAAGAGGGTGAAGGCGTCCGTGTCCACCATGGTCATCACGGTGTCGAGGTGCATCAGGGCGCGGGCCTTGGGCAGTTCCACGGCGATCACGCGCTGCGCGGAACCGGCCTGGAAGAGCGAGCGGGCCAGGATCTCCACACCGGCGGGGGTGGTGCGCTCGCCGAGGCCGACGAGGACGGTGCCGTTGCCGATCACCTCGACGTCGCCGCCCTCGATCGAGGCCGGCGCCATCGCCTCACCGTCGATCCAGCGGTGCGCCCCGCTGCTCGCGAACATCGGGTGGAAGTTGTAGATCGCCTCGTAGTTGATGGTCTCGCTCTTGCGCCCTGCCTTCCTCATCGGGTTGACCGAGACACCGTCGTAGACCCAGCAGCTGGTGTCCCGGGTGAAGAGCGAGTTGGGCAGCGGCGGGAGGATGAAGTCGTCGTCCGCCAGCAGGTCGAGGCCGAGGGAGCGCCGGCCGGTGGGGCGTTCGCCCAGCGCCTCGACGAGTTCGCGCTTGTTCAGTCCGCCGAGCAGATGGGTGGCCAGTTCGTCCGGCCCCATCGCGCTCAGTACCCGCTCGGTCAGCTGCGCGAGCGCGCCGCCCAGGTGGGGCTGCCGGCCGTCGAGGACGCGATCGAGTACGAAGGCCACCGCCTCCTCGCCCTTGACCGTCTCGGCCAGCAGATCGTGCAGGAGATGGACCGTGACTCCCCTGTCGCGGAAGAGCTGTTGGAAGGCCCGGTGCTCCTCCTGCGCCCTGGACACCCACACGACATCGTCGAAGAGCAGCTCATCCTTGTTGCTCGGGGTCAACCGCTCGAAATCCAGGCCGGGTTCGTGCAGGACCACTTGTTTCAGCGCACCGACCTCAGAATTCACATGGAACATGTTCTCTCCTGACTTCGATCCTGACTTCGATCTTGGGCAGTGACTACTCGGTTCCCTGGCAGCTACTACGCGGTTCCTGGGCAGCGACTACTCGTCCACCGAAGTTATTCGGGCCGGTTTCTTTTTCGTTATCGAACTCCTTTCAACCAAAGGGGCGTCACCGCCGACACCGAAGGCGTATCGAAGGCGTCGGCCCCTGCCGGCAGCGCATCGAACGCATCTTCCGGCCCCCACTCCGCCCCGAACACGTATGCGGCGCGGGCCACGAGCGCACTGCGCGAAGCCGGATCAATAACGAGTCGAAAAGACGGCTGGCTAAATTTCTCGGCAGACAACAAGAACCGCAGCTCAAGCCGTACGGAGCTCAAGCCGTACCCGAAAGGAGCGGTCCCCTATGTTCGTTCCACCGCCCTACCGAGAACCGGACGGTTCCTGGATGGTCGACCTGATCCGCAACAACCCCCTGGCGCTGCTGGTGAGCAACGGCAGCTCGGCCGAGGGCCCGTTCGCCACGCACCTCCCCGTGATCCCGGACCCGGAGATGACGGGCGACTGGTCCGCCGACCTGTCCGGAGTCACCCTGCTCGGGCACATGAACAGGGCGAACCCGCACTGGGCCGCGCTGAAGTCGGGCGACACGGCGCTGCTGACCTTCACCGGACCGCACGCCTACGTATCGCCGACGGTGTATCAGGTGACGCCGGCCGCCCCTACGTGGAACTTCACGTCGGTGCACGCACGCGGCACCATCCAGAAGCTCGAGGAGACCGAGTCGGCCGAGGAGACGCTGCACGTGGTGAAGTCCACCGTGCGCGCCTTCGAGGGCGCATTCGGCGCCGACTGGGACATGACCGAGTCCATCTCTTACTTCCGGCAGATTCTGCCGGGCGTGGGCTCCTTCCGATTCACCGTCTCCGGTGCCGATGGAATGTTCAAACTCAGCCAGGAACAGCGGCCCGAGATACGCGACCGCGTGCAGCGGGAGTTCAGTGAGCGCGCATGCACTCGGCACCGCGCGACCGCCGAACTGATGGGCCGGCTGTCATGAGTCGGGCGACGAACGCATGGCAGCAGATTCCCCCGATGTTCGACATGGGGTTCCGCAGTACGTCCATGGCTGCCGCCCGGATTCTCACGGTCGGTCTGCGCAGAGTTTCCCGGCGCACGTTCGGGAGAAGCGAATCGCTCCGTCATCAGAACGCGACGCATTCCCTCTCCGTCATTCGACTCGATACACACACACGCTTTTCCCAGGAGGAATGTCATGTCGGTGAGTGAGGCCAGGAGTGGGGCGGGGTCGGCTGCGGGTGCGGCGATCTCGGCGGTCGGTCTGGTGAAGGCCTATGGCGAGCACCGGGTGCTGGACGGGGTGGACCTGTTCATCCCGGAGGGTTCGGTGTTCTCGCTGCTGGGCCCGAACGGGGCCGGGAAGACGACCACGGTGAAGATCCTGTCGACGCTGACGCCGACGGACGCCGGCCAGGTCACCGTCGCCGGCCACGATCTGGCCACCGACCCGGACGGGGTGCGCTCCAGCATCGGAGTGACCGGCCAGTTCTCCGCGGTCGACCCGTTCCTGAACGCGGTGGAGAACCTGCAGCTGATGGGCCGCCTGTGGCACCTCGACGGGCGGGTCATCAAGGACCGCTGCACCCGCCTGATCGAGCAGTTCGACCTCGTCGAGGCCGCGAAGAAGCCGGTCGCGACCTACTCCGGCGGTATGAAGCGCCGCCTGGACTTGGCGATGACCCTGGTCGGCGCCCCCCGCATCATCTTCCTCGACGAGCCCACCACCGGCCTGGACCCCCGCGTGCGGCGCTCCATGTGGGACCTGATCCGCGACCTCGTCGCGGACGGCGTGACCATCTTCCTCACCACCCAGTACCTCGAAGAGGCCGACCAGCTCGCCGACCAGGTCGCCGTCCTCAACGGCGGCCGCCTCGTCGCCCAGGGCACCCCCGAACAACTCAAGAGGCAGGTCCCCGGCGGCAGCGTCGACCTCCAGTTCACCTCACCCACCGCCCTCGACCACGCCCAGCACGCCCTGGCCGGCCTGCCCGGCCTGCCGGCCACCCGCAACGACGACACCCTCACCCTGCGCGTGCCCAGCGACGGCTCCGCCACCTCCGTCCAGGCCGTCCTCGCCCGCCTGGACACCACCACCGTCCACGAACTCTCCCTCAACACCCCCGACCTCGACGACGTCTTCCTCGCCCTCACCGGCACCACCACCAGCAACAGCACGACGAACAACGCCAACAGCACACCCGCCACCACGAGTTCGGACGCCACGGCGTCCGCCGACACGGAGAAGAAGGTCCTGGTATGAGCACCGTCACCTACGCGGTAGCCGACTCCGCCACCCTGCTGCGCCGCAACATCAAAAACCAGCTCCGCTACCCCACCACCGCGATCTCCATCGTCGGCATCCCCGTCCTGTTCCTCCTGCTGTTCGTCTACGTCTTCGGCGGCGTCCTGGGCACCGGAGTCACCCCCATGCCCGACGGCAACACCGACTACGTCAACTACGTCCTGCCCGGCCTCATCATCATGACCGCCGCCACCGGATCCCTCGGAACCGCCGTCTCCACATCCGTCGA
>NZ_JBVHXR010000015.1:0-14294 GCF_055569295.1 Streptomyces sp. NPDC029292
TGCAACGACTGGCCCGGGCCCCAAAAGACGCGGCGCCGGCCTGAGCCTCTACCAGGTCGTCCGCGAGCTGCAATTACTCCTCGCCCTCTGGACCGGTGCCTGCCCCACCTGCCACCGCGACATACCCACACCGATACGAACCTGACCAAGCCCTACTAGGGTCCCGACTGGCCGACCGGTGCACGGGGCTGGCCGCGGGCCTGGCTTTCGCCCTGATCCCCGCGGTCCAGCAGTATGCGCAGGAGGGACGCTCGTATGCTCTGGTGACGGCCTGTGCGGCACTGGCCTGCTGGCTGCTGGTCGCTTCGGTCGACAGCCCGGGCGCAGGCCGCTGGGTGGCGTACGGCATGACGGTGCTGATGGCTGCACTCCTCAGCTGGTTCTCACTCCTGGTGCTGTTCGCACACGCCGTGACGATTGCCCTCGCCCGCCCGTCCCGCGCGACCGTCCTGCGATGGGGAGTCGCCTCGTCCGCCGCTGTGATCGGCACGCTGCCCCTCGTCATGGCGAGCAAGGCCCAGTCGGGGCAGGTCGCCTGGATCCCCCCAATCAGCCAGAGCACACTGCTCGGCCTCCTGCTGACACTGCTCGCGGGCGCGCTCTGCGCGTGGCTCGCACGGCCGAGGGAGAGCCACCGCACGCCCCGCGGCGCCCGACTCCCGCTCACCGCGGTCGCCCTGCCACTGCTTGTCCTGCCTCCACTCTTACTGCTCGCCGTCTCCCTGGCCCATCCCGTCTACCTCGCCCGCTACGTCCTGTTCAGCCACCTCGGGCTCGCCCTACTCATTGGCGCGGCGTGCCGCGCACTCGCGTTCCGGCTGCCCACACCACCTCGCCGACTGGTCGTCGCGGTCATGGCTCTCGCCTTTCTCGGGCTGCTTCCCGTCCAGCTGTCACTGCGCAGCGCGACCGGCCGGATCGACGATGTGCTGTCCACGGCCGAGAACGTCTCTGCGATCCGTGAGGCGGGTGACGGGGTGCTGTACATCCCCGCGGCGCGCCGTGACACTGCCCTTGTCTCGCCCGCCGAATTCACCGGGATCAGAGATCTGGCGCTGGTCCGGGACCAGCTGGAATCCGGCACCTTGAACGGCGTGGAGGGCACCCCGCAACAGATAGCGGACGCCATGCTGGCCGTGCGCCGCATCGTGGTCGTCAGTGACCAGAGTGCGTCGTCCGCCACCACAGAGCGCGACCGGGCCAAACAGCGTGTCCTGGAGGCGCACTTCGTCCGCAGCTCCGAAACCAGCGAACGCGGCCGCCGGGTCACGGTGTACCAGCGCCGCCACAGTCGGCGCGATGAACTGGGGCCGCCCGACGTCAGGCCATCGCTCCCCGAAGGGGGAGTCCCTGCCTCACGCGGTCCCTCCAGCTGAGCTCCACCCATCACTGATCAGTGGGCGGGGAAGTTCAAGGCTCTACCAGAGCTTCGTGAATCCCCAGGCCGGCGGAGGACTGCGGGAACTGTTCGGCAGGGGATCTCTCGGTCATGGAGGTCTGTTCGCTGGATAACGTGCTGTTCCCGGAGATCGATGTGCGGTTGGAGCAAGTGGTGTTCACCGCAGAGGCGTTGGTGGTGTCGGCGATGGCCTGCGGCCCGGCGCCCCGCTGTCCGAGGTGCCGGGCGAGAGCCCGGCGGGTGCACTCCACCTGTCAAAGACGGCTGGCCGAGCGCCCGCTGTCCGGGCGGAAGTTACAGGTCAGGCTCCGGGTGAGGAGGTTCTTCTGTGACGGCCGTCCTGCAAACGGAAGACCTTCGTCGAGCAGGTCAACGGGCTGAGCGAACGGTATTGGCGCTCCAGCCTCGGCGCGAAGCAGTGACTTCGCGCCGTCGCCGTCGAGCTCGGTGGCCGGGCCGGTGAACGGCTGTGCCAGCCACTGCACTTGGCGGCGGACCGCAGCAAGCTGCTGGAAGCGCCGACCACAGTTCCCGGTCGCCGGCCGCATGTCCATGCGGGCTGGACATAGGCGAGGTAGACGGCAACCTGGCTGTTCTCCACCACCAGCACCACGTCGTCCTCGCCCAGTTGCTCGACGACGTAGCCGCGGAGGGCGTCACGGACCGCATCCGCATCACACTTGGCCCGCGACAGCAGGTGCTGCAGGCCGTACGGGCTCGTGTCTCCCCGGCCTGTTCGGCCAGCGTCCAGCGTCCAGCGTCCAGCGTCCAGCCGCAGAACGAAGATCTGGGCCAGGGCGAGCAAACTCGGGGTAGGGGTCACAAAGACCTGCTGCCAACCACGGCTAACCGGCGCCACAACCACTCCTGCCCCTAAAAGGTCCTCTCAGTTGGCGATACGTCGGTGGCAGATGAGGGATTGGCTGCTGCTACACGCCGTTTGCCTCCTTGAGTAGACGGCGGGCTCGCAGCAGGCGGGCCAGGGTGTAAACGCGTATGGCGGTGAATACGAGGACTGCGGTGCCGATGACGGCCATGACAGGTTCCCCATCCCGGACAGCCGCGTAGAAGAGAAAACCGCTGAAGGGGACGCCGAAGGCGACGAGGAGGGGCTCGCGGACCCAGAACGGGAGAACGCGGAGAAGTAGTCCGAGCATTCGGTCACTTCATCAGGTCCATGCCAGGGGGCGCTGTGGCGGAGCCCACAGTTCCGGTAGCGGGAGTTCACTTTCTCAAGCGCGGGTGACGGGGGGAATATTTTCCTGCGTCAGTCAGCAGCGGGCGTCGGCCGCCGGGTACTTGGAACTGTCGCCGGTGCAGCTCGGCATAAGGGTTGTCCCGCAGCGTTCCTTCGGGACCTGCTGGCATGATCACGGCGTGACCAGTGAACTTGCGCAACCCGGACCCAAGTACGTCCTCTTTGATGTGGACGGCACGTTGATCGACGCTGCGGACAACCAACGCCGGGTCTGGAGCACGTGGGCGGCGCGATACGCACTGAACCCGGATGAGGTCTACCAGGTGGCACTGCGGACGAGGCCCATGGAGACCTTTGCAGCTGTCGCTCCGGACCAGGATCCACAGGAGTGCCTGGGTGTGCTCCACGAACTGGAGGACGAGGACGTGCAGTCCGGTATCTATGCGGCCTTCGACGGTGCGTCGGAGCTGCTGGGTGCTCTGCCGCCGGGTTCCTGGGCGCTGGTGACCTCGAACTACGAGCACCGTGTGCGCGGACGATTTGCCCGGACCGGTTTGCCGGTTCCCGGCGTGGTCGTGGATGCCGCCTCGGTGGCGGAAGGCAAGCCGTCGCCCGTCCCCTATCTGCTGGCCGCGCGGCGGCTCGGCGCCGAGCCGAAGGACTGTCTGGTCATCGAGGACGCCCCTTCGGGAGTGCAGTCAGGGCTCCGTGCCGGCATGACGGTGTGGGGGGTCAACGCTCCCGCCGCGGTGCTCGGCGTGCACCGTCACTTCGGGAGCCTGCTCGCAGCAGTGCCTGACATCCTCGCCTTCGCTTCCGGAACCCGGCTAGAGGGGTCAGACACATTGAGATGATCTTGACGTGGCTGGTGTGATCACGGCGTAGGAGCTGCCTTGGACAGCCTCGTCGTTCGCCGGACTGAACCCTCGTCAGTTCACCAAGCTGATGACCGCGCTGCGGTGAGAAGGCGTTGATTCCGTCCGTCGCGGTCGGCCGTGGAGTCTGCCGCTGGAAGAGCGTGCTCTGCTGGTTGCGGCGTGCTGGCGCACCAACCCGCCGCTGCCGCGACTTGCTCCGCTGTTAGGCGTCTCGACACCCCCGGTCGATCTCATCGTCGACCGCCTCGGCCCGATGGTCGTCCTCAAGTCTCGCAAGCGGTTCGCCAAGGACACCCTGGTCATCGAGGGCTCCACCGTGGTCCGCACCCGCGACCACGCGATTACCGAACGGCATGGTCGGTACGACCCTGCCGGGCAACGAGCCGACTGCAAGGCATGGGAAGAATCCGGCGCCAAGGCCGCCGCCGGGAAAGACCAGCACGATCGCGAGCGGCTGCTATCCCGGCACCGGACTCGTCATGCCACACCGACGCGACGCCGCAGGGGCGACGAATTACCCCGACTGGCCGGGCCTCGGTCACTGATGCCCGCCGTCTCGCTCACCGAACGGGGCGCCTCGGGAACATTTCGGGGGCCGCGGCTCGACGGCACCCTCGTATGTCACAGGTTCACGCCGGAGCAACGGTGCCCTTCACTGATCTCAGCTACTCCGAGCAGGACCACGACATCACGGGGGCACATATGAACCGTAGGAAGAACATCCTCGCAGCCGGTCTGGCCACGACGGTCTCGGCTCTGGCCTTCAGCGTCGGCGGCCTTGCCGTCCCGGCGCAGGCCGCACCGTCCGGCCAGGTCGGCGCCCAGGCAAGCGTCGACTGTGACGGCTGGGTGCACAACAACAATCCGGACCACGGCATCGCGGGCTGCACGAACAACACCGACCGCACCATTACCTTCCGCGCCGAGGTCGTCTGCGGCTGGGCCCCGGACGTCTCGGGCCAGTGGGTGACGCTGGCCCCCGGGCAGTACGGCGAGTCCTCGGGCGTCTGCGCGTTCTACAGCACGGGGGTCGGCAGCGTGGGCTGGACGATCCAGTAGGAGCAGGGAGCGCGCCGAGCTGAGCGGCCAGGGGGCCGGGACCTCGTCGACGTCCCGGCCCCCTGGCTCCGAGCGGCGCATGTCGGCTGGGGCCCAGGGCTCGAGTGAGACACGCCGCGCCATCGACGGCGGCGACGGCAGGATCGAGGGGTACGCCTGATCGCTGACCGGCCGGTCAGCCGCCCACCGGGGCTACCGCGTTGCGCCAGACCTTGACGTCCACCGTGATGTAGTCCGTCGTGTCCGGCGAGGGCGCCGTGCCGCGGAAGGTGATGAGGCCCACGTGACCGGTTCCGCTGATCACGCACAGCCGGTCGCCGACGGCGAGGTCTCTCACCCACACGTACTTTTCACTGCCGGTCTGTGCGAGGCACGAATCCAGTGTCCCCGCGGTGCGGGGCGCCAGGCGGGTCAGCTGGCCCTGGCTGGTGGAGCCGGGGGCCACGACGGCGCCGGAGGAGTACACGGCGTAGGTGAGGTCCTCGTCGCTGGTGCCCGTGTCGGCCTTGGCGCGTACGGGGCGGTCGCCCAGGTACAGATCGTGGCTGGCCGTCATGCGAATGCCGGTATAGGTGACGGACGCAGGCTGGGCGGCGGCTGTCGCGGTCGGCCTGCGGGAGGCTGCCGACGTCTGGGAGGTGGTCGGTTCGGCGGAGGCGGGCGGGGCAGTGCGGGTCGGGGATGAGGAAGGGTTCGCCTTCTTCTTCGCCTTGGTCTTCTTCGACGGCGATGCGGACGGCTGACCGGAACCGGTTGGGTTCTGCTCCCCTGCCGGGCTCGACGACTGCCCGGCCTGTCCACTCGCGCCGTCCGCCCCCTCGTCGGGACGCAGGACGCCGGACAGGAACAGGGTGCCGGTCACTGTGGCCGCGGTCAGGACGACCGCCCCACCCGTGACCAGCCCGCGCCGCCTGGTACGGCGCCGCGGCGCAGGTCCTACGAGGATGGGACCGGTCGGCGCGACGTGCAGCGCACCGCCCGCGCCCACACCGGGGGCCGCAGCACCGGAAGCGGCCATTGCGGTGAACGCGCTGCCGGGGACGCCGCCGACGCCCGGAGCCGCTGGACCAGGAGCGGCCGGCGGACCGAACTCACCCGCGGTTACGCCCGCCCCGGGGAACGCGCCTCCCTGTCTCAGGGCGCTCTGCCGGGGGACGCGCAGGGCCATCGTGTCCGCCCGGGACGGCTGCGGCTCCGGCTGGCGCACCGCGTGCTGCGCGAGCTGCCCCGCCACCGACGCCGGCAGCCAGCTCTCGGCGCGGCGCAGACCCCCCTCCGGATCGGCGGCTGCGCACAGGCGTATGACGTCGGCCGGGGTCAGCCGGCGCGCCGGTTCCTTGTACAGGCAGCCGGCCACCAACTCCGCCAGGTAGTCAGGCAGTTCGCCGAGCTGCGGCTCCTCGTGCACGATGCGGTACAGCACCCCGTGCGAGGGCCCGTCACCGAACGCGCCCGCGCCGGTGGCGGCGAAGGCGATGATCTGGCCGAGCGCGAACACATCGGCCGCGCCGGTGATCTCCCCGCCGAGTGCCTGCTCGGGCGCCATGAAGGCGGGCGTCCCAATGGCGGATCCGCTCTGGGTGAGGGCCGTGGCGTCCACGGCGCGCGCCACCCCGAAGTCGATGACGCGAGGCCCGTCGAGAGCGAGCAGCACATTCGACGGCTTGAGGTCGCGGTGCACGATCCCGGTGCGGTGGATGTCCTGGAGCGCCTCGGCCACACCCGCTGTCAGCAGCAGCACCGTCTCCTTGGGCAGCGGCCCGTTCTCCTGGACGGCGTCAGCGAGGGAGGGGCCGGGAATATAGGCGGTGGCGAGCCACGGCATGGGCCCCTCGGTGTCGCTGTCGAGGACGGGCACGGTGCACACGCCCTGGACGCGGCGGGCGTTGGCGACCTCCTGCCGGAACCGGTCGCGGAAGCCGGGGTCGTCGGCGAGCTCGGGGCGGATCACCTTCACGGCGACGGCCCTTCCGCCGGGTGTGTGGGAGAGGTAGACACGCCCCATGCCCCCGGCGCCGAGCCGCGCCACCAGGCGGTATTCCCCGGCGGTACGCGGATCGTCGTCCTGAAGCGGCTCGAACTTCCCCGCACCCGTCCCCGCACCCGTCTGCACGTTCCCGACTCCCGTAGCGCTCTACTGCTTGTCACACAACTGGTCGGAACCCTATCGGTGTTGGGTGCCCCGGGTCCGCGAGCATCCCCGGCTCGACCACGAGTGGTTCACCGTCCAGGTCTCCCGCTCGACATGAACTTCCGCCAACTACCCAGCTCCGGCTCGCCCGACCGCTCGTCCAAGACCTCCGGCTGGGGCTTTGACCGGCTACGTTCGCCGAGTTGTCGGGAGGAAGTGGTCGGGCAGGGAATGCCGTGATGACGCCGCCGTATGGGGCTATGGTGCGGACGGGGCCCGCTGTGCGGTGAGCACGGGCTGGTAGTACCCGGTGGAGTCCGGGGTGTGCCAGGTGATGTCGGTGAAGCCGGCTTCAGCCACGAACTGTGTCACCTGCGGGCGGGTCAGCGCCCAGTTCGTGGTCCGGCGTCGTCGAACCGCCCAGGTGTTCGCTGCGGGGATGAGCTGGAAGTGCTCCAAGTCGTAGTGTTCGCCGTCCTCGTGCCAGTGCCACAGCTGAAAGGTGATCACCTTGCCGTCGGGGGTTTCCACGACTTGGGGAGGTGTGGCGGTGGGTTTGGTCCGGCGGGACTCGTCGTAGGCACGGACAGTGATCGCCAGCAGCCCCCCGTTGCGGAGGACCCGTCGCATGCCGAGGAGGGCCCCTTTGACGTCCGGCGCGGACAGCAGGTGCGGGAGCGCGTTGTCGGCGCAGACGACGAGGTCGAAGGCGGATGACGCAAACGGCAGGAGGCGCATGTCTGCGGCGGCGGCCGGGAGGTTGGCGCCCCGGGCAGCCGCCTCGGCCGCGGCGCGTGCGGCGGCAAGGGGACTCAGGTCACTGCCGACGACCTTGTGCCCGCGCAGGGCCAGCCCGATCGCTTGGGTGCCGATCCCGCAGGAACAGTCCAGGACCGTATGCGGTCCCGCTCCCAGACGCTGACGGACAAGCTCGCCCAGCGCCTGCGCCTGGCGCGCCATGCTCGCATCCCAATCCTGGAAGATCAGGTGGTAGTCGGGGGCCAGGTCGTCGTAGAAGTCCCTCACCGAGGATGTCGACATGTAGCCACGCTAGTACGGATTGCCGGGTTGCGTGGTCAGACCGCTGTGCGAAGTGGCCTGCCTCTGATGCCGATCTCGAATTCGCCCCAGCGGTTGTGCTTCTCGCTGCGGATGCGGGCGCGTTCGCGTCGTTGTGCGGCCAGGGCGTTTGCCGAGCCAAGAGGCCCAACCCATGCTTCTCGCCATGGAGTGCCGCCCTGCGGCGCACGGCGCGCGCAGTGGTAGCGGGGATGAGACGTCCACGTCCATCTGCCAAGCGGCATGAATCCTGCAACGGCATGACCAGTACCTCGTCAGCGGCTCGGCTTCAAACCTCTGCGGCGATCGATGTGCCTGTCCAGCAGGCGTAGGGCCATGTCGTGGTCATAACTGGAGGCCATGTCCCATGGAGTGCGCCCATCAGGATCCGCAAGCTGCGGATCAGCTCCATACGCCAACAGCACTGCCGTCGTGTGAACGGTCAGAGGCTGTCCACTCTGCAGAGCGCTGTCGCCTTCTACGTCGATGGCGTGCGTGAGCAGAGTCGTGTTGCCGAAGACCTCGTTGGGATCCCATCCGCCATCCAAGAGCCGAGCCAGCGTCTCCACATTTTCGAGTTCTACGGCTTGATGAGCGGGTGTCCAAGTGTTTTCCACCGTCCCATCCCACCTCACCGCCTCAACTTGGCACCCCTTGGCGGTCGCACTCCCCACGCAACTCGACGATCTCTGAGCGGAGGGGACGACTGCGCGATATCCGAACGCCCCGCATCAGCCAGGTTCACGAGCAGGTCGTGGCAACGGCGTCGCCCCTGGGGCATCACGGGCGCACCAGCGGATGTCACACCCGGCACATAGTGTGCCCGGAGAGACAGCTGCCAAGGGGTGGAGGAGTGCAGATGACGGGGCTGGACTGGATGTACGGTCGGGATCTTCCGTTGTTGAGTTTGACGTTCGCGCGTGACCTCACAGCCCGAGAGCTTCTGGAGCGGATGGGCGCGGACCCTGACACCCTGGCCCTGCGACTGCGCGTGGACGCCACCGTCGCAGATGGCGTCCATTCAGGCAGGGGGCGCCTTCGGGATGGTGTGCAGGTCTCGACACGGGGATCGGGTGATTGGTGATTGGGGAACGGTTCTGCTGTTTGGTCGGTCTCCTTCGGCTCCCCCGTACCGGCGGCTCGCCGGGCACGCCGTGCCGGACCCGGGCGGCGTGCGGGGATACCGTCGGCGGCATGGACGGTGATCGCCGAGGGTGGCGTCAGTGTTTGCTCGGCGGGGCTGTGTTCGCCGTGTGCATGGCCGGCACCACGCTGCCGACTCCCCTCTACGGCCTTTACCAGGAGAAGTTCGGGTTCTCCGAGCTGACGGTCACCGTCGTGTACGCCGTGTACGCCTTCGGGGTTATCGGCGTGCTGCTGCTGGCGGGCAACGCGTCGGACGCCGTGGGCCGGCGTCCGGTGCTGCTGTGGGGCCTGGGATTCGCGGCGGCCAGCGCCGTCTGCTTCCTGTGCGCCACCGGGCTGGGCTGGCTGTATGTGGGGCGGCTGCTGTCGGGACTGTCCGCAGGTCTGTTCACCGGGGCTGCCACGGCGTACGTGATGGAGTTGGCACCGTACGGCGGAGCCTCCCGGGCCACGTTCGTGGCGACGGCCGCCAACATGGGCGGGCTGGGCTGCGGTCCGCTGCTCGCCGGAGTGCTCGCGCAGTACGCTCCCTGGCCGCTGTACCTGCCGTTCGTCGTGCACCTCGCCCTGGTGGCCTGCTCGGCCGCCGTCCTGCTGTGGCTTCCGGAGACCGTACGGGAGCGGCAGTCGTTGAGCACCGTACGGCCGCAACGGCCCGGCCTGCCCACGCAGGTGCGGGCGGTGTTCGGGCCGGCGGCGATCGCTTCGTTCGTGGGGTTCGCATTGTTCGGGGTGTTCACGTCGGTCAGCCCGGCGTTCCTCGCACAGTCCCTGAACGTGCACAACCACGCCGTGAGCGGGTTGGTCGTCGCGCTGGCCTTCTTCGCCTCGACCGCCGGGCAACTGGCCGTCGGCCGGGTCGGAGTGGGGCGATCGCTGCCATTGGGCTGTGCCGGACTCCTCGCCGGGCTGGCGCTGCTCGCGGGCGCGCTGCGGTGGGACCTGCTGCCGCTGGTGGTGCTGAGCGCGATCGTCGGCGGGGGCGGGCAGGGGCTGGCGTTCCGCGGGGCGCTGTCCGCAGTGGCCGAGGCGTCTCCCGCGGACCGGCGCGCGGCGGTGATCTCGACGCTGTTCGTGGTGGCTTACGCGGGCATCTCGGTGCCGGTGATCGGTGTAGGGGTACTGGCGGGTCCGATCGGCCTGGAGGGCGCAGGGCTGGTGTTCATCGCGTGCATGGCCGTCCTGGTCTCGACCGCGGCCGTCTACCTGCTCCGGCGTCCGGTACCGGCGAGGACGTGAGCGCGTACGGACGCGGTGACCCACACACGCCTGTCTGCGGATGCGGCCGTGACCCGGACGGGGTGCCGCGCGGAGTGCTGTCCGGCGGCGCGCCGTACCGATCAGTGCACGAGACGACTGCCAGAGGCGGGCAACTGACGTAGTCATCACGGAAGAGCGTGGGGGCTGTCCATCACGCCGACTCTGCGCCGAGGCTCTGCGCCGACGCGAAACCAGATCGCGGAGTTTGATGCTGATCCTTATGTTGTGACATCACGCAAGTCCGAACAGTGCGATAGTCGTTACGGAGTTTCCATGCCCGCGAAGATGAAGCTAACGGCGATAACATTCGACTGCTCTGACCCTTTGGCGCTGGCCGCGTTCTATCAGCAGGCCACCGGGCTCGAGCTCCACGCTGAATCCAACGGTGACTTCGCCGGGCTCACCCGCGGGGACGGGCTCCTCATCGGTTTCCAGCAGGTCGACGACTACCAGGCTCCGCGCTGGCCCGACCAGACCGTGCCGCAGCAAGTCCACCTTGACTTCGCGGTCGATGACCTTGACGAGGCTGAGGCCCTGCTCCTGAAGCTAGGCGCGGTCAAGCCTGAGTACCAACCGGGCGGCGACAGGTGGCGGGTCTTCACCGACCCGGCCGGGCATCCCTTCTGCCTGACCAGAGGCTGAGTGCCCACTTGCGTATCGCGGATCGGCTGTCCGCAGTGACGATCAAGAGCATGTGGTCCGGGTTGCGGTCGATGGCTGGCTGATCAGCGGTATGTAAGGTCGCCGATCGTGACCAATGACTGGCGGAAGGACCGGATCGGCAGCGCGCTCCGGGGCGAGAATCCCACGGTGCTGCGGACGCTGGAGGCGGGGTTCGCGGTGATCGGGGATGTCCAATTCCTCCCGGGGTACTCGGTACTGCTCGTGGGTGATCCTGCGGTGCAGCGGCTGTCGGAGCTTCCCAAGACCAAGCGGCTGGCGTTCCTGTCCGACATGGACAGGCTGGGCGAGGCCGTCGAACGCGCGTGCAAGCGGCTGGATCCGGCCTTCCGGCGGGTCAACCTGGAGATTCTGGGGAACACGGACACGTTCCTGCATGCGCATGTGTGGCCGCGGTTCGCATGGGAGTCTGCCGATCTTGTGGGTAGGCCCGTGTGGCTGTATCCGCCAGAACGGTGGAGCGACGAGCGGTATGCGCTCGGCCCTCAGCACAATGCCCTGCGCGAGGCGATCGGCGAGGAACTCGACCGACTCGCATGCCGCAACACCGAGCACTTTCAACAGAAGATCACGGACAGTAGTCACGGACGGCTGTCCAGTTGACCCTGGACCGAGTGGTCTAGGTCGTGTTCTAGGTACGTGTCCACGTTCAGGCCGAGGTCCCCGACGACGGCCGTGATCAACACCCGGCATGCGGACGTCTACAGCCGACGCCGCAGGTAGCCGAGAAGGCGGTCCGCCGGCGGGCACCGCCCCATCTGGTGGAGCGCGAGTAAGCCGGTCTACCACCGCGCGCGAGCCGTGTCCGCGGGCTCGCCTCAAGGGGCTCAGTCTAGGGGAGATCACCCCACCGAAGGGCGATATCTCCTTCCTGTGCGATTTGATGGTGATCGTCCTACGCTGATACGGGGAGGGCTCGGGCAGTTCGACGGCCGGTCCTGCGCCGGCGGGAAAGCGGGCTTCCATGGCTGAGCGACTCAAAAGGCTGGGGCTCATCGGCGAGGTGTCGGCCGAATTCCTCGGCACCATGATTCTCATCCTCTTCGGTGTCGGCGTGGTGGCCCAAGTGGTCGCCGGTGGAGCGCTCACAACGCCACCCGGTGGCCTCGGCAACCACGACAGCATCGCCTGGGCGTGGGGCATCGGTGTCACCATGGGCGTCTACGTCGCGGCACGGCTGAGCGGTGCGCATCTCAATCCCGCGGTGACCGTCGCCTTGGCCACGTTCAAGGGATTCCCGTGGCGCAAGGTGGTGCCCTACGTGCTGGCCCAGACGGCCGGCGCCTTCGTGGCGGCTCTCATCGTGCGCTGGAACTACACCGAGGCGCTGGCGAAGGCAGACCCCGGACACACCATCAAGACGCAGTTCGTGTTCTCGACGCTCCCCGCCAACGGCAATCCGAACCTGCCGGTCCACGAGTGGGGCGCGTTTCGTGACCAGGTCATCGGCACGGCGATTCTGCTGCTGCTGATCCTGGCGATCACGGACCTGCTCAACACGCCTCCCGGCGCCAACCTGGCCCCGTTCATCATCGGCCTGGTCGTCGTGGGGATCGGCATGGCATGGGGCACCCTCGCGGGCTACGCGATCAACCCGGCGCGTGACTTCGGTCCCCGGCTGGCCAGTTTCATCACGGGGTACGGCGGAGCATGGCGAGATCAGTACGGGAACCTCTACTACTGGGTGCCGATCGTCGGTCCGCTGATCGGTGGTGTGCTCGGCGCCGGCGTGTACAAGGCCTTCATCGGCCGGTTCCTGCCCACGGCAGAGCCGGAGCCCCCCGGACGTGTCCCCGCCCCCGAGGACTGACACCCACCAGAGAGGCGACACGCTATGGCGGACTTCGTGGGCGCGGTGGACCAAGGGACCACCAGTACTCGATTCATGATCTTCGACCACGCCGGCAATGAAGTGGCGAAGCACCAGCTGGAGCACGCCCAGATCCTTCCGCGCTCCGGGTGGGTCGAGCACGACCCGGTGGAGATCTGGGAACGCACCAACTCGGTGATGCAGAACGCCCTCCGGCACGGGAACCTGTCCCCGGAAGACCTGGCGGCGATCGGCATCACCAACCAGCGGGAGACCACCGTGGTCTGGGACCCGCGCAACGGCCGTCCCTACTACAACGCCATCGTCTGGCAGGACACCCGCACAGACTCCATCGCCGCGGCCCTGGAACGTTCGGGCCAGGGCGATGTCATCCGCCGCAAGGCGGGGTTGCCGCCGGCGACCTACTTCTCCGGCGGCAAGATCCAGTGGATCCTGGAGAACGTCGACGGCGTCCGCGAGGCGGCGGAGCAGGGGAACGCCCTGTTCGGCAACACGGACTGCTGGGTCCTGTGGAACCTGACCGGCGGCCCCAACGGCGGCATCCACGCCACCGATGTGACCAACGCGAGCCGCACCATGCTCATGGACCTGGAAACCCTCGACTGGGACGACGAGTTGCTGGGCTTCTTCAACATCCCGCGGGCGATGCTGCCCACCATCAACCCCTCGTCCCACCGGGAGGCGTACGGGGTGACGCGCACCTCCCGGCCGCTGCAGGCCGCCATCCCCATCACCGGGGTGCTCGGCGACCAGCAGGCAGCCACCGTCGGGCAGGTCTGCTACGCGCCGGGTGAAGCCAAGAACACCTACGGCACCGGCAACTTCCTGGTGCTCAACACCGGCACAGAACTGGTCCGCTCGCAGCACGGCCTCCTCACCACCGTGGCCTACCAGTTCGGCGACAGCCCGGCGATCTACGCCCTGGAGGGCTCCATCGCGGTCACCGGATCCGCGGTGCAATGGCTGCGCGACCAGATGAAGATCATCAAGAACGCGGCCGACAGCGAGACCCTGGCCCGTACCGTCGAGGACAACGGCGGCGTGTACTTCGTCCCCGCGTTCTCGGGCCTGTTCGCCCCGTACTGGCGCTCCGACGCCCGCGGCGCGATCGTCGGCCTCGCCCGGTACAACGACAACGGCCACCTGGCCCGGGCGACCCTGGAAGCCATCTGCTACCAGAGCCGCGACGTCGTCGAAGCCATGGAACAGGACTCCGGAGTCCACCTCGACGTGCTCAAGGTCGACGGCGGTGTGACCGCCAACGACCTGTGCATGCAGATCCAGGCCGACATCCTCGGCGTACCGGTCAGCCGTCCGGTGGTCGCCGAGACCACCGCGCTGGGTGCCGCCTACGCGGCGGGTCTGGCCACCGGCTTCTGGCAGACCACCGACGAACTGCGCACCCACTGGCAGGAGTCCAAGCGCTGGGAGCCCCAGTGGTCCGAGGACCAGCGCGCGGAGGGTTACGCGGGCTGGAAGAAGGCGGTGGAGCGCACGCTCGACTGGGCCAAGGTCGAATAGGAAACAGGAACGCTTCCCCTCCGGCCGCAAAGGGCGCGTACAGCCGGGGGGGGGGGGGGGGGGGGGGGGGGGGGGGGGGGGGGGGGGGGGGGGGGGGGGGGGGGTGGGGGGGCGGGGGGGGGGGGCTGCGC
>NZ_JBVHXR010000015.1:14304-30781 GCF_055569295.1 Streptomyces sp. NPDC029292
CCCGCTCTTCAAACCACAAAAGACACCCCCCGCCCCCCCCCCCCCCCCCCCAACACCCCCCCCCCCCCCCCCCCCCCCCCCCTCCCCCCCCCCCCCCCCCCCCCCCCCCGCGGCATGTCCCGGAACTCGCTCGCTCGCGAGCAGCTCACTTGGCAACGGGGAAGTCGGCACCGCGACACTCTCGCGAGAACGCGACGTTGCTCCGTTCGAGTGGTGCATCCCCTGACACGGTCGTAGCGTCAGTACAGAGACGATCGCTGGCGACGGAACGACACACCGTCCTGCGTCAGCCCCACCACCAGACCTCGGCACGCGAGCAGACCACAGGTGCACAGAGGTGCAGGCGCGGGGCCATGGGTAGCGGAGACAGTCGGCGGGGAGCGGACATGCGGAGACACACAGTGAGAACGGCGGTTTCGCTCTGTGCGGCCGCATCGCTCGCGGCAGTCATGGGAACGGCCTCCGCCGCCCCGCCGGCTGCGCAGGCCGTGACACAGCGGCCCGGACGCCCCGTGATCGTCGACTGCTTCTGGCACCCAGAAGTACGCCCCGCCGACTTCATGCTCGCCTGCGGCGACGGCAACAGCCTCCTCTCCACGCTCCACTGGTCGCAGTGGCTCCCCAACTCGGCGATCGCCACGGGCTTCAACGTCGTGAACGACTGCAAGCCATACTGCGCGGCGGGCAAGTTCCACTCATACGCGGTCGTCGTACGGCTCGACCATCCGCAGCCCTGGAAGAAGCACCCGCAGCTGCAGCACTACACCCGGATGAGCCTGTTCTACACCGACCGCAGGCCGGACGGTTTCGAGCGAACGGTCACCTATCCACTCTGGAACTGACCTCCCCGACGGCCCGCGGGTCCTTCGCCGAGCCGACTCGATCTCGCTGCTCAGGGTCTTGTCGCAGCCTCCATTGCCTGATCTTCTGTGCTCCGGGCGATCCGTAACGTGTTCGCCGCCCGGTTGCGCACGCATCCGGCACGGGCACGAGACCGAGCATGGGAACGGCGTGGAATCAGCGGCTGGGCAGGACATACGGGGCACTGTGCCCGAGGGGCTTGGCGGGGCCATACGCGATACCGCCGATGAGATCGCCGCGCTGCTGCACCCGGGCGTCGACATGAAGCTTCCGGTACCCAGGTCACAGTGGAACGTCGGGGAAGCGGCAGCGCATCTGGCGCAGGCCAACGAACTGATGGCCGATATCGCGACAGGACACGCACGCAGTTACGGGGACGGTACGCCGCAGAGCCTCGCCGCGGCCAATGAGCGGGCGCTCGCCGAGTTCGGCGAGCGTGGGGCCGAGCCGCTGGCGGCGATGATCGTGGCGCAGGCTGATGCTTACCTCAAGGCGATGAACGAGAGTGCCACGGAGGGGACTGTCGTCACTCCGCTGGGTCCGATGAGCCTGGGCGTGCTGGGGTCGTACCTGCTCACGCACATGCTGGGCCATGGTTACGATCTCGCCCGTGCACTGGGTCGTCCGCACATGATCGACCGTGCCCGGGTCGAGCTGACCATGCCCTTCATGATCACGGCCATGCCACGGGTGACCGACACCGACCGCACAGCCAACCTGACCGCCCGCTACGCGATCCGCTTGTGGGGCGGAGGCCGATTCGGTGTGACGGTGAGCGACGGTGCGGTGTCCGTTGACTCGCAGCCGCCGGCCCGCCCGGACTGCACCATCCTCATCGAGCCGGTCACCTTCCTTCTGATGGCGCTCGGCCGTCGTGACCAGTGGGGCGCCATCGCCCAGGGCCGCATCCTCGTCCGGGGCCGCAAGCCCTGGCTCGCTCCCCGCTTCCCGGCTCTCTTCACGGCGCCCTGAACACAGCGGTGGCAGCGCACAGCCGCACGTTCGTCGTCGGCCCTTGCGTGCACCGCAACGCGGATTCCTCAGCCCGCGGGATCCCTACTGCCGGCCAACGAGAGGTCCACGCGTTCCCACCGCCCCGCGCCCGCCGCGGGGTCCGACGCGTCCTGCCTCCCGGCCCCCTTCGGAGCGGTGAGGGCAGCCCACTGCGCATCGTGCCGGCCTGGCACTATCCGCCCCCTGGCCCACCACTCGGCCACAAGGGAGGCGTAGATCGGCGGGTTCGAGCGGTGCGCATCGCCGAGTTCGGCGTACCGCCGAGGGGGCACACCGTGGTCCAGGAGGCACCCAGTCGTGGTGGAAATGCTGTCCATGTCGCTGCAACGCGGGTGGTCGGCCGGTGGTACGCCCGCGCTCCTCGATGGCCCCGATCGAGTGAGCGCGCCCACTCGATCGGGGGCATGCATCTATGGGATGAGACTCAAAAGTGCGCGGGGAAAATCCTGGTCCGACTGGGACCAGTTGCTCGCCGCGGATACCCGCGATCAGGGCCCGCAGCACTGGTGGGGACGTCCCTGGACCATGCCTGGGACATCCCCTGGCCGTGGCCATCGGACGGCGGGGCAGCGCAGGACGCGACGTTGACGCGTGCCATGCTGGAACTCCGGATCATGACGGAAGCGGGAAAAGCGGCAGCGTGAGGACAGTGACACGGCCGAGCCGGACGGAGATCTGGGACCGATTCGCGGCATCCGACCCCGGGCTGTTGCGGCTCATGGCCGGACTGCGGACAGTCGGCGCCATCGCACTCACGCTGTTGGTCCTGGCACTGCTCAATGCCGATGTGAGTCACATGGTGACCGGTGCCATGGCGGCCATGGTCGCGACCTTCGCCATCAAGGAGAAGCAGCGGCGCGAACAGGCCCTCACTCTGGCGCTCGGTCTGCCCGTGGCGCTGGTGGCGATGTCGCTGGGAGCGCTGTTGAACACGAGGGTCGTCGCGGGCGACCTCTTCTTCATCGCGCTGATTTTCGCCGCGGTGTACAGCCGCCGGTTCGGTGATCGCGGTACGGCGCTGGGACTCATCGGGTTTCAGATCTACTTCGTCTCCCTGTTCGTCAGAGCCACTGTCTCCGCGCTGCCGGGGCTGTGCGGAACGCTGGTCGTCGCGTTCGGGTGCAGCGCGGTGGTGCGGTTCGGCCTGGTCGTGGAGACCCCCGAGCGCATCCTGCTGCGACTGCGCGAGGCCTTCCGGGCTCGTCTGGCCCAATTGGTGTCCGCCCAGATCGAGTTGCTCGACGCCGGGCCCGACCGCGTCGAGAAGGCCCTGGAGGACGTACGGCGGCACACCGCGCGCCTGCACGAGAGCGCGATGATGATCCAGGGGCGGCTGGAGGAGGGAACCAGCGACAGCGCCACCGCCTCGCTCATCCAGCGCCGGGTGGCCGATGCCGAGATCGCCGGCGAGCGGCTCGGCGTTCTCCTCCTCACCGCGCGCAGCGCCGAACGCGCCGACACGCTCACCCTTCATCTGCCGCACGCGCCCGTGCCGCCGCCCGGCGACCGGCTGCGCGCCCAGGACGACACCACCGCGACGCTGCGCCGCGATCTCAACGCGTTGCGCCTGCTCGTGATCCGCCCGGTCTCGAACGACCGCGGCACCGCGCTGGCCCACCTGCGCAACCGGCTCCTCGGCTACCGGGACGAGGAGAATCTGCCGCGCGCCTCGACCGCCGTCCAGGACGTGTTCCGCGGCATCGGCGAGGCGGGGCGCTCCGTCCTGGGTCTGCGGCTGGCCCTCGACGGACCCCAGGACGAATCCGACGACACACCCGCGACGACGCGTTCCCGCGAGGAACTGGACGCCGAGGACGTCGCCATGGCGGGGGCCGAGGAGGACGAGCCGGGCGCCGACGCCCGCAAGGGTCTGGAGCGTCCCACGACGCGTGCCGCGGTCCAGGTGTCGGTGGGTTCGGCCCTGGCCATCGTCGGCGGGGAGTTCCTCTCCAGCCAGCGCTGGTACTGGGCGGTGCTGACCTGCTGGGTCGTCTTCCTGAACACGGCGTCCACCGGGGAGATCCTCGTCAAGGGCTACCGTCGGCTGCTGGGCACGGTCCTCGGAGTCGTCGCCGGTGTCGGCCTGGCGGGCCTGGTGGGCAACCACACCTGGACGGCGTTCGCACTCGTGCTGGTGTTCATCTTCGCCATGTTCTTCACCGCGCCGCTGTCGTACGCCCTGATGTCCTTCTTCGTCACGGCGATGCTGGGGCTGCTGTACACCCTGCTCAACACCTACAGCGCCACGGTGCTCGTCCTGCGCATCGAGGAGACCGCGCTCGGCGCCGCTTGCGGCGTGATCGCGGCCGTCCTGATCCTGCCGGTGCACACCGATCGCCGTACCGACGACCTCCTCGGCACGGTGCTGACCCGGCTCGGTGATGTCACCGGTGCGGCGGTGGAGCAGTTGAGCGGCGGGCCCGCGCTCGATCTGCTGGACAAGGCCCGGGACCTCGACACGGCACTGGACGATCTACGGTCCTCCACGCAGCCGTTGACCCATCCGATCACCCCGCTGCGGGCCCGCCGCCAGACCGCGCGCTACCTCGTGGCCCTGCTGGAGACGTGCGCCTACCACGCGCGTTCACTGGCGGCGACGGCCGAACTCCTCCCCTACAGCAAGTCCGTCGCCGCGGACCCCCGTCTCAAGCGCGCGGGGCGGCGCATCGCCCACAACATCGACGTTCTGGTCGCCCGCGTCGCGGACGACGACACCAGCGGCGTGGCCGAGACCGGCGCGAGCATCGCCGCCATGCTGGAGCCGGACAAGCCGGGCTCCCCTCGGCACGACCGCGTCACGGATCGTGTCCTGCGGCATCTGCAGCGCCTCGATGAGGGCGTGGTCGGCCTCGCTCGCCCGCTGGGGGTGCCGGTCTCGACTCCCGACGGGGCGTCGTCCCGTGGTGGATCCGCCTCGTAACGCCGGCCGCGGCAGGGACGACCCGGTGCGCAGGCTTCTCGGATGCGTTACGGGATCTGGGTGCGGACGAAGGTCGGTGCTGCACCGACATCCACCAGTCCGGCCCCGGTGGCCTCGTCGGGGCCGGGACGGGCCCGGTTCCCGAATCGCGGGTGACAGGACCCCGTCGTGATGTCGATGGCGGTCGCTGCGAGGGCTTCGGGTAATCGTGTGCGGCGAAGTAGGCGTGCGGGGACTCTCCCGTGTCCACCATGGCAACGTGGACACCGCGCCCTACCTCCCCCTCGGCCTGCGCCCCGGCGACCTGCACCGGTACCTCGCCGAGATCCGCAGCGAGAGACGTGACCTCGCCCAACTGCTCATGCTCGTCGGACTGGGCGGCCCCACCCCCTGCTGCCCGCCTCCGCCGCCGCCCGCTGTCCGCGCCCGGGTGTCGTCTACCGGCCGGTCCCGGACGCACCGCCCTCGGTCCTCACCATCGCCTGGCCGCAGCAGTCCCGTTCGCCGGCCACGGCGGCACTCATCCGCGCCGCCACGTCCGTGGCCGACGCCGTACGGGACCGGCAAGCGGGCTAGGTGCGCTGTCCGGACAGGTTGGTGACGCGGCTGGCCGGGGTTTGACCACGTGGGCCCCAGCCGGCGACTGCGCAGACCGACGGCCCGACAAAACCACTGCCCCGCTCGTGGGTTTTACCCACGACCGGAGCGGGTGGGTCACAGGCAATCCGACCTGCCGCTCTTATCGTGTGGGACACGACCAGGGCCGGTACGAGACGGGTGGACGGGTGACAGGACCAGGAATCGACTACAGGGCGGTCTTCCACGCCCTGCCCGGCATGGTCGCGCTGCTCACTCCGCAACTGGTCTACGCGGACGCGAACGAGGACTTCCTGCACTACTCCGGGCGCACCCGTGAGCAGCTGATCGGGAGGCACTTGTTCGACGTGTTCCCCGACAGGCCCGAGGACACGGCCGCGAGCGGGATGCGGAACCTGGGAGCGTCCCTGCAGCGGGTGGCGGCGACCGGGGAGCGCGACACCATGGCCCTGCAGCGTTATGACGTCGAATCGGTGGACCGGCCCGGCGAGTGGGAGGAGCGGTACTGGAGCCCGATCAATGCCCCGGTGCGCAACGAGGAAGGCAACGTGGTGCTGCTGGTCCATCGGGTGGAGGAGGTCACCGAACTCATCCGCGCCCGGGGCGGGCGGAACGGTGGTGACCGGGCCCGCGTCCTGGAGGCCGAGCTCTACACGCGCGCCCGGGACCTGCAGGAGGTCAACGAGCGCCTGCGGCAGGCCCACGCCCGCGAACGCGAGGTCGCCCTCGCCCTGCAGGACGCGTTGCTGCCCGCTCTCCGCCAGGTGGGTCACCACCGCACTGCCGTGCGCTATCACCCCGCCGTCGGCGCGCTGAACGTGTGCGGCGACTGGTACGACCTGGTGGACCTGTCCGGCGATCGCATCGTGGTCGCCGTGGGCGACGTCGTCGGCCACGGACTGGCCGCGGCATGCGTCATGGGGCAGTTGCGCAGCGCCCTCAGCGCCGCCTCCCTCGTCTCGTCCGGCCCCGCCCAAGCACTTGAAGTCCTCGGCCTGTACGCGCGTTCCGTCGACGGCGCCGAATCCACCACCGCCGTGACCATCCGCATCGACTGGGACACCCACACCCTCACCTACAGCAGTGCGGGCCACCCGCCGCCCGCCCTCCTGAGCGGCGACGGCAACGTGGAGTTCTTGGATCAGGCCACCGACCCGCCGCTCGGAGCCCGCCCCGAGCACGCCGACCGCCCCCAGGCCGCCATCGAATTCACGACTGGCGACACGCTGGTCCTGTACACCGACGGTCTGATCGAACGCCGCCGGGAAGACATCGACGTAGGGCTGAGCCGCCTCGCCCACGCCCTGGTCGACCACCAAGGAGCCGATCCCGAGACCCTCGCCGACGCCCTGTTGTCCGACCTGCTTCCGCCCAGCGGCGCCACCGACGACACCGCCCTGGTGGTCATCAGACTGTGAGCCCGGGGACTGGCGGTGCACTTCGCACACTGCGCTGCGAGACCGGCGAAGATCTGGGCGGAGCGGCCGACGCGTCTCCGTCGACGGCAGGGCCGCACCTCACACCTCACCGGGCCGCGGCCTGCGCAGGCAGATTGAAGACATGCCCCGGCGTGACGATCTTCGTGATCGCCTCACCGAAGAGGGTGCTGGGCTCCGTGTTGTCATGGTTGATGTCGGTGTTCAGCAGCACGACGAGCGTCGCTTGCGCCGACGGAAGATAGATGGTCAGGGTCTCGTAGCCCGGCAGTGAGCCGTTGTGCCCGATCCAGCCCTGGACGTTGAAGATGCCGAGGCCGTACCCGGCGCCCGGGATCGTGGTGGGCGGCGTGATGAGCCGCTGCTTCTGCGTGGCGGGGCTGATCAGGGTGTCGCCGTTGGGCAGGATGCCCGTGGCAACCGTGCGCGCCCATACGTGCAGATCGTCCAGATTGGAGATCATCGCGCCGGCCGCCCAGGCCCAGGACGGGTTCCAGTTGGCCGTGTCCTCGACCTTCCCGTTCGCGGTCTGGTCGGTGTACCCCTGTGCGTGCGGGGTCGGGAAGGCCGCGTCGGTCGGGAAGACGGTGTGGTTCATACCGGCCGGTGCGAGGACGTTCTTCTGGATGAAGTCCTCTATCGGCTGGCCGCCGACCTTCTCGACGACCAGGCCGAGCAGGATGAGGTTGGTGTTGCAGTAGAAGAACTTCTCACCCGGCGGGAACAGCACGGGGTGCTTGAAGGCGTAGTCGAGTAGCTGCTGTGGCGTGAACGGCCGCTGCGGATCGGACGTCAGCGCTTTGAAGAAGCCTGGGTCCTCCGAGTAGTTGAAGAGTCCGCTGCGCATCCCCGCGAGTTCGCGCAACGTGATCTTGTCTCCGTTGGGCACGCCGTCGACATACTTGCCGATCGGATCGTCCAGGCTCACCTTGCCCTCGTCGACCAGCTTCAGCAGTGCCGTCACGGTGAACGTCTTGGTCTCGCTGCCCATCCGCATGTACAGATCCCGCGACATCATCCGGCCGTTGGTTTTGTCGGCAACTCCGAACGAGCGCACGTAGGTCCCCATGTCGGGCGTCCACAGCCCCACGGTCACCCCGGGCACGTTCGCCTCCCGCATGACCTGTTGCACGGCCTCGTCGAGCTGTCGCGTCACGGCAGGGGTGAGTTCCCGGAAGTCAGCCGTCGTCGAAGCGGACGGCGAGGGTGGCTCGGCCGCGGTGGCAGCTGTGCGCACGAACGCGGGTGTCCCGAAGGCCGTGCCAGCCGCGACCGGAACCATCAACGCCCCCACCGCCACGGCTGTGGCGGCTCCCCTTCGCAATCGTCTGTACGCCTGCGTCATGGGCTGACCCCCAGCGCATGAGGACAAAACCCGCGATCGTCGTGGACGAGAGCGGAGTGGGAGTGAGTCCGCCTGCGAGGACGCCGACAGGAAGGACCGCCGAGCAAGAGCGTCCAGGAACAGGGGACGACGTGGCGAGGGAGGTGCGAGTCCCTCGCGGCCGGACCGCGGCACAGGGCGCAAGGTGCGCCACAGATCGCGGGTCACAGCCATGTCGTAGGTAACAAGCCTCAAAGCCCTACGCCACAAGCATAGGAGCGCCGGTGGCCCGCCGCCTGTTGGACGGCACGACCCCTGTCGGCACGGTTCGAAAATGCGGGCCGGCCCGGCTCCGCCGCGGTCGCCCAGCACGTAGCGGCCGCACCCGGTGACCCCGGACCGACCTCCATTGACCATACTGGGAGCACACGCCGCCCCCCACCCGCAAAGTGACCCATGCCCAAGTCCCCCACCACCCGTGCCACGGCCCCGGAAACAGTCTGGCTGGCAAGCGGGCGCCACACCGGCCCCGCCCCGCAGGAGGTCCTTCGGGACAACCTGCGGAAGCTGAAGACCGGCGAGACGATCCACGACTTCCTGGAGACCGGGAACTCCTCGGAACCCGACGGGCATGTCTTCGAGGCCCGCTGGCAGGTCGCCGACGCCATTACCGTACGGGCACGGCTCACCACCGACGGGCGGGAGCGCACGGACGAAGAGCGGCGCTGGACGCTGGCGGCCGAGGCGGACCGGCCCTGGGATCCCGCGTGGCCCTCTCCCGCAACCATGTTCTGGCCCGAGAAGAGCGACATCTCCTGGGACCACGACACTGTGGCCGGGCTCCGCCTGCAGGACATCAACCCGCTCCCGCGGGACGACGCTGCCATGCGTCGCCTGCTCAGGGAGACGGCGCGCCGCAGCTGGAGCATCAACGTCGTCGTCCACGAGGCGATGACCACCGACCACCGCGGCCGTCTCCCCCTCGCCCGCCTGCTCCCGCCCGGACTGCGGCATCGCGTCGTGGAACACCGCGCCGCGCCCGAGCAGTTCCAGGCCGTCAACTGGGCGCTGTACGACCTGGGCGTGCGGGTCCCGCGCGGTGGCGCCGTCATTCTGCCCGGCACGCCTGCCCGGCTCGGGTACGACGAGCAGGAGTTCACCGTGCGCAGCGTGTTCCTCGACGGCTCGGAGCCGACGGAGCTCCTGGACAAGGTCGTACGCTGTGCCGCGCTGCCCTGGCCGCTGCCGGACGGCGCGGCGGAAGCCCTCACCGCTCTCCGGCAGGACTGGCATCTACTGACTCTCGAAGAGGAACTGGCCCACGCACGCGGGCTGGTGGATGCCTATGCCGAAGCGCTCGACGCCATGACCAAGTCGCGCGACCTGTACCGCGAGGCGGCCGACCTCGCCCATGCGGCGCTGGCCGAGATCAGAGAGTCACGGGGGACGGCATACTCCGTACGCGAGACATCGCACGGACAGGACGGGCGCTCGCCGCACCCGCTGACGAAGGCGATTCAGCGCGTCACGGGCACCATGAGATCACGGGGCACGTCAAGCGACGACGCCCGCGCCCAGGACGCGCCCGGCCCTGAGGGCAAGCCACGCGAGCCCAAGTGATCACCGTCAGGCCGCGGGTGAACGGCCCACCGCCGCGGCCCGGAACCAGTGCGGCAGCCGAGGACCAGAGGTGTCTGCGGCGTCATCGACGACGCGGGAAGCCACGCATCGTGCTGATCACGCCGCCGCGCCCAGCCGCGTCGCTCGCGCACGTCCTCGTCACGCCCCTCGCCAGATGTTGGCGAACGCCGCGTTTTCGATGGCCCGCCTTTGGCGTACGGCTTCCAGTTCCATCACGGCGTCGTGGACGGCGGCCAGCACGGTCGTCACCGCGTCGTCGGTGACGCCCGGGGAGTCCGTGGTCTGCCCGCCATGGATCCCGACGACCGCCGCGAGGGCGGCGAGGACGGGTTCGTCCGATGCCCAGAGGCTCATCGCCCGGCGGCGAGCGGGCGAGTCGGACAGCGCCATACGGTCGGTCCCGAAGGCCAACCGGCTGCGGCGTTGCCGGGTGAGCCGGCCGGCCTCCTCGAGAGCGGCCAGATAGGCCGAGGACAGATCACGACCTCTGCGCCACAGCCAGTCTTCGACCGGCTCGTACGGCACCTGCCGATTGAGTGACGCCGCAGCCTCGCTCAACAGATGATCATCCATCGTCTGCTGCGGTGTCGGCACGATGCGGTCGCCGTCCAGTCCGAGGGCCTCGGCATCGAGGAGATCGATCACCTCGGCTCCCGCGAGTGCGAGCGACTGGTCACCCTGCCCCACAGGACGGTTCGGCTCCACGTCCATGGCGATGATCAACAGGTCCTTGGCCGTGGTCATGAACCGCTCCCCCTCAGACTGCCGCGATCATCGGCCTCCACGATCACGGAACGGATTGCTGTGCCGACGGGCGTGAGGTGTGGCCGACGCAGACCGGCGTGGACCACGCGGCATCCGCCCGAGCGGTTCTGTCACCTCGGCTACGGCGTACCCGAGGCACTCGTACCGCTCGCAGTCCGCACCGCACACGAACGCGGCGGGGGTCGCCGGTCCGGTGACGGGCGAACTCCCCAACCCCTGGTCGCGGTTGACGCCCGCACAGAGTGAGACAGCTCCATGAAAGGGCATGCTTTTCCCCACATTCGATGGCATGTCCCAGTCAAATCTGCCAGGCTTCCGGCAGCCGTCGCCCTGACCCCCAGGGAGACGCAGCAGAAATCTCACCCGGTCACCCCGCGGCGCACCCAAGCCGTCCGGGCGACCACCGAGCAGGCCGGAATCCCGGCCGCCTCAAAGGAGTTCCGTGTGAGACCAACCCCCCACAAGGCCCTCGCCGCGAGCCTGTTCGCCGTCGCCGCGTTGGCCGCTGCCTCGCTCCCCGTCACCCCAGCGGCGGCCGCGCCGCCCGCGGCCCCGCTCGCCGCCGCCTGCACCCCGGCCCAGGTGGTCACCAACGGCGGCTTCGAGAGCGGCACTTCGCCCTGGACCCAGTCGTCGACCACCGTGATCACCAACCGCACCGGCCAGACCGCCCACGGCGGCACCAGCTTCGCCTGGCTGAACGGTGTCGGCTCCACGCACACCGACACCCTCTCGCAGAGCGTCACGATCCCGTCCGGGTGCAGCAGCGCCACCCTCACCTTCTGGCTGCACATCGACACCGCCGAGACGACCTCGTCCACCGCGTACGACAAGCTCACGGCGAAGATCGGCAGTACGACGCTGGCGACGTACTCGAACCTGAACAAGGCCACCGGTTACGTGCAGAAGTCGTTCGACGTGTCCTCTTTCGCGGGCCAGACCGTGAACGTCGCCTTCACCGGCACCGAGGACTCCAGCCTCCAGACGAGCTTCGTCATCGACGACGTCGCCCTCAACACCTCCGGTGACACGACCCCGCCGGCGGACTCCACGCGCACCCCGGCCGCACCCTCGTACACCGTCAGCCTGAGCAGCAACACGAGCGGCACCGTCTGGACCGGCCACGAGAGCACGACGTTCACCAACGCCTCCTCCACCGCGCTCAGCGAGGTGTACCTGAGGCTGTGGGACAACTACCACGGCACCTGCTCCGCCATGCCGATCACGGTCAGCAACGTCACCGGTGGCACCGCGGGCGCCCTTTCCGTCGGCTGCACGGCCCTGCAGATCGCGCTGCCGACCCCGCTGGCGCAGGGGCAGACCGCCACGATCGGCTTCGACCTGGGCATCACCGTCCCCAGCGGCGCCGACCGTTTCGGCTACGACGGGGCCTTCAGCTTCATCGGCAACGCCCTGCCCGTACTCGCGGTCAAGGACGGGGCGGGCTGGCACCTGGACCCGTACACGAACAACGGCGAGTCGTTCTACTCCCTGGCCGCCGACTTCAAGGTGACCCTCGACCACCCGGCCACCCTGCTGGTACCGGCCACCGGCGCCTCGGCCGACACCCCCGGCTCCAGCGGACGTACGGTCACCACCGCCACCGCCTCCAAGGTCCGTGACTTCGCCTGGGCGGCGGGCCCCTTCACCAAGATCTCCGGCACCTCGACCGCCGGCACCCCGGTGAACGTCTACTCCGTCTCGGGCATCAGCTCGGCCGACGCGCAGTCGATGCTCACCACCGCGAAGACCGCCGTGGACGCCCACGCGGCCCGGTTCGGCGCCTACCCCTACGGCGAGCTGGACGCGGTGATCGACAACAACTTCTGGTTCGGCGGCATGGAGTACCCCGGGTTCGTCCTCGACCTGGTCAGCACCACGGCGCTCACCCATGAGATCGGTCACCAGTGGTTCTACGGGATCGTCGGCGACGACGAGTACAACAGTCCCTGGCTCGATGAGGCGTTCACCGACTACGCCACCGACCTGGCGCTCAACAAAACCGGCACCAACTGCTGGAACAGCGTCTCCTGGGCCTCGACGGCGGAGAAGATCACCAACTCGATGGCCTACTGGGACGCCCACTCGTCCCGGTACTCCACCGTCGTCTACGGCTACGGCAAGTGCGCCCTGCACGACCTGCGCCGCGTCCTCGGCGACACCGCCATGGCCAAACTCCTCAAGGACTACGCCACGTCGCACTGGTACGGCGTCTCCACCACGTCCGAGTTCAAGGCCGCCGCCCAGGCCGCCACGACCACGGACCTGACCTCGTTCTGGACCACGCACCGCATCGACGGCTGACACGGTAGCGGTAACGGAGCCTCGTCACCCTGATCCCTGGGGTGGCGGGGCTCCTCGACGTCGTTCGTCGCTCCGGTCGGGCGCCGATCGTTACGGAGTACATTTATCCATGTACATACCGCTTCCATCCGCGCCGCCCCATGTGCACGGTTCGGCCGAAAGTAGAAGCGTGGTGGCATAAGGAGGAGCGCTATGGCCACCAGGGCCGCGTCCAGGCAGCGGGACGGTGGACACCAGGGCTGGCTGCGCGGCTCGCCGCCTCCACGCTGGGTACGGATGCTGCCGCCGGCTCTGCTGGTGGGCGTCTGCGCAGTCGAACTCGCGAGTCGCCACCCCCTGGACATCGGTTTTCTGCTGGGCGTCATTCCGTCGCTGGCCGTGCTCTCCTACGGGCCCGCGGCCACGGCTGTCTTCGGCGGCGTGGTCGTCATGCTGCTGAACGTCCCGGCCCTGCAGCTCAACCGCCCGGGCAACACCGACCTGCTGACCATCACCTTCATCGCTGTGCTCAGCGTGTTCGTGTCTCTCGTACGCAGCCGCCGCGACGCGCACCTGGTCACCGTGCGGACCGTCGCGGAAGCCGCCCAGCTCGCGGTCCTGCCACCGCTCCCCGAGCACGTCGGCCCGGTGATCTGCGCCGGTCTGTACCGGGCGGCACAGCACGGAACACTGGTCGGAGGCGACTTCTTCGACGTGCGCGACGGCCCCTACGGCGTGCGCGCTGTGATGGGCGACGTCCAAGGGCACGGGCTGCCGGCCGTCGGCACGGTCGCTTCGCTCCTCGGAGCGTTCCGGGAGACCGTGCTCGACCAGCGCGACCTGGAGACGGCAGCGGCCCGCCTCGAACGCAGGCTGGTCGTGGACTCCGCCGGAACCGAGCATGCCGAGCTCTTCGCCACCGCCGTACTCCTGGAGTTTTCACCCGGCGCCGACGCGGTGCGGCTCGTGTCCTGCGGGCACCCCCCTCCGCTGCTGCTGCGCGCCGGAAAGGCCGTCGAACTCGATTCCGAGCCGGGGGCTCCGCTGGGTCTCGGGCTCTTCGACATCGCTCCGCCGCTCGCGTGCACGGTCCGGCTGGAGCGCGGCGACCGGCTGTTCCTGGTATCCGACGGAGTGACGGAGTCCCGGGACAAGACCGGCGCCTTCTACCCGCTGGCCGAACGTCTGGCCGCGTTCGCCGAGGAGGCGCCGACCGCGCTGACCGACCGTGTGTGGGAGGACCTCCTACGGTTCTGCCCGACGGTCCGTGACGACGTCACCATGCTGGTCCTCACACCGCAGCCCCAACGCCCGTGACGGGCCCAGAGCTGGACCGAACGCGGCGCGCGGTTGGCGCGTCATAGGGACGGTGCGGCCTTCACCTCGCACCGCACAGCCTCCACTCGTCACCGTCAGTCCCCGGGGGACCCATGCCTACGAACATCACGCGGACCGTCAATCTGCTCGTCGTCCTCGCCCTGTTCACCACCGGAGCCGGTGCTGTTGTCGGGTGCGGCAGCGAGAACGCCGGCAGCCGCGGTGCCGACTCGGCGCCGCAGCCGGGGGCCCGCGCCCGCCAGGTCGCCGACGCCTGGGACGGATCCAAGGCTGCCGAGGCATGGAGCAAGGGCTACTACCCGATGGACGAAGCGGTCCAACTGCCCGACACAGCCTTCCGCAACGAACCCGACAAGCAGGCCTACACGACCCAGAACATCGTCCTGCGCGGCACGCTTCCCACCACCCGGCCCAAGGACGGGCAAGTGAAGTGGGAGAACGGAGGCTCGCTCACGCTGCCGCTCATGGGGGCGCAGCAGGCGTACAAGACAGTGGCACGCGGCAGCAACGACGGACCGCACCTGACCGTGACCGAGGCGAAGCTGGGCGAGATGACCCTCACCACCAGCCGTGGCCCGGCGACCGTCCCGGCCTGGCTGTTCACTCTGGAGGGCTACGACACCCCGCTCAAGCGGGTCGCCCTCAGCCCCTCGAAACTCCCCGAGCCGCCGATCGAGCCGGCCCGGCAGGTGCCCACCGACGAGCTGGCGCCGCTCGGCCGACTGGTCGCGGTAGCCACGAACGGACGGTCCGTCACCGTGATCGCCAACCACGGATCCTGCGACGACGGCCCCGCCGTGGACGTGCTGGAGACGAGCGGCAGCGTGGTGCTGTCCGCGTCCGTCGTCGGGACGAAGGACGGTCCCTGCACCAGCGACATGAAAGGCGAGGAGATGACGGTGAAGCTGCACCGGCCGGTCGGCGACCGCGTCCTCCTGGACGCCTTCACGGGCCGACCGGTGCCGTACGGCGCGCCGAAGGGCGCCTTGCCGAGCTGGAGTTGAACGACCGTCGGAGCAGTGCGCGAGGAACGCGAACTCGCCGCTGTCCGACGACGACACGGACGTGCGACAGTGGGATGGATGCGCGGTGCGGCGCGAGCGCCTCAGTTCACGCCCCGTTCGTGGCCTTCCCAGTACGGCTCGCGCAGCTTGTACTTCTGCAGTTTGCCGGTCGCCGTGCGGGCCAGCTGGGTGCGGAATTCCACCGACGTCGGCGCCTTGTACCCGGCGAGGCTCTCCTTGCAGTACCGGATGAGCTCGTCCTGCGTCACCTCCGCGCCGGGTACGAGGACCACCAGAGCCTTGACGGTCTCGCCCCACTTCTCGTGCGGCACACCGATCACCGCGACCTCGGCGACCGCGGGATGATTGAAGAGTGTGTCCTCCACCTCGATCGAGGACACGTTCTCACCACCCGTGATGATGACGTCCTTCTTGCGGTCACTGATCGTCAGATGCCCGTACTCGCCGACCGACCCACCGTCCCCGGTGTGGAACCAGCCCTCCGACAGTGCCCCAGCGGTCTCCTGTGGCTGCTCCCAATACCCGTCCATCACCACGTTCGAGCGCGCGAGAACCTCGCCCTCGTCGTCCGTGCGCAGCGTCACGCCCAGCGCGGGAGCGCCCGCCCGCACCAGCTTCTCCGCCCGCTTCTGGGTGTCGAGGTCGTCCCATTCGGCGCGGGTGCGGTTGATCGTGAGCAGGGGCGAGGTCTCGGTGAGGCCGTAGATCTGGATGAACTCCCAGCCCAGCTCGGACTCGACGCGCGCGATGGTGCGGGTGGGCGGCGGAGCCCCGGCGACGATGATGCGCACCCGGTCGCGGCCGGGGATCTCGCCGTCCCAGGACTCGGCCGCGGCCAGCACCGCGTTCACGACCGCGGGCGCCGCGCACATCACGGTCACCCCGTGTTCGGCCACCCGGCGCAGGATCTCGGCCCCGTCCACCTTGCGCAGCACGATCTGCCGCACGCCCAGCGCCGACATCGCGAACGGCATGCCCCAGCCGTTCGCGTGGAACATCGGCAGCGTGTGCAGATATACGTCCCGGTCGGTTACACCCGCGTGCAGGGCGAAGGTCACCGCGTTCACCCAGATGTTGCGATGGGTGATCTGCACTCCCTTGGGGCGGGCCGTCGTACCGCTGGTGTAGTTGATGGTCGCGGTCGCGTTCTCGTCCGCGTGCCAGGGCTGTGGGGGGGGGGGGGAAAGGGAAAGCTCCCCCCCCCCGCCAACCCCCACCACAACAAAACGCTTTCCGTTGCCCCTCCCGCAGCGATTCTTCCCTCCCGCGCCTA
>NZ_JBVHXR010000015.1:30791-170212 GCF_055569295.1 Streptomyces sp. NPDC029292
TGGTGGGGTAATTCGCTTTCTTTTGGGGCGGGCATTTGTGTTGGTGGTGTGGTTGGGGTTCGTGTTTTCTTTTTCGTCCTCGGCCCATTGTTCTCCCCCCCCCCCCCCCCGGTACAGCTCCGCATCCGCGGCGGCCCCCAGCGTGAAGCGGTGCTTGCAGTTGACCTGCGCGAGGCGGTCCGTCAATTCGGGGTCGACGAGGAGCACGCTCGCCGCCGAGTGGTCGACGATGTAGCTCACCTCGTCGGCCGTCAAGCGGAAGTTGACCGGTACGAGGACCCGGCCGTGGCCGCTGACGCCGAAGAACGAGGTGAGCAGCCGCGCGCTGTTGGGTGAGACCACCGCCACGCGCGCGCCGTGCGGCACGCCGAGCGCGTCGAGTCCGGCGGCCTGGGCCCGCGCCCGCTCGCCGACCCGCCGGTAGGTCAGCCCTTCCCAGGGTTCGGCCGGCTGGTCCGGTTCGTCGACGATGCCGATCCGGTCGGCGTACACGGTCGTGGCGCGGTCCAGAAAATCACGGACCCCGAACGGGACGATCATCATGGCCTCCGGGAGCTTGGACAATGTGTGGCTTCTATCCGGCCACGGGCTCGAGTGGCCCGACAACCCCGCGCGGCTCACAACCGGCTGGGGCGGCAGCTGGTGGTGGGCCGCTACGGTTCGGTGCGCAGTCGGGAGAGATGGGCGGCGGCCGACTCCGCGAGTGTGCGGACTGCCGGGTGCCAGGGGAAGGCGCTTGGTCCGGTGAGGACGAGGCGGCGTGAGGTCTGAGGCTTCAGCGGCAGCAGGACCAGGTCAGAGGGGATCAGGGAGCGGGACACCTCGGACAGAACGGTCACGCCGATACCGGCTTGCACCATGCTGATCAGGGTCGCCAGGTCTCGTACCCGGTGAGCGGGGGTGAAGCGCAGCCCGGCCAGGCCGTAGATCGCGTGGATGCGGGCTTCGCAGCCGTTGGGTGATATCAGGAACGGGTCGTCCTCCAGGTCGCGGATGTCGATGAGGGGCTCGCCCGCCAGGGGGTGGTCCAGGGGCAGCAAGGCCCGGTAGCCGTCCATGGCGAGCTGAATGCCGGGGCCGGACGGCGGGTCGATCAGGACGGCGGCATCGGCCGTCCCGTTTTCCAGCCAGGCCGCCACTTCGCTGCTGTCGCCCTCGAAGACCCGTACGGTGACCCGCGGTTGCTCTTCACTCCAATGGCGGAGCAGACCAGGGATCAGCCCCTGGCAGACCGTCGGTGTGGCGGCCAGCCGCACGGTGCCGGTCATGGTCTCGGTGGCATCAGCCGCGATCCGCTCCACGGACCGGGCCGCCGACAGCGCGATACGGGCGTGCGGCAGGACCCGCTCCCCGAGCGCCGTGGTCCGTACCGGGACGGCACGCACCAGCAGCGGGGCGGTGAGTTCGCGTTCCAGGGAAGCGACGGCGCGCGACACCGCGGACTGACTCATGCCCAGTTCGGCGGCGGCCGCGCTGAAGCCGCCCGCATCGACGACGGCGAGGAAGGCCCGCAGCTGGGGCAGATTCAGGGTCATGCACCGGCCTCATATAGCTATGACACGTATGCGTTGGATCTATGGTGCCAGGTCGGTGACGCTTGATCCGTGCCGCCAACCCCGGCGGGCACACGCCATATGCGTACCTAGGGGAGCCATGCCGTACTTCCGGGTTACCGTCACCGACCCCGACCTGCCGACCGACGTCCAGCGCACCCTTGCCGAGGGGCTGACCCGGCTGGCGGTCTCGGTCCTGCACAAGTCCAGCGCGCGGACCATCGTCCACATCAACCTGGTTCCGGCCGACCGCTACTACATCGACGGGCGGCCCCTGACCGGCGGCCTCGATGCGCACGTCGAGGCCAGCATCACCGTGGGCACGAACAGCGCCGAGGAAAAGGCCGCCTTCATCGCGAAGGCCGGTGAGTTGCTGTCGGGCACCCTCGGCCCGCTCCCCCGGTGCGGCGTCGCACTGCACGAACTGCACCCCGAGAGCTACGGCTACAGCGGAGTGACCCAATTGGATTACTACCGCCGGGCCGAGGCCGAGGCCGGGGCTGGGGTCGTGCCTGCTGCCTCGGCCGCCCGCTGAACGGCTGGGCTGGGCTCAGGCCCGCCGCGGCACCGTCGTATATCCCCATCAGTGCACCGGAGACGCCGACATCCCGGTGATGCGGCGCCTCCGGTGTACGGGATCAGAGCGCGACAGCCGGGAGCAGACGTCCGAAGACGACATCCCCGGACGCGACAACCAGCCACGGAAGCTCCAGCATCGTGTCGGGGCCCGCCTTCTTGGCGTCGGCCACAGCCGCCAATTGCTGTTGGGCATCACTGTCACTCAAGGGAACGCTGTCGGCGCGCAGGAATCCGCCTGGCCCCCGCAATCCCACAAGGAGTGTCTGCACTGTCATTCCCGCCTTCTGTTTCCGTCAGCCGTCTTCGAGGCGCAGTCCGGCACGGAAGGTGAGCCGGATCTGCGACACGTACTCGGGTGGGACCCTTTCCTCGATGGACGGAAACCGTGCCAGCGCCTTCGGCCCGTCCGTGCGCAGTTCCAGTGAGAGCGCGGCGGAACACTCCCCCAGCACGAGCGGAGTGCCACCCGGTCGCCGGTCGAGACGGGCACCCGCCGACAGCACCGCGTTCTGCACGACCTCAATCACCTGGTCGAGCGGAAGGAATTCCGAGGCCACCGCACGCGCCCCGCTCAGACCGTCTCGAAGGTCGGGACAATGGTGCAGTCGACGTCCAGGCCCCAGTGGCTTTTGTAGTCGACTGTGAGCTTCTCCTTGATCGACAGAACCCAGATGTTCAGGCCGACGTCGGTCTGGCTGTTGATGTTGAAGTCGGCGCTGATGTTGACCTTGAACTTGAACTCCCGCACCGTCATCGGATCGGTGCCCGCCGACAGGACGGCCTGGGCCACCCGGGCCGACGCCGCCATCGCCGTGATGTATCCGGACAGTTCCACTGCATTGGCCACAGCCATAAAAGCTTCTCCTCGGTTCTTGGTGGTGAACGCTCAGCAACCGCCGCCCGAATGAGCGGCGGTTGCTGTCCCCCGACTTGCGTCAACGACATTGCCCTTCACGGCACTTGATGGGCATGAGGCCCATGTCCCGGACCTCGCGGGCGTAGTTCCCGGATCCGTAGGGACACGCCGTCTGAACATGGGGTGGTCGCCGGCCGGCCACCAAGACGGCCCGGACGTCACCTTCCTGGAGCGCGCCGACTGCACCGCGCGCTCGTGTGTGGAGAACTCGCCGCACCGGTTGATGTGCTCGGTCAAGTACGGGCTCAGCAGCAGCGCATGTCCGCCTCGGCCTTGCTGAAGTCTCCCGCCTCGAACGCCTTCGCCGGAATCGTGAAGTACATCGTTCCGGCGTCGCCCCAGCCCCATCCGAGCTCCGCGTCCTGTGCGAGCTGGAGCAGATGAATTTCGGGACCGTCGGCTTCGCGGTAGGTCACCTTGGACGCGTACGAGGTGTCGGGCCAGCCGAAGGCGCAGTGGCTTCCGGCGGTGTTCCCGTCGAGGTCGCCCATCTCGTTGAGGATGAGCGACGTCGCGCCCCAGTGCTCGTCCGAGTCGAACTCGACGTCGCCGTCCTCGACATCCCAGCAGTCCGGGAGCATGGTCACCTCGGCCGCGTGGACGGGTGTGGCCGGATAGCTCCTCGCTGGTTCGGGTGCGGCTGTCTCGACCGCCCGTGCAGGATCGGCGGGAATCACGCGGCACACGTCGGGTCCGGACGTGTCCAGCTTCCGGTACTCCTCGTACGGTACGTCCGGATCGAGATAGAAGAAGTTGAGCAGGCCCGGCCGCGTGGGCAGTTCGTCCCCGAGCCAGGAGGCGAGGGCGCCGGTGTCGAGTACGGCGTGCAGGGACAGCGGGGAGCCGCCGAGTTCAGGCCAGAGGGTGCCCGGTTCGAGCAGAGCGGGGCCGCCGAGCCGGCATCGGCCGGTGGCCTGGGCGTCGTCCGGCAGAGGGTCCAGACGGAAGCCGCGTCGGGCCATGGCCGCGAACTGCCGCCCTGCCCTCTCGCCGAGCCGTTCGGCGCATACTCGGCGCATGTCGGCGGGTTCGTCGAATTCCATTCCGGGATCTTTTCAACTTCCGTTTGCCGACGAGGAGTCAGGGTTGTCGTCGGCGGCGCTGGCCGCGGCCAAGCAGGCCGGAGATGGTGAGAACGAACCGTTCGGACAGAGCACCGCGCCGGTGATCTCCCACTCCAGACTTGTGGCGCCGACGACTACGACGAAGTACGCGCCGTCTTCGAGACGATCGACTCCGGGGAGCGTGGCGATCCTGCAACCCCACCCAGCGCAGCGGTCCTGAAGAACGCCACCGTCCCGGCAACCGAGCACGCGGCCATCCACCAAGTGCGCGGCGCTGCCCCGGCCCGTCCGATGCACACCGCGTCCCGAGGATCACAGGAACTGTGCCCAGCCCGCCCGGGACCCTCGCCCCAGGCGGGCGCCGACGGCGGTCGTACCGGGTCGTACTTGGTCGTCGACGGCGGAGTCTCGAGCTGCCGCCTGAATATCCGATCCCGGCCCCGGCCCCGGCTCCAGCCCCCGTACAGCGGCCGCACGCGTCAGCAGGCATCGGCTCCGCGAGATGCTGCGCGGTCACTACTCCCTCTACGACGGTGCGTTGCTCGTGATCCGGAAGGTCCCGCCGAGTTACTCGGCGCGGCGGCGCATGGAGGCCAGGCCCACTCCGTCCTCCTGGCCGGGACGCGGCGGCAGGCCGCGTCCCGTTGTCGTGCACCTCGAGGGCGAGGACGGCACCGGCGGACAGATGCGGCTCGCGTAGCACGGCCCCAGTGTCCGGCACCCGCCATCGGCTGTCTCCAGGCAGCCCGCGCCAAGCCCCGCCGTGAGCAGACCCGTTGCCTACTGCCCGGCAGTTGTCGCTCCTCCTCAGGCAGACAGCGCGGCGATCCGGTCGAGAGCTTGCTGTACGTCGGCTCGTGAGACGTCTCGGTGGGTGATCAGGCGTAGTCGGCCGCCCAACTGCACGCCGAGGACGCCTGCTCGTCCGAGCATCTCGACTGCCCGTGCGGCATCCGGGACTTGGACCATGACGATGTTCGTCTGGGGTGCCGCCGCGTCCCAGCCGAGTTCGCACAGTCCGCCGGAAAGCAGCTTGGCGTTGTCGTGGTCCTCCTCGAGCCGGTCGATCCGTTCCAGTGCTACGAGCCCGGCGGCCGCGAGCACGCCGCCTTGACGCACTCCGCCGCCGAGCATCTTGCGGACGCGCCGGGCCTCGCGGACGAAGTCGGCTGTCCCGCCGACGACCGAACCCACCGGTGCGCCCAGTCCCTTGCTCAGGCATGCCTGGACGGTGTCGACGCCGCGGATGAGCTCAGCCGGGGTGGTTTTCAGGGCCACGGCGGCGTTCCAGATCCGGGCGCCGTCCAGGTGGACGAGAAGTCCTGACTCCCTTGCTGCGGCGACCAGTTCGGCGTGTTCCTCGGGGGGTGTGACCGTGCCACCGGCTGCGTTGTGAGTGTTCTCCAGGCACAGCAGCCGGTTGCGCAAGGCGAAGTACGAGCTGCCGCCCGACACCGCGGCGCGGATGGCCTGTGCTGTGATCCGGCCCGGTCCTGCGGCCCACGGCAGCGGTCGCGGCATGCCTCCGGCGAGCCACGATGCCGTACCGACCTCGCTCTCCAGCACATGTGCGAGCTCGGGAGCGAGGAAACGGTCACCTCGTTGCAGGTGGATGAAGAGTGCGACGAGGTTTCCCATCGAGCCGCTCGGCACCCACAAAGAGGCTTCGACACCCAGGAGTTCGGCTGCTCGTTCTTCCAGCGTCCGCATGGTGGGGTCGCCGTCGAGGACGTCGTCCCCGACTTCGGCCGCCGCCATGGCGGCGCGCATGGCCGTATCGGGGCGGGTCACGGTGTCGGATCGCAGGTCGATCGGTGCTGGACTGCTCATATCGCCTTCTTCGGAGAGAGGATGGGGCTCCTGGCCGGTGACCTGCGACTTCTCTGGTCGAGCCGGGCGGGCACGGATGCGCCTGTCAGATCCCGCTGTTGACCGTGGCTTACCCCTCCATCTGGCACGGCTGTGGCACGCGCCGATCTGCGATGTGCTGAGCGGTGACCTTCTGATCCATAGCTCTATGTGGATGGGTCGGGGAGGGTCATACCGGTCGCTCCGAAGCCCCTGATGGGCGCTGCTGGGCGGGGCCGGTTGCTGTACTTGACTGCTGCATGGCTTGGGCAGCACGGCGAGCGTAGGCAAGGTTGTTGCGCGTGTTCAGGGTGTCGGGGTGGGAGTCGCCCAACACCTGCTCGCGCTGCGCGAGGGTGGCCTCGTACAACGCGATCGCCCGCCCCAGATCCCCCGCCGCCCTGTAGGCATAAGCGAGGTTGTTGCGACTGAGCAGGGTGTCGGGATGAGTGTCACCAAGCACCTGCTCACGCTGCGCGAGGGTGACCTCGTACAACGCGATCGCCCGCCCCAGATCCCCCGCCGCCTGGTATGCGCGGGCGAGGTTACCGCGGCTTCGCAGGGTGTCGGGGTGGGTGTCGCCCAGCACCTGCTCGCGCTGGGCGAGGGTGGCCTCGTGCAACGGGATCGCTCGCCCCAGATCCTCCGCCAAGTCATAGGCGACGGCGAGGTTGTTGCGCGTGTTCAGGGTGTCGGGGTGGGAGTCGCCCAGCACCTGCTCACATTGGGCGAGGGTGACCTCGAACAGCGGGATCGCCCGCCCCAGATCCCCCGCCGAGGCATAGGAGCCGGCAAGGTTGTTGCGACTGCGCAGGGTGTCGGGATGAGTGTCACCAAGCACCTGCTCGCGCTGCGCGAGGGTGACCTCGAACAGCGGGATCGCCCGCCCCAGATCCCCCGCCGCCCTGTAGGCATAAGCGAGGTTGTTGCGACTGAGCAGGGTGTCGGAATGGGTGTCACCAAGCACCTGCTCGCGCTGCGCGAGGGTGGCCTCGTACAGCGGGATCGCCCGCCCCAGATCCCCCGCCGAGTCATAGGCGACGGCGAGGTTGTTGCGGCTGCTCAAAGTGTCGGGATGGGTATCACCCAGCACCTGCTCGCGCTGCGCGAGGACAGCTGTGCGCAAGGGGATGGTGTGAGCGACACGGCCCTGCTGGCGCAGGTGCTTGGCGGCACGTTGGTAGGTGGCAGCAGTCTGTGTGGAGGCGGGGCTGCTGGGTGGTGTGGATTCGGCCAGGGCGAAGACGTGGGGGATCAGTCGTCCCCACTGCGCGGCCTGCTCCCCGGTGGTGTTGTCCTCGTCGGGACATGCCTGTCGTATGACCTGCTCGGCCTCCTGCCGCCCCAGAGGGTGGGTGTTCTCTTCGGCGGTGCGCGCGCGTAGGACGGCCTGCACCAGGCGGTGCACGCTTACTCCCTGGCGGTCGGCGGTGAAGGAGATCACGTTATACGCGTGCAGGACCCCCAGCGCATCGCCCAGGGCGATCGGATCGAGGGCCAGGGGTGCGAGCAGAGAGCGCGGGATGTCGTCGGGGGCCAGCCAGGCCATCGTGTATAGCAGGGTGACAGCCAGTGGGTCGCGGTCTTCGACAGCGGTGAAAGTGTGACCCCAGATGCGGGCGACCGTGCGTTCCGGATCGATGCCGTCAGCCGCCCTGTCGAATACGCGCCCGAGCAACTGGCGGTACGTGCCCAGATCAGTGCCGGTCTGATACAGGTAGGCACCCACCTGCTCCAAGGCCAGCGGCAGATAGCCCAGTTCCTCGGCCAGGGCTTCGGCCTGGCGGCGCTGCTGCGGATCGGGTGACCGTCCCGGCCCGAAAGCGAGGGCGCACAGCAAGTCTGCGGAGGGGCCGGGGGCCAACAGGCCCAGAGTCATCGTCGGCGCGACGGTGTGCCAGCCGGTCGCCCTGCGGCTGGTGGCCAGATGATGGCCGTCCGGCAGGGCACCGAGGAAGTGTCGCAGGTCACCCGGGTCCTCGACGTTGTCGAAGATGAGCAACCAGCCCGGGTGCCACTGCAGCCACAGGATCGCCCACGCCGCACGCTCTTCCACGCCCACACTCGCGGCCCACTGCGGGCACAACCGCAAGGCCAGGACGGCGAGACTGGTGACGATCCGGTCGGTGGACTCGGCGGTGATCCACCACACCAGCGTGTAGGAGCGCCGGTACGCGTGGGCGTAGTGCAGTGCCAGCGTGCTCTTGCCGATCCCGCCCAACCCATGGATCGCCTGCGTCCGCGACGCGGACGAGGCCTGGGTCACTGCGGCCTCGCCCTCCCGGGCAAGCAGTTCCCGCAACCGCGTCAGCTCCTGGCCCCGGCCGACGAACACCCCGGACGCCGACCCCGGCAGGTTCGTCGCACCCTGCGGCGCGTTCACCTCTTGTGCCCAGCGCACCGCCTCCGGCGGCAGCACCACCACCCGGGCACCATCCCCCGTGATCGCTACGTCAATGCTGCCGCCGGCCGCCACCGACCGCGGGCCCGATGCCTCCACCCCTCCCACCGCGGCGGGATCTCTGTCACTCATGGCCGGAGCGTGATGTTGTCCCCGGTGACGGCGGTGCCGATCGTCTGCGCTGCGATCGACCGCTCACCGGAGGCCGTCACCGTCACCGGCCCACTCCCGGGGGCGGGCAGCAGCCCGGCCAGCTCCCGCAGCAACTCCCCGTCCTCGCGCAGCGCCCGCTTGATCTGCTGGCGCAACGCCGCCGCTGCGTCCTCGTCGTCCGGTTCCCCAGCCGCATCCTGCACGGCCGCCTCCAGCTCGGCCCGGCCCTGCTCATCCCGACGCCGCCACACCGCCTGCAACATCCGGCGCCCAACATTCGCCGTCGCATCCACCGCAGCGTTCTCGGCCCGGGTCACCACCCCCGCGCCATACGCCCCCAGAGCAGCCGTCAGATACGGACCCGCCTGCCCAACTACTTGAACGATCTCCGCACTCATACCCAACCCCGTTGTCCTGGCCGACGTAGCCGGTACCCACAACCCGGCGTGGAAACAGACCACATCCTGTAAACGGAAAACGCAAGAAGCAACACCCCTGGCTCCGCCGACAGTTGCAGACGCACACTCTCAGCTTGGCAAGCTGCGATCACTTGTGGCCAACTCGGGCGCTGACCTGGGCGAACGGCCGGGCCGTGTCCTCGTCGGGCTCGGCTGCTTTCCCCGTGATTCCCCGCTGTTCCCTGCTCGATCCGGTGCGGTTGTGGCGCAGCCTCGTCTGCGCGTGACTTCTGCGGCCGTCAAGTGCTTCAGAGATGCCGCTTGGCGGCTCTGACGAGTGCGCTGACGTCGTCACGCGTTCGTACTCTGCGCTCGTCGACGCAGTTGTGCATCGCGGTGGCCGTCGCGGCCAGGACGACGTCCTCACCGCCGCCGGTGGGGAGGACGAGGTGGGCGCCGTTGGCCTGTAGGCCGGCATCGGCGCCGGTCGCGGGCAGTTGGTCTGTCACGATGAGTCGGCCACCTCCGACGAGTGGGATCCGCGTATTCGGATCGCCCGACACGGTAACCGGAACTCCTGTTGCCACGGTCGACGACGCGGTGACCTTACCGGCGCGTACGACCGTGGGGGACGGCCCCGCCCACTGGGGCGAGGCCGTCGTTCGCGCTACCGGGACGGTGTCGCGTCGGTCGCCCTGGGCGGTGCCGGGGCGTAGCCGGTGGGCCGGGTGGTGAAGACTCCGCGGCCCTGAGTCCGGCTGCGCAACCGCGTCGCGTAGCCGAACAGTTCGGCCAGCGGCACGGTCGCCGTGATCACGGCAGCGCCTGCTCGTGCGGTCGAGCCCGAGACCCGGCCGCGTCGTGCCGCCAGGTCGCCGAGGACCCCGCCCACGGCAGCGTCGGGCACGGTGACGGTGACTTCGACCACCGGTTCCAGCAGCACCATCAGGGCGGCGCGCAGTGCCTCGCGGAGCGCGAGTCGGCCGGCCGTCCGGAACGCCATCTCCGAGGAGTCCTTCGGATGGGTGGCTCCATCGGTCAGGGTGACGCGCAGCCCGGTCACCTGGTGACCGCCGAGCGGTCCCTCGGCGAGAGCGTCCCGGCAACCGGCCTCCACCGCACGGACGTACTCCTGCGGCACCCGGCCACCGACGACGGCTGAGCGGAACTCGAAACCCGTCGCGCTGCCACCGGCGGTGTCCGAGGAGGACTCCAACGGCTCGACGTCGAGGACGACATGGGCGTACTGACCGGCCCCTCCGTCCTGCTTGACATGCCGGTACACCAGTCCCGACACCCCGCGGGCGACCGTCTCCCGGTAGGCCACCTTCGGCCGGCCGACGGCGACATCCAGCTCGTGGGCGCGCCGGATCTTCTCGACCGCCACCTCCAGATGCAATTCGCCCAAGCCCGACAGCACCGTCTGGCCCGTCTCGGGGTCGGTCCGCACGACCAGCGACGGATCCTCCTCGGCCAACCGCGTCAGTGCCGACACCAAGCGGTCGGTGTCGATGCTCCTGCGCGCCTCGACCGCCACGGAGACGACCGGGTCGGCGACGGCCGGCGGTTCGAGGAGCAAGGGAGCCGTGGGCGCGCACAGGGTCGCCCCGGCGCGGGCGGACTTCGGCCCGACCACCGCGACGATGTCCCCGGCCGCCGCCCGGTCCAGCTCCGCGTACCGGTCGGCCCGGACCCGCAGGATCCGGCCGATCCGCTCGGTGCGCCGCGCGCCCACGTCCCACACCGCCTCTCCCTTGTGGACTGTTCCGGAATACACACGCAGATACGTCAGCCGCCCCGTGGCGGTCGCGTTCACCTTGAACACCAGCGCCGCGAACGGTGCCGCTGGGTCGGCGACCCGCTCCTGCGACACGCCGCCCTCGGTGCCGCGTACGGCCGGCACGTCCAGCGGTGAGGGCAGGTAGGCCACGACGGCCTCGAGCAGCGGCTCGATCCCGCGGTTGCGGTAGGCCGAGCCGCACAGCACCACCACGCCCTCACCGGTACGGGTCAGGTCGCGCAGCGCGGAGGCCAGGGTCCCCTCGGAGACCGTGGACTGCGCGCAGAACTCCTCCAGCGCGTCCGGGTGGAGTTCCGCCACCGCCTCCTCCAGCAGCCTTCGGCGCCGGTGCGCCTCTTCCCGCAGGGCGTCCGGCACCGGGCCCTCTTCGACGGTGTCCCGGCCCGCCGCCCAGACCAGCGAGCGCATGCGCAGCAGGTCCACCACCCCGGTGAAGCCGTCCTCCGTGCCGATCGGCAACTGGACGACCAGCGGTGCCGGATGCAGCCGCTCCCGGATGGACTCGACCGCCGTGTCGAGGTCGGCACCGGCGCGATCCATCTTGTTGACGAAGGCGATCCGTGGCACGCCGTGCCGGTCGGCCCGCCGCCACACCGACTCGCTCTGCGGCTCGACACCCGCCACGGCGTCGAACACCGCGATCGCGCCGTCGAGCACCCTCAGGGAGCGCTCCACCTCGTCGGAGAAGTCGACGTGGCCCGGGGTGTCGATCAGATTGATCCGGTGACCGGCCCAGGCACAGCTCACCGCCGCGGCGAAGATGGTGATCCCGCGATCGCGTTCCTGGGGGTCGAAGTCGGTGACGGTCGTGCCGTCGTGGACCTCGCCACGCTTGTGGGTGGTCCCGGTGACGTACAGGATCCGCTCGGTGACGGTGGTCTTGCCGGCGTCGACGTGGGCGAGGATGCCCAGGTTGCGAACGGCGGTGAGCGGACTGGTGAGTTGACGGTGCAGGTCGGTACGCACGGCCCATGGCCTTTCAGGTGATCCGAATCAGGGCGGCGCTATTGCCGGACGAAAGGGCCTGGGGTCAGGCCGCTGATGAGACCTCGTACGCGGTGCGTCTCATCGAGACGTGCGCGTCCGGCCGGCTCCACAACGGGCAGGCAGAGGTCAGGTGTTCGTCGCGGACATCCGGTGCCGGCCGCGCAGCCGGCACCGGGCACAGGAGGACACGAGGATCACGTCGTACCGAGACGAGGGAACGACGGCAGCGATGCGGTGACGCACGGCCCGGCTCCCCTCACTCGTCTCGACGCGTGCCGCGGTGCTGTTGCGGCGCGCGATGCGTGGTGAGTGTAGGGAACTTCGCGCGGGTGGGGCACCGGATTTTTCTGCCGCGACCAGCTCTCGGCGAGAGGCGTGTGACGTCAGGCAACCCCATGGCTTCGGCTTCCGTCCTCGTGGGACGGGGAGTGCTCCGGGATCTCCGGGGCGCTGGGGGAGCTTGCCGACCAAGAGGAGAAGAGTTTTGATCCGAGTCCGGCGCATAGGGGTCACCGCTGCGGCCTTACTCGCGGTGGTCGCAGGATCGCCAGGATTGGCCCATGCCCAGCAGACGGCAGCCGGTTCCGCACTGTCCACGTCGCCGGCGCATTCCGACGGACAGCTTCCTGCGGGCTGGCAGATCACCGGTAAGGGGGCTGCGCGGCAACTGGTCTGGCGCTCGGACGATCCGGTGCCCATGAGCGACTCCGGGGTCGCGTTCTACGCCGGGGACCGGTTCCTCGGCCGTCCGGAGGGCACACCGGACGGCCGCACGTTCCGGCTCCCGCTGCGCGGTGCACGGCTCGGGGAGCTGACGAACCTTCAGGCACGGGCCGGTGGACGCCGTTTGGACGCGGCGGGAGCCGATGAGAAGCGGCCCAACCAACGACCGGGACTCGCGGCGCAGCAGCCAACCCGACTGCCGGCCAACGCGGTTGCCCCCGGCAAGCCGGGCACCTATCGGACCGTCACCGGCGAGTACTCACTCAGACCGGTGCGGCTGCCCGGGTTTTCCGCACCCGTGGAGATGCGCGCGGTGGTGGTGGCGCCCACCGCGACCCACGGACGCCACCCGTTGGCGCTGTTCCTGCACGGCCGCCACTCCACCTGCTTCACGGCCCATGGTGACGTCAGCGGCGACTGGCCCTGTCCCGCGGGTTCGAAGCCGATCCCCAGCTACCGGGGTTATCTGCGCGACCAGAAACTGCTGGCCTCGCAGGGATACGTGACCGTGTCCATTTCCGCCAATGGCATCAACGGTCAGGACTACGCCGCCGATGACGGCGGGGCACAGGCCCGATCGTCACTGGTACGGCAGCACCTGTCCCGGTGGGCGGACTGGACGGCGCACTGGGCCTCGGCGCCCGCGATCGTACGGGCCTCGGCACCGGCCGATCTGTCGAAGGTCCTGCTGGTCGGCCACTCGCGAGGCGGTGAGGGTGTGAACCGGGCCGCCATGGACAGCCTGTACCCGCCGCCGGCCGACCAGGACGGCTACCGGGGCCCGGTGCGCTGGCACATCCGCGGCACCGTCCTCATAGGCCCCACCATCTTCGGGCAGAACCCGACCCCCGACGTACCGTCGATGACGATCCTGCCGGGCTGTGACGGCGACGTGTCCGACCTGCAGGGCGAGATGTACGTGGACGGCACGCGCGGTGTCAGCAGCGGCACCGCCCTGCACAGCGCGGTCTACGTGGTCGGCGCCAACCACAACTTCTTCAACAGCGAGTGGACGCCCGGACAGGCCCAGGCACCCGCCGAGGACGACTTCTGGGCCGGAGACCAGCCGGACCGGGTGTGCTCCCCGGGTACCGCGACCAGGCTGACGGCACGTCAGCAGCATGCCGCCGGGGCGACGTACATCGCCGCCGCGGCGCGGCTGTTCGTCGCGGGTGACGACCGGGTACGTCCGCTGCTGGACGGCTCGAACCGACGCGCGCCGTCGGCCGATCCCGCGCGGGTGCTCACGCACGCGGTCGGCGCGCGCCGGACGCCGGCGTTTCTGCCGGACGGCGCGGTCACCGTGGACGGCGGCCGGTTGTGCGCGGAGGTGGACACCGACGCGACGGCCGCCTGCCTGGGCTCCGAGACGAACGGTGTCTCGCCGCACTTCGCCCAGTGGGAGACCTCGAAGGAGGCGGGCCGGCACGCCGTGGCGCTGCGCTGGACGGCTCCCGGTTCCGCGGTGCGCGTCCGTCCGGCGCGGGCGGTCTCGGTCGCCGGAGCCGAGGCCCTGGCACTGCGGGTGATCGTGCCGCCCAACAGCAAGGACACCCAGTTCGACGTCTCTGTCGCCGACTCTTCCGGCCGCCGGGCGTCCCTGGGCCGCGTCCACCTCGACGGCCTGCCCGGAACCGAGCGCACCGCCTCCTACTGGGGGCGGGAGGTCCGCGTGCCCCTGACCGCCGCCACCCACGCCGGAGTTGACCTGCATCAGGTGACGGCACTGGAACTCGTCCCGCGCAGTCCTTCCGGACGGGCATGGCTGATGGACGCCTGGGGCTGGCGCCCCGGCACGCCGGCCGTCCGGCCCGCCGCACTGGCGCGCGTCGACATCGGCCGGCTGACGGTCAAGGAGGGGGACTCCGGAGTGCGGACCTACCGCGTGCCGGTGCGGGTCTCCGGGCACGGCAGCGGCACCGTGCGGCTGTTCGTCGCCGATCCGGCCTCGGACCAGGCCACGGTGCGCGAGGTGACGGTACGGCCCGGCAGCCAGAGCATCGACGTGCCGGTCGAGGTGCGCGGCAACACCCGTTTCGGCTACGACGTGTCGCACGACGTCTTCGTGAAAGCGGTCCACGGCGCGGTGGTCGGCGCCCACCGCGGCGGCGTCACCGTACAGAACGACGACCCGGCGCCCACCATCAAGGCGACGCCGGTCGCCGACCGGGTCACCGAGGGCCAGAGTCTGACCTGGCGATTGACCCTCTCCGAGGTGGCCGACACGGACATCCAGGCCTACTTCAGCGTCCTGCCTGTCACCAGCGGCACCGAACTGTCCACCACGGACGTCGACCCGCGCTGGCTGACGGAGAACTCCGGCGAGTCGCCGCAGCCGTCACGGCCGCTGTCCACGGTGGAAAGCCTCTCCCTCTTCGCCACGGTCCCCGCCGGACAGTCGAGCGCCGAGGTGACCATCCCCACCGTCGCGGACGCGCTGGGGGAGACGGAGGAGTCGGTCCGTATCCAGATGACGGTCTACGACGACTCCGGTGAGCCGCACAACGGACCGGTGTTGACCGGACGGGTGCGCGACGCCTCGTAGGCCGCCTGCCAACCGAGCGCCAACCGTACGCACGACCGGGGCCCGAGCGACGGGCCCGGGGCGGCGTGCGGCTCGGGGGCATCGGGCCGTACGCCGGGGGGCGTGCACCACGTACCGCCCCAGCCCCGGCCCCAGCGACGGAGGCCACGGATCAGCCGTAGAAGTTGCGCTGCCACCTGTGCTTGGCCAGCACGGCGAGTTGGTCGGCGGTGAGCGGACGGCCGTCGCTCAGGGCCGTGTTGCGCTCGACATTGCGTACGCTGCGCATGCCGGGGATGACGGTGGAGACCGCCGGGGAACTCAACACGAACCGCAGCGCGGTCTCGGCGACCTCGTCGAGGGCGATGCCGAGGTCGGCGACGATTGCGGCAACCCGCTGTTCCACCTGGGCCGGGCGGTCGCCGCGGAAGTAGTGGTTGCGCCAGTCGCCCTCGGGAAACGTCGTGTCGGCGGTGATCCGTCCGGTGAGGCCGCCCTCGTCCAGCGCCACCCGCACGATGACGCCGACGCCGTGCTCCGCGCAGGCGGGCAGCAGCGTGTCCGCGGGCGCCTGGTCGAAGATGTTGTAGATGACCTGCACGCTGTCCACGGCACCGCTGCGGACGAGTGCGAGTGCGTTGTCGGGCTCGTGGTCGTTGATGGAGACGCCGAACAGGCGGATCTTTCCCTCCTGCTTCAGCTCGGCGATCGTCTCCAGCCAGTCGCCGCGGCCGACCCAGTCATCGCTCCAGACATGGAACTGCAGTACGTCGAAGTGGTCGAGGCCGCTGGCGCGCAGACTGGTCTCCAGGCTGTCGCGAATGTGCTCGCCCGGGAACGACTGCGCCGGGTCCAGTCCGTCGAGCCCCGACCAACGCCTGTTCTTCGGCGGTACTTTGGTCGCGACGCGCACCTCGTCGCGGGCCCGCTCGCGCACGACCCGGCCGACGATCCGCTCGCTCTCGCCGTAGCCGCGGGCGGTGTCGATGAAGGTGACACCAAGGTCGATGGCCCGGTGCAGGGCGCGTACGGATCCCTCCTCCGTGGCACCCACCCAGCTGGACTCACCGATGCCCCAGGCACCGTAACCGATCTCGGACACCGACAACCCGCTGCGTCCCAGCTCTCGGTAGCGCACTATCACCCTCCACACCGTGGCCCTCGCCCTGGCCGAGCCAAGGCTGTCACCGGAAATCACGTTGACCATAGGCGACTTGGGCGCCGGGGGCAGCTGGGTTTCGTCGCCGCCCGGCTAGTGCGCCACTTCGCGAATGTGGGGCACCACATGGGTCAGCCGGATCACGCCCCACAGGATCAGCCCGGTGCCGATCGCCTCGGGGAGCAGCCACCAGCCGGTGCGGATGGTCTCCTCGAACAGGGTGATGCCCAGCAGCAGACTGACCGTCGCGTCGCCGATGGTCAGGGCGGGCTGTGAGGCCGCCAGGGAGCCGGCCTGCAAGGCGTTCTCCAGCAACAGAATGGCGGTGACGCCGGTCAGTGCGAATCCGTAGGTCTGCCAGGCGCCGAGGAACGCGTCGAAGCCATGGTCGGCGAGAGTGCCCATGGCCGATTTCAGGAGTGCGGCGGTCAGGGCGTTACTGATGGCCGACGCCGAGCCCAGCACCGCGGCCCGGAACAGCGGCGGGCGCCCCGGGCGGGCCACGGCGACCGCCCCGGCCATCGCCCCCAGGCACAGCACCAGCACCGGGATCCACCGCGCCATCGTCGCGTGGTCGCGCGCTCCTGAGGGAGCGGCAGCGCCGAGGAGGAGGGCGAGGCCGGCGACGACACCGGCGACGGCCCACCAGCCGGCGCGCGGCAGGCGCCGGTGCAGCAGCGGGATGGCGACCAGCAGGGCGAACGGCAGTTCCAGGATGAACAGGGGTTGCACCAGGGCCAGCGGCCCGTTCACGAGGGCCAAGGCCTGGAAGAGCGCTGCCCCGACGACTCCGGCGATTCCGATCAGCCAGGACGGCCGGTGAGCCAGTTCGAGCATCAGCCGCAGTCCGCCGCCGCGCGCGACGGTGGACGCCGCCTTGCGCTGGAAAGCGGTACCCACCGCATTACTGGCGGCCCCCATGACAGCGAACAGCACGGCCAGCACGATCATTCTTCCACCATGCCCCGCGACGGGACGCGGGGCCTCCTCGGACCGCTGCTCCGCTGCTCCGCTCTCAGCGCACGCCGCGCCCGCTCATGGACTCGGGCGCCGGACGGCGTCCATGAGCAGGTCGAGCATGCGTCCCAGCTGCTCGCGTCCGCCGGCCAATGAGGTGGCGGTGAACATGCCGACGACGGTGGCGATGATGTCGTCGGCGCGGACATCGGCGCGCAACGTCCCGACAGCCGCGCCGGCATCGAGAATCGTCTGCACCGCGGAGCTGAGCTGTTCGCGCGCCTGGGACACCGTCACGGCACCGGACGCGAAGACCGCCCGCAGCGCGTCGGCCATCTCTCGCTTGGCTGTCGCGTAGTCGGCGAATCGGTCCATCCAGCTGCGCAGGGCACGGTCGGGTGCCTGCGTCGCGAGGAGCTGTTCGGCGCCGGCGCACAGGAGGGCCAGCTCCTCGCGGTACAGCGCCTCGACCAGGGCCTCACGGGTGGGGAAGTGCCGGTAGAGCGTGCCGATCCCGACGTCCGCGTCCCGTGCGATCTGCTCCAGCGTCACGGCCGCCTGCCCGGACGCGAAGGCGGCACGCGCGGCATCGAGGAGACGTACGCGGTTGCGCTCCGCGTCGGCGCGCAGCCGTTTGGGCCTGTCCTGGCTCGACACTATACGGAGGTCCCTCCGGTTTCCTGTGCTGGAGAAGCGGAGGACCCTCCGCATTGCCGGATGTCACTATGCCACGACAGGAGCACGCACTCATGACGGCAATCAATGCGCCGACAGATCCGTCCGCGCCCGCGCCCGGTGGGACTGCGAAGCTGGCGGGGCGCACCGTCGCCCGCATCGGCTCGGCGTCGTATGCGTTCAGAACGCCTACAGCGTCCTCGACCGTTCCGCCGAACCACTGCTCGACCTGTGCCGCGAGCACGGCATCGCGTGGGTGCCGTACTTCCCGCTCGGATCGGCGTTCCCGGGCCTGCCGAAGGCGACCGACAGCCGTACCGTCATCGCCATCGCCGACGACCTCGCCGCCACTCCGGCCCAGGTGGCACTCGCCTGGCTCCTGGCGCGTTACGACGGCACGCTCCTGATCCCTGGAACGTCCAACGCCTCTCATCTCGCCGAGAACGTCGCGGCGGGAAGCGTCCGGCTGCCCCCGGAGGCGGTCTCGGCACTGGATCAGCTCGCCGTGGTCGGCTGAGGCTCTGCCTCTTTCCCGTTGGTGTCGTGTCCCCGTGTGCGTCTGCCGCGGCGAGTAGGCGCAGCAGCGAGCCCCTCTACGACGTGCGGGAACCGACGGCTCTGTCGGCAGGACCACGGCCGCCGCGCACGCGCCGCACCAGGTCGTCGGCGGCCTCCGGCCACTGGGCATGTTCGAAGGCGAAGCCTGCTTCGAGGAGGCGGCCGGGGACGACGCGGCGGCTTTTCAACAGGAGTTCGGTGTCCGAGCGCAGCGCGAACGCGCCGAGCTCCGCCATCCACTTCGTGGCGGGCAGTCCCGCCGGGACACCCCACGCGCCGCGCAGCGCGCGCATGAACGTGCGCTGCGGCAGCGGAACGGGAGCGGCGAGGTTCACCGGTCCGGCGAAGTCGTCCCGTTCGGCCAGGAATTCGACCGCGCGGACGAAGTCGCGGTCGTGGATCCAGGACACATACTGCGCGCCGCCCGCGACCGGGCCGCCCAGGCCGAGACGCGCCAGCCACAGCAACACGTCGAAGACGCCGCCGCGATCGGGGCTCATCACCATGGCAGAGCGCAGGGCGACCTTGCGAGTGTGCGGAGTATCGGCTTGTTCCTGCGCCCGCTCCCAGGCTTTGGCGATCTCGACGCTGTACGCCCAGTAACCCGGGGCACCGGGTTCAGCTCCGCCGATCACACCGGTCGACTCGTCGTTGGGTGTGTCGAAGCGGTGGGCGTAGACGGTGGCAGTGCTCATCTGCAGCCACACCCGGGGAGGCCGTGCGGCCGCCGCGATCGCCTCACCCACGACCCGCGCGGAACGTACGCGCGAATCCATCATGGCCTGCAGGTTGGCCGGGGTGTAGCGGCAGCTGACGCTGCGCCCGGCCAGGTTGATCACCACGTCGCTGCCGTCGATCACCTCGGCCCAGGCACCCAGACTCTCACCGTCCCAGCGGACGTCTCGCTCACCCACCGGGTTCCTGGTCAGGACCACGATTTCATGGCCTGCGGTGGTCAGCGCACGGTTCAGGATCGCGCCAACCTGCCCGGTTCCTCCGGGTATCACTATCTTCATCGGGGCCCCCTTGGCGTGTAAGACGATCCTAACCCAGAAAATTGAACACGTTCAAAATCGAGAGGAACCGACGCGGTTTACCGAAGGCCCGGCGCGTCACCCGTACGGCGGGTGTGCGGAATGCGGCGTGCGCCGCCACCGGGCCCGCCACCTGCGGTTCGTCAGCCGGCCGCGGTGCAGGTGTTGCCCTCCGGAGTGCGTTGTGACGTAATCGGAGAACCCGCAGGGCGGATCTTGGCGGTGCCGGTGCCGCGCCGGAAGGAGCGGCTGGTATGCAGGGGTATACAAGCGCGGACGACGACGGGGTCACCGCGGCGCCGGGAGGGCTGCTGGACCTGTTGCAGGTCGCGGCCGTGGTACTCGACGCCGACGGGCGCATCGTGTTGTGGAGTCCGGAGGCCGAACAGCTCCTCGGATATCGGGCGGAGGAGGCGCTGGGCCACGGCGCCGACGAGCTCCTGGTATCGCCCGACAACCGGCTGCGGGCCCGCGAGCTGTTCGCGCAGGTACGGTCGGGAGCCAGATGGGCGGGAGTCTTCCCCCTCCAGCACCGGGACGGTACGGAACGCCCGGTGGAGTTCCGCACAATGCGGCTGCGGGACAGAGACGGGCAGGCCCATCTGCTGGGCCTGGCGACGGACGCCACGACAGTGCGGCGCGTGGAGCGGGATCTGGCCCTGTCGCACAGCCTGGTCAATCAGACACCGGTGGGCATCGCGGTCTTCGACAACGATCTGCGGTGGGTGGGGGTCAATCCGGCTCTGGAGCGGATCAACGGTCTGCCCGAGGAAGCGGTTCTGGGACACCGCGTCGGGGAGGTACTGCCGAATTTGGACGTGGAGGCCATCGAGTCGCGCATGCGCCTCGTCCTGGCCAGCGGCAAGCCTCTGCTGGACCAGCAGACCGTCGGCCGCACGGCGGCGGACGCCGAGGACCGCGCGTACTCCGAGTCGTACCACCGCATCGAGGACTCCGACGGGCGCGTGCTCGGGCTGGCGATGGCCGTCATCGACGTCTCCGAGCGGCAGCACGCCGCGGCCGAAGTCTCCCAGGCGCGTGAGCGCCTGTCCGCGATCGCGGACGCCGGCGCGCGCATCGGCACCACACTGGATCTTCAGCAGACCGCCCGAGAACTGGCCGACGTGGCGGTACCGCAGCTGGCGGACCTGGCGGCCGTCGACGTACTGGAGGCGGTGGTCGCGCACGGCACCACCACCGCGGTCACCGGGGAGGCCCATGCCGAGTTCAGGGCCCTGGCCGTCGCGGCCGGTTACCTCACGGACGCCATTCACGCCGCCGACCCGGTGGGCGAACTGGCCACCTACAGCTCGACGCGGATCATCACCCAGTGTGTCCGAGAAGCCAGGCCGATCCTGGTGGAACGCGTGGACTCCGGCATGATGCGACGTATCGCGCGGGACTCCCACGCCGCCCAGACCCTCCGCGCGGCGGGCGTCCATTCGTACCTGGCCGTCCCCTTGGTGGCCCGGGGCGAAGTGCTGGGCACGCTCAGCCTGTACCGCACCATCAACTCGCGCTCGTTCGACGAACAGGACCGCATCCTCGCCTCGGAACTCGCCGCGCGCGCGGCGATCTGCGTCGACAACGCCCGGCTGTACGGACGCGAGCGCACCGCGGCCCTGACGCTTCAGCGCAGCCTGCTGCCCCCCACACCCGTGGAGCACGAGGGCCTCGACATCGCCGCCCGTTACCTTCCGGCGTTGAGCGAGGTCGGCGGGGACTGGTACGACGTGCTGCCCCTGAGCCGCGGGCGGACCGGTCTGATCGTCGGCGACGTGATGGGCAAGGGCGTCCAAGCAGCCGCGATCATGGGGCAGTTGAGCACCGCCACCCGCGCTCTCGCCCGTCTCGATCCGCCTCCCGCCGAGCTGTTGGGCCACCTCGACGACATCACGGGCTCACTGGGTGACACGATCGCCACCTGCGTCTACGCCGTATGCGACCCCCGTCGGGAAACCTGCGAGCTGTCCAGCGCCGGTCACCTCCCGCCCGTCATGATCCGCCCCGACGGCAGTGCGGACTTCCTCGACGTGCCCGGCGGCGTACCCCTCGGGGTCGGCGGCGTGCCCTTCGGCACCATGGAGCAGGAACTGCCTCCGGGCTCCTTGCTCGCCCTGTACACCGATGGGCTGGTCGAGAGCCGCACCCAGCCCCTCGACACCGGCCTGGAAACCATGAAGCGGCTCCTCCAGAACACGCAGTACTCCTTGGAGCGGACCAGCGACATGCTGCTCGGCACACTGCGACCCGAACCGGACGACGACGTCGCGCTGTTGCTGGTCCGCACGCGCGCCTGAACGGTCGCCGAGGCCAGGGTCAGGCCTCCTGGAAGTTCCGGTCGGGCAGGCCGAGTCCGGTGTCGACGACAACGGATGGGCGGCGTGCAGGACACAGGCATTGACTGGCATGTCGGCCGAAGGAGTACCTCCGACGCGACCAACTCTCAACCAGTCAAAGTCAGTTGTCCCCGACGAACAGGCCCCCCTCTCGCCCTCCGGAAGATCGTTGTTACGGTTCACCGATGTCTGACTCTTCACGCGACACCGCCGAGGGCGCCGGATGGGGTGCTCCAGAACCGGGCCACTACACACAACTGATGCCGGACCGGGTGGAGAAGCTCTCGTGGCTCAACCCGAAGACGCTGTGGCCCGCGCGCAACGGCGTGCTGGCCTCGTGGTTCGGAGACCCCACGGGGCGCACCCGCAGCCGCTGGGTGGAGCAGCGGACAGCCGCCGGCGTGACCGACGCGGTGATCCGGCGCGACGATCCGGACCACTTCTCCTTCATGGTCATCGGAGACACCGGCGAGGGAGACGCCCCGCAATACTCCGTGGTCCCAGGCTTTCTGAAGGTCAGTCAGGGGACGAAGTTCGCCGTCCTCGCCAGTGATGTGGTCTATCCGGTCGGCAGCGCCGACGACTACGGCACGAAGTTCTGTCGCCCGTACAAGGACTACCAGGCACCCATATATGCGATACCCGGCAACCACGACTGGTACGAAGACCTCCACGGCTTCATGCGCGAGTTCTGCGCTGCCCCGCCCCTCGCACCGCAGGCCCCGCCGCGCCGGCTGACGCGGGCCTGGCTGCGGTCGCTGCTGTGGCACACACCGCGCGCCCCCGATGAGCAACGCCTTGCCGGCGCACGGCAGTTGCGCTCAGCTCTCGCCCAACAGGCCGTCCAGCCCGGCCCGTACTGGGCCATCGATGCCGGACCCGTGCGCATCGTAGGCATCGATACGGGTCTGCTGGGGACCATCGACGCCGAGCAAGGCCGGTGGTTGCGCGAGGTGTCCAAGGGCGACATCCCCAAGATCCTCGTCACCGGCTCTCCCTTGTACGTGGATGCCGAACACCATCCCTGCCCCATCGAAGGGGGTGGCACCGTCGACGACATCGTGCGTGATCCCGAGCATCACTACGTCGCCGCCATAGGGGGCGACATCCACAACTACCAGCGCTACCCGGTGCGGGTGAACGGCCGCACCATCCAGTACGTCGTCGCCGGCGGCGGCGGTGCGTTCATGCACGCGACCCACACCATCCCGCGCGTCTCCATCGCCGACGTCACCGAGGACGACTTCCGCTGCTATCCGCTGCGCGGCGACTCGCTGGCCTTCTACAGCAGACTCTACGGACGCCGCCTGCGCATGCGGCGCTTCTTCGCCCTCACCGAAGCCCAGGCCATGGCCATCATCGCGGAGCGCCTCGGCATTCCTCTGACACGCACCCCGGGCACGCCCGCTCAAGTCACCCTGCGCACTCGCCTGGTCGCGAGCCTGCTGGGCGCCGGCAGCCGCCCCGACCGCAGGTCACGCTTCCGCCTCCCGGTGCGCAAGGCCTACACCCAGCTCTTCTCTCCGGGCTCGGCGACCTACAGCCCGCCCTTCTTCAAGTCCTTTCTGCGCCTGGACGTCACCCCGACCTCGATCCGTCTGCGCTGCTTCTCCGCCACCGGCAACCGAGAGCAGGAACTCGACCCACCCGTCGAGGACGAGGTGACCATCCCCTTGCCCTGACGCGCAGCGCAGACGCCGGGTCCCGTCAGGGAGGCGACGGCGATGGTCATGGGCTTGCCACTCCTTCGTCGACGGGCCGGTCCTGATGGCGTGCCTGCCGGACCGGGTCGGAGACGGGCAGCGCGGCGATCAGCCGCGTGGCTGATGAGCAGCGCCGCGAAGCCCGGTCGGCGACCACCCCCCTGTTGTGGGTGATGAGGAGGCCGCCGACCCCCGTGGCGCTGCGGGCCGCTGCCTGCGACAGCCCGGCCCCGTCACGTGGACGGTCGCGTCGAGAGTGTGTGGGTGAACAGCGTGACGGGGCGGTCCACGCGTTCGCCGTCCACGGAGATGTCGACCGCTTCGTTGTAGAAGGCGAGGAGCCCTTCGACGGCGGCCACCGCCGGCAAGGGATTCCGGTAGCTCCAGACGACGTTCGTAGGGACGTCGGCTTCCCCCTGCCACGACCAATACTCCGCGGTGCCCTTGTACGGGCATCCGGTGCTGTGGTCGGTGGGGACAAGCAGGTCGAGCCGGACGTCCTCGCGCGGGATGTAGTACCGGACCGGCAGGCCGGTCTCGAAGAGCAGCACCGGACGCCGGGTGTCGGCGACCACCGTGCCGTCGATCTCGACCCGGACGTGGCGGCTGCTCGGCAGGGCGTCCACCCGCTTGTGCGGGTCACGAGGGTGGATGAAGATCTCTTCCTCCTCCTCGTACCAGTGGTCGATTCCCCTGCCGCTACGCCGGAACCACTCGAAGGCGATGTGCCCGGCCAAGTCGTCGGCGGGGAACGTCCAAGCCGCGTTCTCCAGCAGGTCGCCGCCGACTTCGAGGTCGTAGAAGATCCGCGATCCGGCGTGGGCGCCCGTCGGCGGGTTCTTCGCCGGGCGGAGCAGGTCTTCACGGACCTCTTCGCGAGGGAAGGCGTACAGCGGAACCGGCAGTCCGGGCTCCCACACCAGCACGGGACGCCTGCTGTCGACGACGGTGACGTCGCCCTTGCGGCCGCGTACCCAGCGTTCGCTGGGCTCCCACAGGATTCCTTCCGGCGTCGTCCGGACGCCCTGCGCGGTGAGAAACGTGCTCATGACCGGCTCTCCTTCGGCTTGCTCACGCGGTGACCTCGGCGACGTAGGCGCTGTTCTGCGCCCTGCCGCGAACCTGCTCTGGGCGACCGAACACCCGCAGGTACTCGTCGACGTTACGACTGTGTCGAGGCTCGGAGGGACGAACACGGCGGAGCAACTGAGTCGCCGGGTCGGGCAGGCGGCTGACCGTCGTTTCCGGCACGTCTACGGGCAGTCGGCCTCGGGCGTGTCCGCCGCGGCCAAGGACGCGACGAGGACGGCGAGGACCGGCAGGGCATCACGGACGGGGACCGTCTGCACGACCACGCGGCGCGCGTGCGAGACGGTCGCGTTGATGGTCTCCACGACGGCGGATACTGCCGCCGCTACGGCCTGGGTTCCGGCCTCCGTGATCACGGCGTCGACGTGGTTGCGGACCAGGGCGGTGTCCGCGACTCGGCACTCGATGTTCGCAAGGCATCAGTAGGCGTAACACGGTGATGCACGAAGCAGGTTGTGCAGGGCGAGCCTCGCTCCCCGCCGGCACCGTCGCTGTCCCCATCACTGCTCACAGAGCGGCGGTCGGCCCATCCGGCTGGTTCCGGCGCTGTTCGACCATCTGACGGCTCATTTCCTCCGTCTCCGACTCGGGCAGTCGCTCGAAGCCCTCCTCCGTGATGACCGACACGATGGGGAAGATCCGGCGACTGATGTCCGGACCACCAGTGGCCGAGTCGTCGTCCGCCGCGTCGTAGAGGGCCTGGAGCGCGGCGAGGGCCGCCTCGCGTCGGGACATGCCCTGGTGGAACAGCTTCTTCAACGCACCCCGGGCGTATGGGGAGCCGGAGCCCTCGGCGTGGAAGTCCGTCTTCTCGTAGGGGCCCCCGGTGACGTCGAAACTGAAGATGCGTCCGTTCTCGCCGTCGGGGGCCTTGACGTCGTAGCCGACCAGCAGCGGCACCACGGCGAGGCCCTGCATGGCTTGGCTCAGGTTCTGCCGGATCATGTCGGCCAGCCGGGTCGCCTTCGCCCTGAGGGTCATCGGGATGCCCTCTATCTTCTCGAAGTGCGTCAGCTCGACCTGATAGAGCTTCACCATGTCCAACGCGACTCCCACCGTGCCCGCGAAGGCCACCGCGGTGTAGTCGTCCGTGGGATGCACCTTCTCCAAGTCGCGCTGCGCGATGAGATTTCCCATCGTGGCCCGCCGGTCGCCGGCGATCATCACGCCGTCACGGTAGGTGAGAGCCAGTACCGTGGTTCCGTGCGGAAACCGGTCAGCAGCGGCCTCAACTCCCTCTGGGAGAAGTTGGCTTCCGCGCAGCATGGCCGGACGGTGAGCTGCCAGGAACTCAGTAAAGGACGAACTCCCTGGAGCAAGGAATTCGTCCCCTAACCGGCCGCCGGATTCACTCTGCGTCATGCCTCTCCTCTCTCAGCCCTACGCGCACAACCGCCCCCTACCAACGGCAGGCAGACGGGAAACGCCTCCGTTCCGGGTGAGTCATGGTTGACCAGCGGAGACGGGGTCTTGATCAGTCCCTCAGCCGGTCGATCTGCCGGATCTTGTTGGTCGCGTCGAGGGCGGCGACCTTGTAGGACTCGGCGAGCGTCGGGTAGTTGAACACCGCGTCGACGAGGTAGTCGACCGTGCCGCCGCAGCCCATGACGGACTGCCCGATGTGGATGAGTTCGGTGGCGCCGGTGCCGAAGCAGTGCACGCCGAGCAGTTTGCGGTCGTCGGGCGAGACCAGCAGCTTGAGCATGCCGTGCGAGTCGCCGATGATCTGGCCCCGGGCCAGTTCGCGATAGCGGGAGATGCCGACCTCGAACGGCACACAGTCCTCGGTGAGTTGGTCCTCGGTCCGCCCGATGAAGCTGATCTCCGGGATGGTGTAGATGCCGATCGGCTGGAGGTCGTGCATCCGGTGCACCGGCTCGCCGCAGGCGTGGTACGCCGCCGTACGGCCCTGCTCCATCGAGGTCGCGGCCAGCGCGGGGAAGCCGATGACGTCGCCGACAGCGTAGATGTGCGGCACCTCGGTGCGGTAGTGCTCGTCCACGGTGATCCGACCGCGCCGGTCCGCGGACAAGCCCGCCTTGTCCAGGTCGAGTTCGTCGGTGAGCCCCTGCCGGCCCGCCGAGTACATCACGGCGTCCGCGGGGATCTTCTTGCCGCTCTCCAGGATGGTGAGCGTGCCCCGGGGATGGCGTTCGACCGCGGCGACGGTCTCCCCGAACCGGAAGGTGACGGCCAGATCCCGCAGGTGGTACTTCAGCGACTCGATCACCTCGACGTCGCAGAAGTCGAGCATCCCCGGCCGCTTCTCGACCACCGTGATCTTGCTGCCGAGGGCGGCGAACATGGAGGCGTACTCCATGCCGATCACACCGGCGCCGACGATCACCATCGAGCGCGGCACCTGTTCCAGGTTGAGGACGTTGTCGGAATCCATGATCGTCCGCCCGTCGAACTCGACGCTCGCGGGCCGCGCCGGCCGGGTGCCGGTGGCGATGACGATGTGCTCGGCGCTCAACTCCCGTTCGCGACCGGTCACTTCTCGCAGGGCGATGGTGTGGTCGTCCAGGAAGCGGCCGGTGCCGGCGAAGAGAGAGACGTGGTTGCGGGACAGCTGGCTGCGGATGACGTCCACCTCACGGCTGACCACGTGCTCGGTTCGCGCGGTCAGATCGGCGACGGTGATGTCGTCCTTGAGGCGGTAGCTCTGGCCGTACAGATCGCGCTGGGTGAGGCCGGTGAGGTACAGGACCGCCTCGCGCAGCGTCTTGGAGGGGATGGTTCCGGTGTGTATGGAGACCCCGCCGACCATGTCGGGGCGGTCTACGACGGCGACCCTGCGGCCGAGTTTGGCCGCGGCGATGGCGGCTTTCTGGCCGCCAGGGCCGGATCCGATGACAAGCATGTCGAAGTCGGGCACCCTCCGGAGTCTGTCAGCCCGAAGCCCTCCCTCGAAAGGGTGAACCGGTGACTGGGCGCGCCAATCCCCCAGGGCGCCACGTCCGTTCTCGAGTCGGCGAGGGGGCGGCGGTTGCTCCGCCACTGGCCTGCCGAGCACCCGACTGACGGACAAGCCGTGGCCCGGCTGCCCCTGCGCCTCCTCCGTGGCCCGGCTGCCCCTACTCCATGGCCCGGCTGCTCTGCACCCCTCCCACGTGGCCCGGCTGCCCGAGAGAGATCAGGAAACCGGGTATCGCGAAGGCCGGACGCCCTCGCGGGAGCGTCCGGCCCTGACGGGATGCGTCACTCGGCGCCGGTGGTGAGCTGCTTGGCCTCCGCCGCCTCGCTCCGCTGGATTTCGATCTTGCGGGGCTTGGCGTTCTCCATCATCGGGAGCCTCAGCGTAAGGACACCGTTGTCGTAGCTCGCGTCGACCCGGTCGACGTCGAGGTCGTCCGGCAGAGTGAGCTGTCGGCGCAGGGTGCCGCGGACCCGGCTCTGCACGTAGACCGTGTCGCCGTCCTGATGGTCGGCCTGACGCGTCGCCTCGATGGTCAGCGTGCGCCCGTCGAGGGTGACGTCGAGGTCTTCCGGTCGCACGCCGGGCAGGTCGAGCCGGATGACCAGGTCGCCGTCCCGACGCAGGACGTCCATCGGCATCGAGGTGCCCGTGGAGCGGGTGCTGTCCACCTCGTCGAACAGCCGACGGGTGAGCCGGTCGAAGTCGGTGAAGAACGGGTCCAGGTTCAGCCTCTCCAGCAGCGTCATGGCTGGCACTCCTTCCTCTCATCGCCGTTGTCCGTCGGCGACACCTCTCGGTGCGCCGTTGCACTGTCCTTGCATCTCCATAGTAGAAAACTTACGAGTCGAGTTGCAAGTTTCCTTTCAAGATTTTTTGGGCCGTCAGCCGCCCGACTCCAGCCGCCATCAGGACCGGCGCTCCCCGCCGCTCTCCCCCCACCTACGCGTTCGAGATAAGCTGAAACTCGCAGTACAGGTTTCCGTGGAGGTGGAGCACCTCGATGACACTCCCGATCGACGATCCGCATGCGCCGATGTTCACCATCGGGCAGGTGGCGGACATACTCAGCGTCGAGCAGGCATTTCTGCGCCGTCTCGACCAGCAGGACGTGGTCCGCCCGGCGCGATCCCAGGGGCATCAGCGCCGCTACAGCCGCCGGCAGATCGATCAGGTCGCCGAAGTGTGCGCCCTGATCAGCGAGGGGCTGACCCTGCCGGGTGTCCGGCGCGTGCTGGAACTGCGGGCGCGCATCGTCACGCTCGAGGCGGAACTCGCCCACGAGCGGGCACACCGTGCCCCCTGAGCCGGACGACCGTGGGCTTCTCGGCTGATTGTCAGACCACTCCGATACTTTCTCCGGCATGACGGAATTCGTACTCGTGGCAGGCGCGTGGCTGGGATCGTGGGCGTGGGACGAGGTGGTGCCCGAGCTGCGTGCGGCCGGGCATGGCGTCCACCCTGTGACGCTGTCCGGGCTCGCCGAGAAGCCGCACGTTCAGGCAGGGCAGCAGACTCACGTCCAGGACATCGTCGGCGAGGTCGAACGTCTCGATCTGCGCGACGTCGTCCTGGTCGGACACAGCTACTCGGGCATCCCGGTCGGTCAGGCCGCCGGGCGGATCGGCGACCGGCTGGCCCACGTGGTCTTCATCGACTCCGAAGTTCCGGTCGACGGCGGGTCGTTCGCCTCGGGCTGGTGGCAGGGCCAGGCCGCGTTCGAGGCGTCACTTGCCGAGCACGACGGCTTCTGGGCCCCGCTGACGGCGGCCGACTGCGAGGGCCAGGGGCTCACCAGCGAACAGATCGCGCGGATAGTCGGCGGCTCGACACCGCACCCGGGCGCGACGTTGACCGAGCCGGCCGTGCTGGCCAGCCCGCTCGGCGACGTTCCGGCGACCTACATCAAGTGCCTGCTCGACGGCGACGAGCCGAACGACACCGTGGCCGAGCTGCTCAAGAGCGAGCACTGGCAGCTGGTCGAGCTGGACACCGGCCACTGGCCGATGTTCTCCCGGCCGCGCGAGCTGGCCCGGATTCTGCACCAGTCGGCCGTGGGGTCCTGAAGTCCAGCCCTGAGCTCACGGCCCAAGGTCCCTGTCAGTGCCGGGCCGTAGGGTCCGGCCATGAGCATTCCCACCGTTGAGGACTCATGGGCGCGCATCGATGCCTGGCTGGCCCGGCACACCCCCATCAGCCACGCACGGCTGCGCCCGCCGGCGTCCGAGGCAGCGATCGGTGACGCCGAGCGCATGCTCGGCGTCACCTTCCATCCCGATCTGCCTCTGGACCTGCGCATGCGCACCCTTGCCGCCGAAGCGTGGGCGGCCCGGCAGATGGTGCAGCCCTCGTGGCGGGGTGACGGCGGGCCGGTGTCCCAGGACGACTCCAGTGCCTGGGCGGTGCGGGACAACGCGGCCCGTGCGCTGCGGCAGTTCATACAGCTGCCGGTGCCCGTCGCGGCCGCGACGATCCTCCACGAGCGGATGTCGGTCCGCTGGCGGACCGAACTGGCAGATGACCTGGCCGGATCCAGTCTGCCTTGATCACATCCTGTGCTGTTCCCTGACTCGTTGTCAGTGGTGGGTGGCCGTCGCCGCCGTGGTGCTCGCGACTCTCGCCGGCACCGGCTGTGCCCTGACGACACAGCCGGGTCGGATCGCCACGCTCATCGGGCGGCGGGCCGGTCGGCGAATCCCGGCACGGGCATCGCCGGTGTGGGCTAGATTCGGGAATCCTCGGCACCGGCGACTCTGGGTGGGGCCACGTCGAGGAGAATTCCGGAGCGGCGAATGCACCAGTCCGATTTTCCTCCACCGGCCACAGCACTGATGCAGGGGGGACTCGCCGACAGCCTCTACCAAGCGGCACGCGACAACCCCGGCCTTCCGCAGATCGCGCGCCGCACCGACGCCTCCTCCACGGCCTGGACGCCGGTCACCGCCGCCGAGTTGTGGGGCGAGGTGGTCGACCTGGCCAGAGGGCTCGTCTCATCCGGCATCCGGCCCGGCGACCGCGTCGCCATCATGGCGCGTACGCGCTACGAGTGGACCGTGCTCAGCTACGCGCTGTGGTCGGTGGGCGGGGAAGTCGTTCCGATCTACCCGACGTCGTCCCACGAGCAGGTCGCGTGGATCCTCCAGGACGCGCACTGCGTCGCCGTGGTGGTCGAGGACGAACAGGGTGTCATGACGGTCGGCTCGGCGTGTGCCGCGCTGCCGTTCCTGCGCCACGTCTGGCAGTTGGACACCGGAGCGCTGTCGCAGCTGGTCCAGCGAGGCCGGGCGATTCCGGCGACAGCGGTCGATTCGCTCCGCCGGATCGTGCTGCCCGACTCGACCGCGGTGATCGCCTACACCTCCGGCACGACGGGACATCCCAAGGGCTGCGCCCTGGCGCATCGCAGCCTGGCGAGCCCCTGCGACACCATGCTCGCGGGCTACAGACACACGACGGCTCCGCCCGGCGAGCAGCCTGCGATCCTCGCCTTCCTGCCCTTCTCCCACGTGTACGGGCTCATGATCCAGGGGCTCTGTCTGCGCGGCGGCATCCTGATGGCGCACGAACCCGATCTGCGCCAGGAGGCGCTCTCCGCGGCCCTCCAGTCCTTCCGCCCCACTTATCTGTACGCCGTTCCGTTCGTCTTCGAGAAGATCTACAAGAATTTTCTGCGCACGGCCCAGCAGACGGGCCGTGGCGCACTGTTCGAGCGGGCCGTCCGCACCGCGCAGGACTTCGCCGTCGCCGCCGAACGCCACCGGCTGGGCACCGGCCCCGGTCCCGGCTTCGACTTGCGACTGCAGCACTCCCTCTACGAAAAAGCGGTCTACAGAAAGCTCCGCGCCGCACTGGGCGGAAGAGTCTGCGGCGCGGTGTCGGGCGGCTCGCCCCTCAACCGTGAACTCGCCCTCTTCTACGCGGGAATCGGCATCTTCGTGCACGACGGTTACGGGCTCACGGAGACAAGCGGAGGAATTACGGTCCAGCCCATCGGGCGTGAGAAGTTCGGGACCGTCGGCCGCCCCATGCCGGGCACGGACATTCATGTGGCCGACGACGGGGAGATTCTGGTGTGGGGGCCCTCGGTGTTCCAGGGATACATCAACGACGCTCCGGCCACCGAGGCCACGTTCCAGAACGGTTGGCTGGCGACGGGGGACATCGGCCGTGTCGACGCCGAGGGATATCTGACCATCACCGGGCGCAAGAAGGACATCATCATCACGAGTAGCGGAAAGAGTGTGGCCCCCGCGGCTCTCGAAGAGCGTCTGCGGGTCCATCCGCTCATTCATCAAGCCGTCGTGGTGGGGGACAACCGGCCGTGTGTAGGAGCCCTGATCACTCTGGATCCCGAATTCGTCGCGCACTGGCGCGCGTCCCGGGCCAAGGGTGAAACGCCGGCCCGGGACGCGCGCGAGGAGAACGAACTGCGGGAGGAGGTCAGACGCGCGGTCGCCGCGGCCAACAGCACGGTGTCGCGCTCGGAATCCATCCGGGTCTTCCGCGTCCTCCCGGAGTCCTTCGATCTGGCCAACGGACTGCTGACGCCCTCGATGAAACTGCGCCGGGACGCCATCGCACGGCGTTTCGCGGCCGAGATCGAGGCGATGTATCAGACGTCTTCGCGCGTTCCACGGGAGTACATGCTGACTGAGCCGTCGATCTGGGAGGACTCGGACAACGTATTCCGGTGAACCGCTCGGGCTCCGTCGCGGCGCGGGACGTACGTGCCTCCCAGAAGGGACCTCAGAGGCGTCACGCGGCTCCTGACTTCCGGCTGCTTGATGGTGTTCATGGGCCCACCTTGCGCCCCGGAAGCCGCCGCAACCAGATCCCTCCTGTGACCAGGACCGCTGATCCTGGTACTGGAGCCACCACCGTCCCCGGGAATGCGCCGGTCACACGTCAGTCGGCCCCGGCGGCGGGACGGGCGGGCTCCATGGCTGCGGGAAGCCACAGGGTGAAGACCGAGCCGGTGCCGAGTTCACTGGTCACCGTGACGGTTCCGCCGTGGGCGGCGACGAGTTGGCGGACGATGGCAAGGCCGAGACCACTGCCGCCGGTGCGTCGGCTGCGGGACTTCTCGGCCCGCCAGAAGCGGTCGAAGACGCTGGGCAGGTCCTCCGGGGCGATGCCGCTGCCGGTGTCGGCCACATCGAAGACGACCTGACCGTCCTCGCGGCGGGCGGAGAGGGTGATCGTGCCACCGGGCGGAGTGTGGCGCGTCGCGTTGGACACCAGATTTCCGAGCGCCTGCCGCATCCGCACCGGGTCCGCGTCGAGCCACGGCGTGCCGTCCACCGTCGTGCGCAGGCGCAGGCCCGACGCCTGTGCGCCGCCGCGGTGCGCCGCCGCGACCTGTTCGAGAAGTTCGTCGGCGCGGATCGCCTCGCGGTGCAGCCTCAGGGTGCCCGCGTCGGCGGCCGCGAGGTCCTGGAGGTCGTCGATGACGCGCTGGAGGACCACCGCCTCCTCGTGCAGGGAGGCGAGCAGCTCGGGGTCCGGGTCGACGACGCCGTCGCGGGTCACCTCCAGCCAGCCCCGGATGTTGGTGAGCGGGGTGCGCAGTTCATGGGCGATGTCGCTGACCATCGCCTTGCGCTGGGCCTCCATGCGTTCGCGGCGCTCGGTCAGTTCGTTGAACGCCACGGCCAGGATACCGGTCTCGTCCTGGGTGGTGACGGGAACCCGTACGTGCTGGTCCAGCGGCTGCTGAGCCGCCTGCGTCAGCGCGCGCAGGGGGCGTACGAGCCTGGTGGCGACCAGCGCGGTCACGGCCACGGTGAGGGCGAGGACGAGACCGGCGACGCCCACGACCTTGGCCTTGTTGGCCGCGGACATGTCGAAGCGCGGAACGGCGCTGTCTCCCGTGCCCAGGAACAGCTCGGCGGCCGGGGCGACATAGGGGGCGAGCTGTGCACGACGTGCGCTGTCGATGCACTTGTTCGTCGTCGCTTCGGCCTCGTCGCGCTTACCGCTGAGGGGCCTTTCCACCGCGTACCTGAGCTTCATGGCCGTGGCCGTGAAGTCGACCGTGACGTAGGCGGGCGGGGCGAGGTGCACATCCTGGCCGGCCAGGCACGCGTCGGCGCGCTTCGTCAGCGCGGCCAGGGCCTTCTCCTCGGTCGGGGTGGGGGCGTTGAGTTTCCCGTCGGCGCACTCCGTGGGCAGATAGCCGAACTCCACGCTTCCGTCCGTGTTCGTGAGCACCGAACGGCCGCTCGGCATGCGCGTGATGACGGTGTCGATGGCGTTGCGCGCGAAGCACAACCGGCGCACCGTCGCCAGCTTGGCCACCCGCAGGCGCTCGGTGGACGTCAGCCGGTACGGGCCGACCGCGCGCGGATCGATGCCGCTGAGCTGCGCTCCGGGCTCCGTGAAGGTGTCGGTGTGCAGCGGGTCGACGGTGGCGGCTGCGCGGGGCGGCAGAGCGGTCCCGCGCGCCGCGGAGTCGGCGATCGTCGTGCGGTCCGCGGTCGTCAGCGCGATGCGCCGTCCGCTCTTGTCCGACAGCTTGCGCAGGGTCTGCGTGACGCCGGACCAGTCGGGATGGGTCGCGGCGTATCCGCTGAGCTGCCGCAGGATGTCCATGTCGTCGGCGAGCACCTGGCCCTGTTCTTCCTGGAGGGCGCGGGTGGTGGTCTGCATCGCCAGCCAGGCGGTCGCCGCCACGGAACACAGGGCGATCAGCACCGATGTGATCAGCAGCCGTACCAGGAGGCTCTTGCGCAGGGGTATGCCACGGCTCACGCGCGCTCGCCTCTGAGCTTGTATCCCACGCCGAAGACCGTCAGCAGGCGGACCGGTCTGCGCGGGTCCGCCTCGATCTTCCTGCGCAGGTTCATGATGTGCACGTCGATGGCGCGCTCGGTCGAGGCGCGGTCGATGCCGCGGGTGTGGTGCAGCAACTGCCGACGGGAGAACACCCGCTCGGGTTCGGCGACCATGGCCAGCAGGATCTCGTACTCGGCCGGAGTGCACTCCACGGGCGAGCCGTCGCAGGACACCTCGTGCCGTACCGGATCCACCGCGATCCCCGCGGCCCGTACGACCGGATCGTCACGCCGTTCGGAGACGGCGCGTCCGCTGCGCCGCAGGACGGTGCGGATGCGGGCCATCAGCTCGCGCGGGCTGTACGGCTTGGTCATGTAGTCGTCCGCGCCGAGCTCCAGGCCGAGCAGTACGTCGTCCTCCGCGGAGCGGGCGGTGAGCATGAGGACGGGGATGTCGTCGTCCTGGCGCAGCACCCGGCACACGCCCAAGCCGTCGACCACCGGAAGCATCAGGTCCAGGACGACGAGGTCCGGCCGGTGGCGCCGCGCCTCATCGAGCGCGGCCCCGCCGTCATGGACCACGGTGGCGGTGTGTCCCTCCTTCAGCAGGGAGCGGCGTATCAGCTCCGCCTGCATCTCGTCATCCTCCGCGACCAGCACATATGCGCACACGGGCCGATGCTAAGCGCAGAGGACCGGAGAAAGGGCCGGTGAGAGGGGGTTCCCACACCCTGACACCTTTCTCACATCTGCCTGCGAGGCTCGCGAACCGGGACGGCGTCGAGAACCCCCGCGACGAGGCGGTGTGACGACAAGGTCATCCTGACTGCGCCCGACCCGGGCCGGGCCGTCGTCGGCGCACCCACCCGAACAGAGCCACCGAACACACCGCCGCGAAGGCGCACCACGTGGAGACGAACTCCAGTTGCCACAGCGCCCAGCAGATCACCGCGCCTATGGCGACCAGGACGCCGAGCAGCAGCAGTCCGCGGTCGCCGGAGAGCAGCAGGGCGCCGACAGTGGCGAGGAGGTAGCCCGCGATGAGCAGTTCCGCGTGGGACAGGTCGATGACATAGCCGACGGTGTGGTCGCGGATCTCCGCCGTGACGGGACGGGTGGCGAGGGCGTACGACAGCCCGGCGGCGGTGGCGAGACCGGACGCGAGAGGGACCATCAACCGGCGCCGGACGTGCCGCGGCGCCGCGCACAGCACGCCCACCGGCACCCACACCGCCAGCAGCGGAAGGGCGATGACGGACCAGACGACGGTGGCGGGGCCCGTACCCCCGCCGGAGTCCCACACCACGGACTCGACGATCTGGTGAGCTCCGAGGAGCAACGGAAGCGCGGCCAGCGGGAGATCGCCCGCTCTGCGCACCTGTGTCACACAGGCGACTCCGACAGCGGCGATACCGGCACCGGCAGCCAGATCGGCCGTCGCACTCCAACACATCGCGTCACCATGGGTCCGCCATCACGTGATTCCGCCTTTACAGTGCACAACGCTACGGCGCCGAGCTGGGCGATGACCAATCGCTGGGCGTTCGAGGCGCTGGGCAGCGGGGTCGGCCTGGTGTCGCTGTGGCGCGGGGGCGGTTCGCCGCTGGGTCCGCCGCTGCACTGAGCGTCGGACAGATCGCAGACCCGTCCCGGGCCAGTCGCCTCATCACCTGCCCGGCTCGGGCGGCGGGACGATCTCCCGCTTGAGGATCTTGCCGGTCGGTCCCTTCGGCAGCGCGTCCACGATCCATACCTTCCGCGGATACTTGTAGGCGGCGACCTGACGCTTGACGTACTCACGCAGTTCCTCGGCTGTCGTTCGGGCGCCCGGCTTGAGAACGACCACCGCCCCGACCTCCTCACCGAGATCGGGGTTGCGGAGGCCGATGACCGCGGCGTCGGCGACGGCCGGATGCTCGTACAGCACATCCTCGACTTCGCGGGGGTACACGTTGTACCCGCCCCGAATGATCACGTCCTTCTTCCGTCCGACGATCCAGAAGTATCCGTCCTGGTCGACCCGGCCGATGTCGCCGGTGTAGAACCAACCGTCCCGGATCGCGGCGGCGGTCTCCTCGGGGCGTTGCCAATACCGCTTCATCACGTTGTGCCCGCGGATCGCGATCTCGCCGGTTTCCCCGTGCGGTACCTCCGTGCCGTTGTCGACCACCCGCATCTCGACGCCCCGGATCGGGGTGCCGACCGAACCGGGCCTGGGTCCGGCCCGCAGGGTGTTGAACGAGGCGACGGGCGAGGTCTCCGACAGTCCATATCCTTCGAGCACGACGCAGTCGAACGCGGCCTGGAAGTCGTGCAGCACCTGAACTGGCATCGCCGCGCCGCCGGAGAGGGACACGCGCAGCCGAGGGACGGGGTAGGCGTCTCGGTCGGGCTGCCGCAAGAGCCTGCTGAACACCGTCGGCACCCCGGCGAAGACGGTCACCCCGTGCTCGCCGAGGGTTCCCAGTGCCTTCCCGGCGTCGAAGCGCGGCAGCAGCGTGAGACACGCGCCGGAGGCGACGGCGGCGTTGAGAGTGCAGGTCTGTCCGAACGCGTGGAACAGTGGCAGCCCACCGAAGATCACGTCGTCGGCGGTGAGCTGGAACAGCTCGGTGGCCACGATGTCGCAGTTGCGGGTGAGGTTGGCGTGGGTCAGTTCCGCGCCCTTCGGCTGACCGGTCGTCCCCGAGGTGTAGAGAATCACTGCGGTGTCGTCATCGTGACGGTCGGTCAGGTCCTCGACGGGTGGGGCGGACACCAGCAGCTCGTCGAATGAGCCGGGACTGACGACGACCGCCTCGGCCTCGGCCTGCTGCGCACCGGTCCGTGCCTCGTCGGCGAAAGCGTGCCAGGCGAACAGGAGCCGGGCACCTGAGTTGCCGAGGTAGTAGGCGACCTCACGGGACTTGAGCAACGGGTTCATCGGAACGACGATGCCGCCGGCCCGGAGTACGCCGAAGTACGCGAGAGCGAACTCCGGCACGTTGGGCAGCATGATCGCCACTCGGTCCCCGGGCTTCACGCCACGATCGTGGAGCAGTCCGGCCAGGCGGGCGCTGCCCTGGTCGAGCGTGCGATAGGACACGGCAGCGTCCCCGAGACGGAGCGCGGCGCGATCCGGATGAGTCCGGGCGCTGCTCACCATGTGGGATGCGAGATTCATGTCTGCTCCTCTCCTCGACTTTCTGGGTCTTTCTGCCACGCAGCCCCAGCGGGGTCGGGAGGGATGCCGACGTCGCTCTTGCCCTCGACCGGTTGGGGCAGATCTTGTTCCGCCCAGACGACCTTGCCGCCCGTTGTCCAGCGGCAGCCCCAGCTACGCGACAGCTGGGAGACGAGGAGGATGCCGCGGCCGTACTCGTCGGTGCTGCGGGTGTGACAAAGGCGTGGGAAGGACCTGCTGGCGTCGGATACTTCGCAGGTCAGCAGGCGGTGCTTGATCAGACGCAGGGCCACGGGGCCGGCGCCGTGGCGGATCGCGTTGGTGACCAGCTCGCTGGCGATCAGCTCCGTGTCTGTGATCAGGCTCTCCAACCCCCACCGGGTCAGTTGCCGGGCCACCGAGCTGCGGCCACTGCTGACGACGGCCGGGTCCCGGGGCAGGTCCCAGGACACGGTCTGGCACGGATTCAAAGCACGGGTCCGGGCCAGGAGCAGGGTGACGTCGTCGGTTGGTGACTGGGTCGGCAGTGCCTCGATCACTGAGGAGCAGAGGTCGTCCAGGGGCCGACGGGGTTGGGCTGCCAGGGTGGCGCCCAGTTGCCGGATTCCGATGTCGATGTCCCGGTCGCGGGTCTCGACCAGGCCGTCGGTGTAGAGGGCGAACAGGGTCCCCTCGGGCACTTCCATCTCCACGGCTTCGAAGGGGACCGAGCCGACGCCGAGTGGGGCTCCGGTAGGGAGGTCGGGGAACGTGACCTTGCCCTGCGGGTCGACGACAGCGGGCGGGGGGTGCCCGGCCCGTGCCATCGTGCACCGCCGGGTGACCGGGTCGTAGACGGCGTACAGACAGGTGGCACCGGTGACCATGGGGCTTCCCTCCCCGTCGTCGTCCTCCTCTGCCTGCCGCCGGACCATGTCATCGAGGTGGGACAGCAACTCGTCGGGGGCCAAGTCCATGTCCGCCAGCGTGCGCACGGCCGTTCGGAACCTTCCCATGGCCGCTGCGGCGTTGATGCCATGCCCGACCACATCCCCGACAACAAGCGCCACCCGGGCGCCGGACAGCGGGATCACATCGAACCAGTCGCCACCGACGCCGTTGTCCGCGTCGGCCGGCAGGTAGCGCGAGGCCGCCTCCATCGCCGCGCTGTCCCTCAAGCCGTGCGGAAGCAGATGGCGTTGAAGAGCGAGGGCCGCTGTGTGCTCGCGGGTGTATTGGCGAGCGTTGTCCAGGGACAGTGCGGCCCGGGTGACCAGTTCCTCGGCGAGGAGCAGGTCATCCTCCTGGAACGGCATCGGTTCCTCGGTGCGGACGAACACGGCTACACCCAGCGTGGTGTGCCTCGCGCGGATGGGGACAAGCATCATGGAGTGCATGCCGTTTTCACGAATGGACTGCGCCCGCGCGGGGTCGATGTCGACCCATGTGCCAGGAGAGGTGTCCAGGATGGGTTGCAGGTGAGAGGCGCCGGAGGAGAGCACACTGATCCAGGGTGAGGTCGGCGGGACGAAGATCGGCTCGCCGCGTGCCCACGGCGACTCGGGAGTCCCCGGGTGGATCGAGGCCAGGCCGGCGCGGCGAAAGGCCGGACTGCGCTGCCCTGTCGGGCTGATGCGGGGGGCGGGTTCGTCACCGAGCGGGACGCACTCCGCCAGGTCGACGACGGCGTAGTCAGCCAGGAGGGGCACGGCGAGGTCGGCCAGTTCCTGGCTGGTCTGCATCACGTCCAGGGTGCTGCCTATCCGGGTGCTGGCCTCGCTGAGGATGGCGAGCCGCTCGCGGGCCCGCTGGTTGCCGGTGACATCCACGCTCATGGAGCACACCCCCAGTGGCCGGCCATCGGCGTCGCGCAGGCAGAAGAAGGAGGCCACGAAGGCGTGCTCTCGGCGCTGATCCGCCGGCGGCCATGCCCGGTATTCATGGACCGCGGTCAGGCCGCTGCTCAGCACCTGGCGCATCACCGATTCGAGCGCCTCGGATTCGAGGCCGGGCAGCGAGTCCGGGAGGCGCCGTCCGAGCCGCTTGTCACGAGGGACGCCGTCCTGAAGTTCGCTGACGTCGTTGACCCAGGCGCAGCGCAGTTCCACATCACGCACGACGATGCCGATCGGTGTGCGGGTGAGAAGCGACTCCCGCACCGATCCGGCGGTCTCCACCGCGGAAAGCGCGGCGATATTGGTGCCGGAGACGAGCCAGTGGACTGCTCCGTCGCGCCCCCACAACAGCGAGACACGCAGGCTTACATGGAGTGTGTGGCCGTCGCGGTGATGGATCGTCGCTGTGCCGGACCAGCCGCCCCGGGCGCGGCGCTGCTCGCTGGCCGCCCATACGTGCAGTGCGTTCTGGAGAAAGGGCAGCACGAACGAGGCGGGCCGGCCCACCACCTCCCGGGCCGAGTAACCGACAAGCCGCTGCGCGGTGTTCGTCCAACCGACCACCGTGCCGTCGCCGTCGATCATCGCAATCGCAGAGTCGGGCACCTCTCCAGCGCCTCGGACAATATTGGTCAACGCCGATCACCCCTAGGACGTTTTCGAAGAACGGCTTGAAGGCGGGTCGATCCCCCCAGTTCGCGCGCCGGAGGGTCCCGTCAGTAACCAGAGGCTAGGCGTGGACCGCACGACAACCACTGGGCGCGCAGTACGACCTTCGGGTTGGAATTGGTGCCGCTGAACCAATCCGTCGGCGGTATTCGCGCAGGCTCGCCGGAGTGCGGCCCATCGCGCCCCGAGGAATCGGATAGGTGACGGACCACCCTGTACGGTTGAGGTATGGCTGCGGAGCATCCAGAGGCCGCAAAACAACTGTCCGTGGTCGCGGGGAACGTAGGGTCACACCTCCCAGAGGTCAGCCGCGACGTAGGGGAGTACGTTATTGCCGAGATCCCGGAGCTCAGGGGCGACGCAACCGTCATTAAAATCCTGCAGGCGAGCGTCGCGGAAAATGTCGCCACGTTGCTGCACGTTTTCGAGAACGACATGCCTCTGGACAAGATCGAGGGGCCTGCGGCTGCTCTTGAGTACGCCAGGAGGCTGGCTCAGAGGGGTATCTCCCTCAGCGCGATGGTCAGGGCCTACAGGATCGGCCACTGGCGTTTTCTGCAGTGGTGTCTGGACGAACTCAACCGACAGGACGCCGACGAGGATCTCGCGACAGCGACCAACCGGCGCATGCTGCAGGTGAGCTTCGGTTACATCGACCGGGTAACCGAGCATGTCATCCTGGTCTACCAACAGGAACGCGATCACTGGCTGCTCAGCCAGACCGCCGCGCGCGCCGCGCGCGTGCGAGACCTCCTCACCGAGAAGGACGTCGACCTCAACTGGGCTGAACCAGCCCTTGGTTACCGGCTCCAGCAGCATCACCTCGGGCTGGTGGCCTGGTTGCCCACACTGACGGGTGGGGGTGAGGAACTTGCTCGACTCGACCGGATCACCAATGAGATCGGCCGGGAGCTCGACTGCCCCGCCAGGCCGCTGTTCGTCCCCCGAGACGCAGTCTTGTCCTGGGCTTGGCTGCCGTTCGGCTCGCGCAACGACGTCTCCTGGAAGCAGCTTTCGAATGCGGTCGAGCGCAGCGATCCTTCCGTGCACGTGTGTGCTGGATGCGTGGGGTACGGCATCGAGGGATTCCGCTCCACGCATCGGCAAGCAGTGCGCACGCAGGAACTTGCGGCAGTGGCCAATCCAGCCCCCCAGTTCACAAACTTCTCCCATGTCGGTCCCATCGCCTTGATGGCTACGAACGTCGGCGACATGCGCGCGTGGGTGTGGGGCGTCCTGGGTCCGTTGGCCGTCGATGACGAGAACAGCGCACGGCTTCGGGAGACCGTGCAGATATTCCTGGGCACCGGCTGCAGTTACACCGCCACCGCCAGCGCTCAAATTCTCCACAAGAACACCGTGCAGTACCGCATTCGGAAAGCCGAGGAAATCCTTGGATACCCCGTCCAGCAAGAGCACACCGATCTGGAAGTCGCACTGCTCGCCGTTGAGTACCTCGGCTCGACGCTCCTTCGCGTCAGCCTCGCATGAAATGCATCGGTGATGCCGTCACTGGCGATGTGGGCGGGCAACGGGCCGGCCACGCGAACGGCCGGGGCCCAGCTCGTTCGATGGGCTTTGGCATAGCCGACCATACGGCCGGAAGGCATCGGAGACGGCAAGGCCCGTGACCGGCTCGCCCACGGATCCGGAGAGCACGCAGCCGATCCCACCGCCCTCGCCCGGCCTTCCGGCGACGGCGGTGGGACAGACGCACCGCGCCCTGGAAGACCGAGTTGAAGGCGTCACGATCGGATCGTGCGGGCTCGTGCCCTACAACATGGCTTTCTGGGGCTCCGTGAGCACAACGATGACCGTGGTGGTGCTGGCGGACAGGGCCGCCTTGAACTCCCGCTCCAGGTCCTCGGTGGTCTCCACGTCGACGGCTCGGCATCCGAAACCGCGGGCCACGGAGGCGATGTCGAGCCCGGGCAGGTCGAGTCCCGGAACGCCCGGCGTTTCCTCCAGCACCGCGAACGACTTGAGGATGGAGTACTCGCGGTTGCGCATGACCACGTACACGATCGGGAGGTTGTGCTGGGCCGCCGTCCAGATGGCCTGCACGGAGTACTGGAAGGAACCGTCACCGATCAAGCCGACCACCGGCCGGTCAACGCCCCTGTCCCGGTCGCCCAGCGCGACCCCCACCGCCGCCGGGGTGCCCCATCCGATGCCTCCGCTGGCCGTGGCGAAGAACGATCCGGTCCGGGTGGTGGGGAGCCACTCGATCTGCTGCGCCATCGTGGAGGTCGACTCGTTGACGAAGACCGCGTCGGGCGGCATGACCCTGCTGAGGGTGGCGTAGACCTCCGGCGGGGTGAGCGGGCTGTTCGGCGCCTGCGGCAGCTCGCGGGGCCGCGCCATCGGCTCGGGCATGGCGCGTGCGGATCCCTCAGCGACCATGTCCAGGAGCAGCTCGATCGCCAACTTGGGATCGCCCAGGAGGCTGTCGCCCACACGCGCCGCCGCAGCAACCCCCGGATTACCGGTGATCTGCAGCAGTTCGGTGCCGTCGGGCAGGTAGTCGCCGGGCACGTAGGGGTAGTAGCGGAACACCTCCGCGCCGATCACGACCACCAGGTCGTGCCCGCTCAGCCGGTCGCTGATGGTCTTCACCGACATGCCGAGTGGGCCGCGGAAGAAGGGGTGGTCCTCGGGGAAGGAGGCGCGGTCCAGGAGCGGGGCGCCGTAGACGGCCGCGCGCAGCTTTTCCGCCAGGGCGACGGCCGCGTCCCAGCCGCCGCTGCGGTCGACCTCCGGCCCGAAGACCAGCGCGGGACGACGGCTGGCGGAGATGCGATCGGCGAACAGCCGCAGGCGCTGGGCGTCGGGGGCGACGCGGTCGCTGACGGTCCGGATCCGGGTGAATCCGGACAGGGGCCGCTTCCAGTCGTCCATGGGAATCGACAGGTAGACCGGTCCCGCCGGCGGCTGCAGCGCCTCCGCGTAGGCCCGCATGAAGGCTTCTGGTACGTCTTCGGCGCGGGCCGGCTCGTAGGACCATTTCACCCACGGCTTCGGCAGTGTGGTGGCCTCCCGGTTGCCGAGATACGGCTCCCCGATCACCAGTGCCCGATACTGCTGTCCCGAGGTGATGATCAGGGGCGTGTTTCCGTGGTAGGCCGCCACCAGGTTGCCCACCGCGTTGCCCAGCCCGGCCGAAGAGTGCACGTTGACCAGTGCGGGACGGCGGGTGACCTGGGCGAAGGTGTCGGCCATCGCAATGACGGACGCCTCCTGCAGCGCCAGGACATAGGTGAAGTCCTCGGGGAAATCCTGCAGAAACGGCTGCTCGGTGGAGCCGGGATTACCGAAGACCGTGGTGAGTTTCAGGGTCCGCAGCAGATCGTAGGTCACGCTACGGACGGTGGATTGCTCAGTCATCGTTGGGCGCCCTTTCTTGCGGTGCGGAGGTGGCTGTGCCTGGGCGGGGGCCCGCCGGCATCTGTCGGGCGGGGCTGGTGTCAGCGGCCCTGCCAGTGCGGTGGGCGCATTTCCGCGAAGGCGTGGGCGCCCTCCTGCGCGTCGTGGGACGCTAGAACCGGTGCGACGATCCGGTCCTGCTCGGCGAAGGCGTCCTGGTCGCTGAACGCTCGCCGCTCGTTGACAACGCGTTTGACGGCTGCCACGGCCAGGGGCGCGTTGTGCGCGATGCTGGTGGCCAGTTCCAGGGCCCGCTTCAGGGCCTGGCCCGGTTCCGTGAGGTAGTTGACCAGGCCGAATCGCTCGGCGCGCTCGGCGGGCAGAGGCTCGCCGGTGAGCAGAAGCTCCAGGGCGATGTTGCGCGGGATGCGCTCGGGCAGGCGCACCATGCCTCCTTCGGGCGGCACGATGCCGTAGTGGACCTCGGTCTGGCCGAAGGTGGCGTTCCGCGCGGCCACGATCATGTCGCAGGCGAGCGCCATCTCGGTTCCACCGCCCAGCGCATAACCCTCGACGGCGGCGATGAGCGGGGTCTTGATCTGGGCGCGTGTGATGCCGGCGAAGCCCCGTCCGTCGACGATGGGCCTGTCTCCGGCGGCGAAGGCCTTGAGGTCCATGCCCGCGCTGAAGACACCGTTGGCCCCGCTGATGATGCCGACCCTGAGGTCGTCGCGGGACTCGAGGCGGTCGACGGCGGCGGCAAGGGCCCGGGCGGTGGCCCCGTCGATGGCGTTGCGGGCCTCCGGCCGGTCGATCGTGATCACGAAAATGCCGTCGATTTCCTCAGTCCGTACGGTCGGCGTGTCCGTGGCCGTGGTCATGATGGTGTTTCCCTTCTTCTGTCGCGCTGCTGAGCTGTGGCTTCAGTCGATGGCTTCGACCTTGCGCAGCTCCTTGATTCCGGCGGCGTCGAAGCCGAGGTCGCGGAGCACGGACTCGGTGTGTTCGCCCAGGTCGGGGGCCGGGCCCGGACGGACCTTCTGTTCCTGGTCCAGCCGGACGGGACTGTCGATGGTCAGGTGCGGCTCGTCGCTGCCGTCGTCGATCGGTACGAACACCCGGTTGGCGAGGAGCTGAGGGTCCTGGGCGCACTCTTCGAGCGTCTGGACGACGCCGTACGTGAGGCCCGCGGTGTCGAGCACCTCGCGCCACTCGGCCAGGGAGCGAGTCGCGAACGTCGTGTCCAGCAGGGCGACGATCTCGGCGGCGTGAGCGCGGCGGCTCGGGGTGTCGGCGTAGCGCGGGTTCTCCGCTGCCTCGGGATGCCCGATGGCCCTGAGGAAGGGCGGGACCTGCTTGTCCTCGTTGACGAAGACGAGGACGATCCAGCGGTCGTCTGCCGTGCGGTACATGTTCCCGAGCGCGTTGGGCGGGTCGGACCGGTCGATGGGGCGGGGAGGCTTCGCCCCGACCAGTACGGCTTGCAGCCACATGCTCGCCGCCCAGGCGCCTTCGGCGAGCAGCGAGGCTGTGACGCGTGAGCCCTGGCCGGTCTTCTCCCGCCGGTACAGCGCGGTCATGATGCCGGCGAACAGCGTGATCGCCGTGCAGTGATCGCCCGATCCGAACGCGTTCATGGCCGGCGGCACGTCCCTTTGGCGTGTGAGGTCCATCAGGCCGCTGCGCGCCCAGTACGCCGTCACGTCGAAGCCGGGCAGATGCGCATCCGGACCTTCCTCGCCGAAGCCGGTGACATCGGCGTAGATCAGCCGGGGATTGAGGGAGGCCAGAGCGTCGTACTCCAGGCCCAGCTTCTCGCGCGTCCGCGGCGGGAAGTTGGTCACCAGCACATCGGCCCACCGCACCAGACTCTCGAGCACGGGCCGGGCGCCGGGCGACTTGAGGTTGAGCGCGATGCTGCGCTTGTTGCGGTTGTCCAGCTGCCAGGGGTAGTTGACCCCTTCGACTTGGGGGTTGGGAGGGATGCGGCTGAGCGAACGGTATGCGTCGCCCACGTGCGGGGGTTCCACCTTGACGACGTCGGCGCCGAAGTCACCGAGGACGGTGGCCGCGGCGGGCCCGGCGATGAAGCTCGCGAGATCGACGACGTGCAGTCCCTCCAGGAGGGGCGTGTTGCTCATGACTACTCCTTTTCCTCAGTGGGGTCGCACGCGGCGCCCGGGGTTGACCCGCTGTCACGCGGCGCCGCGATACACGCCGGGGTCAGTGGCTCGGCGCCACAGGCACGAAGGCGTTGTAGCCGGTGATGTCGCGGCCGACGATCAGCGCCTGCACGGTGTCGGTGCCCTCGTAGGTGGAGATGGCCTCGATGTCGCACAGGTGCCGGGCCACGTGGTAGTCGAGCAGGATCCCGTTGCCGCCGAGCATGTCGCGGGCGTCGGCGAGGATGGCCCGTGCGCGTTCGCTGTGGTGCATCTTGGCCAGCGCGACCCGGGGCATCGAGTACTCGCCCTCGTCCAGGAGCTGGCTGAGCCGGAACTGCATGCACAGCATGTCGGTGATGTCCGCCAGCATGCGGGAGAGCCGGTACTGGATGAGCTGGAAGGCGGCCAGCGGCATCCCGAACTGCTTGCGCTGCTTGGCGTAGGCCAGAGCCGTCTCGTAGCCCGCGATAGCGGCGCCGATCGACTCCCAGGCGACGCAGAAGCGCGAGGCCAGCAGGACCTTTTCGGTGTCGCGGAAGGTGTTCACGTTCGCCAGCCGGTTCTCGGCAGGCACCCGGACGTCGGTGAGGGAGATCTGCGCGTTCTGCACACAGCGCAGAGCCGTCTTACCCTTGATGACCTGGGCGTCGAACCCGGGCGTGCCCTTTTCCACCACGTAGCCGCCCACGTGCCCGTCCTCCCCACGGGCCCAGATGATCACGTAGTCGGCGAAGGTCGCGTTGCCGATCCACCTCTTGTAGCCGTTGAGGACGTAGGAATCACCGTCCCGGCGCGCGGTCGTCTCCAGCTTGACCACGTCCGTGCCGTGCGCGGGCTCGGTCAGACCGAAGGCTCCGATCTTCTCCAGGCGCGCCATCGGCGGCAGGAAGCGCTGCTTCTGCTCCTCGGAGCCGAGCAGTGCGATCGACATCATGGCCAGGGCGGAGTGGACCCCGGCGAACGTCGAGATGCTCAGATCGCCGCGGGCCAGTTCGAGGATCACCAGGCCGGCCGTCACATTGCTCATCCCCGGGCAGCCGTAACCGGAAATCTGAAAGCCCGCGATGTCCAGCTGCGCCAGCTTGGGCACCAGCTCGAAGGGGAACTCCGCCCGCTCCCAATACGGGTTGATGACCGGGCTGACCTCCCGGTCCATGAACTCGCGGACCTTCTTCCGAAGGTCCCGCTGCTCGTCGGTGAGCAGGTTGTCCAGCAGGTAGTAGTCGGAGTGCTCCGGTCCGCCCAGTACCGGCGGCTCCACCCCGGACGACTTTCCGTTGCCGCTCGGGAAAGCGTCGTTCGGGATGGTCTGGCCCGGGTCGACTGCTGTGCCGCGTGTCGCCTTCATGTTCCGCTCCTTCCGATCGGGGATCCGATTGCGTCGGTGAGAACGACGCTAGGAGCGAGCAGCGGCACGGCCATTGGGCGCGGAACACAACATCTGGTTACAAATTGGTACCTCTAACCCAATTCGCCCGATAGTGCCTGCGCGTCAGCCTTGCACCACGGCTCGGGGAGAGCCGCGGCGCCGTCTTGGCTGCCCGAGCCGACACCACGATCAGAGGAAACGAACATGACCACACCCGACGCATGGGTCGGACTGCTTCCCCCGAGCTTCGACCCGGACTACATCGAGCGCGCCGTCGTGCCCTACCTCTCGAGCAGCGAGTACGTGGGCGAACGACCCGCACTGCCCATGATTGATCTTGCCCTGAGCAAGGAGAACGCGGCTCCGCCCCACTTTTGGGGCATGCTCTACGACGGGTGGGCGCCCGACGCCAAGGAGGGCACCACAGTCTTCATCACGGGCTACGACCAGCGAGGTCCGGACAACGAGCGGAAGAAGATCTACGCTTCGGCGACCACACCCGACCTCTACGCAGCCAAGTACGCCCCCAAGGTCCACGGCTTCCTCGCCCGGCTCTACGCCGAGACCAACGCCGGCAAGCCGCTGATGCACGAGTACTACCAGAACTACTTCGACCTCTACTGGGACCTCCATCTCGGCGTCACCGGCGAGGCCGTCCCACCCGAGGTGCGGACGATCGGCACCAGCTTCACCGCCGTCCTCGGCCACTGGTATCCCACCGAGGACATCGTGCGGGAGAACATCATGCGGGTGCGCGAACTGCGCCCGCGGCTCAAGGAGTGGATCGACCGCCGGGTGCAGGCAGTGATCGACGGCGACGTTCAGGACTCGGAGGGCACCTTCGTCCACTACTGGCTCAAGAACGGCCAGGGCGGCGAGCACTTCCGCCGCGAGGACATCGTCTTCGAGTGCTTCCACAACTTCCTGGCGTTCAGTCAGTGGGGCAACACGCTGTACCAGACCATGGCCCTGCTGGAGGCCGGCCACGGCGACCCGGCCGTCAGGTCGTGGTTCGAGCGGACGATGACGAACAGCCCGGACACGGCGGACGGTGGCGCGTTCACCCCGCTCGACCGCTACGTGATGGAGCTCTTCCGCACGGTTTCACCGAACGGGGGCAGCCTGTCGACCGTGAGCACCGAGCGAGGTGCCGAGCCTCGCTCGGGCAGTGTTCTCACCCTGCACCCCTCGGCGAGCCGAGACCTCCGGCACTGGCGCAACCCGGAGGAGTTCGACCCCGACAGGTACCGGGCAGCGCCGACGACCGCCGACGACGCCGAGACGAGAAGCCGCCAAGCCGGGCTTGCGCGATGTCCCTTCCCACCCGCACCGTTCACCGTCAAGGACGGCCGCCGGGCAGAGATGACCAACAGCGCTTTCGGAGCCGTGTACGGAGTCGTCGACGGCACCGCGTACCCGGTCTGCGACACGGCCGGTTATGCGCCGTTCGGATTCGGCTACCGGCGCTGCGGCGGAGAGCAACTGACCACGGAGTTCGTCAAGGAGTTCCTGCGAACGGTGTGGAGTCGCGGGATCGAATTCACCACGCTCGACCTTGACCATCCGGAGAAAGTGCCCGTTTCACCGCGCACAGTCATCCACGACAACATCGGCTTCCGACAGGGTCCGTGAGAACCACAGCTTGAGACGCGGATACGCCGGAGTCTGCAACGGCGTATCCGCGCACCTGTGAGAAGAGCAGGGGGACTGTCCGCGCCGGCACAACCAACCAACGGGCGATCCCGTCGTGTTGCCGGGGGCGTCTGGTCGGCAGCATGGCAAACGAACGGGGGCCGGGCCGACCACAAGGCCGTCGCAGCCCCCGCGCGGGTTGCTGTCCCCCTCTTTGCCCCCTCCTCAAACCGGGCAGGGGTCGTAATGACCTGCCCGACTGCCTTGTGAGGGGTGCCCCGTCGTAGCAACTGGCCGCTCATCCATCCCGGCCGGCGGCGTCTGAGGCAGGGTCTGCTCGGTCCAAATCACCTTGCCGGCCTGCGTATGCCGCGTCCCCCAACGCTCGGCGATCTGGGCGACAAGAAGCAGACCGCGTCCGCTCTCGTCCGTGGTGGCCGCCTGACGCAGACGGGGGAACGCGGGGCTGGAGTCAAACACCTCACACGTAAGGGCGTGGTCACAGAGCAGCCGAAGGTGGATCGGTCCAGTGGTGTAGCGAATAGCGTTGCCCACCAGCTCGCTGAGGATCAGTTCGGTCGTGAAGACAAGGTCACTCAGACCCCAATGCGCAAGCTGGCGCGTGACAGCAGCACGCAGGTCCGCCACCGCCGCCGACTCGGCGGGCACATCCCAGTCGGCGACCTGATCAGGTCGCATGCCACGGGTGCGGGCGACCATCAGCGCGACGGCGCCGCCGGGGCGGACTGGGAGCAGTGCGTCGAGTACGGCCGCGCAGGTCTCCTCCGGGCCCACAACGCCGTTCCGGGTGGCAGCTCGGCTCAGAACCCTCCGCAGCAGTGCGAAACCGGCGTCGGCGCCCTTTCCTCGGCGTTGGATCAGGCCGTGGCCGTAGAGCACAAGTTGGCTGCCCTCGGGCACCTCCCACTCCGCAGTGGTGAAGGAGCCGCTGCCCAGGCCGAGGGGCGGCCCGGCGGGCACGTCGGGGAAGTCCACCCGGCCATCGGTGCTTATCACGGCGGGCGGCCGATGCCCGGCCCGGGACACCGCGCAGTGCCGGGAGACCGGATCGTAGACCGCATAGAGACATGTCGCTCCCCTGAAAGACCCCGCCCATTCGTCAGGGCGCTGGCCCCACCGGGTCGCGAGATGATCGAGGCGGCCCAGGAGTTCGTCGGGCGGCAGGCCGCTCGAGGAGAGGTTGCGGACTGCGCCGCGCAGCCGGCCGATCCAGGCGCGGGCACGCGGGCCGTAGCCCACAACACTGCCCACGGCCATGGCCACGCGATTCTCGGGCAGCGCAATGAGCTCGATCCAGTCGCCCGATGTCTCCGATCGTGCAGGCCGATAGCGGACTGCCACGTCGACAGCGTGCTGGGCGATCGGGCTCCGGGAGGCGTGGGGCATCTCGAGGGATGACGTTTGTGGCGTTTCCGCGGACATAGTCGCGTTCATGTCCTGCTCCTTGTGAGTTTGCGGGATCGGATCGGATCCGTGAACCCGACGCTAGGCGTGCAGGGCACGAAAGCCACTGGGCGCAGAACACCACCTCTCGATTGAGGTTTGTACTAACGAGCCAATCGACCTTCACTTCGTCGTCTTGGCCCTCAACGGCCTGCAACACAGCAGGCGTTCCCGGCCGGGAAACCCCGGCCGGGAACGCCTGCCCTGGTCTTATTAGCCGCCGTCACCCCAACCGTCGCCGTCGTCGCCGTGGCCCCAGCCGCCGCCGTCGCCGTGACCGCCGCCGTGAGCCGAGTAGCCGACTTCGTGGCTCTGCTCCGACGCCGACGCCGTGCCGACCCCAATACCGGTGCATGCGAGGACAACTGCGGCGGAGGTGACGGCTGCCAGACGACCGATGCGGGACACATGTGCACTCATAACGTTCCCCTTTCAGAACTGAGCAACTAGCCGACACGGGGGCGACATTCTTTGTCGATAACGCGTCCAGCTACGCGTCCATTGCTTCCGCGAGTACGGGTGTTCACGTAGCCGGTGCCACAGATCCGTGGGCACATCCTCCGTGCTGTCCACCACGCTATGGGCGGACGTGAGGCGATCCATCAGACGCAGAACACGAGAAAGGCAGCACCATTCGTATCCGGGACCCAACATTGGTCACCGAGGGGAGCACAGTGCCGCGGCCAGACCGCGGGCGGTGCCTTTGCGGTGGCGGTTGACGCCCCACAGCCGGTAGTCGCCGGCACGTCCATGCCGCATCGAGACCCTGCTCCCCCACCCGCTGGACGAACGCCAGATCCAGATCCGCTGCCGCCGGCCCACTACGACGGTGCTGCCGTGCTCCACCGGGAACAGCGCTGATCAAGTGCCCTGTACCGCGATACCAAGGAAACGCTCGAATCCTGGGCGCGCAGCCCGATGCGCCGGCATTCCCGCTGGCCGAGGGTTGCCCCATGAACACCGCACAACCCCTCGCACGCATCGACGTCCACCAGCGCTCACGAGCGGGCTGATGGCGAGCGAGGACGCGCGGGAAGGCGCGCGGGCGTTCGCCGAGAAGGGCGCCCCGTGTGGCACGGCCGCTGATGCCGGTCACGTCAGTCGCCCCCCTCCCCCACAACCCTTGTCAAAGTTTCAGGAGCAGTGACCAGCCATGAAATCGCACAGGCCCGTCCACCACGTGGCGATCGTCGGCACCGGCACCATCGGTGCGAGCTGGGCGACGCACTATCTCGTCCGCGGCTTCGACGTCACGGCGACCGACCCCTCCCCCACCGCGGAGACGGCCCTGCGGTCGTACGTGGAGGCGGCATGGGACGCGGCTGCCTCGATCGGGCTCGCGCCCGAAGCCTCGCCCGAGCGCCTGAGCTTCACCGCGGACCTGCGTCAGGCCGTCGCGGACGCCGATTTCGTACAGGAGAACGCACCTGAGCGCCCGGAGCTCAAGGTCAAGCTGTTCGCCGACATCGACGACGCCTCACCTCCCGACGCGATCATCGCGTCGAGTTCGTCGGGCATCACGATGAGCGTCATCCAGGCCGAGTGCCGGCGTCCGGAACAGACCGTCATCGGTCATCCCTTCAACCCACCGCACATCGTCCCGCTGGTCGAGGTCGTCGGCGGGACGAGGACCGCTCCGGAGACGATCCAGGACGTCATGTCGTTCTACGCCGCGATCGGCAAGAAGCCGGTTCACCTCAAAAAGGAACTTCCCGGGCATGTCGCCAACCGTATCCAGGCCGCGCTGTACCGCGAGGTCGTGTACCTGGTCCAAGAGGGAGTGCTCGACGTGGCGGACTCCGACGACGCGGTGTCCTGGGGGCCGGGGCTCAGATGGGGTGTCATGGGCCCCCATCTGCTGTGGCATCTCGGCGGTGGAGAGGGCGGCATCCAGCACTTCATGGACACCCTCATGCCCCGGATGGTGGCGTCCTGGCAGGAACTGGGCACCCCTGAGTTCACGCCCGAGCTCGAGGAGACGATCGTCAACGGTGTCCTGAAAGAGGCGAACGGCCACTCGGTCGACGAGCTGGCCGCCCGGCGCGACGCGATGCTCTCGGCCCTGCTGGCTGTGCGCTCCCAGCACGACCCGTCCGGCCCGAGCGCCGCAGCCGGTCCCGAGACGAAGGAGGGATCGTGACGCAGCGCCAGGAAAGACTGTTCGTGCTCGAGGCCAGCAGTGGCGGTCGCCTGTTCTCCGTGAACCCCGACGGCTCCGACAAGAAGGTCGTCGTCACCGGGTGCAGGCTCCCTGACGGGGTCGCCGTCGATGTCGTGGCCGGGCACATCTACTGGACGAACATGGGCCTTCCGCCGGAGAACGACGGCTCGATCGAACGCGTGGACCTGGACGGAGGCAACCGAACGACGATCGTCCCGAGCGGCGTCACGCACACGCCGAAGCAGCTGTATCTCGAGGCCGCCGGCCGGAAGCTGTACTGGGGCGATCGCGAGGGCATGCGCGTGATGCGCTGCGACCTGGACGGCTCGCACGTCGAGACCCTCGTGCAGACGGGACAGGGAGAGAACGACCGCCGCGACGAGACCAGGTGGTGCGTGGGAGTCGCCGTCGACTCGGTCGGCGGACACCTCTACTGGTCACAGAAGGGCCCCAGCGACGCTGGACTCGGGAAGATCCTGCGGGCCGGAATCAACCCGCCCGCCGGGGAGGGAGCGGCCGAACGCGGCGACATCGAGGTGCTGTTCGAGGGGCTGCCGGAGCCGATCGACCTGGAGCTCGACCTCGTGGAGGGCATGCTGTACTGGACGGATCGCGGGGACCCGCCGCGGGGCAACAGCGTGAACCGCTCGCCGATGCACCCGCCGGACGGGCAGCGGACGCCCGAGATCCTCGTGACCCACCTGATGGAAGGCATCGGCATCACCCTCGATCCGGACGGCGGCAGCATGTACGTGACCGACCTGGCCGGGAACGTCTACGCGGCCGGTCTCGACGGATCGAACCGGAGAGAGATCCTCGTCGCGCAGGGCAACCTCACCGGCATCGCCCGCGCCGTGCTGACCGGAGCGAGGGTCTAGCTGCAGTCATCCTCTGCAACTGGGGGCATGCGCTCCAGCACGCCGGACAGCGTGACCGGGCGGCGATGGCATATCGAGCCGTTCTCGCATATTTGCCCGCCCATGCACGGGCCCTTCGGGCCCTCACTGAATGACGGCACATGCGGATGGATCATGAGACAGCCTTCGCGGGGCAAGCGGGGAGTACGGCGACGCGGACAGATCGGCGCCTGGACGGCCGCTCCTCGACGAGCGACGCCCCTGTCAGCAGATCCGCGGCAGTTGCTCCCCGATCGGCAGATCGACCACCCGCGTTCCCCCCAGGCCGGTCCGTGCCACGACCATGCCGGGATGCGCCTCGACGGCCTCACCGATGATCACGGAGTCCGCGCCCAGAGGATGGGCTCGCATCGCCTCGAGGACGGCGTCGGCGTGCTCGCGCGGGACGAAGGCCACCAGCTTGCCCTCGTTGGCGATGTACATGGGGTCCAGTCCGAGAATGGCGCAGGCGTTGGCCACGGCCGGCGGGACCGGGACGTCGCGTTCCCGGATGACCACCCCGGTGCCGGAGGCCTCCGCGATCTCGTTGAGCGCGGCCGCCAGGCCACCTCGGGTGGGATCGCGCAGCACGTGCAGATCCGGGGTGACGGCCAGCATGGCGTCGACCAGGCCACCCAGCGCCGCGCAGTCGCTCTTGATCTCCACTCCGAATTCCAGGCCCTCGCGCACGCTCATGACCGCCACCCCGTGGACACCGATGGCGCCGCTGACGATCACGACGTCGCCGGGGACGACCCGCTGCGGACGCAGATCGACGCCCGCCGGAACGAGACCGATGCCCGCCGTGTTGATGAAGATCCCGTCACCGTGGCCGGCCTCCACCACCTTGGTGTCCCCGGTGGCCACCTCCACACCGGCGGTACGCGCGGCCGCACCCAGCGCCTCGGACACCCGCCTGACCACGTCCAGCTCGACGCCTTCCTCCAGGATGAATCCGCAGGAGAGGTAAGCGGCGCGGGCGCCGCTCATGGCGAGGTCGTTGACGGTGCCGTTGACCGCCAGGTCACCGATGCTGCCGCCGGGGAAGAACAGCGGCCGCACCACGTAGGAGTCGGTGGAGAACGCCAGCCGGGCACCGCCCAGGGAGAGGACGGCGGCATCACCCATCTGGGCGAGCACCTCGCCCCCGAAGGCGGGTGCGAAGATCTGCTGGACCAGCTCGGCGGAAAGGGCTCCACCGCCGCCGTGGCCCATGACGACGCGGGGCAGATCGCGTACCGGTGCCGGGCACGTCCACGCTTCGAGGTCCAGGGCGGGGACGGGGAGATCGGTGATGTCAGACAACGGGGCTCGCCTCCCGGGCCGTGGTGGTGGGCACGTCCAGACGCCGGTAGAGGTAGTACGCCGCGCAGGCGCCCTCGCTGGAGACCATGGTGGCTCCCAGGGGGGTGCGAGGGGTGCACAGGGTGCCGAAGGCCTCGCACTCGTGCGGCTTGAGCAGCCCCTGCAGGACCTCTCCGCTGCGGCACTCGGCGGGTTCGGCCGTCTGAATTCCGCTGACCGCGAAGCGGTACTCGGCGTCGTGGTCGCGGTACTTCGACGACAGCCGCCAGCCACTGTCGGGGATCACCCCGATGCCGCGCCAGGCACGGTCGGTGACCTCGAAGACGTCCTCCAGCATGGCCCGGGCGGCCGGGTTGCCCTCCGGGCGAACGGCCCGGGCGTAGGCGTTGTCGACGGTGTGCTCACCGCGTTCCAGCTGACGGACGGCCCGGCGCACACCTTCGAGGATGTCCAGTGGCTCGAAGCCCGTCACGACGATCGGAACGCGGAAGCGTTCCGCCAGTTCCGGGTACTCCTCCACGCCCATCACGCTGCAGACGTGCCCGGCCGCGAGGAAGCCCTGCACACGGCAGCTCGGCGACGACATGATCGCCTCGATGGCCGGCGGTACGCGGACATGGGACACCAGCATGCTGAAGTTCGGGATGCGCAGCTTCCGGGCCTGATGGACCGTCATGGCGTTGGGGGGTGCCGTCGTCTCGAAGCCGATGCCGAAGAACACCACCTCGCGGTCCGGGTTCTGCCGCGCGATCCGCAGCGCGTCGAGCGGCGAGTAGACGACGCGCACGTCACCGCCTTCCGCGCGGACCTGGAACAGGTCCCGTCCGGTGCCCGGCACGCGCAGCATGTCGCCGAAGGAGCAGAAGATCACCTCCGGCCGGGAGGCGATCTCCAGAGCCTTGTCGATGACCTCCAGCGGGGTCACGCACACAGGGCAGCCCGGCCCGTGGATCAGTTCGACCTCCGCCGGCAGGAGTTGGTCGATGCCGTGGCGAATGATGCTGTGCGTCTGCCCTCCACACACCTCCATCAGGGCCCACGGCCTGGTCACCGTGGCGTGGATGTCGTCGAGGAGCCAACGCGCCAGCTCCGGGTCCTGGAACTCGTCGATGTACTTCACTACTTGCGCACCTCTTCCACCGGGTCCACGCCCGCCTCCGCCGCCGCCGTCTCCCAGGGGTCGCCGAACTCCTCCTGCAACATGCCGAGTTCGGCGAAGAGTTCGAGCGTCTGCCGCGCCGACTCCTCGTCCAGCCGTTGCAGGGCGAACCCGACGTGGACGATGGCGTACTCGCCGACCTCGAGGTCGGGCAGATACTCCAGGCACACCTCCTTGACCACGCCGCCGAAGTCGACGGTGGCCATCCGGGTGCCGTCCCGTTCCTCGATGTCCAGCACTCTGCCGGGTACCGCCAGGCACATGAGCCTCTCCTCGCTGTGGGTCGCGCGTTGCTCAGTCGGTGGGAGTGGCCCGGGCGGCCACCATCAGCTGGCCCAGCGCCAGGCCGCCGTCGTTGGGCGGCACCAGGTGGTGCCGCAGGACCGTGAAGCCGTCCTCGCGCAGAGTTGCGGCACAGGCCGAGGAGAGCAGCGTGTTGGCGAACACGCCTCCCGTCAGGGCGACCGTGTCCAGCCCGTGCCGCTCTCGCGCCCGCGCGCAGAACCGGTGCACCAGACCGGTCACGCTCCGGTGGAAGCGAGCCGCGACGAGGGCCGGCTCGACGCCCGCGCGCAGGTCTCCGACGATCGCCGCGAGCACGGGTGCCGGATCGGCCCGTACGGCGCCGCCTCCGTTCTCCTGCGCCGCGTGCAGGGCGAAGGCGTACGCGGTGGTGTCCTCGGCGGGTGCGTGCAGAGCGGCGCCCTCCAGCTCGACGGCGGCCTGTGCCTCGTATCCGGCTCGGTGGCACACCCCGGCGAGGGAGGACACGGCGTCGAAGAGCCGGCCCATGCTGGACGTGGGGACGCAGTTCAGGCCGCGCTCCAACTGCCGTTCCAGTAGGCGGAGTTCGTCGGGCGGGCAGGCAGCCGTACAGGCGAGGTCGTCGGACCAGCCGATCCCGGCCGCCCGCAGATGGGCCAGCGCCATGCGGTACGGCCGGCGCACCGCGGCGTCGCCACCGGGCAGCGGGACGTACGCGAGGTGCCCGAACCGGGTGAAGCGGTCATAGTCGGCGAGCAGGAACTCCCCGCCCCACACGGCGCCGTCGTCGCCGTGGCCCGTACCGTCGAAAGCGACGCCGATCACCGCCCGGGTGCCGTCCAGCCCGTGCTCGGCCATCGCGGCGGCGACGTGCGCGTGATGGTGCTGGACGCGCACGACGGGCCGGCACGCCGCGTTCCGGTCGGCCCACCGGACGGAGCGGTAGCCGGGATGCCGGTCGGACACCAGGGTCTCGGGCCGCACCCCCGTGATGGACTCCAACTGCGCCGCCGCGCGCTCGAAGGCCCGCTGCGTACCGATGTCGTCCATGTCGCCGATGTGCGCCGACAGCCAGGCGCGACGGCCCGCCCCCAGACAGAAGGCGTTCTTCAGGTCTCCGCCGACGGCGAGGGCCGGCCGCACGGGCAGCGGGAGGGATACCGGCAACGGGGCGTAGCCACGGGAGCGGCGGATCACCAGCGGCTCCCCGTCGCAGACGCGGACCACGGAGTCGTCGCACGGGACGTGGATCGGCCGGTCGTGCGTGAGCCAGGCGTCGGCCAGGTGCGCGAGCCGCTCCAGCGCCTCGGTGTCGTCGGTGACGATCGGCTCACCGGACGCGTTGCCGCTGGTCATGACGAGCAGCCGGGGGCCGTCCGCGTCGCCGGGCAGGCCGAGCAGCAGATGGTGCAGGGGCGTGTACGGCAGCATCACGCCGAGGTCGGGGCTGCCGGGCGCGACGGCCTCGGCGGGCAGCGGGTCCCCGGCTGCGTAAGACGGGTGCGGACGCCGTCTCACGAGTACGACCGGCCGGGCCCGGCCTTCGAGCAGGCCCCGCTCCTCGGGGCTCAGCCGGACGAGATGACGGACGTCGTCCGCGGTCCTGGCCATGACGGCGAACGGCTTGTCCCCGCGCGCCTTCCGGCGGCGCAGGAGGGCGACCGCCGCCTGGTTCGTGGCATCGCAGGCCAGGTGGTAGCCGCCCAGACCCTTCACGGCGAGGATCGAGCCCCGCGTCAGCAGTGTGCGCGCCTCCGTGACCGGGTCCGCCCCATCGACACTCCTGGCCCCTGACTGCTGGGCGACGAGCAGCCGCAGACGCGGCCCGCAGGCCGGGCAGGCGACCGGCTGCGCGTGGAATCGGCGGTCGGCCGGATCCGCGTACTCCCGGGCGCAGTCGGGGCACATCGCGAAGCCGGCCATGGTGGTGTTGGCCCGGTCGTACGGCACGCCGGTGACGATCGTGAAGCGCGGGCCGCAGTGTGTGCAGTTGACGAACGGGTGGCGGTACCGCCGGTCGGCCGGGTCGGCCAACTCGGCAAGGCAGTCGGCGCAGGTGGCGGAGTCCGGAGAGACCAGGGTGCGGGCCGGTCCGTCGGTTCGGGAGGTGAGGATGGTGAACGCGGTGCCGCCGGCGGGAGGCATCTCCCGGTGGTGGACGGACTCCACGCGGGCCAGCGGGGGTGCCTGGGCGGCGATCCGGTCGCAGAACCGGGCCACGGCCGAGGCGGTGCCCTCGACCTCCACAACGACGCCCTCGGGAGTGTTGGTCACATGTCCGGCCAGGGCGAGTTCGGTGGCGAGGCCGTACAGGTAGGGCCGGAAGCCCACGCCCTGCACCACTCCCCGGACGGTGACCCGGCGGCGTCGCGGAGTGTCCTCGGCGACGGCGGCCGGGGCTTGCGGACCTCTCACGAGTGGGTGTGGGCCATCGTGCCGGTGGCCTCCGTGTGCGCGTGGGTGTGACCGTGGTGATGAGGCAGCCGGGCCATGACCGGCGAGTGGACGGGTGCGCCGTCCGCGGCTGCCACCGCCCTGTCGAGCAGCGCGCCGACTCCCTGCCCCCGGCGTGCCGAGGTCAGGACCACCTCGACTCCGGGGTTGACCTGCTCCACATTCGCGCGGAACGCGGCCTCGTCGAACTCGACGGCCTCGGCGATGTCGGTCTTGGTGACCACGACCAGGTGGGCGAGGCCGAAGGCGGTGGGGTACTTGAGCGGCTTGTCCTCGCCCTCCGTCACGGAGGCGAGGGTGACCCTCAGCGTCTCCCCCAGGTCGTAGGAGGCCGGGCAGACCAGGTTGCCGACGTTCTCCACGAACAGCAGCCGCGTGTCGTCGGGCAGCCACCCGTCCAGGTGCCCGGCGAGCATCCCCGCCTCCAGATGACACAGTCCGTCGGTGAGCACCTGCTTGACGGGGACGCCCGAACGCGCCAGGCGTGCCGCGTCGTTCTCGGTGGCGAGGTCGGCGCTCAGCGCCGCGACGGGAACGGACCGCTCCCGTGCCCGCAGCAGTTCGCGCTCCAGCAGCGCGGTCTTGCCGCTGCCCGGACTGGACAGCAGGTTGACGACCGCGGTGCCTCGAGCCGCGAGGTGAGCGCGCAGTTCGTGGGCGCTCGCGTCGTTCTTCGCGAGTACGGCCTGCCGCAGGTCGACGACACGACACATGGTTCAGCGCTCCTCAGAGATCGGTTCGCGGGTGGGCACGTGCGTGGGGCCGCCGTCCTCCCAGTGCACGTCGACGATCTGCAGTTCCCGGCCCGCGAGCAGGTCGGTACGCGCCCCGCCGCACCCGGGGCAGGTCAGCCGGGGTGGCATGCCGACGGCCCATTCGTGCGCACAGGGCGTGCAGCGGGCCCGCCCCGGCACCGCTTCGGTGACCAGTTCGGCGCCTTCCAGCAGGGTTCCGGCGCAGGCCAGTTCGAAGGAGAAGGCGAGCGCATCGGGTACGACGCCGGCCAGTTCGCCCACCTGGAGCCGTACCGATCGCACCGCCGTGACGCCTCCGGCCCGTGTGGCGGCCTCTGTCACCTGGTCGACGACGGCCAGCGCGACGGACATCTCGTGCATGGTCTCCGTCCTTCCGCAGCCTGCCTCCCGCCGGGCTTCATTAGAGGCGCGCACACTCGGGTCGCACGGCCCGGCACGCCGTCACCGGCCGGCAGGTACGCCGTTCGACGCAACGCACGGCACACCGGGTGACGCCCACGGTTCACATCCGTCGGATCCGCAGGTAGCGCCTGAGGTCGGGAAGCACCTCGGCGACGAGGGCGACCATGGCGGCGAGGGCCACTCCGCCGATGACGATCTTCTTCATCCCGTCTCTCCTCATGTCGAGATCCCACCGGCCGTGGCCCGCGGCGCGGACTCTCCCGGCTCCCCGTGCCTCAGCAGCTCTTCGATCAGCCTGACGGCCTCCGGTACGGCGTCGGACACCGGCGCACTGAGACCGATGCCCTCGTCCACCGAGGCCGGTTCGCATCCGACGACCAGGACGCGGCGTGGTGGCTCGGCGCCGGTCCCGGCGCAGAGGGTGCCCAGCAGCGCCAGGACGGCGTCGGGGGTCATCCGGTGGCCGTCCAGCGCAGGGGTGCCGGGCGAAGGGCTCCCGCCGCCGATGTCGTGTTCGATCACGTACAGCGTGCCTGGGGCTTCGCCGCGTGCCGTGGCGTCCACGAGGACGAGGGTGTCGTAGCCGTCCAGGAGCTGGTAGGCGAGGTGCACCCCACGCACCCCGATGTCCACGACCTCGATGTGTCCGGGCAGGTGGCGCTCGGCGAGCCGGCTCGCGGTCTCCACGCCGAAGCCGTCGTCTCCGAGGAAGATGTTGCCGATGCCCGCCACGAGAGTCCTAGGACCTGCCTGTGGGGGAAGGTTCATACGTCGTCCTCCAGCGGTGTGACCTCGTCGGGCTGGAAGTACAGGAACCGTCCCTGCTCTCGGCGGATGTCGGCGCCCGGGTCACCCTCGACCGTGACCGCCAGGTGCACCCCGCCGTCGACGTCGTGCAGCACCGCCTCGACCTTCGCGGTGCGGCCCCGCAGGAAGATGTCCTGCGCGTCGGTGCGCCGCAGGCCCGGGCGCAACTCGACGCGGCTGCCCTTGCCCACGGACCGGCCGTCCACGACCACCCGGTCCTGCGCCGGGTCGAAGCCCGCCTCACTCGCGGGGTCCCACCAGGGGGTGTCCGGCCGCTGCACCCCGTACTCGTCGGGGAAGCCGCCGTCCGAGGCGGCGGGGCCCGGGCCGGTCACCTCACGCAGACTCCGCACCGCCCCGTGCAGACGCTCCAGAACCTCGGCCGGCATCGAGTCCGCCAGCTCGATCACGGCGGCCGCCCGCTCGTCGGTGCCCCGGGCCTCGCGTTTCTCCTCGTCGGTGAGGGCCGCGGTGCGCAGCGCGAGGATCTCGTCGATCTCGGTGGCGTCGTAGAGCGCGCCGGGGCTCTCCGGTGCGATGGCCGGATGGTCCTCCAGGATGATCGGCGAGGACAGCACGAGGTCGGCGCAGCCGGGTTCGCCGGCGAGTACGGGCCAGGTGTGCAGGTTGCGGCAGGTCGCGACCGCGCCCTTCGCCCACTCGGGGGGATCGGTCATCGACAGGAACGATCCGGCGCTGAGGGCCACGAGGAGGTGGGTGGCCACCAGGGAGTGCGGCAGCGCCGCGTCCCGGTCGGCTCCGCGGCCCTCGGGCGGTGTCCAGTCGCTGGTGTTCTCCACGACGGCGGTCAACCGCATGGCCCGGTAGGGACCGTCGAGTTCGCGGGCGAACAGCCGGACCGTCCCGCTGATCTCCTCGCACCGCCGGACCAGTCGGCCGACGGTTCGGCCGGCCGCGTCCAGGACCGGTGCGGTGTCCTCCCGGGCGGGGCGTCGGAAGGGATGCGTGACGCCGTCGCCGAGGAGCTCGTCCACCGACGCGACCACCTCGACACGCTCCTCGCCCCCCTCGTCCCAGGGCACCAGCACCCGGTCGTCGAGGCGGAGTTCGGCAACCGTGTCGAAGCCGCCGTCCGGGCGGGCGCGCTGCACTGTGCGCCGTCGGGCGTGCAGAAAGCGCACCTCGACCGAGAGGGTCGCGCCCGCCTTCGGTTCCATCAGGCATTCGGTGTGCTGGAAGTCGTGCTCCTCGCACTCGGTGCCCCAGCCGGGCGGCACGAGCACCCCGAACTGCCAGCGCAGCCGGTTCTTGGCCGCCGAGGCGCGGTACGGGTAGAGCACATAGCCCTCGAAGAGGACGGCGTCGGCCACCTGCCGGGCGAGGGCGAACCGCTCCTCCGTCTCGGAGGCGAACGCGGTCACGGTCACGGATCCGTCCTTCCGGTGGTGCCGGTGAGCGCGCGCAGCGGGTCGCTCCGGGGCGGGTCCGCGGCGCCGCTCTCGTCGAGCAGGGCCTTGAGGGCCGCTTCCCAGGAGGGCAACGCGCGCCGGGAGCGGTAGGCGAGGAGGGCGTCCATGGTGTCGCGGGGCAGCCGGATCCAGCCGCACCCGGGGAAGTGCTGCTCGACCATCTCCCGCCAGGTGGCGACCGGCATCCGGAAGGCCGCCTCCCGGTCCCACGGAACCGGCTCGACCTGGAAACCGCCGGCTCCGGTGAACGCCGTACCGGAGAAGAGCATCAGCAGCGGAACCTCGCCGCCGGTGAGGGCGGTGAGGTAGCGGGTCGCGGCGACGTCCATGTCGTAGGTGCAGGGCACGACGAGGTCGGCTTCGGTCTCTCCGGTGAAGCCGGGGACCATGAGCGGGACTTGGGCGAACTGCACCGGCTGGAGCGTGCTGCCCCAGCGTGAGCGCTCGCCGAAGAGGTCCGCCAGGCCGCCGGCCTCGGCTGGCTCGTAGGCCCGGCGGGCGGGTTCGATGCGGATCTGGCAGCGCAGCGCGAGGGCGTGCACGCGGGCGTTACCGGCGGCGGTGACGCGCAGCCGGAAGACGAGGGTCGGTCCGGCGGCGTACCGGTCGGCGCGGACGCCGGTGCAGGCGAAAGAGAACTCCGTCACGGCCGCACCGCCTCGGCCACAGGCCGGGCGCGTCGCGAGACGTCCTCGAAGAACGCGTCCAGAGCGGCGCGGGCCTCGGCTCCACCGTCGAAGCCCTGCCACAACAGGCGCATGCGGCCCACGAGTTCGTAGCAGATGTCGATCGGTACGAGGTGGCACTCGCAGCGGCCGTCGGTGCGGTGCAGCAGCAGCGCCTCCACGTCGGGCTCGAGCAGTTCGGCAAGGCGGCTGCCGCCGAGGACCTCCGTCCACGTGGCCGGTTCGAGTTCGCTCTCGGTGGCTCCGGCCGGGCTCGGGTAGAGGGCGACCAGCCGGTCGAGCGCCGCGTTGCGGAAGAGGAAGGCGACGCCGACCGGGATCTGCAACGCCTCCCACGCGCTCTCGTCGAGGCGATGTCCGGGGTCGGCGAGGTAGCGGGCCGGGACCGTGCGGAAGCGGCCCGCGGCGGCACCAGGCTGTTCCATCAGCAGCGCGCAGGGGGCGCAGGCGCAGACGAGGGCGCGTTTTTCGGTGTCGACCAGGTGGCGGTGGTCCGCTTCGGTCACGGCCACCGCGCACAGCTCACATCGCTCGGGCCGGGGCGGACGCTCGGTGAGAAATCTCCGCAGACCAGAGGGGCGCGCACGTCGGGCGGGCGCCGGGGACGCGCTCATCGGGTCCTCGTCGGTGCCGGACCGATACCGATCTGGAGGAGCGCGGGCCCGGCGGGTGCGGTCTGTACGTCGACGGCCCTGACCTCCGGTGCGAAGCAGGCGAGCGCTGCCTCCGCGGCCTCCCGGGCGTCCGCGCCGGAGCCGCAACCGCAGCCGCCGGCCTCGCGGGCCCGCAGCGTCAGGGTGCCGCTCTTCTCGTCGAAGTCCACGACGTCCAGGGCGTGTTCACTGACGCTGTCGAGGGCCCGGGCGATGCGGGTGTCGCGGTCCTCGGGGTGCAGGTCGTGCAGGACGAGCAGGCTCGCGACCAGTTCATCACCGAGCAGTCCCGCCGACGGTTCGCCGGGAGCGGAGGACAGCAGGTGGAGGATGCGGGCCAGGCCGGCACCGTAGAAGTCCATGAGGGACCGGACGAGTTCCTCTGCCGCCGCGGCGGCGGCCCGGTCGCCGCTCGCGGCCAGTCGGTCCAGCACCTCCTCGACACGGCGTCCGGTCTGCTCCGCGTTCACCGGCACTGCCGCAGCCCCCGCGCTCATCCGCCCAGTCCGCTCAGGCCGGTGGGCACGTGCATCGACTTCACCGTCTTGCCGCCCCCGACGTACATGTGGACGCCACAGGGCAGACAGGGGTCGAAGCTGCGGACGGCGCGCATGATGTCGATGCCCTTGAAGTTCTCCGGGGTGTTCTCCTCGAAGATGGGCGTGTTCTGCACGGCGTCCTCGTACGGGCCCGGCGTGCCGAAGGTGTCCCTGGTGCTGGCGTTCCAGGGGGTGGGCGGGTACGGGTGGTAGTTGGCGATCTTGCCGTCGCGGATCACCATGTGGTGGGAGAGGACGCCTCGGACCGCCTCGGTGAAGCCGACGCCGATGCTCTCGTCCGGGACCTCGAACTTCTCCCAGGTCTGGGTGCGTCCGGCCCGGACCTCCTCCAGGCCCTTCTCCACGAAGTGCAGCGCGACGGCGGCGGTGTAGGCCTGGAAGTAGGTGCGCGCGCGGTTGCGTTCCAGCGCGTTGCTCCACTTCGGGATCTTCCACTCGAAGCTGGTCTCGGGCCTGGTCATCGTGCGGGGCAGGTTGATGACCACGCTGTGCCCGGTGGCCTTCACGTACCCGGTGTCGACGAGTCCGGACAGGGCGGTCGACCACAGGCGGGCGATGGGACCGCCGCCGGTGTCCAGGGCGAGGTGGTCCTTGCCGTCGAACCAGCGGGGCGACATGACCCAGCTGTACTTGTCGTCGAAGTCGCGCTTCTGCGGGGCGGGGATGGTGTGCTGGTTCCACGGGTGGCGCGGGTCCACCGGGTTGCCGAGCGGGTCGTGGGTGACGAACTGTTCCTGGCCCTGCCAGTCCTCGTAGTAGGAGCTGCCCAGCAGGATGCGGATGCCGAGGTTGATCTCGGTGAGGTCGTTGGTGACGAGCTTGCCGTCGACGATGATGCCGGGCGTGACGAACATGCGCCGGCCCCAGTCGGTCATGTTGGCGTAGGTGAAGTCGCAGTACTCGGGGTCGTTGAGCGCGCCCCAGCAGCCGAGCAGGACACGCCGGCGGCCCACTTCCTCGTACCCGGGCAGCGCCTCGTAGAAGAAGTCGAACAGGTCGTCGTGCAGGGGCACGACGCGCTTCATGAACTCGACGTAGCGCATCAGCCGGCTGAGGTAGTCCGTGAAGAGCTGCACGGAGGCGATGGTTCCGACGCCGCCCGGGTAGAGCGTGGAGGGGTGCACATGGCGGCCCTCCATCAGGCAGAACATCTCCCGCGTGTAGCGGCTGACCTGCAGGGCCTCGCGGTAGAACTCGCCCTCCAGGGGGTTGAGCGAGCGCATGATGTCGGCGATCGTGCGGTAACCGTGCTCCGCGGCGTGCGGGGCCTCGGTGCGCTCGGCGAGTTCGAGGACGCCGGGGTTGGTCTCCTTGACCATCTTCTCGCAGTAGTCGACCCCGACCAGGTTCTCCTGGAAGATGTTGTGGTCGAACATGTACTCCGCGGACTCGCCGAGGTTGATGATCCACTCGCCGAGGTGCGGGGGCTTCACGCCGTACGCCATGTTCTGCGTGTACACCGAGCAGGTGGCGTGGTTGTCCCCGCAGATGCCGCAGATGCGGCTGGTGATGAAGTGGGCGTCGCGGGGGTCCTTGCCGCGCATGAAGACGCTGTAGCCGCGGAAGACCGACGACGTGCTGTAGCACTCCGCGACCCGCTTCTGCTTGAAGTCGATCTTCGTGTGGATGCCCAGGCTGCCCACGATCCGTGTGATCGGGTCCCAGGCCATCTCCACCAGGCCGCTGCCATCTCCGGCCGCCTTCGCCTTCGGTGCCATCTGTGTGCCGTGCCCTTCGTTGCGCGGGAGGTTCGTGTGGGGGGAGTGCACGAAGCAGGGAGCCGATTACTTGCGGCGGATGCTCACCACGGGGGTCGGTATCCGGTGGTGATCTTGTCTCCGGTGCGGCGCCACTTGGGCTCCTTGTCCACCGTCTTGGCCGTGATCGACCGCAGCTTGCGGACCACGGCGCCGTAGGCTCCGCTGGCGCCGCTCGACACCTTGGCGCCGGGGGGCTCGTCCATGAACGGCATGAACTTGTCGGGGAACCCGGGCATGGTGCAGGCGATGCAGATGCCGCCGACGTTGGGGCAGCCGCCGATCCCGTTCATCCAGCCGCGCTTGGGCACGTTGCACTTGACGACCGGACCCCAGCAGCCGAGCTTGACCAGGCACTTCGGCGAGTCGTACGACAGGGCGAACTCGCCCTGCTCGTAGTAGCCCGCGCGGTCGCAGCCCTCGTGCACGGTGGCCCCGAACAGCCAGGTCGGGCGCAGCTTGTCGTCCAGCGGGATCATCGGGGCGGCGCCGGCCGCCTGGTAGAGCAGATAGGTGAGCGTCTCGGAGAAGTTGTCGGGCTGGATCGGACAGCCGGGGACGCACACGATGGGGATGCCGGCGTGGGACTTCCAGTCCCAGCCGAGGTAGTCCGGCACGCCCATCGCGCCGGTCGGGTTGCCTGCCATGGCGTGGATGCCGCCGTACGTGGCGCAGGTGCCGATGGCGACGACCGCCAGTGCCTTCGGGGCGAGCCGGTCGATCCACTCGCTGGTGGTGATCGGCTGGCCGGTCTCCGGGTTGTCGCCGAAGCCGCACCAATAGCCCTCGGGCTTGATCGCCTCGTTGGGGATGGAACCCTCGACGACCAGTACGAACGGGTCGATCTCGCCCCGCTCCCCCTTGAAGAACCACTCGATGAACGTGTCCGAACCGCCGACCGGGCCGCACTCGAAGTCGATGAGCGGCCAGTGGACGGCAATCTTCGGAAGACCCGGCAGCACACCGAGCACGATCTCCTCGATGCTGGGCTGCATGGCCGCCGTCAACGCGACCGAGTCGCCGTCGCAGCTCAGCCCCGCGTTGATCCAGAGAATGTGGATCGTGGGTGTCTCGTCGGCGGGCGCGCCGCCTGCGTCCGCAGTGCCGACCGTGCCCGGCGTCGCCTCAGTCATGGGACCGCCTCCCGGGGAGGTAAGGGATGAAGGCCTGCATTTCGACCGTCGCTCCTCTTCGTATCAGCCGTTCGTCCGTGACGAGACGCCATCGAGGGCCGTTCCGGTGACATCCGCGGCGGAGGGGATCGGACCGGTTTGCGCAACCGTGGCGGAACCGAGGTGCGGCGGGGTGCACGGTGGCCGCTTCTTGTAGACGAAGGAACGACGCAGAGCGTGATACGGGGCGTCCGGGTCGTCGAAGGTCCGCCGCATCCGGGCCAGCTCCTGCTCACGGAAGCCGGCCAGCGGGGTCTCACTCTCCAGTCGGTCCAGCTCTGTCTTCTTCGCGGTGATCCGTGACGCCGTCGCCGGAAGTGACGCCAGACGCGCCGCCAGGGCGCCGACCTCCCGCGCGAACTCATCAGGACCGCAGTCGACCACCCGGTCGACGAGCCCGAGGCGCAGTGCGCTCGCCGAGCTCACCGGCAGCGCCTCACACATGAGCCGTTCGGCCGTCGCGGGACCCACCCTGCGCGGCAGGGTATGCGTCCAGTACTCCGAGCCGTACAAGCCCATCAGACGGTAGTGAGGGTTCAGCACGGCGCCCGAGCGGCACCACACCTCGTCGGCCGCCAGGGCGAGCATCACCCCGCCCGCCGCGGCGTTGCCCGCGACCGCCGAGACCACCAGCCGGTCCGTCGTCGTCAGGACCGCCTCGACCAGATCGTCGATGGCGTTGATGTTCGCCCAGGACTCGGCAGCGGGGTCGTCTGCAGCCTCGATGACCTTGAGGTGGATCCCGTTGGAGAAGAAGTCCCGTTCGCCGCCCAGCACCAGCACCGACGTGGGCCGCGCGCACGCTTCCCGGTAGGCGTCCAGCAGACGTCGGCACTGCTCCGTGCTCATGGCGCCGCCGGGGAAGGAGAACGAGAGAAAGCCGACGTTCCCGTCCTCCCGGTAGCGGATGTCCGTCCAGGTACGGTGCCGCACCTCGGGCAACAGGGGCAGGGCATGCTCGGGCAGCGGCGGCAGCCGGTCGCCCAGTGCCCGCACGGCAGGCAGTTTGAACGTGGGCGGCTGCCCGGGCCCGCGCCGGGGCCGCAGTTCTGGGATCCACACGGCGCCGTCCTTGGTCGCCCGGCAGACCGCCCCGGCCCGGGTGGCCAGCAGCTCGCCCGGGCGGCCGCGCAACACGCTCTCGGGATGACCGCCGTGCAGATACCACTCACCACCGAGCAGCACGTCCAGCACACCGGGCTGCGAGTCCGCCGCTCTCAGCTTGCGCAGGACGTCCTGTGTGGAATCCCCGGCCCAATCGATCCGCCGGACGCTCTGGTCGAGGTACGGACGCGGGCGCAGGCGGGCGCCCGCTGTGCATGCCGCGCCCTGCCTGCGCGGTACGTGAGTTCCCCCGGCGAAGCGCTCTACCGCGAGCATGAGGCCCTCGAACGCGGCGTCGGCGATCTCACCCCGGTACAGCTCGCTCTTGGACACAGGAGGGAGCCGGCACGGTACGGAGGCCCACACGTCACCGGCGTCCATCTCCCCATCGGCCTGCAGGACGGTGACGCCCCACTGGTCGACGCCCTCGTGAATCGCCCAGTCCAGGGAGGACGGTCCGCGGTCGCCCACGGGCCCCGGATGGACGACGAGGCACGTGTGCGCTGTCCACACCTCCTCGGGAATCGCCGTCTTCAGCATCGGCGCCACGATGAGCTGCGGTGCATGCCGCCGCACGGCTTCCGGCAACAGGCTGTTGCCGGGCAGGGCGAGTTCCACCGCCACGGTGTGGCCGCGGTCGCGCAGCTCGGCGTGGGCGCGCTGGGTGAGGCTGTTGAACGCGCTGGCTAGGAGCAGGATGTGCACGGCTGCCTCCGGGCGGACGGACGGCAGGCAGGGATGGCCGCCGACCGCGATCCTCGGCCAAGGCGGCCTGCCGTCCCCGACGACAGACGGTGAGGTCATCCGAAAGCAGGTGCCGATCCGCCGTCCGGCCTCACCGGCCATCGCCCGCGGCGGCACCGACGACCCGGCTCACTGAGTCAGCCGTTGTAAATGATCACCGTCGTCGCAGGCCGCTGGTAATGCGCTCCCACGGGGAGCGGGTGGCACCGAAATGGGTCTCGTGTGTCCAGATGTGGGTGCACGACCGGCACTGCAGGTGGAGCAGGCTGCCTACGTTGGAGAGCAAGTAGCGCCAGTGCTCGGAGCAGGTGCGCCCCTGCTCGCAGGTGGCGCACCCGCGACGGTCGTCGCAGTTCGGGCAGGCCACCCAGGCGCGACGCCCGACGTCGGCCTGCGGGTCAAGCGGCAGCATGGCCGCCCCCTCTCCGCGGAAGCACACCGGCCGAGACCAGCTCGTCGTACACACGCTGCTGCTCCGCGCTGAGGCCGGAATAGAGCAGCTCATACGCCGCTTCCTCACCGCGAAGTGCTGCGCCGGGGTCCCAGTCGGAGCCGAGAGCGGCCAGGACATGAGCGCGCCGGAGCATTTCGTGTGAGCTCAGGTCGACGGCCAGGTCGACCAAGGGGAGGGCGTCAGGTCGGTCCGCCGCAGGCGTGCTCGCTGCAGCGGGTTCGTCCGGTTCGCCAGGAAGGGCGCGGCCATGGGGGGACATGCGACCGAACGTAGGTAAGCGTTCCTCGCCCCGGCAAGAGCAGGTGGGAGAAGTCACAACGGGCCCGCGACCCCGGGGCACCCGGAGGCGGACCCCACATCGGCCGGGCGGAGCTGGGCGAATTCCTCGCACAGCACGGGTACGCCCCCGGGAGAAGGCTCGCTGCGGACCTCGGCGCGCCCTCCAAGCCGACGCACGGCAGCGGTCGGCGCCTCGTCGGACCGCCGACCAGTGCGCGAAGGACGCAAGTCCCTCGAACACGCCGGCACGTTCGAGCGCAGTCACCCTGCTGAACATGGACCCCGCCACAGGCCGAGCACTGGCCGGCCTGAGCGACGCCTTACGACGGTCTCCACCTGTGCCTGTTCGTCGACGCAGGCCCCGGGCCGCGTCTCCGGGCGACCGGAAGTGATCCAGCCCCGTCGCCAGCCGTAGATCCCTACAGCCGTCCGGCCTGGGCGAGGGCAAGTAGGTCGTTCGCGGCTTCCTGGGAGCGGATGCGGAGGGCGGCCGGGTCGGGGACCGGTCCGCCGAGCAGGGCGGTGTCCACGATCTCCGCCTGGAGGAGGGCGGAGAAGACGTGCGCGGCCCGTGTCGGGTCGCTGACCTTGGAGCGCAGTTCCTCCGGCCAGTGGGACAGGTGTCGCGTGAACAGGGCTATGCGGTCTCCGAGAATCTCCTGCTGGTAGCGGCGGCCGAGTTCGGGGAAGCGCTGCGCGTCCCGGGTCACCACTCTGAAGAGCGCCAACTGCTGCTCGGACAGGATGTGTTGGAGAAGCTCACAGCCCGCTTCCGTCAGGCCATCCAGGGGCGGCAGGTTCAGCCATTGCGGGTCTGCGGTCTGCGCGGAGGTGTCGCAGGCCTCCTGGATGACGGCGACGAAGAGATCGTCCTTGCTGTCGAAGTGCCGGTACAGGGTGGTGATGGACACACCTGCGCTCGCGGCGATGCGGTTGACCGAGCTTCCGCCGTACCCCTCTTCGAGGAAGGCCGCGAGGGCAGCGTTGATGATCGCCTCGCGCTTGCGCGCCATCAGGCGCGCCTTGGGGTCGTTCTCGGCCCAGGTCCGCACGGTTCCTCCTCCGGTCTTGCGTCGGCTTGACAGAGCATACGACAGCAACCACTATCGAGTCATACGAAAGTGATTGCTTTTGTATGAGGCAAGGAGAGACAGATGCGGAACACAGACACCCCGCGAGTGCTGGTCCTCGGGGCCACCGGCCGCACCGGATCGGCGGTCGTGAAGGCGCTGGAGGCGACACCCGGTCAAGCGGTCCCGGTGCGCGCTTCACGCAGCAAGGCGACCGTCGAGCAGTGGATCAAGGAGGGGAAGGAAGCGGTCCGCATCGATCTCGACGACCCCGACACCTTCCCCGGCGCGCTGGAGGGCATCGACCGGGTATTCCTGATGACCGGCTACACCTCGGCGATGAACCACCAGACCAAGACCCTGGTGGACGCCGCCGAGGACGCCGGCGTCAGCTTCCTGGTGCACCTGGGCGTGTTCAGCGACAAACGCTCCACCGACCCGCACTTCGCCTGGCACGAACTGGTGGAGCGCTACATCGCCGGCTCCGAGCTGGCCTGGGCGAATGTGCATCCGCACGTGTTCATGGAGAACCTGCTGGGCATCAACCGGCTGCGCGACGGCCAGATGGTGTGGCCGATGGGCGACAAGCAGGTCGGCTGGATCGCAAGCGACGACATCGCAGCGGTCGTGGCCAAGGTCCTGGCCGAAGGCCCCGACACGCATGCGGGCAAGGACTACTACCTGTCCGCCGATCTCTTCAACGGCGCCGAGGTGGCCGAGGTCCTCACCGCCGCCCTCGGGCGGGAGATCCCCGCGCTGGTCCTGACCCCGGACGATCTGCAGCACATGATCGACGCGGGGCTGGACGTCGCGCCGGCCGACATGGACGCCGCGTACGCGGCCAGCACGCTGATCTGGGCGCGACAGACCTACGAAGGCCGCATGGACTACTCCGCGGTCACCACCAGCACGGTCCAGGAGCTACTCGGCCGAGAGCCCATCCACCTCGGCTCGTGGGCCACCGCACACCGTCAGGAACTGCTCGACCAACTCTCCTGACAGCTGCCGCAGAGCAGTAAGTGAGCCCCACTGACCTGATTGACCAGAAGCCTGCTGAAGCCTTGTCGCATCGGCAGGACATGGCTGAATGGAAGGCGATGACCTGCAATGACTCTCAACGACTCCGCTGCTGAGCGCATCACCGTGGAGATCCCGACGGCGTCGGGAGACGCGATCGAAGCTTGGGTCTATCTGCCCGAGGGCAGCGGCCCCCACCCCGCCGTAGTGATGGGCCACGGCATCGGCGCCATAAAGGCGGGAGGGCTGACGCCGTTCGCCGAGCGATTCCGCGAGGAGGGTTTTGTCGCCATCGCCTTCGACTACCGGAACTTCGGCGGCTCCGGCGGTCAGCCGCGCGAATGGCTCTCCGTTCCGCGCCAGCGCGAGGACTACAGCACTGTCATCGGCTGGGCAGTTGAACAGTCCTACATCGACCCGCGTCAGATCATCGCTTGGGGTACGTCCTTCGCCGGCATGCACGTCCTCGAGCTTGCTGTGGCCGACACGCGACTGGCCGCGGCGGTCGCCCAGGCCCCGCTCACCGACGGCCTGGCCGCAGCGAGGATGTCCGACCCCAAGGTCGGCATTCGGCTCTTCGGGCTTGCCCTGCTCGACCGCGTCGGTGCCCTGTTGAGCCGCAAGCCGATCTACATCCCCGGCCACGCAGAACCCGGAGGCCTGTCCATCGGAGCTACGCCGGACGGACCGTTCGGTGAAAAGCTCATGACTCCGAAGGACGGGACACCATGGAACGACCGCGTTGCCGCGCGCTCGCTGCTCAGCTTCTCCTGGCGCCGTCCCGTGCGACGCGCTGCCTCCGTGCGTGTCCCGTTCCTGCTGGTCGTTCCTGAGGCAGACAGCATCGCGCCCGTCCCGGCCGCCCTCGAAGTCGCCCGCAAGGCACCAGGGGCCGAACTGTTCCGCAGCGCCGGCGGCCACTACGACGTGTACGAAGGCGGCGCCGGCTTCGCCGAAGTGCTGCGCACGGAGGTCGACTTCCTCCACCGTCACGCCACGACTGCGGCTCTAAAGGTGTCCTAAAGGGTCCTAAAGGCCCTCCCGGGCGGGCTTCAGAAGCGATCGCGCTGTCGTACACAAATCCCTGCTCCTCCAGCAGGGGCGACCAGGGCCTTGTCGCCGACAGAAACAAACGCCAAGCGGATGGGCCGCCTGTCCACTTCCTCTCCCGGTAATTGAAATGTTCCTGGCGTGGCCCCGTCGGGACCACTCTCGTCGAGTTGCAGGCCGGGCCCGCTCACCGGTATGTACGCCGTCGCGGCTCCCCGCGCCCGCGCGTACTCCCGCAGCCCGTTGACCGAGTTGTGGTTGTCCAGCGGCATCACCGGTCGACTGCCGCGTGCGAACGGGTACGCCTCGCCGACCAGGCGCAGGGCGCCCGTCGCGTTGGGGGTGAAGATCACGGCGTACTCGGCGGGATCGGCGTTGAAGTGCCGCAGGACCGCTTGGCGGGCCTCGGCCGAGCAGGAGTCCGCAGACGCGCGAGGCTCGGCTCTCGGAGTGCGGATTGCCGAATGACCCGCCGGTGATACGCCGCGCGCTCCCGGTGTCGAGCGAGCGTGGGGGCAGTCCGGCGCCCGTGTGGTCGAGGTAGGTGTGCCCGCAATCGTCGAGGTAGCCGAACGCGCGGTCCCGCAGCTGAGCGAAGTCGTCGGCCGCTGCCCTGCCGGAGGTGTCTCCGGTGTCGCCTATGTGGCCGCTGGTCTGTGTCTTTCCATGAGTCCCCCTCCACATGAATCTTCAACAAAGGTATCCGCGCAGGACGGGTTCTCCCCTGTGCGACGGCACCAAACAATGATTGGGTGGGCCCCGGCCACGCCAACCGACGCGCAGGAGAGCTCCGCAGCCATGAGTAACCCCTATACATACGAGTACAAGGTCGTCACCTTCCGGGAGTCCCTGATCGGCGACGCGCTGGACAGCGACAAGCTGGAGAAGGTCCTGAACAAGCACGCCGAGGACGGGTGGGCGCTCAAGGCGATCACTGCCGCCGACGTCAAGGGCCGCATAGGCCCCGGCGCCGTCGAGGGACTGCTCCTGACGCTGGAGCGTCCGCGCCGCTAGCCGCGCGCGTGCGCAGTGCGCCGCGGCGGGGGATGCTGGAGCTGATGGGACAGCGGATCCGCAGGTGCTACTGATGCCGTCGGAGGCCTTCCAGGACGGGAGGCCATCGACGGCTGAGCGGATTCCGGAGGCGTGCCGCAGGCTGGGGACATTCCCCGGCGGCCGCCCCCGACCGCTGCCGGCCAGTGAGCTCAGGACGGTGCGGCGATGAAGAGCGACGGAACACTCCACAGTGCGGTCGTCACCAGTCACTCGGTGTTCGGCGCGCCCTGCTGGGTCAGCCTGACCACGCGCGATCTGCGGTCCGCGCAGGACTTCTACCACGCGGTGCTGGGCTGGAAATGGCACGCGGACACCAAAATGGGCGACCAGTACCGGGTCGCGCGCGTGGACGGGGTCCCCGTCGCGGGAGTCTCGGAAGTGGACTTCGTGGCGAAGACGGCCGTCGCGTGGACCCCCTACTTCGCCGTGTCCAGCGCGGACGAGACCGTGTCCCGAAGCCAGGAACGCGGCGGTACGACCGCGGTGGGGCCGATCTCGCTGCCGCCGGGGCGGGCGGCGCTGCTGGCCGACCGGGACGGGGCGGTCTTCGGTATCTGGGAGGGCGAGCTCGTGGCCGGCTGGGAGGAGTGGCGCCGCGCGGCACCGGCCTTCCTACGACTGCACACCCGCGACGCCTTCGACGCCGCCATGTTCTACGGAGAGGTCCTGGGCTGGGCGTCCCCGACCCCCGGATGCTGCGAGGTCCACTACGAGGAGAACGAGGTCGTGCTGCGCAGCCAGGGCGACATCGTGGCCCGGATCCACTCGGGCGCGGTGGAAGCAGCGCCCGATCCCACGATCAGGCCGCACTGGCAGATCCACTTCAAGGTCGCCGACGTGGAGGCCTGTGCCCGGGCCGCGCGGGCCCACGGGGGCACCGCCCATCAGCAGGGGGTCGGCTCGACGGAGGCGGTCCTGAGCGATCCCGACGGGGCGCACTTCACGGTGACGTTGAAGGACGCCGTGTAGTTCAGGCCCCGGCCGCCAGCGCGTTCCCCAGCGCCGTGCGCTCGTAGAGGACGTGGTGGCCCCGCCTGTGCGACACCAGCAGTCCCGCCTCGCGCAGCACCGCCAGGTGGGCCGATACGGACGAGGGGGCCAGGCCGAGGCGGTCGGCCAAGGCCGTCGTCGAGACAGGGGTGTCGAGGCCCGCGAGGATGGCGGCCCTGTGCCGGCCCAGCAGTCGGGCCAGGGCTCCGGGCGCTTCGGTGCCGGCGGTGTGCGGAGGGGCGCCCATGCTCCGCGCCGGATAGATCACCGTCGGCTGCCAGGGCCGGGCGAAGCCGCTCACCACGTCCGGCCGGACGAAGACGCTGGGCATCAGCAGGATGCCCCGGCCGTCGGCGCCCTGCGCCTCCTTGTGGTCGGCGTACATGCGCAGGGTGAGCGTGTCGTCCGCCCAGCCGATTCCGGGGTGCAGGTCGCCGAAGAGCGCTTCCAGTCCGCCGTCCGCCAACTGCCGTGAGCGGTGGGCGATATCGGCCTCCAGGAGGGCCTGGTGGCGCGGCCAGTCCGGTGCGAGCAGCGTGTGCCAGGCCCGCTCGGTCAGCTCGGCCAGCCGCCGCACGGTGGCCGCGGGATCGTCCAACGCAGCGCGCCCGTAAGGCGATTCAGTGACGCCCGGCGTGCACGCGAGCGAACGCGCCAGCTCCGCACGGGCCATGGCCGGGTCGGTGGCCCGCATCCGCGCCAGTTCCTCCTCGAAGGGGGCGTTCGGCGTCCGGGGCGGTGGTCCCAGGAAGTCCGGCGTGTAGCCGCCCGCGCGGGGGATGAACAGCCACAGCTCCGACAGGTCCAGGCCCGCCACGGTGTCGCGTACGCGCCGCAGCCAGTCCCGGTGGAAGGCGTGCCGGGCCGGCCGCCGCAGCATGCGCAGTGCCTCGTGCGTCTGACAGAGCGGGGACACGGCGAACCGGCACCGGGTCAGGTCATCGGTGCCCAGGCGCAGGGTCAGCGGCAAAACGGCCTCCGGTGAGCCTCGATGAGCCGTCCACGAGTGATTCGGCTCCAGCCGAAAGAGTAGAAGGCCGTGCGAGCGCCCCGCACGCTTGCCCCTGGCCGCAACCGGCCACTCTCAACAACCCATCGCAGAAAGGCTCGTTGATGGGCAGCGAACGTCTCACCGCCTGGCGCAGAGCCGCCGTCGTCGCGGCGCTCATGCTGGCCGCCTTCACCTTCAACACCACGGAGAATCTGCCGGTCGGGCTGCTCTCCCTCATCTCGGACGACCTGCGTGTGTCGCTGGCGTCCGTCGGGCTGCTGGTCACCGGCTACGGCCTGACCGTGGCCGTCGTCTCGCTGCCCCTCGCGCACCTGACCCGGTCGATCCCGCGCCGTCATGTGCTGTCGGGCCTGCTGGCGCTGCTCGTGCTGGCCAGCTGGGTCTCGGCACTGGGTGCCCTCTCCTACGGGCTCCTGCTCGGGGCACGCGTGGCGACCGCGCTGGCCCAGGCGCTGTTCTGGGCGGTGATGGGTCCGGTCGCGGTGGGACTGTTCCCGCCCGAGCGGCGCGGCCGGGTCATCGGGCTGCTGTCGGTCGGGGGTTCCCTCGCCACGGTGCTCGGCGTTCCGGCCGGTACCTGGCTGGGCGGGCACAGCGGCTGGCGGGCGCCGTTTCTGGCCCTGGGCGCGATCGGTCTCGTATCGCTCGTCGCGATCGCCGTCCTGCTGCCGACCTCACGTCCGGAGGAGGGGCATGCCGCGTACGGGGCCGCTCCCGACGCCCGCCGGTTCGCCGTGGTGCTGGCCACCACCGCCCTGTCGGTGACCGGAGCCTTCGCGGGATTCACGTACGTGGTCGCCTTCCTCGACGAGGTGAGCGGGTTCTCGGAGGGCTCGGTGAGCGCGCTGCTGATGGTGTTCGGGGTGGCGGGGATCGCGGGCGTCACCGCGGCCGGGCCGCTCCTCGACCGCTTCCCGCGCGGAACACTGACCGTCCCCGTGGCGGCCCAGGCGGTGGCCCTGCTCGGCCTGTACGCGGGCGGTGGCAGCCAGACGGTGACCGTCGCCATGCTGGTGCTGCTCGGCGCTTCCGTGGGACCCGTCTTCATGGCCACGCAGAGCCAGGTGCTCCATGTCGCGCCCGGGCGCACCGAGTTGGCCCTGGCGGCGAATTCGGCCGCCTTCAACGCGGGGGTGGCGGCAGGTGCGCTGACCGGAGGCGCCCTGCTGTCCGCCGTGGGGGTGCGCGGAACGTTCCTGATCGGCGCACTGCTGACCGCCGGGGCACTGGCGGTGCTGACGTGGCCCGTGCCCACCGCGCTGACCGCCGGTTCGAAGGCCACTCCGCCGACCCTCAGTTCGTAGCGGAGGCCTTGTGCGCCGCGGGAATCCGGTAGACGAACGACGGGTACGGGTCCGCGGTGACCCGCTGCCAGGCCGACCTGACCTCATCCGGAGCCTGCGCGCGGGCCACGGCGAAGGCGGTGAGGCAGGCGGCATGGACGTCGGTCTGGTCGGTGCGCCGGGTCAGGGCCAGCAGACTGCGCAGGGCGGTGACCGCCTCATCGACGCGGTCACCGGTGAGGTGGGCCTTGGCGGCGGTGCGGAGGGTGGTGGCGAGGGCGGAGAGGGTGATGGCGAGCCCGGTCTCGTACCGCTCGGGGTCGGTGCCCTCCATCAGCTCCCGCAGGATCGTCTCCGCCTCCTCGTAGCAGACCAGTGCCCCCGCCTCGTCCCCCGCGTGTCGCAGTGCGCGGGCGAGGACCCGCAGGCGGCGGGGGGTCAGAGCCTGGTAGGTGTCCCAGTCGGACTCGGCCAGCCGACGGGTGATGGCCAGGGCCTCGCGTCCGCAGGCCACGGCTGCGTCCGGGCTGCCCGTGCCGTAGTACCGAATGGTGAGATTGGCCAGCGCCCGGGCCAGTTCCGGTTCGTAGGTCTGGGGACTGCGCTCGGCGGCGCCGCGATACGCGGCCACGCTCCGTTCGCCCGCCTCGACGGCCTCACGGTCGGCGCCTTCCGCCTCGTAGCAGAAAGCCAAGTCGTCCAGGGCCTGGGCGAGTCACGGTTCGTAGACCTCGGGGCTGCTTCCGGTGAGCCGGGTGCACAGATCGGCCAACTCCCGCAGCGCCGACCGCTCCTCGCCGGTCTTCTTCAACTGGCCCAGGTGGTGGGCCAGGCACTCCAGGGCCTCGACCAGCCACGGTTCGCCGATGGCCGCATCCCGCTCGGCCAGCGTGCGGCTCACGCCGACGGCTTGCTCCGCGGTCTCGCGCGCCCGGGGAAGGTCACCGGTCACTTCCTGGCACCGGGCCAGGTCGGTCAGGAGCCGGGCACGCAGTGGCAGCATGATCTCCGGGTAGATCCACGCGGGGAACTCGTCTGTCGCTTCCCGGGCCTCGGCTCCGACCTCGACGGCCTCACCGTACCGACCGAGTGCGCGCAGTCCGCCGGTCAGCTCGATCAGCACGCGGGGCTTCACCAGCAGCACGCGCTGCTGCTGTCTGAACGACATGTCCCGAAGCAGCCCGGCGCACTCCTCGTAGACAGCGACGGACTCCTCCGTACGACCGAGGCCGCCCAGCACCAACGCGCAGGTGCGCAGGGCGCCGGCAAGGGTCCCCAGCGACCTGTCCCGGCGCCGGGGCACGGCATGCCGGTACGCCGCCACGCATTCCCGGGCCGCCTCCAAAGCCTCCTCGAGCCGGCCGGCCTCGGTCAGCGTCTGAGCTCGGGTGTGCAGGGCACAGGCAGCCTGTGCCCTGGACGTTCGGGCGCCAGGGACCGTCAGGGACTCGTCGGCGGCCATCAGCGCATCCTGATAACGGCCGGCCAGGAGCAGGGCGTTGGCGTACAGGGCAAGGGCGCGGGCCAAGCCGTCCCGGTCACGTCGACGAGGGTGCTCACCTACGAGAAGGACGCGGTACGCGGCGACGGCCTCCGCGCTCCATGCGAGCCGTCGCGCCGGCGGCTGTGGCCGCATCCACACCCACCCGGGTGTGAGGCACCGCAGCAGCGCGGCGCCGAGCAACGGCCCACCCACCCGCGGGCTGACCCGGGCCAGCGCACGCGGCAGGGGCAGCAGGATCCGCACCACACCCATCCGCTCCCCCTCACCCTCATGCCAATGACGATCGGGCCCGCTCCCTGGTTGCACACCAACTGCCATGAGTCCCACAGTCGTTGTCTGCCGCCGATCGCCGAGGTGCGTCACGCGGTCGACACCCTGTCTGCGGTGGGCGAGGGCGAGCGCGGGTGGGCGCCACGATGACGGAGCTGGTCGCCGCCTGCGTACGGTCGCTCGAAGACGGCCCGGTGTCCTTGGGCGGCGATCCCGGCCGACCTGCTGGCGTTGTTCGCGGGGCCCCTGCCAGATGAGGGGGCGGAGGTGGAGGAGCTGTTGCACGTCATCCGCCGGGACGTGATCGCGCACGCGATGAACATCTACAGCCCCGCGGGTTCAGGACGATCGCCAGTGCGCCGTGGACGAGCGTAGCGAGGGCGGCGGAAGGGCTTGGCCGGCACCCACCGTCCCGCAGGGTAGCGAAGGCCCCATCGTCGCGGCAGCATGGTGGGCGCGCGGTTCCTGGGCCCCTTCCGACGGATTCTTGCCCGACGCGCCGGATCCCGTAGAACCGGCTCCAATAGAGAGTGACGGGATACGACCGGCACGACATCCGCGGAACGAGTCGCTTTTCCGCGGCGGCGCGATGGAGGTCCGCGATGTCCACTGCTCTCCGGCTTCTGCCCGCCCTCTCCCCCGACCATCGCGAACGACTGATGAGTGTGGCCCGCGAGGTCTCCTTCCCCGCGGACGGAAAGATCTTCGAGGCAGGGGGAACCGCGGACCGCTTCTGGGTGGTCCGCTCCGGAACGGTCTCCCTGTACCAGAAGGTCATCGCGGACAGACGTATCTCCGTCGCGCAACTGGGCCCGGGCGATCTGCTCGGCTGGTCATGGCTGTTTCCGCCCCACACGTGGGATTTCGGCGCCGAGGCCTTCAGCCCCGTACGCGCCTACGAGTTCGACGCCGCGCAGGTACGGACCCTCTGCGACCAGGATCCGACGCTGGAGCTGTCCCTGACCCGGACGATCGGCGCCATCCTGGCCCACCGGCTCGAAACGACGCGAGCGGCTCTGATCGAGCACTATGCACGCCACGGCGGTGGTGGCTGAGAGGAGGTCCCCGGGCAAACCCCCGTCGTGCCCGAGGACACGCCCCCCATCGTGCCCAAAGGCCCGCCGGGCTGGGATAGGAATCTCGTATGGCCGACACCCCGGATTCCTTCGAGCTCCTCCCCGGCGCAAGCGACTCGCCCGTCATCCTGCACGTCCCGCACTCCGCGCGGCGGATACCGGCGCCGGTGCGCGACGGCATCCTGCTCGACGACGGGGCGCTGGAGCGCGAGTTGGACCACATCACGGACGCGCACACCGCGGAGCTGGCCGCGGCCGTGGCCGAGGCGGCCGGAGTCGGACCGTGGCGGTTCGTCAACCGGCTGTCCCGGCTGGTGATCGACCCCGAACGCTTCCCGGACGAACGGGAGGAGATGCTGGCCGTCGGGATGGGCGCGGTCTACACGCGGACCACGCATCGAACGGCGCTCCGGTCCGCGGACGTCGACCCGCAGCCGCTGATCGACCGTTACTTCCATCCCTACGCGCGGGCGATGACGGCGGCGGTGGCCGACCGGCTGGCCGTCACCGGACGGGCCGTGGTCGTCGACGTCCACTCGTATCCGACGGCCCGCCTGCCGTACGAGCTGCACGGCGACGGGCCCCGGCCGCCGATCTGCCTGGGCACCGACCCCTTTCACACCCCGCCGGAGCTGGTCACCCTCGCCGAGAAGGCCTTCGCGGGCCTGGGGGGTGTGGGGATCGACAGCCCGTTCTCGGGCGCGTATGTGCCCTTGCGGTTCTATGGCAAGGACTCGCAGGTCAGCGCCCTGATGGTGGAGATCCGGCGGGACACGTACATGACCGAGCCGGGTGGCCCCGTGGGCCCGGGGTTCTTGCGTGTCGCGTCGGCGCTGGCGGCGCTCGTCGATGCCGTATCGCCGTAGCTCTGGAGCCCGATCGCCCTTAAAGTCGGGGTAAGCAATCGCTTAGCCAAGCTGGCTCAGGGGAGGCACGGGATCATGCCGGTCGTCGACGCGTGGATGCAGCACCCCACACTCCGTCACTCCAACCACGAGATGTTCGCGTCACTGCGCCGCTGGACGGGCATGGAACTGCTGGAGGAGCCCCTGCCGGTCAAGGCCACGGTCGCCGCGATGGCAGCGGCCGACGTGGAGATCGGCCTGTCCGCTGCCTGGTACGGGCCGCAGGGCCCGCTCATCAGCAACGACGAGGTCGCCGAGTTCGTGGCCGGGTCCGAGGGGCGGTTGCGCGGGGTCGCGGGCGCGGATCTGACGAAGCCCGTCGCGGCCGTGCGGGAGCTGCGGCGGGCCGTCCAGGAACTCGGCTTCGTGGCGCTGAGGATCGTTCCGTGGCTGTGGCAGCTGCCGCCCACCGACCGGCTCTACTATCCGCTGTACGCCGCCTGCGTCGAGCTCGGCGTCCCCTTCTGCACCCAGGTCGGGCACACCGGACCGCTGCGCCCCTCCGAGACCGGCCGCCCCATCCCGTACATCGACCAGGTGGCGCTGGACTTCCCCGAACTGACCATCGTCTGCGGGCACATCGGGTACCCGTGGACCACGGAGATGATCGCGGTGGCCGACAAGCATGCCAACGTGTACATCGACACCAGCGCGTACACCGCCCGCCGCTACCCGCCCGAACTGGTCGCGTACCTGCGCGGCCGGGGCCGGCACAAGGTCCTCTTCGGCACCAACTACCCCATGATCACGCCGACTCAGGCGCTGGAACACCTCGCCGGCCTGCGCCTGGACGACGAGACCACCGAGCTGTTCCTGTCGGCCAACGCCCGATCCGTCTTCCACCTGCAGGATCATTCGTAGATGCTTGAGCCGGACACCGTTCGAACCTGAGGTGAGGGCAGCCCGTCGATGGCTTTGCAGATCAGTGCCACCAATCCGGAGCATCCCGCGCTCCTGCTCGAACTGCCCTGGCAGCTGCCCCTGGAGGAGTGGCCCGAGCACTACCTGGTCCCGCTGCCGCGCGGCATCTCACGGCATGTGGTGCGCTACGCGCGCGCCGGGGACGAGGTCGTGGCCGTCAAGGAACTCGCCGAGCGGCCCGCGCTGCGCGAGTACGAGCTGCTGCGCAGCCTGGACCGGCTCGGTATCCCCGCGGTGGATCCGCTCGCCGTGGTCACGGGGCGCACCGACCAGGAGGGCGCGCCGCTGGAGCCGGTCCTGATCACGCGGCATCTGGGCGGCTCGATGCCGTACCGCTCGATGTTCGAGACGACGATGCGGCCGGCCACCATGCACCGGCTGATGGACGCGCTCGCGGTGCTGCTGGTGCGGCTGCATCTGGCGGGGTTCGCCTGGGGCGACTGCTCGCTGTCGAACACGCTGTTCCGGCGGGATGCCGGGGCGTACGCGGCCTATCTGGTGGACGCCGAGACCGGGGACCTGCACCCTCAACTGAGCAGTGGGCAGCGCGAGTACGACCTCGATCTCGCCCGCGTCAACATCAGCGGGGAGCTGCTGGACCTGGAGGCGGCCGGCGCCCTGCACCCCTCCATCGACCCGATCGAATTCGGCATGGAGATCTGCGCGCGCTACCGGGGACTGTGGGAGGAGCTGACCCGTACCTCCGTGTACCCGGCCGGCAAGCACCACTACATCGACCGCCGCATACGCCGCCTCAACGATCTCGGTTTCGACGTCGCCGAGATGCAGATAGGCCACTCCTCCAACGGGGACACCGTCACCTTCGTCCCCAAGGTCGTCGACGCGGGCCACCATCAGCGCCAGCTGCTGCGGCTGACCGGGCTGGACGCCGAGGAGAACCAGGCACGGCGGCTCCTGAACGACCTGGAGAGCTGGATGGCCACCCAGGACGACTACGCGCCCGGCGATCCTCCCCCAAGCTCTCGGCTTCGCTCGACCAGGGGGCACCCCCACGCGGCCCGCCCGGAGGTCCTCGCGCACCGCTGGGTACGGGACGTGTTCCGGCCGACCGTACGGGCCGTACCGCCGGACCTGCGCGGCTCCATGGACCCGGCCGAGATCTACCACGAGCTCCTCGAACACCGCTGGTATCTGTCCGAGCACGCCCAGCACGACATCGGCCTGGACACGGCCGTCGAGGACTACGTCACGCACATCCTCCCCAAGGTGCGAGAAGCCCTGCCGCCACGGGCGGACGCCACCGCTTCGCCCGCCTGAGTCCCCGGTTTCAGAGCAAAGGTGACCGATCGTACATACGATTGATGTCTGTACCGGCCCAGCGGGCGCAGCGGCGTACGCCCGGCCGGGACGACACTGACCTGCTCGGGGTGGGAGACGTATGGCACAGACCGCCGGTCCGGCGCGGACCGTCATTCTGACCGTGGATGACGATCCCGGGGTCTCGCGCGCCGTGGCCCGCGACCTCAGGCGCCGCTACGGCGAGGCGCACCGCATCGTGCGCGCCGAGTCCGGGGAGACCGCGCTGGAGGCGCTGCGGGAGCTGAAACTGCGCGGCGACCAGGTGGCGGTGATCCTGGCCGACTACCGGATGCCGCAGATGAACGGCATCGAGTTCCTGGAGCAGGCGCTCGACGTCTATCCGGGCGCGCGGCGGGTGCTGCTGACCGCGTACGCGGACACGAACGCGGCGATCGACGCGATCAACGTGATCGATCTGGACCACTATCTGCTCAAGCCGTGGGACCCGCCCGAGGAGAAGCTCTACCCGGTCCTGGACGATCTCCTGGACGCATGGCGGGCCAGCGACTTCCGGCCCGTGCCGACCTGCAAGGTGGTCGGGCACCGGTGGTCGGCGCGTTCCTCGGACGTGCGCGAGTTCCTGGCCCGCAACCAGGTGCCGTACCGCTGGTACTCGTCCGACACCCCGGAGGGGCAACGGCTGCTCGCCGCGGCCGGTCAGGACGGGGAGCGGCTGCCCCTCGTGATCACGACGGACGGTACGCCGCTGGTGGAGCCCGAGGACCCGGATCTGGCGGCCCATGTGGGGCTGGCCACGACACCGACGGCGGAGTTCTACGACCTCGTCGTCATCGGCGGCGGTCCCGCCGGGCTCGGAGCCGCTGTGTACGGCGCGTCCGAGGGGTTGCGGACCGTGCTCGTGGAGCGGTCGGCCACCGGCGGGCAGGCGGGGCAGAGCTCACGGATCGAGAACTATCTCGGCTTCCCCGACGGTGTGTCCGGGGCGCAGCTCACCGACCGGGCACGGCGCCAGGCGGCGAAGTTCGGTGCCGAGATCCTGACCGCGCGCGAGGTGACCGGCCTCGAGGTCACGGGGGCGTCGCGCACCATCCGGTTCTCGGACGGCTCCGTGATCGCCGCGCACTCCGTGATCCTGGCGACCGGGGTGTCGTACCGGCAGCTGGAGGCGCCCGGTGTGGAGGGTCTGACGGGGTGCGGGGTCTTCTACGGTTCGGCGCTGACCGAGGCAGCCGCATGCCAGGGCCATGACGTGTACATCGTGGGCGGGGCGAACTCGGCCGGGCAGGCCGCCATGTTCCTCGCGCGGGGCGCCAAGTCCGTCACCATCCTCGTACGCGGCTCCTCGCTGTCCGCATCGATGTCGCACTACCTGATCCAGCAGATCGACGAGGCGCCCAACATCTCGGTGCGCACCGGCACGGTCGTCGAGGCCGCGCACGGCTCGGACCACCTGGAGCAGCTCACCCTGCGCGATGTGACGAGCGGGCACACCGAACTCGTCGACGCGCAGTGGATGTTCGTGTTCATCGGCGCGGCCCCGCTCACCGACTGGCTGGAGGGGACCGTGCTCAGGGACGCGCGTGGATTCATCGTGGCCGGGCCCGACATGACCGTGGACGGGCAGCCGCCCGCGGACTGGGAGCTGGACCGGCCGCCGTACCACCTGGAGACCAATATTCCCGGCGTGTTCGTGGCCGGGGACGCGCGCGCCGAGTCCGCGAAGCGCGTCGCGTCCGCGGTCGGAGAGGGAGCCATGGCCGTCATGCTCGTCCACCGTTATCTGGAGCAGTCGTGAGCGGGCAGCCGATGCCGTGCAGCGTGGCGGAGCTCGGGACGCTGTTCCTGTTCGAGAAGCTGAGCGCGGAGCAGCTGGACCGGTTGTGCCAAGAAGGCCGGGTGGAGCATTTCGACCCCGGGCCCGTCTATGCCGAGGGCGATCCGGCCACCTGCTTCTACGTGCTCCTCGAAGGCACCGTCGTGATGTCACGCCGGGTCGGCGTCGACGACGTGGAGATCAGCCGCACCTCCCAGCGCGGGGTGTATGCGGGCGCCATGCAGGCGTATCTGGCCGAACAGGACAAGGCGTTTTACAAGGGCTCGATGCGGGTCACCGAGCCCTCGCGGTTCTTCATCCTGCCCGCCGAGATGTTCGCGGCGATCCTGCGGGACTGGTTCCCCATGGCCGTCCATCTGCTGGAGGGGATGTTCTTCGGCAGTCAGAACACCCAGCGGACCATCGGTCAGCGCGAGCGGCTGCTGGCGCTGGGCTCGCTGTCCGCCGGACTGACTCATGAGCTGAACAACCCGGCCGCGGCGGCGGTTCGGGCCACTTCCACGCTGCGGGACCGGGTGGCCCATATGCGGCACAAGCTCGGTGTGATCGCATCGGGCTCGTACGCGCGCGACACTCTGGCGTCGCTCGTCGAGATCCAGGAGCGCACCGCCGAACAGGTCGCCAAGGCCACGCCGCTCAGCCCGCTCGAAGCTTCCGACCGGGAGGACGCCCTCGCCGACTGGCTCGACGACCACGACATCGCGGGCGGCTGGCAGCTCGCGCCGACGTTCGTGCAGGCGGGCCTGGACACCGACTGGCTGGACCAGGTCGCGGCAGCCGTGGACGAGCAGACACTCGAAGGCGCGATCCGGTGGCTGAACTACACCGTGGAGACCGAACTCCTCATGAACGAGATCGAGGACTCCACAAGCCGTATCTCGCACCTCGTGGACGCGGCCAAGCAGTACTCGCAGCTCGACCGGGCGCCCTACCAGGTCGCCGATGTGCACGAACTGCTGGACAGCACACTGATGATGCTCTCCGGGAAGATGGGCTCCGGCATCAAGGTCGTCAAGGAGTACGACCGTACGCTGCCGAGGATCCCCGCCTATCCGGGCGAGTTGAACCAGGTGTGGACCAACCTCATCGACAACGCCGTCTCGGCGATGGGCGGTGAGGGAACGCTGACGGTGCGCAGCGTGCTCGACGGGGACCAGTTGCTCGTCGAGTTCCGGGACACCGGAGCCGGGGTGCCCGCGGAGATCCGCGACCGCATCTTCGACCCCTTCTTCACCACCAAACCGGTCGGCGAGGGCACCGGACTCGGCCTGGACATCTCCTGGCGGATCGTCGTCAACAAGCACCACGGGAGCCTCCAGGTGCAGTCCGTGCCCGGCGACACCCGCTTCCAGGTACGTCTTCCGCTGACCGCCACGGACACCACCGAGGAGCCGTCATGACCACGACGACCGGAATCGACCCCGCCGTTCCTCCGAGCGGCACCGGCTGCACCGAATGCGACGCCGCCGGCGGCTGGTGGTTCCATCTGCGGCGCTGCGCCCAGTGCGGTCACATCGGCTGTTGCGACGACTCACCGGCCAAGCACGCCACCGCCCACGCGCAGAGCACCGGGCATCCCTTCATCCGCAGCTTCGAACCGGGCGAGAGCTGGTTCTGGAACTACGACACGTCCGAGTTGTACGAGTCGGGTCCCGACCTCGCTCCCCCGCTGAGCCATCCGGCCGACCAGCCCACGCCCGGACCCGCCGGACGCGTTCCCGCGAACTGGGCCGAGACACTGCGCTGAGAGGACCGCGGGCGTCACCCGGGCTTCGCGCTTCGGTCCGCGCCGAGCGGCGACCGCGCCGTCAGCGCACCGACATGCCGTACATCTCCCCGAGCGGTTCGGCGAGCAGCTCGACGCGTGCGCCGTCGGGGTCGCGGAAGTAGAGCGACGTTCCGCTCTCCTCCTGGTACTCGATTCCGGCGGCGGTCAGACGTTCGCGCAGCAGCCGCCAGGTGGCGGAGTCGACCGAGATGGCCAGGTGGTGCAGCCCGCCAAGTACCTCGGTGTACGGGCCGAGGTCGAGGCCGGGGAAGTCGAAGAAGGCAAGCATGTTGCCGTTGCCGAGATCGAAGAAGAAGTGGGTCGAGCCCTTGTAGTCGCGGTTCTCGATCATTTCCGTGAGGGGAAACCCCAGGACGTCCTGATAGAACCGTACGGTCCGCTCGACGTCCGAGGAGAGCAGCGCCACATGGTGCACACCGCGTGCGGAACTCGCGGGTCGCTCCTGGGTCAGATACGCGTCCCGGATCCGCTGACGCTCCGCCTCGATCGCTGCCAGGTCCACCGAGTCCATAGGGGCTCCTCAGGTACGGAAGAACAGACCAACTTGGTCCCAAGTTGAACCACTTTCTTCTCACTCTAGACCTCGTTCAGGACAACGGCTTCTCCTGGTTCGTGGACAGTCGCAGGCCGTCACGGCCGCGCGTGGGCCACTGTCCGGGCTCGACGAGGTGGAACAGGGTCGCGGTGACGGCGGCCAGGCCGGTCCAGCCCGTCTGGTGGCTCGCGCCGATGCCCGCGCCGTTGTCCCCGTGGAAGTACTCGTAGAACAGCGGCAGGTTCTGCCAGTGCGGGTCCGTCTGGGACTTAGGCTGCGCCCCGTGCACCGGACGGCGGCCGGTGTCGTCGGCGAGGAAGGTGCCGGTGAGCGCGGCGACCGAGCGGAAGGGCGACACGATCAGCACGATCCCGCCCAGGAGGGTGAGGATTCCGACGACCGTCTGCCGGCCACGGGTCGGGAGATCCTCGGCCGAGATCGCCGCCGCCGTCACCATGAATCCGTGGATCAGCCAGCCGAAGCCGATCCAGAGCGCCAGCGTGACCACTCCCATGGCCACCTCCCGCTGCCACGCGGTGCGGGCGACGAGGCCCAGCCCGCCCGGGTACGAAGCGTCGTCGGGTTCCTGCCGGCCCGCCGGTACGGGATGCGGTGCGTCGGAGGCACTCATGGGCTTCCGCCTCTCCGAGGGAACACGCCGAGTTCACAAGCCCGGTGAAACTCCCTCAGCATCCCGCCTCGGCGCTCATCTGCCCATCGTTCGGCCGGCGACAGCCATCTCTTGTTCTCCGGTGTTCTCCGCGGCGAGGACGTCACTCATTCGACGGGAGCCCAGGGGGAATCCAGGGGGCGGTTCAGCCAGATCCGGTACGGCCACATCGCGAACCGCCGCCGCGCCTGACCGGTGAATGAATACTCACTCGTCGGGGAGGCGATGCAGCCCTGGCCGCGGGGTTTCTCGTCCGGATGCGGGTTGCCGCGCTCAGGACGATGCTGGAGACATGTCCGGACGGGCTCCTATGGTCGTGCATCCACCGCTGGGCACCGGCGGTCGGCGGGTGACCGCGCGCGGAGAAAGCCTCGGCGTCGCGTTCTCGGACGAGGACCTGCTCGAGTTCCTGGGCCGGGCAGGCCTGCCGGATGCCGAGGACCTCCTCGATGACCCGGCCTGGGTGAAGTGGCGTGGGGGCCAGGCACACTCCTACGAGGCCGCGTAGGAGGCGGATCCCGCGTTGCTCCGAACGGGGGGTGCGCTCACTCACTTCGGTGGGCCGCGGTACGAGCGCGTACCGCCGGCGTGCACACGGACGTTGCCCCGACATGGACAGCACTCACACAGCGCTACGACGCGTGCCGACACACATGTGCACCAACCGCCCCTACGCCGAGCTGACCGACGGCTACCGGAGCTATCCGCCGATCTACGCTCAGCTCGTCACGGAGTGGCGGGCGAAGGGCCACCCGGTTCCCGACCGTCGCGACGTCGGCGAGGTGCTGTGGGCTTCCTTCGCGGCTCCGGCACCGGAGAGCGGAGGACTGTGGCCCGCCGAGTCCTGGGCGGAGGACCGGTGCGAACGGCCGGCTCGGCGTGCGGCCACCGAGCCGGAGCGGGAGCGGGACATGCCGGACGACGCGGTCAAGCCGGTGCCCGCGGTTCCCGTTCCCCGGGGTCTTACCAGGCGGTGATCCCTCAGCGCAGGCACGGTGACTGCACCGCTGGTGATCCCCTCGGCGCAGGCACGGTGACAGGTGACACCCCGTGCTCCGAGTCGCGACGCTACTCCTCGTGGAGGGGTGCCAGCACGGCGAGCGTCCCGTTGGCCTGCCGCAGCGCCAGCTCCAGGGTGAGGGCCGGGTGCAGGGCACCCGTGCCGTCGGGAGGGATTATCCATTCCAGGGATCCCGCGGAGCGGTACGGCGGCGGTACGGCGATCCACGAGCCCTTGCCGAGGTGGCGCAGCCCGGACCCCACCCAGCGGCTGGCCGGATCGTGCGGCAGGAAGAAGGCCACGCGGCGGGCCGCGCAGTCCACCAGCGTGGGACCCGGTACCTGAATCGGGTCGCACCACAGGATGTCCAGGGCGAGCAGGCCCAGGTGTTCGGGAACGCTCAGCACGTCCCAGAACCTCCCTGCCTCCAGGAGCACACTCCCGCTCCCCTGATCCCACTCCCGTTTGCATGCCCGGGGGTCTGTAGCGGCCGCGGCGAGCCACTCCACCCCTTGCATCCACATCGCGTTCGTCATGGCCCACTCCGGGGATATTCCGCTCCTCTGGTCAGGCGCGGAGGAAGACTCAGCCGACTGCGGGCCTGCGGCTGCACATCAGGCCCTCGGCATATGCATGTTGGTAGATATTTCTATGCGGCGGAAGGGGTGGCGCGGTCTGGCGTTTTCTGTCGGATCGTTCAGGGCCTCCCGCACCGGAGTCGGACCGAAGCGGGCAGTTGCCGCCACCGACGCTCAGGGTCGGGTGCTCGTGCCAGACGGGATCATGTGTTCATGGCCGAAATCGCTGACTGTGTGGTGTGTGGCGGAACGGTCGCCCCCGATGGCTACTGCTGGCACTGCGGTGAGGCTCAGCCGGGCTTTCGCGCGCATGTGGAGATCACGGCGGAGGACGGTGCGGCGGGGGTGAGCGACCGCGGCAGGCGGCGCGGAGTCAATGCGGACGCCATGGCGGTGGCCGTGACCGGCGCCTGGACGGTCGGTGTCGTCTGCGACGGCGTGTCCATGTCGCCCCGGGCGGAGCGGGCCGCGCAGGTCGCGGCCGAGGTCGGGGTGGCCACGCTGGTGGCACGGCTCCGGGGGGACGCCCTGCCGGAGGTAGCGCTCACGGACGCCGTAGTCCGGGCCGCTCGCGCGGTCGGCGCCCTGGCGGCGTCGCTTGACGCCGCACCGGCCTGCACCTACGTCGCGGGCATCGCCGGCCCGGAGGGCCTCTGGAGCGCCGGGATCGGCGACAGTCGCGCCTACTGGCTGCCGGACGAAGGGCCCGGGATGGCGCTGAGCGAGGACGACACGGGCGAGCTCGGCGTCCTCGCCGCATGGCTCGGAGCGGACGCGGGCGCGCCGGCGCCGCGGCTGCGCAGCTTCCGGCCCGCGGTGCCGGGCCGGTTGTTGCTGTGCACCGACGGGCTGTGGCGCCATCTGGCCGATGCCGAGGCACTGCGGGGCGCGCTCGCCCCTCGCCGACCCGCGGCCCCGGCCGCCGGCGGACTTCTGGAGGACGCGCGGTCCCTGGTCGCCTACGCGCTGCGAGCGGGCGGGCCCGACAACATCACGGCGCTGCTCATCCCCGTCGCGGCGCGCGTGCCCGCCGCGACGGAGACCGGCGCCCCTCACGGCGGCGGTGATTGAGCCTCACAGAGGCGATTGGCGTCTCGGACAATTAAGCCTCAGGCAGGCGCTTGCGCCTCAGACAGCGGAACGGGCAGGCTGCGAAGACGGCTGGCTCCGGTCGCGGCGCGGAGCCTGGAGCGAGCGCAGTGGACCGCCGTGCAGCGGGGTCGTGTGCCATCGCGCCGTGAAGGTGCGGTCCGGGAGCGAGCAGGTCACCGTCAGGCGGTGCGGGGTCTCCAGAAACAGCACGTCGACGCGCAGCGTGTCCTGGTCGGTCCACCCTCCGCTCACCGCCGTGGGGAGCGAGCCCGAGTCGACGGTCCAACCAGATGCGCCGAGCCGCACGTCGACTGGCCCGTCGCTCTCGCGGAGCGACACGGTCCAGCCCTGTGCCCCGGCCGCGACCACGACTCCCGTCAAGGACCGCTGATCCGCGCAGACGCCGCCCTCCGGGAGGAACTCGGCGCCCGCCCAGCCCGCGCCCCGCGCCGGTGGCTCGGAGTCCGCCTCGACCGGTGGCAGCGCGAGCCGCGCGAGACGTCGCCGCAGCCCGTCGTCCTCCCCGCCGGGCAGCGGGGCGGTCCCGAACGCGGGCAACAGGTGCTGCCACACCAGGTTCAGGAAGTCCTGCATCTGCTCGGTCGCCGCGGTCACCGCGATCACCGCGTCGTGCTCCGGCAGTACGAGACAGAACTGCCCGTACGCCCCGTCGCCGCGATACCCGTGCCGGGACATCCAGAACTGGAACCCGTACCCCTGCTGCCAGTCCGACCGCGCCCCCTCGGCCGTACCGTCGGCGTTGGAGATGTGGGCACGCGTGGCCTCCGCGATCCACGACGACGGGAGCAGCCGCCGCCCCTCCCACACACCGTCCTGCAGGTACAGCTGGCCGAGCCGGGCTATCGCGTCGGTCGCGGCGTGCAGACCGCTGAAGCCGAGGTCGCGGCCGGCCGGGCGCTGCAGCCAGGCGACCTCCCCGATGCCCAGGGGATCGAGCAGCCGGGGCCGCAGATACTCGGTCATCGTCTGGCCGGTCACGCGCTGGACGATCGAGGCGAGCGTGTAGGTGGCGGGCTGGTTGTACGCGAACACGGTGCCGGGGTCGCGGTCCGGCGGGATCAGCAGGAAGCCGCGTACGGTCTCCTTCCGGTCGAGCCGGGACGCCTCGGCGTAGGTCTCGGCGAGGTGACCGCTGGCCATGGACGCGACATGCCGTACGAGCATGGCCCGGCTGCGCGGGTCGGTGATGTCGGCCTCGAACTCGGGGAAGTACGAGATCACCGGGTCGTCGAGGCGCAGTAGCCCCTCGGCGGCGGCGAGCCCGGCGGCCGTGGACGTGAAGCTCTTGCTCAGCGAGTAGAGCAGGTGGAGGCGCTCGGGTGCGTACGGCGCCCACCAGCCGGAGGCCACGACGTGACCGTGGCGCAGGATCATCAGGCTGTGCGGTTCGATGTCCGGCGCGGCCTCGACGGCGTCGAGGAACGCGTGTATGCCTGAGGCGTCGACGCCCTGTTCGGCGGGCGTGCTGACGGGCAGTGGACGGACGCTCATGCGGACGGCCTCCGGGCGGCTCGGGGGGCAGTGGCGGTGACGGGGCGGGCGGACACTGTGTGCATGCGCCATCCTTCCCGTGCGGCTCTCGCCTGTCCACGAGCTACCTGCTGATGCGCGCACCCCCGAAGCCCAACAGCCGTGCTGCGCAGCCCCGTAGACGCCGCGGCCCGAACTGCGCGCACACCACAGGCGGATGTCGACCATTGACGGGTCACCGCCATAATGATCAGATGGTCACCCCCTCCCCCACCCCCACCCCTGTGCAGCGCGTCCCGGTCGTCATCGTCGGCGCCGGGCCGGCGGGTCTCACCATCGGCAACATCCTGCGCGCCGCGTCCGTCGACTGCGTGGTCCTGGAGACCGAGAGTCGCGAGTTCATCGAACAGCGGCCCCGGGCGGGGTTCATCGAGGAGTGGGCGGTGCGCGCGCTGCGGCAGCGGGGGCTGGCCGACCGGCTCGTGGAGCGGGCGCAGTCGCACAGCGAGTGCGAGTTCCGGATCGGCGGCGAGCGTCACCGGTTCGAGTACGCCGCGCTGACCGGCGATCGTCACTTCGTCTATCCGCAGCCGCTGTTGGTGACCGATCTGGTGCGCGAGTACGCGGACGTGCGGGGCGGCGACATCCGTTTCGGCGTCACGGATGTGGCGCTGAGCGGCATCGACTCCGACCGGCCCTCGGTGTTGTACACGGACCCGGCGACGGGCGAGCGCCGGCGCATCGACTGCGAGATCATCGCGGGCTGCGACGGTGCGCGCGGCGTGACCCGCACCCATGTGTCACCGGATCGGGGCACCGTCGCCCGGTACGACTACGGAGTCGGCTGGCTGGCGCTGCTCGCCGAGGCGCCGCCGTCCTCCGACTGCGTCGTCTTCGGTGTCCACCCGCGCGGTTTGGGCGCCCACATGGCCCGCAGCCCCGAGATCACCCGCTACTACCTGGAGGTCCGGCCCGGCGAAGACCCGGAGAACTGGCCGCACGACCGGGTGTGGTCGGAGCTCCACACCCGGCTGTCGGCGACGGGGGCGCCACCGCTCACCGAGGGACGGCTGATCGAGAAGCGGGTGCTCGACATGCACAGCCATGTCGTGGAGCCGATGACGTACGGGCGGCTGTTCCTGGCGGGCGACTCGGCCCACCTCGTGGCGCCGATCGCCGCGAAGGGCATGAACCTCGCGCTGCACGACGCGCTGCTGCTGGCGGACGGGCTCGTGGCGTACTTCGGGACGGGCGAGGGCGACGGGCTGCGCGACTATTCGGCGGCCTGTCTGCGGCGCGTCTGGGAGTACCAGGAATTCTCGCAGTGGTTCGCGGAGTTGCTGCACGGGCCGTCGTCGGGCGACCCCTTCCGGGCCGGGTCCGCGGTCGCCCGGCTGCGGCGGATCCTGGGCTCGCCCGCGGCGGCGGCCACCTTCGCCGATTCGTACATCGGCAAGGACACCGGGTGGTGAACCGCCGGGGACTTTCCGGCTGACCGGCCTGATTTCTTCGCACGTGCGCCCGACACGAAAGAAATTCGGGAAAAGCAGGCCCTGGGAATCGTCCGCGTTTGAACACTCAACGTCACGCCCGCCGTACAACCGGGAAAGGTGAGTGCCCGGTGCGCAGCGAGGGATGACCATGGTCAAGGTGCAAGTCTCCACGGATGAGTTGGTCGCCGGAAGATACCGGCTCCTGGAGGTGGTCCACCGCGAAGAGGGGCGCGACGGCTGGCACGGTCAGGACATCGAGTTCAAGCGACCCGTCACCCTGACCCGGTCACGGCTGCCGGACCATCTGCGCGAGGAGCCGGCGCTCCGCACCGCCGTCCGGATCACGCGTGAGTCGGAGACCCTGGGGCTGGTCTGCCCAGGTCGGGTGGCCACCGTCGTCGACGTCGTCGAGGACGGTGACTTCCTGTGGACGGTCACCGAACGGGCCGAGGGCGTTCCCCTGAGTGCGCTCCTCGGGCACGGCCCCGTGAACTACGTCCGGGCGGCCCGCATCGGGCTCGGCATTCTCGACGTCCTGGGAGCCGCTCACGGCGAAGGGATCACACACGGCGACCTCAGCCCCGGGCAGGTGTGGGTACAGGAGCGGGGCGGAGTCACGGTGGGCGGATTCGGTCTGATGGGAGCTGCCGCGTCCCCACGGATCACGGCCCCGTCGTACGCCTCCCCCGAGCAGGCCCGTGGCGAGGGCGGCGGACCGGCCACGGATCTGTGGGCGCTCGGCGCGCTCATGTACGAGCTGGTCGAGGGCCGTCCGGCCATCCGGGACCGGGGACGGCTCGACGCCACGTTCCGTGCCGTGGAGCGGCTTCCCATCCGAGCCCCGCTGAGCGCGGGTCCGCTCGGTCCGGCCGTTCAAGGACTCCTGCGCCGGGATTCCGTGGAGCGGGTGCCCGAGTCGGTCGTACGGGAAGCACTCACGCGCATCCTCAGGGCGGAAGGCGAGGACGCGACGCCCACGGAGCCCCTGCCGCTCTTCCTGGACGCGGACTTCGGCCGCCCGCGCGCGGGGCGGCCCCGGGGCAGGCGGCCTGTCGGCCGACCGGTTGTGGTCGGCGGGGCGCTGGCCGTCACCCTCGTCTGCTTCGCGGCGCTCACCGCGGCGGGCGGGCTGTCCGACCGCGGCACTTCCGCGTCCGGCCCCGTGCCTTCGCGGGCTGCTTCGTCTTCCGGCGGCCCGTCCGCCTCCCCCATCGACCGCAGTGCTCCCCCGCAGCGGACACCTTCCGCCTCGGCCTCTCCTTCCCCGTCCTCCACCCTCGGAGAGGATCCGCCGTCCGGCTTCTACCACTACAACGCGCCCCAGGGCTTCTCCGTCGACCTCCCCCAGGACTGGGAGCCCCTCCGCACCAAGGCTTCCGCCGACCTGTCCTACCGCGTCACCTTCGGCGCGAGCGGTGACCTGCGCACCCTGGCCGTCACCTACAGCACGCAGCTCGGTTCGGACCCCGTCGAGGTCTGGCGCGCGGTGGACGCGTCCTTGCGGAGCGACTCCGGATACGAGCGTGTGGGTGACATCCGCGCCGTGTCCTATCGCGGCCGTGAGGGCGCCGACATGGAGTGGTTCTCCGTGTCGGGCGGGGTCCGTCAGCGTACGTTCGGGCGGGGCTTCCTCATCGGCGGCCACAAGGGTTTCTCCCTCAGATACACCACCCCGGCCAACGACTGGAACACCGCCGGCAACCGGCGGGCCCTGGACGTGTTCCTCAAGTCCTTCCAGGGAACTGCGGGCACGTCACAGTGATCCGGAGTCGCAGCAGCCGTCCCGCCGCATGAGCCGCCCGACTTCGAGCCAGTCCTCACTCGTCGCCGCGCCCGTGCCGTCCCGCAGCCGCCCGGCGTGCACCACGGTGTCCGCGGGGAGGGGTGTGCGCCGGTCCAGTGGGACGCGTACGGTGCGGGCGGCGCCGCCGTCGCGCCGATGGTGGCGGCCCCTGCGACCCCTGCCGCGGCGAGCAGTTGACGGCGGGAGAGAGGGAAAGCGGCGCTGCTCCAGTCACGTTCCATGACAGAGCACGCTTACGCATCTCAAAGCCCGTGAGCAACAGCGCCATTCACGCCAACGGGTACGCCGCGGCGCCGGGTGTCACCGTCGGCTCTCGGGTGTCCGGACGTCGGGTCTTCGCTGCGACAGCCACAGGGCGACCTCCTCGGCGATCGGCTGTCCGGTCTCCAGCTCGACGAAGCCGAACTGGCCTCCCTGGTTGCCCTCGAGGAACCACCAGACGCCCTCCCGGTCCTCGGCGAAGTCGAAGGCGGCGTACGCGAGTCCGGTGAAGGCCAGGTACTCGTGGACCGAGCGGGCGATGCGGTCGGGCACCGCGGTGGTCTCCCAGGCTTGACCGGTGTCGCCGAACCGGCCGTCGACCTGTCCGGGCACAGCCGCCTTCCGGGCGGCGAACAGCCGGGTGCCGATGCAGGTCAGCCGGATGTCGGCACGCTTGGGAATGTACTGCTGGAGCAGCGCGGGGCCGGCCGAGACACCGGAGAAGTCCGCGTCGGGTCCGATCAGCGTGGTCGGCAGGGCCACCGGCGGCTCGCCGGGCGGAGGCCCCGAGGCGGACTTCACCACGACCTGCCGGTACTCCTCGACGAACTGCTGAGCCACGCGCGGGGCGGTGGTGATGATGGTCGGCGGCACCGCGAAGCCGCTGCTGTGGGCGACCCGTAACTGCCAGGGCTTGTGCCGGGCCTGTTCGGCGCGGCGCGGGTGGTTCATCCATCGGGTCGAGGCGGAGTAGAGCATGCCGAACAGGGCCTGCCGGGTCTCGGCGGTCAGCCAGGGCGAGGGCTCGGCCGCGTGGGCCGCCGGCTCGCCCGGCCGGCGCACCCACACGGACCGCAGTCCTCCCATGCTGAGCACATGACCGTTGACCGACAGATAGCCGTCGAAGTCGCCGTGCGCGTAGTCCGCGGACAGCACCGCCTTGCCCGGCAGGTCGGCGGGGTCGAGGCGCACCATGGGCACGCCCCGTTCGTGCAGCTTGGCCACCACCATGTCGGCGGTGACGTCCTGTTCGGCCGTGAGAATGAGTACCGTCATGCGCGCGGGCGGCCGTCAGTCGTCGAAGTGCGTCTGCGAGCCGGCGGTGGACGTCGTGGTTCCGGTGGCCATCAGGAGCGCTCGATCGCTGACGGCCGGGCGGCCGTCGGGCAGCACGTTCAGTTGCAGGGACACATCGAAGTGGTACGGGGGTATTGCGGCCGACTGCCCTGTGGGCAGGGCGTAGTTGAGGGTGAACGGTCGCACGAATGATCCTCCCGCGGTCTCACGATGTTCTACGCCCACCCGTACGTGTCACGACCGTAAGGAATTCATCACTTTCCGCCACATCGGGGTGAAGAGCATCACATCGCGTCGTTTCTGGCTTGCTCGTTTCGGTTTTACTTGAGTGTCCGCTTGGTTCCGCTTCACTCGTGTGTCTGATTGATTTCGGCCAAACCTACGGCCAATGCTTCATCCTCCGTGATTATGAACGCCGCACCTGCCCAGGAGAGTTCCCGGTGACCGCAGCCATCGCCCCGTCCGAAGAATCCGCCGCGCGCGTCGCCGCGCCGGACCCCGTCACGCGGGACGCGCGTGACTTCGGGGCCTATGCGCGGACCGGCGGCTGGGCCTTCGCCCTGAAGGTGGCGCGCAGTGTGCGTCCCGGTGGGCAGTCGGCCGACGAGACGCCGAAGGTCTCCGCGAAGGAGTTCGCCGAGCTGGCAGGCTGCTCGCCCGAGCGCGTCATGCGCTACTACAAGGCGTGGGACAAGGCCGCCGACGACGGTCTCGTCCCGCACTTCGAAGTCCTGGTCCCCGGCGCGGACATCGAGCTTCCGGACGCCGAGGTGTGGCTGACGTACTACGTCTCCCGCTCCAGTGCCACCTCGGAGCGCGGCACCGCCATCGCCGAGGCCGCCGAGGCTGAGGGCATCCGCCCCACCAAGGCCCTGGAGGTCGCCGAGAACCCCACCGCGCTGCGGGCGGCGATCCTCGCCGACCCCTCGACGGCCCAGGCCGCACGCCACGCACTCCTCGACCGGCTGAAGGAAGACCCCGCTCTGCAGGCCGAGTTGGCCCGCGACATCGCCCGTACCGACGAGCTGAAGAAGGCGGTGGCCACCGAGACCAGGGCGGCCGACCGCATTGGCTACGTGCGTCAGATCGCGGAGAAGGGACAGATCAAGACCCCGGCGGGGCAGACACTGGACGCACCGGCCGAGCTCCGCTCCGAGGCCGAGCGGCACCTGTCCCTCCTCGACGAGCTGGACGAGGGCGAGGACTCGGGCGAGTGGGCGACCGAGGCGTACGACACGATGAAGAGCCTCGTCGTCGAGACCGTCGAGGCCGACCCCGAACTGCGCGTCCAGGAACGTCGGACGAAGTTCTACAGCAGCCTGCAGAAGGCCACGAAGGTGTTCGAGGAGCTGACCCTCGACGACGCCGACGACATCTACGAGGACGACATGGTGCAGCGTCTGGAGGATCTCCAGCAGGCGATCGGCTCCTGCATCGCGGCTCTTCGCGGGGCGGCTCCGCGGGAGTGAGCGACGCCCGGTGGCCTCGCGGGAGCGGTCCGGTCCGTTCGCCCGAAGGGTGTCGGGGTGGTGAAGGTGCGAGGTGGTAAAGGTGCGGGAGGGCGGGAGGCCCAAGTCGCCTCCGGTGAGCGCCCGTTGAGGCTCTTCCTTCGCCTCCCCCGTACGTCAGCCGGCCTCGGCGCGGTAACCCGCCATCAGGTCGACCAGACCCTGGGCGGCGCCCGGGCGGAAGCAGACCACGAGGTTCTCCGCGGACCCGGCCGCCGCGGCCTCGGCACGCGGGAAGAGTGCCTGTTCGTACTCGGACAGCGCCTTCTCGGTGTCGTCGGGGTGGGCGGCGAGGGCGGTCGCGAGCTCGGCGGCGTCGAGCATGGCGAGGTTGGCGCCCTCACCGGCGAATGGTGACATCAGGTGGGCGGCATCGCCGAGCAGGGTGACGCCCGGGGTGCGCTCCCAGCGGTGGCCGATGGGCAGACCGTGGATCTGCCGGGGGACCAGCGCGCCGTCCGCGTCGGCGATGAGCGACCGCAGGCGCTTGTCCCAGCCGTCGAAGTACTCCAGGAGACTCTCCTTGGCCGCTTCGGTGTCGGCGAAGTCGACGGCACCGGAGGTGACCCAGTCGGCGGCCGCCTTGAGGGCGATGTAGACGCGCAGCGAACCGTCAGGATCGCGGTGGGCGAGGAAGCCCTTCTCCTCGGCGAGCGCGAACAGCATGCCGCCGCCGACGACCGCGGCGCTTTCCGGGTGCCGGGTGTCGGCGTCGAGGAGGTGCACATCGACGAAGGAGATGCCCAGGTACTCCGGAGTGGCGTCCGAAACCAGCGGGCGCACCTTCGACCAGGCACCGTCGGCGCCGATCAGTACGTCGGTGGTGAACGTCTCCCCGTTCGCGAGCGTCACCTCGTGGCCGCCGCCGTCGAGCCTCCGGGTGCCGATGACTTTGGCGCCCCAGCGGATGGTGCCCTCGGGCAGGGAGCCGAGCAGGATGTCACGCAGGGCGCCCCGCGAGACCTCGGGCCGCCCGCCGCCCTCGCCGCCTTCCTCCATCAGGACGGTGGCGTCCTTGTCGAGGATGCGCATCGCCTCACCACCGGCGTGGATGATGGCGCGGAACTCCTCGTAGAGCCCGGCAGCTCGCAGCGCGGCCTGGCCGGATTCCTCGTGCATGTCCAGCATGCCGCCCTGGGCACGGGCGGTCGGTGAGGCGTCGAGGTCGAAGACGGCGGCCTGGACGCCGTTGAGGTGCAGTACGCGGGCGAGCGTCAGGCCGCCGAGACCGGCGCCGATCACGGCTATGGGGTGGTGTGTCGACATGGCTTGCTCTCCTTGCGGGGCGATGACGGGCGAGAAGGTGATGACGGACGAGGGGTGATGGACGGACGAGGGTTCATCACGATCAGGGCGCGTCGTTCGTGTCCGACGCGGGCATGTCCGGCCTGGGCGTTTGCAGGATGCCGTTGATCAGGACATGGAAGCCCCAGTTCACGCGGGCCTCGCCGGGTCCCGAGAGCAGCTCGGAGCCCAGAGCCGCGAGGTGCGGGTGCCGCTCTCCGGAAACGCCGCGCAGGGCGGCGGCGAGCGCGGCCCACTCGCCTTCGGCGTCCGCGGGATCCTTGTCCCCGGCAGCGTGTTCGGCGGCGGTCGCGGTGGCGAACTGCAGCAGCAGGTCGACCGCCCATGCCGCCCGCTCGTCGGGGATGCCACCGTCGCTCAGCAAGGACAGCAGTGCTTCCACCAGGTCCAGATAGTGCTCGCCGAACGGGCGGGCCACCAGCGCCGAGCGGGCGAGCCCGGGGTGCTCGAACAGCACGCCCATATACGAGTCCAGTACCCGAACGAGCCGGTCGCGCCAGTCGCCGCTCGCCCCGGCGGGGCTCAGGTCGACGGCGCCGAGCAGTTCGTCGAGCACGGCCGCGTGCAGCTCAGCCGTGTTGCGTACGTAGACGTAGAGCGAGGCCGGACCGGTGTCGAGCTCCTGCGCCAGACGGCGCATGGTGACCCGCTGGAGGCCTTCGGCCCGCATCAGGGCTACGGCGGTCTCGATGATGCCGTCCCTGGTCAAGGCCGGTTTCGCCGGTCGTTCGCGACGGCTGGAGCGTGGCGTGGGGTGGGGGCTGGGGTGCGCTGTCACCTCTCCAAGGTAACGAACATGTTCGCTACGAACAAGTACGTCACGAACATGTTCGTCGACTTTCAACGATCTCTCCTGGCGCCTGCCCGCACAGCCGCGAGGTGAGTAGCCGTACTCATGCCCTCCACCCGCGCTCCAGCACGATGGGCCCACCTGGACCAAGGAGCCCGCCCATGCCCGGACCGCTGCTCGCCTCGCTCACGCACCGACCGGTGTCCGACGAACGCGTCGCGCGCAGGACGCTGCCGACCGCACTCGTCGTGGTCGTGATCGCGGGCCTGGCCCTCTCCGCCTGGCATCCGCACGACCGGACGACCTGGCTGCTGGAGACCGTGTGGGTGCTGGTCGGTCTGCCGTTGGCCGTCCTGTACCGGCGGCGGTTTCCGCTCACGAATCTGCTGTACTGCCTGCTCGCGGCGCATGCGCTGGTGCTCGCCGTGGGAGGCCACTACACGTACGCGCAGGTGCCGTTGGGTGACTGGGTGCGGGACTGGCTCGGGCTCGACCGCAATCCCTACGACCGCTTCGGGCACCTCATGCAGGGCTTCGTGCCCGCCGTCCTGGTGCGGGAGTTGCTGAGCCGGACCTCACCGCTGCGCGGCAGTCGCTGGCTGGCGCCGCTGACCGTAAGCGCCTGTCTCGCCTTCAGCGCGGTCTTCGAAATGTTCGAGTGGGCGGCCGCGGTGATCGGCGGACACGCCGCGGACGACTTCCTGGCCACCCAGGGCGATGTGTGGGACACCCAGTGGGACATGTTCTGCGCGCTGATCGGAGCCACCGTCTCGGTGCTTGTCCTGAGCCGACTGCACGACCGCCAGCTCATGGCCCAGGCGGATGCCGCCGCACGCTCCGGTCCGGGACACTCCGACGGTGCGAGGTAAGCGTCGAAGCCCGGTGTGCGGGCGGCCGATTGACGTCGGCCTGAGGCGGCCGTGCGACGATGGGGATGTGCGGCGCCGGTTCCGGCCGACGTGGGCGGAGGGCGCGTCGGCTGAAGCGGCGCGCGCCGTGACCGGGCCTGCCGGGCCTCCCGAGCCGCCTCCCGAGCCGCCTCCCGCCCTGCCTCCCGGACTGCTGGCGTGGGTGGCTGAGACGACGGGCGGAGCGCGCGTCGAGCGGTGCACCGTACGGCCTCTGGCCGGTGGCACGGTCTCCGGCCTGGTGGAGCGCATCACGTTGTACTTGGCCGACGGCGGCGAGCACACGCGGGGCCTCCATGACGTCCGGGACGCCCAGGTTGTCCAGGTCGTGCGCAAGCGCGTCTTCCCGCACGAGACGGCCGGGCTGGCAGCGACTCAGGTGATCCGGCCCACCGCGACGGCCGTCCCGGAGTTGATCACCTGGGGCGAGGACGAGGAGGGGGCGTGGCTCATCAGCGCCTTCGTTTCGGGGGCGCCCCTGCCCGACCGGGACACGCCGGTCCCCGCTGGCCTCTTCGCTTCACTGGCCCGACTGCACGCCCACTTCCACTGCGCGGCGAACGTGCCGGCCGGTATACCGCGCGTGGACCCCGAGTGGTGGGAGCAGTTGTGCCACCACTGGGTCCTCCCCCAGGTCGGCCGACACGGCGGCCGCCATCCCGCCGGCACCATCGCCCGAGCCGGAGCACTGATCAGCCGGGCCGCCGTCCATCCCGCCGTACGGCGGACGCTCACCGGCCTGACGCCCACGTTGCTGCACGGTGACGTCCACCCCGGGAACGTGCTCATCGACGGTCAGCGCGCCTGGCTGATCGACTGGGGCAGTTGTCGGGTCGGCCCGGCCATGCTCGACCTGGCCAACCTGGTCTCCCTCGACTCCGACGGATTCGCCGTCTACCGCCGGACCTGGGAAGACGTGACCAAAAGCCCCTTGGACACCCGCTCAGCCGAACTCGGCTACCGGTGGGCCGCGGTGCAGATCCCGATCCAGTACCTGCCGTGGGTGATCGAGAACCTGACAGACGCCGAGGTCCGAGCCGCGCTGGACCGCGCCGAACGGGCGCTCGACGCGCTGTGAACTCACCAGCGCCCTTCCACCTGCTCCTTGATCCGCCGCTCGTAGAGGTCATCGATCGCGTCGAGCGTCTTTTGCGGCAGCTCGGGAAGCCGCGCGGCCGCCGCGTTGGCGCGGGCCTGCTCGGGTGAGCGGGCGCCCGGGATCACCGTGGTCACGCCGGGCTGCTGGACGATCCAGCGAAGGGCCAGCTGAGCCGGGGTGCAGCCGTCCGGGGCGAGGGCGGAGAACTCGGCCGCCGCCTCCACGCCCGTCACGAAGTCGACGCCGGAGAAGGTCTCGCCCTGGTCGAAGGACTCTCCGTGGCGGTTGAACGTCCGGTGGTCGTTCGCCGCGAAGACCGTGTCCTTCGTGTACTTGCCGGACAGCAGGCCGGAGGCCAGCGGAACACGGGCGATGATGCCGACGCCCGCCTCCTGGGCCGCCGGGAGCACCTGCCGCAGGGGCTTCATACGGAACGGGTTGAGGATGATCTGGACGCTCGCGACGTTTGGGCGGGCGATCGCCGTGAGCGCCTCGTCGCACGTTTCGACGCTCACTCCGTACGCGGCGATCCGCTCTTCCTCGACCAAGGTGTCGAGGGCGTCGAACACCTCGCCGGAGGAGTAGACCGGCGTCGGCGGGCAGTGCAGCTGCACCAGGTCGAGGCGGTCGACGCCGAGGTTGCGCCGGGAACGGTCGTTCCAGGCGCGGAAGTTGTCGAGGACGTAGTTCTCCGGGAGCTGGTCGACGCGGCGGCCCATCTTGGTCGCAACCCGTACATGCAGGTCCGGCCTGCTCCGCAGGAACGTGGCGATGGTCTCTTCGCTGCGTCCGTCGCCGTACACGTCGGCCGTGTCGAAGAAGGTCACCCCCGACTCGGCCGCCGCCTCCAGCACGGCCAGGGCGTCCCGGCCACTCACATCGCCCCAGTCGGCGCCCAACTGCCATGTGCCGAGACCGATGACCGAAGCCTGCTGACCTGACCTGCCGAATACGCGTTCGTCCATGCCGTCAGTCTGACACTTCCCGGCCCGCGCGCCGGACGCCACCCGCCGCGCCGTACCGGGTGCCGTCCGCAGCACCGTGCCGAGTGCCACCCGCCGCGCCGTTCCGGGTGCCGTACGAAGCCCGTCGTGGACGGCCGTCCGTCCGTCGTTTCTGTGCGTCCACAAAGAACAGCCTGTGCGGGTTTGTCACTCGTTAGAGTGAAGCGCTTCGACAGAACGGTGATTCGTGTAAACCTCCGCCTAGCGTGCACCGCGTGACTGACCATATAAGAAGTGAAGGGCGCCCGGCGTGGTCGCGCCGAGGATTCCTGCTGAGCGCCGCCTCGCTCGCAGCCGGATACCAGGTCGTGACTCCGGGACACGCCATGGCGGCCGATCTGCCCGGGTTCCCCGAGGGCGTCGACGTCTACCGGTCGGCGTACCGCAACTGGGTCGGAGACATCACCGCCGACGGACTGTGGGCCTGTGCGCCGCGCGACGCGGACCAGGTCGTCCAGGTGGTCAACTGGGCCCGGAAGCAGGGCTGGACGGTCCGCGCACGGGGCTGCTCCCACGGCTGGGCGCCCCTGACGATCCCCGCGGGAACCGAGACCGGCGCCCCGGTGTTGCTGATCGACACGGCCACCCGTCTGACCGGCCTGACGCTGGAGTCCACCGAGCCCGCCGCCGTACGAGCCGGTGCCGGCGTCACCCTCGAAACCCTCCTCGGTTTCCTGGAGGACCGCGGTCTCGGTCTCACCGCGACACCCGCGCCGGGCGATCTGACGCTCGGCGGCGCGCTGGCCATCGACGCGCACGGCACCGCCGTCCCGGCCGACGGCGAGACCCGTCTGCCCGGTCACACCTACGGCTCGCTCAGCAATCTCGTGCTGTCGCTGACAGCGGTGGTCTGGGACGCGGACAGTGACGCCTATGTGCTGCGCACCTACGAACGGGGCGACGCGGACGGCGCGGCCCTCCTCACCCATCTGGGCCGCGCCCTGATCACCGAGGTCGTGCTGCGCGTCGGCGCGAACACCAACCTGCGTTGCGTCAGCCGCGTCGACATCCCCGCCGCCGAGCTCTTCGCGGCGCCGGGCAGTGATGGGCGTACCTTCGCGAGCTTCCTCGACGAGTCCGGGCGGGCGGAGGCGATCTGGTTCGCGTTCACCGAGTTCCCCTGGCTGAAGGTATGGAGCGTCGCCCCCACCCAGCCGCTGACCTCGCGCCGCGTGACGTCGCCGTACAACTACCCCTTCTCGGACAACATCCCCACCGCCGTGGCCGATCTCGCCGGGCGGATCGTGTCCGATGCGGCCTGGTACCTGGCGCCGGCCCTGGGCACCGCGCAACTCACCGCGGCCACCCTGGGCCTGACCGCCACGCTGTCGGCGGACATCTGGGGACCGTCCAAGAACACGCTGCTCTACATCAAGCCCACCACCCTGCGGGTGACCGCCAACGGCTACGCCGTGCTGACCTCACGAGGCGAAGTGCAGCGTGTCGTCTCGGAGTTCACCACCTTCTTCCGCGAACGGCTGACCACCTACGCCGCCCACGGGCGCTACCCCGTCAACGGCCAGGTCGAGATCCGCGTGACCGGCCTCGACGACCCGTCCGACGCCGAATCGCCCGGCGCCCGCACCCCGCTGCTGTCCGCACTGCGCCCCCGAGCCGACCACCCCGAGTGGGACACGGCCGTCTGGCTGGACGTGCTCACCCTGCCCGGCACGCTCGACGCGGCAGCGTTCTACCGGGAGTTGGAGCGCTTCCTGCTCCAGACGTACGACGGCGGATACGCCCTCACCCGCGTCGAGTGGTCCAAGGGCTGGGGGTACACGGACGAGGCCGCATGGACCGACGAGGAGGTCCTGGGCACCGACGTGCCCGCCACCTTCGACGACGGTACGGGCCCCGACTGGGGAGCGACAGCCGCGATCCTGGACCGGCTCGACCCGCACCGGGTGTACGACAACACACTGCTCCGGAAGCTGTTCGCCTGAGCCGAGAACCAAGTGCCCAGCGCGCGGCACCACCGGATCACGCCTTCAACTCCTTGTGCCGGCGGAGCAATTGAAGGGTGTTACTGCTTCACGTCTTGACGTGTCTGGTTCAGACCTTTAGGTTCACCGATCACCAACGCTCCATGAATGCGCTCGACGTTCATGGACGTGAACACATGTGAACCCGTGTGAACCCCCCACCAGCCACCTGTGAAGGGCCGTGATCCCTCTGATGGCCAGACATTCCCTCGCGCGCTCCACCGCACTGCGCTCCACACTCACCACGGCATTACTCGCCCTGTCAGCCAGTGCTCTGAGCGCGGCGCCCGCCTCCGCCGCCACCGGCACGATCACCGGTCTCGCGGGCAAGTGCCTCGACGTGGCCGGAGCGAACTCCGCGAACGGTACGGCTGTACAGCTCTACGACTGCAACGGCACCGCCGCCCAGCAGTGGACGGTCGGCTCCGACGGGACGATACGCGCCCTCGGCAAGTGCCTTGACGTCACCGGCAATGCGACCGCCGACGGCGCGAATCTCCAGCTGTGGGACTGTAGCGGCGGCGCGAACCAGAAGTGGACGGTCACCTCGGCCCGCGACATCGTCAATCCGCAGGCCAACAAGTGCGCCGACGTCACGGGCAACACCTCGGCCAACGCCACACCCATACAGATCTGGACCTGCACAGGCGCCGCCAACCAGAAGTGGACCGCGCCCGCCGCCGACGGAGGCACGACCCCCTCCGCGCCGATGGCCGTAGCCCCGTACCTCTACAACGGCTGGGGCAGCCCGCCCAGCCCCACCACCGTCATGAACGCCACCGGCGTCAAGTGGTTCACGCTGGCCTTCGTGCTCAGCAACGGCTACTGCAACCCGCAGTGGGACGGCAGCCGCCCGCTGACCGGCGGCGTCGACCAGCAGACCGTCACCACCGTGCGGGCGAACGGCGGCGACATCATCCCCTCGTTCGGCGGTTACAGCGGCAACAAGCTGGAGAGCTCCTGCTCCAGCGCCGGGGAGCTGGCGGCGGCGTACCAGAAGGTCATCAGCGCCTACGGGCTCAAGGCCATCGACATCGACATCGAGGCCGACGCGTACAGCAACACGACGGTGCAGCAGCGCACCGTGGACGCACTCAAGACGATCAAGGCCAACAATCCGGGCATCAAGGTGTACGTCACCATCGGCACCGGGCAGAGCGGCCCCGACACGGGCCTCATCAACCGGGCCGCGGCGTCCGGGCTGACCGTGGACAGCTGGACGATCATGCCGTTCGACTTCGGTGGTGCGGGGCAGAACATGGGAACGCTCACCCAGCGGGCCGCGGAGGGTCTGAAGACGGCGCTCAAGAACGCGTACGGCTACAGCGACGACCAGGCGTACCGCGACATGGGCATCTCCTCCATGAACGGGATCACCGACAACAACGAGACCGTCACCACCGCCGATTTCCAGACCATCCTCGGCTACGCGCAGACGCACCACCTCGCGCGGCTGACGTTCTGGTCGGCCAACCGTGACCGTCCCTGCCCGGGCAGCTACCCGAACGACGACACCTGCTCGGGCGTGGCCCAGAGCAACTGGCAGTTCACCAGCATCTTCGCCCAGTACACCGGCTGACGGACGCTCTCCGCCCATTCACCCCCCATCACCGCAGGAGATATCCGTGCCCAGATCCGTGCTCAGACGGAAGAGACTGTCCGGCCGCCACCGGATACCGAGGGTTCTGACCGTGGTCGCGCTCGCGGCGACCACCGTGACCGGCATCGAGTTCGCCGCGCAGGGCTCGGCGAGCGCGCAGACCGCTGCGGCCGCCGCCATACCGACCGGGTACACCACCGTGGTCAACAAGGGCAGCGGCAAGTGCGTCGACGCCCGCTCGGCCGCGAGTGCCGACGGCACCGCCGTCCAGCAGTACACGTGCAACGGCAGCACCGCCCAGAACTGGCAGCTGGTGGCCACCAGCGACGGCTACTACCGCGTGAACAGCAACCTCGACGCCACCAAGGCCTGGGACGTCACCGGCGTTTCCACCGCCGACTCCGCGACCGTCCAGCTGTGGACGTACTCCAGCGGCAACAACCAGCAGTGGCTGCCCGTCGCCGAGGCCGACGGCGCCTACCACTTCGTCAACCGCAACAGCGGGAAGTGTCTGGACGTCCCCAGCGCCTCCACCGCGGACAGCGTGCAGCTGGCGCAGTACACGTGCAACGGCACCGCCGCGCAGTCCTTCACCCTGGGCGGCGGCACGACGAACCCGCCGGGCACTCCGGACTTCGGTCCCAACGTGACGGTGTTCGACCCGTCGATGTCGGCGTCCAGCATCCAGTCCAAGCTGGACTCGGTCTTCTCCCAGCAGGAGACCAACCAGTTCGGCTCGGCCCGCCAGGCCCTGCTGTTCAAGCCCGGCACCTACAGTGCCAACGCCAACGTCGGCTTCTACACGCAGGTCGCCGGCCTGGGTTTCTCGCCGGACGACGTGACCATCAACGGTTCCGTGCACGCGGAGGCCGACTGGTTCCAGGGCAACGCCACCCAGAACTTCTGGCGCGACGCCGAGAACCTGTCGGTCAACCCCACCAACGGCACCGACCGCTGGGCCGTCTCTCAGGCCGCCCCCTACCGGCGCATGCACGTGCGGGGCAACCTCGCGCTCGACGACGGCGGCTGGTCCAGCGGCGGCTTCATCTCCGACACCAAGGTCGACGGGCAGATCCAGTCCGGCTCCCAGCAGCAGTTCCTCACCCGGAACTCGCAGATGGGCAGCTGGTCCGGCTCCAACTGGAACATGGTCTTCGTCGGCGACCAGGGCGCGCCCGCCCAGTCCTTCCCGACGTACACCAACGTCGCCAGCTCGCCGACGATCCGCGAGAAGCCGTTCCTGTACGTCGACAGCGCGGGCGCCTACCAGGTGTTCGTGCCCGGGCTGCAGACCAACGCCGTCGGCACCACGTGGAGCGGGAAGACCCCGGCGGGCAAGTCCCTGCCGATCGACCAGTTCTACATCGTCAAGCCCGGCGCCACCGCGGCCGACATGAACACGGCCCTCGCGGCCGGCAAGAACCTGCTGGTCACCCCCGGCGTCTACCACCTCAACCAGACGATCAACATCACGCGCCCCGACACGGTGGTGCTGGGCATGGGCCTGGCCACCTTCGTGCCGGACGGCGGGATCACCGCCGTCACCACCGCCGACGTGGACGGCATCCAGCTGGCGGGCCTGCTGATCGACGCGGGCACCACCAACTCCCCGACGCTGATGCAGATCGGCCCGGCCGGTTCATCCGCCACCCACGCGAGCGACCCGACGCAGCTGTCGGACGTCTTCATCCGGATCGGCGGCGCCACCGTCGGCAAGGCGACCAACTCGCTGGTGGTCAACAGCACCAACACGATCATCGACCACACCTGGATCTGGCGGGCCGACCACGGCAACGGCGGCACGGTCGGCTGGACCACCAACACGGCGGACACCGGGCTGGTGGTCAACGGCAGCAACGTGACCGCGTACGGCCTGTTCGTCGAGCACTTCCAGAAGACCCAGGTCATCTGGAACGGCAACGGCGGCAGAACGTACTTCTTCCAGAACGAGATGCCCTACGACCCGCCGAACCAGGCCTCCTGGATGAACGGCACCGGAAAGGGCTATCCCGCCTACAAGGTCGCCGCCTCCGTCACCAGCCACGAGGCATGGGGTCTGGGCAGCTACTGCTACTTCAGCGCCAACTCGAGCGTGGTCGCCGATCACGCCTTCGAGGTGCCGAGCGTGTCAGGCGTCAAGTTCCACGACATGGTGACCGTCTCGCTGGGCGGTGTCGGCACCATCAGTCACATCATCAACAGCACCGGAGGACCGTCCAACTCCAGCACCAACGTCGCCTACCTCACCAACTACCCGTAACCCGCACGGAAGGATCGATCAGCAGATGCACACCATCAGATCCGACTCCGCCCGCGCAGCCCTGCGGGTCCTCCTTCTGCTGGCGACGCTGCTCGGTCTGGCGGCACCACCCGCCGCCCAGGCGAGCACCACGGCGACACCGTTCAAGGTGCTGGCGCTCTACAGCGGCACGTGGGACGCGGCGCACATCGACTTCGTCAAGGAAGCGAACGACTGGTTCCCCCAGCATGCCGCGGCGAATGGTTTCACCTACACGGCCAGCAACAACTGGGACCTACTCAGCAACGGCGGCGTCAACGCCTACCAAGTCGTACTGTTCCTCGACGACTTGCCGCAGACGTCCGCCCAACGGACTGGTTTCGAGCAGTACATGCGTGGTGGCGGTGCCTGGATGGGCTTCCATGTAGCCGCCTTCACGACCAATGCGGCGGGCTGGCCGTGGTACCACAACCAGTTCCTCGGCACAGGCAACTTCAGCACGAACACCTGGGGTCCGACGACGTCGGTCCTGAAGGTCGAGGACCGTACACACCCGTCCACCAAGAACCTGCCGGCCACGTTCACCTCGTCCGTCAGCGAGTGGTACAGCTGGACCAACGACCTGCGGCAGAACCCGAACATCAAGATCCTGGCGTCGATCGACCCCAGCAGCTTCCCGCTGGGCACCGATCCCAACCAGACCTGGTACAGCGGGTATTACCCGATCCTGTGGACCAACACGCAGTACCGGATGCTGTACGCGAACTTCGGCCACAACGCGATGGACTACTCGACCAACACCCGTCTGTCGTCGACGTTCGCAAGTGAGACCCAGAACCGGTTCCTCCTGGACGGGCTCAAGTGGCTGGGCGGCGCCGACGGTTCCGTGCCGCCGGCGGGCCCGATCTCCGAGACCGACTGGTCCTCGCTCACAAACAGCGCCAACGGCACCTGCGTGGACGCTCGTTCGGCGGCCACGGCGAACGGGACCGCGATCCAGCAGTACGCCTGCAACGGCACGCAGGCACAGCAGTTCCAGTTCCGCTCGACGGACAGCGGCTACGCGCGGATCACCATCCGCGGCAATCCGCAGCAGGTCGTCGACGTGACCGACCGCTCGACGGCCGACAACGCGCCGCTCCAGCTGTGGAGTTACTCGGGCGGACAGAACCAGCAGTGGAAGGCCGTGCAGGAGAGCAGCGGGCGCTACCACTTCATCGCCCGCCACAGCGGCAAGTGTCTGAGTGCGGCAAGCGCCGCGACGAACGGCGTCCAGCTCACCCAGCGTCCCTGCGACGACTCCCCCGCGCAGAGCTTCACGCTCACCGCACAGCCCTGACCGGTCGACCCCACGGTGCCCCCGCCGCGAACCAGCGGTGGGGGCTCCGGTCCGTCGTCGTCAGGAGGGGGACAGACGGGCGAGTTCGGTGCCGGCCAGCAGGAAGGCGCCGACGCCGAAGTTCGCGGTGCTGTCGTAGGTGACGGGCTGGCTGGACTCCGGGCGGTCGCCGACGTTCTGGACGTAGCCCAGGAAGCCGTCGGGGTGTACGGCCGTGCCGACGAGGCCGTTCCAGGCTCGGGCCGCCACCGGGAGGTAGGTGCTCCGGTCGACCAGGCCGGCCCAGATCGCGTACGACGTGCCGTAGAGGAAGAAGGACGTGCCGCTGGTCTCGGGGCCGGGCAGATGGGTGGCGTCGGCGAGGTTGACGTTCCAGAAGCCGTCGGTGCGCTGCACGCCGGCCACGGCCGTCACCAGGCGGGTCAGGGTGTCACGGTATTCGGCGGTGTGCGGCGCATCGGGCGGCAGGGCCTTGAGGGTCTTGGTGTGTCCGCCCGCCACCCATCCGTTGCCGCGCGACCACACGACCGGCTTGCCCGCGGGGGACGTGATGCCTCCGGGCAGGAAACGCTTGTCGCGGTACCACAGGCCCGTGGCCGGGTCGTACAGGCCGGGGCCGCCCTCGATGCGCTTGGTGTGGTCGTAGAGGGCGTACAGCTTCTCCCCGTACTGGGGGTCGCCCCGCAGCACGCCGATGCGGGCGAAGGGAGGCATCGCCATGTGGAGGGCGTCGTCCCACCACCAGTCGTCGTTCTTGTCCGGCTGGTCCTCGTAGACCATGCGGTGCAGGGACGTCTCGATCGCGGTGAGCTTCTGCTCCTCGGGTTCCCTCTCGTACAGATCGAGATAGGCCTGCCCGGCGTTGTGGTTGTCCGCGTGACGGGTGGTCACTCCGCCGTTGAGTCCGTACGCGTGTTTCTCCGCCCAGCTGCGGGCGTAGCCCAGATACCGGGCGCTGCCGGTGAGGCGCTGGAGGGCGAGCAGTCCGCTGAAGAAGGTGGCGTTGGCCCAGCCGTTGTCGCCGGGGTCGGTGTGCGCGGTGATCCACTGATCGGCTACGCGCCGCAGGACAGCGGTGATATCGGCCCGTGACGGCAACCCGGGTGAGGCGGCGCGCGGGGCGGCTTGCGCGGGGCCCGTCAGCGCGGGGACGAGGGTTGCGGATGCCGTGAGCGCGGCCGCGCCGGAGAGCAGGCGTCGTCTATGCATATGAACAACTCCTACGGATGGGGACTCCCATCCTCAACTCCCGCCTCCCGCGGTGTCCATGGCCCGTCGTCAAGTTGTCGTGAATCTAAGGGAGTTCAGCTCATCGGACTCTGTTCAAGTGGCAGAATCCGTATACTGCTCAAGTCATCGTGTTCAAGGTGATGGTGTTCGAGTGATCGTGTTCACGTGGCAGACCCCGATTCGTGTGGGATCCGCTCCTGCGCCGGTTCGCCCTCCAGCCGGAGCTGGACCTGGACCTCCTGATCACCGGAGTCCTCGCCCACCTCGTACACGATGCAGGCCTCGCCCAGGGTGTCCAGCAGACGCTTCACCGCGAGAGGGCTGCCCTGCACATCCGCGGTCACCGGCGCCGCGAGCTGTGCCGCGGGCACTGCCCCGCCCTTGCGCTCGCCGGACGTGTCGAAGGTGCCGCTCCACACCGTGGGGCGGTGCTCCTTGGACTCGTGGGGCTCGTCCCCGGCGCCTCGGTCCGAGGCGAAGCGACCGCGCAGGACGGAGAACAGGTGCCCCGCGTCCACCGCGGAGCAGTCGCTGAGCACCACCTGGACCTGCGATGCGGGCAGCGGATGCGCGCTCATGGAAATCCTCTCCCCTCTCGCCTTCGAATCAGCTGAGAACAGGCACGTCCTCGTGCTGTCACGGGTACCCCGCAGGTGTGGGCGAAACGGGAACCGCCGCATATCACGTGTGGTGATACACGCCCAGGTCAGCACGGTCCGTGAGCTATGTTGAGTGCTCGTGGGACATGAAGGAGGCGCACCGGTGCCATCGCCGCAGCAGGCACGCGCGCAGGCATCTGCGATCACCTCGGGGAAGACGGCCCCGGAGGCGGGCGTGGCCCCCATGTCCCAGCTCAGGGAGATGTTCGACGGGCCCCGGCTCTCCCCCGGGCAGCGGCGCATCGCCCAGTATCTGATCGAGCACATCACCGAGGCGGCGTTCCTGTCGATCACCGATCTGGCCGAGCGCGTGGGCGTGAGCCAGCCCTCGGTGACGCGTTTCGCCGCCGCGGTGGGCTTCAGCGGTTACCCCGCGCTACGGGAGAAGCTCCAGTCGATCGCGCTCAGCGCCCTCGGCAGCGCGCCGGGCACGCCCGCCGAGGCCACGAGCAATGAGCTCCAGGCAGCGGTGGACGCCGAGATCGAGAACCTGGAGAACCTGCGCCGGGACTTCACCGATCCGGACCAGGTGATCCGCACCGGCCGCGCGCTGTCGGAATCGACGCCGCTGACGGTGCTCGGGCTGCGCATCTCCGTTTCGCTGGCCGAGTACTTCGCGTACGCCGCACGCCGCATCCACCCGGATGTGCGGCTGGTGACCCGGGGCGGGAGCGTCGCCTACGACGCACTGCTCCAGTCGCGCGAGGCGGGCGGCACGTGGCTGCTGGCCTTTGACATGCCCCGGCACGCACAGGAGACGCTCACCGCGGTGCGGGTCGCGCGCAGCGCGGGGCTGCGGGTCGCCCTGATCACCGACCTGGGCCTCGGGCCACTGGCGGACGAGGCCGACGTCACCTTCGCCACCGGCACCGGATCACGTCTCGTCTTCGACTCCTACGCCGCGCCCGTGGTGCTGTCGGCGGCACTGCTCCAGGCCATGACGGACGCCGATCCGGAGCGGACGCAGGCCCGCCTGGAGGAGTACGAGCAGGTCGCCGAGCAGCACCAGTTCTTCCTCAAGGACTGAAGGACCCCCTCCCGCGCACCTTCCCGCGCTCCCTCCGCGCTCCCTCCTGCGCACCCCCCGTCACCACGGCATCACGGGATCATTCACCCCAATTCGCGCATGAAAATTTTCATGTTCTTGCGTATCCGGCGGTATATATAAATACTTCTCGCGGATCGTGACCAGGAGGCCTCCGGGTCACGTCCTACGACCACCCGGGGCCGTCCGCTCCTACCCGCATCGGGCCCCGGGTGTTCGGGCGGGCCCCGTCTGCGCGGGCGCCCGTGGTGGCGGCCCCGGCCATCCCCTAGACCGGGGCCGCCCCAGACCCGCAACCCGCCGACGTAACCCGGAAGCGATGAACATGGCCCTGACATACTCACCGATCACCTCGGACTGGCCGTGCCAGGTCAAGACCCCCGGCAGCTTCGACTGGGAGCGATCGGCGGTGAAGTGGCTGCGCGAGCTGGTGCCGACCCGCTACGCGAGCTACCCCGTGCTGCTCAAGCACCCCGTCCTCCTCGCCCGCCACGCGCATATCCAGGTCCAGCACGAGATACGCGTCGCCCGCACCGCGCTGCAGACCGCCCGTACCGAACTGCCCGCCCTCGGCCTGCACGAGGGCGTCATCGAGCACACCATCAAGCTGTACGCCGCCGAGGTTCTGCAGCTCCAGCACATCGCCCGCAGCATCCGAGCGGTGACCCAGGCCCTCGTGGACAACGGCGCCGCGCGAAACTGAGGTCCCGGGCCCAGGTGGTGGTCCCGGCAGGACCAGCACCCAGGGAGACATCGTGGACACGCAGAGGCCGACGGCCGCAGGTGCGGGTGGAGCCGGTGGACCCGCACCGGCACGGCCCCTCGACGTGCGGTGGATCCACGGGTCGCCGTCGGCAAAGCACAACACGGATCCCGACATCCAGGTCCACCCGTACGACGAGCACACGGTCATCCTTCGGCAGAACATGGCGATCGACTACGAGGCGCCGTTCATGTTCCTGCTGTTCGGCGACACACGAGTGGTTCTGATCGACACCGGCGCGACGGCTTCGGCGGAGTACTTCCCGCTCCGCCGAGTCGTCGACGAGGTGATCGAGACCTGGCTGGCCGCGCATCCCCGGGACGGTTACGAGCTGTTGGTGCTGCACACCCATCCCCATGGCGACCACATCGCGGGGGACGGGCAGTTCACCGACCGCCCCGGCACCCAGGTCGTGGACGCGTCCCTCGACAGCGCGTGGGAGTTCTTCGGGTTCCGTGACGATCCCGACGGCATCGCTCGGGTCGACCTCGGCGGCCGGGTGCTGGAGTGCCTGGCCACGCCAGGTCATCACGAGGCGGCGGTGACGTTCTTCGACCCCTGGACCGGGTTTCTGCTCACAGGCGACACGGTCTATCCCGGGCGCCTGTACGTCGAGGACTGGACGGCCTTCACCCGCACCGTCGACCGCCTGATCGACTTCTGTGCCGGGCGACCGGTCACGCACGTGCTCGGGTGTCATATCGAAATGACCCGGCAGCCGGGCCGGGACTACCCGGTGCGTACGACGTACCAGCCCGACGAGCCGCCGCTGCAGATGACGACGGATCAACTGCGGGACATCCGTACCGCGATCGCATCGGTCGGCGACCGGACCGGCCGGCACGAGTTCGCCGACTTCGTCATCGAGCGCCGGGACGTGCCGGGCGGACACTAGGGCCTGATCCCCCGGACAGGCCCCCGGACGGGCCCTCGGCTCCCGGGCCCCGCGAATGGCCGAGCCGGGGGCCATCCGAGCGGCCCGGCGGGGAAGGCGAAGCAGGGAGAGCCCGACGAGCGCCCTGGACGGAGCCATGGATTCCACCGCGTGGACAGTGATCCTCATCGTCGCGGTCCTGGGTGCTGCCGCGCTGGGCGTGGCGATCGTGCTCCTGGTCCGGCTGGTGCGCGCCCGCCGCGAGCTGCGGCGTGCCGGGCTCCCCTCCGGACCGCGCTGGGTCTTCTGGGGCGCCGTCGCCTACCTCGTGCTGCCGACCGACCTGCTGCCCGACCCCGTCTATCTGGACGACATCGGTGTGCTCCTGCTGGCCCTGCGCTCACTGCGCGCCGTACCGAGGCCGTCGGTGCCCCCTGTTCGCGGGAACCCGCGCACCCCGACGGGACGTTGAAGTCCGTAGCGAACAGCACCCCGACGGGCGGCACTATGAACGAGCTGGTTCCCGGGGGCAATGTGCCCCTGCCGGGCGGCATCCTCACCCTCCGGGTGCCGGGTCCCTTCGACGTGTCCGCGCTCATCACCGACGACAGCGGAAAGGTGCGCGGCGACGGCGACTTCGTGTTCTACAACCAGCCGACCGCGCCCGGCGCCCGGCTCCAGGGCGAGCACCTCACCGTCGACCCGCTCGGCCTGCGGGCCGGAGCGACCCGCGTCACCGTGGTCATCAGCCCGGCCGACCCCGCGACACCGCTGGGCCGGCTGCCCGCGCCCACCCTGCACGTCACCGGACCGGGCGGTCGTACCCTCGCGGTGTTCACACCGCCCCGTCCGCAGCGCGAGACCGTGCTGCTGCTCGCCGAGCTGTACCGGCGTGGCACCGGGTGGAAAGTGCGCGCCCTGGGCCAGGGGTACGCGGACGGGCTGGCGGGCATCGCGCGGGACTTCGGGATCGAGGTCACCGAGGACGACGCCAGGCCGGACGGAGCGCCGGATGCGGACGGGTTCCTCGGCCTGGTGAACTCCGCGCGCGCCGCGGCCGGTTCCCCACCCGTTTCCCTTGACGCACGGCTGGCGGCCGCGGCGCGGGCCCACGCCTCCGGCATGGCCGCTCGCGCAGTCCTCAGCTCCGACAGTCCGGACGGCGTCTCCCTCTACCAGCGCGTCACCTCGGCCGGATACACCTATCTCACGGTCGGCGAGCACCTGGTCTCCGGCCCCCGCACGCCGGGCGAGTTCGTGGAGTACTGCCTCTCCGCCGAGCAGTCCCGGCGCACGCTGTGCGACCCCGCGTTCAGCCAGGCCGGTCTGGCGTACGTCGCCGACGGCCGCTCGGGCGACCTGTACTGGACGGCACTGTGGGCGTGGCCCTTCAGCTCCGCGGGCCTCGCACGGACAGCGGGCGAGGTCGTCGCGCTCACCAACGCCGAAAGGACCGCGGCCGGTCTGCCGCCCCTGTCGGTCGACCCCCTGCTCACCACCGCGGCCCAGGCGCACAGCGCCGACATGGTGGCCCGCGCCTTCTACTCCCACACCTCCCCCGAGGGCAGCCAGCCCTGGGACCGGGCCGCCGCCGCGGGCTGCACCCGCCGGAGCATCGGCGAGAACATCGCCTGCGGCCAGCGCTCCCCCGCCGAGGTCGTCCGCGGGTGGATGAACAGCCCCGGCCATCGCGCCAACATCCTGAAGCCCGGCTTCACCCACATAGGCATCGGCCTCGCCGGCGGCGGCAAGGCGGGCACGTACTGGACGCAACTCTTCGGGGCCTGACACACCGTCCTGGCCACCGTTCCGTCCGACCCTCCTGACGCCCCCTTCCTGATTCACCGTTTCTGATTCACCCTCTGGCAATGCAACCCATACGCCCGTCCGGCGCGTAGAGATGGTGCCGACGCCCGCATCCGCGGCGCGGTTCGTGCCGGGAATCCGCACCGGCAGAAGGAACTGGGGAGAAGAATCAGATGGTCTCAGGAACGGTGGGCACGGGTACGGCGCTGGGCGCGGTTCTGGTGTCCCTCCTGGCAGCCCCCGCGCAGGCCGCGTCATCCGCGGCCCCGAGCAGCGCCGACGCCGAACAGGTCGCGGCGGCGGGGGCGTTGGCGGCGCCCGACGACGCGGGGCTGCGCAAGGTGCTGCGCACGGCGCTGACGCAGGGAGCCCCCGGCGCGATGGCGCGGATCGACGACGACGGCACGGTGCACCGGCTGACCGAGGGATTCGCCGACCGTGCCACCGGACGGGCCATCAGCACGAACGACCGGTTCCGCGTCGGCAGCGTCACCAAGACCTTCTCCGCCGTGGTACTGCTCCAACTGGTCGACGAGGGCAAGCTGAAGCTGGACCGCTCGGTCAACAGCTATCTGCCGGGGCTGCTCCCCGACAACCGCATCACCGTGCGCCATGTGCTGAGCCACCGCAGTGGACTGTACGACTTCACGAACGACATGTTCGCCAAGACGGTCCCGGGGTTCGAGTCCGTCCGCAACAAGGTGTTCAGCTACCGGGACCTGGTGAAACTGTCCTTGAAGAAGCCGCGCACGAACGCACCGGGCGCGGCCTATTCGTACTCGAACACCAATTTCGTCGTCGCGGGCATGCTCATCGAGAAGCTCACCGGCCACTCCGTGAAGACGGAGTACGAAAACCGCATCTTCAAGCCGCTGAACCTCACCAACACCTTCTACGTCCACCCCGGCACCACGATCCCGGGCCGCCACGCCAACGGCTATCTCACCCCCGACGCGGCCGGTGCGGCCCTGGTGGACTCCACCAAGCAGACGGTGTCCTGGGCGCAGAGCGCGGGCGCGATCATCTCCACCACACACGACCTGGACACCTTCTTCTCCGCGCTGCTCCGCGGAAAGCTCACGTCCGCCGCCCAGCTGACGCAGATGCAGAAGTGGACGCCGGTCAACAGCACCACGGCCTACGGCCTCGGTCTGCGCCGCCGTGACCTGTCGTGCGGGGTCTCCGTGTACGGGCACACGGGCACCGTGCAGGGCTACTACACGTACGCCTTCACCTCGAAGAACGGCAAGCGCAGCGTCACCGCGCTCGCCAACACCTCCAACAACGCCACCGTGCTCAACACCATGTACAGCACGCTGGAATCCGCGTTCTGCGGCAAGCCGACGACCACGGCCGCCACCCGCGGGGCGGCGACCGTGGAGCGGCGCCAGGACATCGCCCGCGGCTGACGCCGCGGGTTGCGCCTCACCCTTGAGGGTTCGGCCGCCGGTGCGGTGGCTGGTCCGGGGCGGGGCGCAGCCTCGGTGCCGGGATGGGGAGGCTGTGGGGTTTGTCGCCGTCGACGGTGAGGGCTTCGCGGTAGTGGCGGATCTCCAGGGCCTCTCCGGTCACCAGCGTGTAGGTGGCGGCGTCCGGCTCGATCTCCACGCGCAGGCGGCGGCCGAGGAGTTCCAGGGTGAAGGCCAGGCGGCGGAACCGCTCCGGGAGCCGGGGCGTGAACTCCAGCCCCTCGTCGTGGTGGCGCAGGCCGCCGAACCCGGCGACCAGGGCCATCCAGGTACCGGCGAGCGAGGCGATGTGCAGGCCGTCGCGGGTGTTGTGCTCCAGGTCCTCCAGATCCATCAGCGCGGCTTCCACCAAGTAGTCGTAGGCGAGGCGCGGATGGCCTGTCTCGACCGCGATCACGGCCTGGCAGCAGGCCGACAGGGAGGAGTCCCGGACGGTGAGAGGCTCGTAGTAGGCGAAGTTGCGGGCCTTGTGCTCCGCGTCGAAGAAGGGGCTGGACTTGTACATGGCCAGCACCAGGTCGGCCTGCTTGACGACCTGTTTGCGGTAGAGGTCGAAGTACGGGAAGTTCAGCAGGAGCGGGTACTGGTCGGGGCGCGTGGCGGCGAAGTCCCAGGGCTGGTAGCGGGTGAACCCCGCGTGCTGTTCGTGGACGCCGAGTTCGTCGTTGTAGGGAATGTGCATGGCCTCGGCGGCGTCCCGCCAGGCGGCGCTCTCCTCGTCGTCGACACCGAGGGCCGCGGCCTGCCGCGGGTGGCGCTGGGCGACGTCCGCGGCGGCCAGGAGGTTCGTACGGGCCATCAGGTTGGTGTACGTGTTGTCGTCGGCGACCGCGCTGTACTCGTCGGGGCCGGTCACCCCGTTGATGTGGAAGGTGCCCTGGTGGTCGTGGTGGCCCAGGGACCGCCACAGCCGGGCCGTCTCCACCAGCAGCTCGACTCCGGTGTCGCGTTCGAACCGCGCGTCGCCGGTGACGGCGGTGTAGCGGACCACGGCGTCGGCGATGTCGGCATTCACATGGAACGCGGCGGTTCCCGCCGGCCAGTACGCCGAGCCCTCCGAGCCCTCGATGGTCCGCCAGGGGAACGCCGCTCCCCGCAGGCCGAGTTGGGCCGCCCTCGCGCGTGCGGCGGGCAGCGTGTTCTGCCGCCAGCGCAGCGCCTCGGCGACGGCGCCGGGCGAGGTGTACATCAGCACGGGCAGCACGAAGGTCTCGGTGTCCCAGAAGGCGTGTCCGTCGTATCCGGATCCGGTGAGCCCCTTTGCGGGTATCGCGCGCTGTTCGGCGCGGGCACCGGCCTGCAGGACGTGGAAGAGCGCGAACCGGACGGCCTGCTGGATCTCCTCGTCGCCCTCGACCTCGACGTCCGCGCGAGCCCAGAAGTCGCCCAGATAGACGCCTTGTTCGTCGACGAGCGCCGGCCAGCCTCCGCTCTCGGCCGCCGCGAGCGCCGCGTCGACCTGGTCGCGCAGCGCGGGCAGGGAACGGGTGCTCGACCAGCCGTACGAGACGAGCTTCTCCAGGCGCAGCGTTTGGCCGGGTGCCAGGACGGAGGCGACGGTGAGGCGGGCGACGTCATCGCTGCTCTCGCTGCTCGTCGTGGTCGGCTCGGGCCCGGTGACGACGTGGTCGGCGGCTGCGGCGACCCGCAGTCCGCTGCGCCGGGTGCGGTGCACCAGCCGCAGCCGGCTGCCCGCCGCGAAGTGTTCCTCCGCCTCCAGCGGCGCCTGGAGCACGATCGCGGTCCGGGGGTCTCCATCGCGGCCCGGGAGCTGCTCGTTGGCCACGAGTTCCGACTGGACGACCACGCGGACCCGGGCGTCGACGGCCTCGACCTCGTAGGCGACGGCGGCGATCGCGCGCTGCGTGAAGGACACCAGCCGCCTGGAGCGCACGCGGATCGTCGACCCGGCCGGAGAGGTCCATTCGCAGGTCCGGGTGAGCACACCGGTGCGCAGATCGAGTTCGCGCTCGTGGGAGCGCAGCCGTCCGTAGCGCAGGTCGAAGGGCTCGTCGTCGACCAGCAGCCGGATGATCTTGCCGTTGGTGACGTTGATGACCGTCTGGCCGGACTCCGGGTAGCCGTATCCGGCTTCGGCGTACGGCAGCGGGTGAACCTCGTGGACGCCGTTCAGGTAGGAGCCCGGCAGGCCGTGCGGTTCGCCTTCGTCGAGGTTTCCGCGCCAGCCGACATGGCCGTTGGAGAGGGCGAACACGGACTCGCTCTGCGGGAGCAGATCGAGGTGGAGCTGGTTCTCTCGCACGGTCCACGGCTCGACCGCGTACGACGTGTGGGTGATCACTCCCCGGCCTCCAGTTCCGCGAGATCCCGTACGACGATGTCCGCGCCGTGCGCGCGCAGGGCGGCCCCCTGCCCGACGCGGTCGACGCCGACCACATAGCCGAAGTGGCCCGAGCGGCCCGCGTCCATGCCGGCCAGCGCGTCCTCGAAGACGGCGGCTTCCGATGCCTGGACACCGAGGTCCCGCGCGGCGGCCAGGAACGTGTCGGGGTGCGGCTTGCCGGGCAGCTGCCGCTCGGCGGCGACGACGCCGTCGATCCGTAGGTCGAAGAGGAACTCCGCGCCGATCGAACGCAGGATGTCGCGGCAGTTGGTGCTGGACGACACGACCGCGGTCCGCAGACCGCTCGCGCGGACCTTCTCGACATAGCGCAGTGTGCCGTCGTACGCCTCGACGCCGTCGGTGCGGATCAGCTCCAGGAGCAGGTCGTTCTTGCGGTTGCCCACACCATGGACGGTCGTCCTGTCCGGTGGGTCGTCGAGGGCTCCGTCGGGCAGTTCGATTCCGCGCGAGGCGAGGAAGGTGCGGACGCCGTCGGCGCGTGGGCGTCCGTCCACGTACTCGTCGTAGTCGGCGTGGTCGTCGAAGGGGCGGTATCCGTCGCCGTCGCGCCGCCGCAGAAACTCGTCGAACGTCCGCTTCCAGGCGGCCGCGTGGACGACGGCGGTCTTGGTGATGACCCCGTCGAGGTCGAAAAGGCAGGCCGCGATGTCTTTCGGAAGACCGAAATCTGTCATGAGAAGAGTGTTCCCCGGGCGGCCGAGGCCAGCGGGTGGCGAGCGCCACACGACATGCACTTCGTCAGGTCGGTCGCGAGGGAAGGAAGGGTGCTGGTAAGCGATCGTCCAGCGCCCTGGGGACTCGATCTCGAACAACGCGTCCTGGACCCGGATACTGGGGCCATGGAATTCGCCGTCTTCATGACCCTGCCCGGACTGGTCGTCCTGCTGACACTGCTCGCTTTCGCGGACCAGCTGCTGCTGCGGGCCGGGCGCGCGGGCGTTCTGCCCTGGCGGAACGGTGCGCGGCAGGGCCAGATATCCGCGACCGGGTTCGAGCAGCTGCACGCGAGTCTTTCACCGGGCAAGCAGAACGAGCTCAAGGAACGGCAGTCGGCGCTCCTGATGCGGGACGACGAGGAGGACGGGGCGCCCCCGAACCGGACGACGGTCGATCTGGACGGCGGCACGGCGGTCGTCCGGATGCCGCGGGCCGATCGGTAGGAGCGGCCGCTGTGGAACATGGAGCGGAGAACCTCGACGCACACATGGCCTTCGACGACCTTCTGGAGCGGGCGGCGTCACTCGTCCGTCCGGGGCACCGGGCCCTCCTGGGCATCGCCGGCAGCCCCGGGGCGGGCAAAACGACACTCGCCGAGCACCTGGTCCGGCGGCTGAACGGGGACGGGCCCGGCTGGGTCGCGCACGTGCCCATGGACGGATTCCATCTCGCGGACGTCGAGTTGGCGCGCCTCGGGCGCCGCGACCGCAAGGGGGCTCCCGACACGTTCGACGCGGCGGGTTACGCGGCGCTGCTGCGCCGGCTGCGGGAGGACGAGGAGGATCTCGTCTACGCGCCCGGCTTCGAGCGGACCCTCGAACAGCCGCTCGCGGGCGCCGTCCCCGTGCCGCGCACCGCCCGCCTGGTCATCACCGAGGGCAACTACCTCCTCCTTCGGGACGGTTCCTGGGCCCGGGTGCGGTCGCAGCTGGACGAGGTCTGGTTCTGCGAGCTCGACGAGGCCGAACGCGTACGGCGTCTCGTTTCCCGGCACGAGGAGTTCGGCAAGGACCACGACACGGCGGTGGCATGGGTGCTCGGCACGGATCAGCGCAACGCCGACCTGGTCGCCGCGACGCGGGACCGCGCCGACCTGGTCGTCGGTGCGGCGGTCACCGGGGGTGCAGGTCCAGCTCGGGTTCCCCTCGCGCATCGCCCGCGGGGTCCCCGATCAGCGCGGTGAACGCCTCGGTGCGGATCGTCAGGCCCGCCGGTGCGTTTTCCCATGTGGGCGTGAAGGGACCAGCGGGGCCATAGCGCACGGCGAAGACGTGCAGGTCCGCCGGGGCACCGCGAGCCGGATCCGCTTCGAGAGCCGTGGACGAGACCAGGTGACGCCAGCCCTCGTCCGGGTTGCCGTAGCCGCGCGGATCGGCCGCCAGGGCGAAGGCCGCCTGCTCCTGGGTCGCCTCCGAGCGGGCGTCGAAGTGGTCGACTCCCGCGGTCTGCGGGTGCGTCAGCCGCAGGGCACCCGCGGACGTCACGTCGGCCTCCGCGGTCCTGCGCACCCGGTCGCCGTCGTCCGTGGCATACGGCATCCCGGCGAGCAGGTACGGCGCGCCGTCGAGCCGTTCCACGGCGACCGTCACCCACAGGCTCGTGCCGTCCGTGACGTACAGGGACCGGGTGTGGCGCAGGACGTGGTCGCGGCCGACGACCGGCTTGGTGACGAGCTTGGCCGTCAGCGTGTCGGTGCGGAGGTCGCGTACGCGGATCACGCCCATGGGGCGGCAGAGCAGGAAGCCGTCGGCCACCGGGCCGAAGCCGTGCTGGCGGTTCACCGCGGCGGGCAGGTAGTACGTGCCCGTAGCCTCGACCAGCGAAGGGGTCATCCGGTCGTCGAAGGCCACCGAGACCGTGCCTGCGCGGAGTTGATGGCGCGCGGCGTCCTTCGACGGCGTCCGGTGCCAGGGTGTGGTGTCCTGGATCTGCCAGACCAGCATGAAGGCGAAGTGGCCGTCGATCCGGCCGTCCCGGTTGACCGCGTGCCTGCCCCAGCGGGTGTCTCCCCGGTAGCGGCCGAGATCGGCGCCGATGCGGTCGCCGAAGTAGCGCAGGCCGAGTACGGACTCGAAGCCGGAGTGCTGTTCGCTGTAGCGGGGGCCGCCGTTGTCGTAACCGCTGGCGGTCAGGCGCGCGTCGATGTAACGCGCGAGCGCGTCACCGTCGGCGGCGAAGATCTCCTCGCCGCTGACCCGATGGGCCTGGGCGAGGAAGGAGAGCGAGATCGGGCCGTAGTTGTTGTCGTACGCGCCGCCGTGCTCAGGAGGCAGGAGCGCGCCCCGGTCCCGTACGCGACGGGCGCGGATCTCGTCGACGTACACGCCGATCGCGCGCGAGCGGACCGCCTCCCCCTCCGGCGCAGGGAGATGGCGGGCCAGCATCAGTCCGCCGACGACACAGCCGATGGCCTGATTGCCCGCCTCCTGCGGGTTGAAGAAGGTCACCTCGGTGAGCCAGCGCCAGTATCCGTGCGCCACCTCCACGAGTTCGGCGCGCTGTTCGTCGTCGACGAGGCCGTCCGCCACCTCAAGGACATTGACCGCCTGGAGCAGCGCCCACACCGTGCTCGGCCAGTCGCCGATGGGGTGCGCGCCCGCTTCCAGTACGTAACGGGCGTACGGCTCAAAGCAGTTGCGGCTGCGGAGGTTCGGATACCCGGGGTTGTCCTCGGTGAACACCCGCTCCCGCAGGTGGAAGGCGAGGCTGCGGCGCACGGCCTCCGGCAGGCGCGGGTCCTTCGTGCGCTGCCAGGCGAGGGCCAGCAGCGAGGTGATGCCGAGCGAGGTGTCGCCGATGTCGTCGACGGCGGCGGGGTGTTCGAGGTTGCCCTCCGGGGTGAGGCGGGCCAGCGCCTCCTCCGTGACGGCGGTGAGGACGGCGTCGTACGCGGCCGGGTCGTCCGGAAGGTCGTGCAACGGGCCGCGCTGGTGGGGAAGATGCACCGGATGTCAGCCCTTCATGCCGGAGGTCGCCAGGCCTTCTACCAGCCTCTTCTGGAAGATGAGGAAGCAGATGAGCGTGGGCAGGAGGGCAAGTGTCGACATGGCGAACATCGCGCCGTAGGAGGAGCCGCTGGTCTGGTCCAGAAACAGGGTCAGGCCGAGCGGGACGGTGAACTTGTCGTTCTGCTGGAGGTAGACGAGCTGGTGGAGGAAGTCGTCGTACGTCCAGATGAACGTGAAGATCGTTGTGGTGATCAGGGCCGGCTTCATCAGCGGCAGGATGATCTTCCAGTAGATCTGCAGGGGGTTGGCGCCGTCCACCATGGCCGCGTGGTCGAGCTCGCGCGGGATGGAGCGGATGAACTGGACCATCAGGAAGATGAAGAACGCGTCCGTGGCCAGGAACTTCGGCACGATCAGCGGCAGGTAGGTGTTGATCCAGGTCAGGTTGTAGAAGATCGTGTACTGCGGGATCAGGACGGCCTGCGTGGGCAGCATGAGCGTGCCGAGCATCAGGCCGAACCAGATCTTCTTGCCGCGGAACTCGAAGCGCGCGAAGGCGTAGGCCGCGAGCGAGCAGGAGATCACGTTGCCGATCACCGCGCCGATCGTGACGATCAGCGAGTTGGTGATGTAGAGGGAGAAGGAGTTGCCGGAGCCACTCCAGCCCTCGGAGTAGTTTTCCGGGCGCAACGCGTTCGGGATGAGCCCGGGGTGGGTGAAGATCTCGGTGTCGGGCTTGACCGAGCTGCTGAGCATCCACATCAGCGGGTACAGCATGACGATCGCCACGCCGATGAGCAGGGTGTGGATGAAGATACGGCGGGGTCCGGTGGCCGAACGCAGCTGCTGAAACGGCGACTTCGGGGATCGGGCCGGGGTGATGGCGGACATGGGGTACTTAACTCCTCACCGACGCTCAGTCGTCGTAGTGGACCCAGTAGCGGCTGGCGATGAAGTTGACCGCCGTGAAGCCGGCGATGACCAGGAACAGCACCCAGGCCAGCGCCGAGGCGTACCCCATCTGCAGGTCGGTGAAGCCCTTCTTGTACAGGTAGAGCGAGTACAGCATGGTCGAGTTGAGCGGTCCGCCGGTGCCGTTGCTGATGACGAAGGCGGGCGTGAAGGTCTTGAACGCGTCGATGATCTGCAGGACGACGTTGAAGAAGACGATCGGGGTCAGCAGCGGCAGGGTGATCTTGAAGAAGCGGGTGACGGGCCCCGCGCCGTCGATCGCGGCCGCCTCGTACACGTCCTTCGGCAGCTGCTTCAGGCCGGCGAGGAAGATGACCATCGGGGTGCCGAACTGCCAGACGGCCAGCAGGATCAGGGTGTAGATCGCGGTGTCGGGGCTGGAGATCCAGTCTTGGCCCTTGATGCCGAACCAGCCCAGGAAGTCGTTGAACAGACCGTCTCCGCCGAAGACCTGCCGCCAGACGATGGCAATGGCCACCGCTCCGCCCAGCAGCGACGGCAGGTAGAAGGCGGCCCGGTAGAAGCCTATGCCCTTCAGGTCGCGGTTGAGCAGCATCGCGACGCCGAGCGCGAGCGCCAGCTTCAGCGGCACGGAGACCACGACGTACAGGAGCGTGGCATGCACCGAATCCCAGAAGACCGGGTCGTCGGTGAACATGTGCTCGTAGTTCTGTGTGCCGACCCACTGGGCGGGCGTCAGCAGGTCGAAGTTGGTGAAGGACAGGTACAGCGAGTCGAGCATCGGGTAGATCGTCAGGCCGAACAGGCCGACGAACCAGGGGGCCAGGAAGAGAAACGCCCACCACCCTCCGCCGCGCCGTCTCGCGGCGCGGCGGCGCATGCGTTCACGCTCCCGCTGGTCGGACGGGGTCGCCCGAATCGGCGGCTCCTTCACGACCTCGTCGGTCTTGGCGGTGGTCACACTCATCTCCCTGGCCCTTTCCCGGTCTTCGGATGTACCGCGCGTCCTACCCGGCCAGGGCGCTCTGCGCCTGGTCGAAGAACTCGCTGAGCTGCGCCTTCATCGTCTTCTTGCCGAAGGCGATGGCCAGGTTGGACTGGAACAGCAGGTCCCAGACCTGGGTGGCGGCCGCGGGCGGGGCCGCGGGAGCGGCCAGCGCGTTGCTGGCCTTGGCGACCCGCTTGGAGATGTAGTCGGCGTTCGCCATGTTCCTCTTGTCCGTGTCGGACAGGTCCCCGGAGATGAGGGAGCGGGCCTTCTCCGTCGGCGGGATGCCGCGCTGCAGCTGCATGTCCTTGATCGCCGTCTTGTCCTGGGCGAAGAAGGACATGATCTTCACAGAGTCGGCGATCTTCTTGCTGGCCTTGGTGGCGCTCAGCAGCACGCCGCCGTTGAGGAAGTTGCCCTCGCGGGCGCCGGACCAGTCGCCCTGCGGGGTGGGCAGGAAGTCCAGGGTGGCGTCGGTGATCGAGCCGCCCGCGCCGTAGACACCGATGTCGAAGGTGAACAGGCTCTTGCCGATGACCACACCGTTCTTGGTGAGGTCGTTGTGCGCGGCGGAGGTGATGGCGGCCGGCGGGGAGGCCTTGTCCTTGCGCATCTCCGCCCAGTACTCCCACCACTCCTGGAGGGTCTCCGAGGTGAAGCCGAGCTTCTTGCCGTCCGTCGAGAACAGGTTCTGGCCGTGCTCGCGGGCGAAGATCTCGAAGGCGTTGAGGGTGCCGCCACCGCCGTCGTCGACGCCGTAGATCTTGCCGCCGCTCTTCTTCCGGACGTCGAGGGCGATCTTCTTCAGGTCGGCCCAGGTCCACTCGGGATCCGGGAAGGTCAGGCCCAGCTTCTCCAGGCCGCTGCGGTTGACGGTGAGCTGGTTGGTGCCGATGCCGGACGGCACCCCGTACAGCTTGCCGTCGACGGTTCCGGCCGCGAGCAGCGTCTTGGAGAAACCGGTCAGGTCGAGCGACTTGCCGACGTACTCGTCGAGCGGGGCGATGACACCCTTGCGGGCGTACTGGGCGACCAGCGCGGTGTCCATCTGCAGCAGGTCGGGGGCGCTGCCGCCGGCGACCTGGGTGTTGAACTTGTCGAAGAAGCCGTCGTAACCCTGGTAGCGCTCCTCGATCTTGATCTTCGAGTTGCTCTTCTGGAAGGTCGCGAGCGCCTTCTTGTAGGCATTGTGCCGGTCGTCGCTGCCCCACCACATCATGGTCAGCTTGCCGCTGGTGCTGCCTGCGCCCGTGCCTCCGCCGCAGGCGCTCAGCGAGCCGCCGATCGCGGCCGCGGCGGCTATGCCGCTCGCCGTACGGAACAGGGTTCTGCGCGAGATCTCGTGACCCACCGGGTCCTCCTGGATGTGCGTGACGGATCTCCCGGCCGTTCGAGCGGCTCGGGTTCTCTTCCCTGGGGTATGCCTTCCGACGCGCGGCCTCGCCCGGCCGCGTCGCATTGACGGGTGGGGATCCCCGGCCACTGAGAGCCGCCGTCGCACGAGCACGCCCTCGCACGGCTGCCGTACGTCGCGTACAGCGGGACGCCTCACCCAGAGCCGGGTCCCACCGGCCATGGAAAGCGCTTGTCCGGACATTGGCAGACCTACGGGTAACCCGTCAATGCTTCACCCGCAGAGCACCGGTCACGGTTTGAATTCCACGGGCCACCGCAAGACGGCTCGCGCCCGCCACGGTGCCGCTGTCGCCGACCGTGCTGCTGACCACCTCGGTGGGCCAACTCAGCCGGGCCAGTTCGGCCCGCACACCGGGCAGGAGCTGCGGGTCCGCTCCGGTGCCACCACCCAACACGATCAGCCCCGGGTCCAGCACGGCGGCCACGGCGGCGGCGAGCCGACCCACGTCGGCCGCATGGCGGCCGACCATGGTGCGGGCCGTGGGATGGCCCTCCTCGGCGAGGGCGAAGAGCCGCTCGGCGGTGCGGGGGCACGGGCCGTCGGCGTCCTGCCAAGCCTCCACGGCCCGACGCAGGAGGGAGCGCGCGCCGATGCGCTCCTCCAGGGCCTCGCGGCACGGTTCGCGGCCTTCGTCCCACGGGTAGGGCAGTCGGGCCACCTCTCCGGCAGCGCCGTTCGCTCCGCGCAGCACCTGGCCGCCGATGACGATGCCGAGGCCGATGCCGACGCCGATCCGCAGATAGCCGAAAGTGTGGCGGCCGCGGGCGGCGCCCTCGTGCAGCTCGGCGAGCGCGGCGCAGTTGACGTTGTTCTCGAGATGGACGGGAACACCTGGCGGCAGCGCGACGGCCATGGCGTCGAAGGCGGGGCCGGCCTTGGCAGTCGCGGGGCGCATACCGGTGCCCTCCTGGTCCCGTGCGGTGACGTCCCCCACGGCGACGACGATGGCGCGCAGCGGGGCGCCGACCGGCAGCGCGCCAAGGGCCCTGCGTACGGCGTCGGCGGCATCCACCCGGGAGCCGGTGCTCCGGGCGAGCAGAGTGCCGTCCAGGGCGCAGCCTCGCACCTGAGTGTGGGTGGGGCCGAGGTCGATGGCGAGCACGGCGCCGGCGGCCGACCCGAGACCGTAGACGGCGGCGGAACGGCCAGTACCGCCGGAGGCGGTGCCGGAGCAGGCGGCGAGCTCGGCGGCCTCGAGCTCGGCCACGGCGGAGGAGACGGTCGGCTTGGACAGGCCCGCACCGGCCGCCAGTTGGGGGCGGGTGGCGGTGCCCGCCCCCGCCAGTACGGCGAACACCGCGCGGGCACTCTCGCTCAGGTTCATGGTCTCCCCCAGGTCGTGCCGCAGCGGTCTGGTCGCAAGGGTTGTACGGCATCGGGATTCCGTACCTCTTGACGCACCCTACTTCGTTAGTTAATTTCCTAACGAAGTCACGCGGTACTCGCCTGCCGCACTCACCAGAAGCCCGTCCCGGGGCTTCCCTACCGCTTGTCGCCGCTTGTCCCCAAGACACGGTTCGCCCACCGTTCGCTTCGCACGCGCAGTACCGCGCAACGACGAAAGAGGCTCCGTGCAGGACTCCACGCCCCTCGTGGTCGGTATCGACGTGGGCGGCACCAAAACCCATCTCCGTGGTTGCGCGGGACAGACTCCCGTCGCCGATCACGTCCGTACGAGCAGTGGATGGCGGCCGCACGATCCGGTGGCCGCCGCCGCGTGGCTGGCCGCGCTGGTCCGTGCCGCGCTGCCGCGCGGCGCGCGTCCGTCCGCCGTCGCGGTGGGCGGGCACGCCTGCGAGACGCCCCGCCAGTGCGAGGAGATCCGCGCCGCGCTGCGGGCACGTCTCGGTGTGCCCGCGCTCGTCGTGGGCGACGCCGAACTGCTGGTCCCCGCGGCGGGGTTGGACAAGGGTGTCGGCCTGGTCGCCGGTACCGGTTCGGTGGCGGTGGGGCGGCTCTCCGACGGCACCGTCGTTCAGGTCGGCGGCTGGGGCGCGGTGCTCGGCGACGAGGGCGGCTCGGCCGGCCTCGTCCGCGAGGCGGCGCGTGCCGTCTGGGCCGCACACGATCGCGGGGAGGCCCCGGACGAACTGGCACGGGGACTCATCGCCGCGTTCGAAGTGAGCGAAGTGCCCTCGCTCGGGGCGGCGTTGGAGAGCGCCACGGACGTCTCCGCCGAGTGGGGGCGACACGCACCCGTCGTGTTCGCGGCCGCAGAGGAGGGCTCACCGCTCGCCCGCCGGGTGATCGCCGAGGGCGGGCGGTCCCTCGCCGCGCTCATCGTGCGGCTCGCCGGGCGCGGGGTAGCCGTCGACGACGTCGTACTGGCCGGCAGCACCGTTCTCGCGCAGCCCGTGCTGTACGACGCCTTCACGTCGTCGCTGGCCGAGGCGGTGCCGGGGGCACGGCCGAGGCCCTTGCGGGTGCCGCCGGTCGAGGGGGCGGTGGCGCTGGCCCGTTCACTCGTATGACATGTCTCGGACGCCGAGCCATACCCAGCCCGACATGACTCGGCCGTAGATCTTCGCTCGTACGACACATCCTCGCCGCAGGGCGCATGCGACTGACACGTCTCAAGTGCCCCAAGGCGTCCGGTCGATCGAACGACCTCCCGCCGGCCGCACGGCCGAAGAACTCAAGAGAGGCACACTCATGCCGTCACCAGCCGGGCACCGCTCCACCATGTCGGCCGGTCAACGCACTCTCAACAGGCGCCTGTTCCTCAGGGACTCCCTCGGCGTGTCAGCGGGTCTGCTGGCCGCGCCGACCGTCGTCACCTGGCTCGCCGCCGCGGACGCGAAGGCGGCCACGGGCCCCGCCGCGTTCGTCGACGACTACACGACCAACGTCCTGACCAACCTGACGCCCGAGACCAACGCGGTGGTCCGCGTCCTCGGCGGCATGGCCAAGGTGTGGAAGACGGGCGGTGCCTGGAACACCGGCACGCCGCTGCTGCCCGAGGTACTGCGCGCCAACATGCGCTACTGCGCCCGCGTCACCGCTGCCCGCACCGACGCGCAGGCGAAGGAGGCGTTCGTCTACGACCGGCAGCACCAGAGCTACGCGATCATCGCGGGCCTGGGTCCGCTGGCCGACCTCTACACGTCGGGCGCCAAGGCGGTCACGTCCATCACCAGTGCGCCGGACGGCACTCCCTCCGGCAAGATCAACGACGCCGTGCCCGCCGATGCCCCGGCCGGTTCCGCGCTCGGCGCCGGTGCCCACGACTCGGCGCTCGGCAAGGTGGCCGAGCTGGTCGACACGGTGCGCGGCTCGTTCGCCTCGGGCAACCCGGCCAAGTACGCCTACCAGTACCCGCGTCCATGGCGCATGAACGAGGACAGCGAGGTCGTCGACACCGGCGCGACGGACGCGCTCGGCTTCCCCGTGTACGACTCCGACGTGGTCGTCGCCCCGCAGCTGCTGTGGCAGCGCGGCACAGCCCCGACCGACGACGGCGGCTTCCCCAGCGGGCACACGAACGCCTTCCATCTGGCGGCCCTGGCGTACGCGTACGCGGTTCCCGAGCGCTTCCAGGAGCTGGTGGCGCGCGCCTTCGAACTCAGCCACACGCGGATCGTGGCGGGCATGCACTCCACCGTCGACGTCCTCGGCGGCCGGATCATGGCGACCGCCCTGGCCGCGGCCACGCTCGCCGACCCGCAGTACGCGGACCTCAAGGCCGCGGCGCGCGCCCAGGCGGCCGCGTACTTCCAGCAGCAGACCGGTGCGACGGCGGACACGCTGTACGCCTACGCGCACTCGGCCGACGCCGGCACGGACCCGTACGCCGACCGGGCCGCCAACGCCCGCGCGCTCACTCCGCGCCTGACGTACGTCCTCACCCGGCACGGCCGCTCCGAGGGCATGACCGTGCCCAAGGGGGCCGAGGTCCTGCTGGAGACGCGGCTCCCCTACCTCGACGCGGCCCAGCGCCGCGAGGTGCTCCGGACGACCGCCCTGCCGTCCGGGTACGTACTGCTCGACGGCTTCGAGCAGTGGGGACGCCTCAACCTCTTCGCCGCCGCCGACGGGTACGGCGCGTTCGACTCCGACGTGTCCGTCACCATGAACGCGGCCGACGGTGGCTTCAGCGCGGCCGACACCTGGCGCAACGACATCTCCGGCTGTGGCGCCCTGGTCAAGCGCGGCAGCGGTTCGCTGACCCTGACGGGAGCCAATCGGCACACGGGCGGCACAGTGCTGGAGGAGGGTGTGCTGACGGCCGGCTCCGCGGACGCGCTGGGACACGGCGACGTCCGGGTGCAGGGCGGCACGCTGGCGACGTCCTCCGCCACGGCCGTGCGCGTGCGCGGCGCCTACACGCAAGCGTCCGGCGCGACCTTGGAGGTGACGCTCCGCGACGGGCACATCCCCGCGCTGACGGTGGACCGGCGTGTGCTGCTGGCCGGGGACAGCGCGCTCTCCCTCCGGCTGGACGCCACCCGCCCGCCCGCTCCGGGCACCACGATTCCGGTGATCCTCACCCCTGCGCTGCGGGGCCAGTTCGGCCGGATCACCGTGCAGGCGGACGGGTACCGGGCGGTGCCCGTGTACACGGCCGAGGGACTCTCCGTACGGCTGACGAAGCGGTGATCCTCGTCCCCGCGGATGTACGGTGCCGGTCGCACCCCCGCCGGCCATGCTCATCCGCGGGGCCGGGCCGCAGCACGGTGTCCGAATCCCGCCAGCGAGAGTGGTCGGCAGGCCGCAGGATTGATGAAGGAGCACTGCTGACACCTCCTGACACGTAGCGAAAGGACACGACCGATGACGGTCTACACAACGGTCGACAGCCCGCTGGGCGAGCTGCTGCTGGTGGGCGAGGAGTCGGCCACCGCGAAGGGCGGCACCGCGCTCACCTCCCTCTCCATGCCCGGACAGAAGCGCGGCGCCGTCGTCCGGGACGGCTGGGTCGAGGACGCGGACGCGTTCGCCGAGATCACCCACCAGCTGCGCTCGTACTTCGACGGCACGCTGACCCACTTCGACATCGAGTACGTCACCGGCGGAAGCGACTTCCAGCAGCGGGTGTGGAAGGCCCTGGAAACCATCCCGTACGGGACCACGCTCAGCTATGGCGACATCGCCGCGGAGATCGGCGCGTCGAGGGCCACGGTGCGTGCCGTGGGCACGGCGATCGGCGCGAACCCGCTACTGGTCGTGCGCCCCTGCCACCGGGTGATCGGCGCGAGCGGCGCGCTCACCGGTTACGCCGGCGGCCTGGAGCGCAAGCGGCAGCTCCTGGACCTGGAAAACGCGCTCCCGGCCGCCTGACCTCATGATCGACACAACGCGCCTCGCGGGCCCCATCGGCGACCGCGTCACGGCCGGTGACTGGGAGACGCTGGCCGACGAGCTCGACGAACACGGCAACGCGCTCACCGGCCTCCTGCTCACCCCCGACGAGTGCCACGACATCGCCGCCCTGTACGACGACGGCGACCACTTCCGTACGACCGTCGACATGGCCCGCCATCGCTTCGGTTCCGGCCAGTACCGCTACTTCACCCATGAACTCCCCGATGTGGTACGGGAGTTGCGCGAGGCGTTCTATCCGCGCCTGCTGCCCGTCGCCCGCGACTGGGCGGCCAGGCTCGGCCAACCCGCGCCATGGCCGGACACGTTGGCGGAGTGGGTGGCGATGTGCCACGCGGCCGGGCAGGCCAGGTCCGCGCAGATCCTGCTGCGTTACGGACCCGGCGACTGGAACGCCCTGCACCGTGACGTGTTCGGCGAGATGCTCTTCCCACTCCAGGTCGTGATCGGCCTCGACGCACCCGGAGTCGACTTCACCGGCGGCGAGTTCATCATGACCGAGCAGCGTCCCCGCGCACAGTCGCGCGGATCGGCCAGGATCCTGCCGCAGGGGCACGGGCTGGTCTTCACCACCCGCGACCGGCCCGTGGCCTCCCGGCGCGGCTGGTCGACCGCACCGATGCGACACGGCGTGAGCACCGTCCGCTCCGGACGCCGTCACACCCTCGGCCTCGTCTTCCACGACGCGGCATGACACCGCATGACACCGCACGAGACGGCCGACAATCCCCCAGCGACCACGCCCGAGACGATCGGACCACAGCGACGACCTGAGACGACTGGTCCCTTTGCCTCCGTGCGAGACCGTGCTGGGGACGGTCGGGGGAGGTTCGGCGCAGGCCACGCCGGAGTTGGTGATGCCCCGCCGGTAGACGACCGTCAACACGGGTCCGGTGGATCGGAAGTCGAGTCCGACCGCCTCTGTCCGACCCCCCAACAGCCGGAGCTGGAGGACGGATTCCCCATTCGTACGCGAACTCGTTGGCCAGAGGGCTCATATTCGGCCGATCACGTCCGTCCCCACCTCCCGCTGAGCAGACATGCCTTACGGTGCGCCACTAGACCGGTTCAGCGTCATGGCCGGAATCCCGGAAAAGGGAGGGCGCACCATCCATGAATCGAAGATCGTCGATCGTGAGCCTGGTGGTTGCGGGGGCCCTCGCCGTCACCGCCGCCTATACATCTCGCCCGGCCGAGAGCGTGAACTCGCCGCACCCGAAGGCGCATTGGGTGACCACCTGGGCCGCCATGCCGCAGCTCACCGAGCCCGGCAACATGCCGCCCGCGCCGTTCACACAGGACCATCGAGTCCTCGCCGACGCCACGGTGCGGCAGACCGTCCATGTGTCGACCGGCGGACCGCACCTGCGACTGCGCTTCTCGAACGCGTTCGGGGGTGCCGCCCTGCCGATCACCTCGGTCTCTGTGGCACTCCCCCTGGGCGAACAGGCGGGCGTCAGCGGCATCCGGCCGGGAAGTTCTCAGCCCGTGACCTTCGGCGGCCGGTCCTCCGTGGTCGTTCCGGTGGGAGCGCAGATGGTTTCCGATCCCTTGGACTTCGACCTTGAGCCGGGATCGAATCTCACCGTGACGACGTACCTGGCCGAGGGCCAGGCGTCCAACGACATCACCTCCCACCCCGGTTCCCGGACCACGTCCTATCTGCAGGCCGGAAACCACGTGGGGGACGAGGACCTGCCCGGAGCCACCGCGACCAACCACTGGTACTTCCTCAGCGGTGTCGAAACCTGGTCCGAGGCCGCCACCGCGGCAGCCGTCATGCTGGGCGACTCGCTCACCGACGGCCGCGGCTCCACGACCAACATGAACAACCGGTGGCCGGACCAGCTGCTCAAACGGTTGCAGTCCCACGGGAGTACGGCCGACATCGCGATCCTCAACCAGGCGGCGGGCGGCAACCGGGTACTCAACGACGGTCTGGGCCCCAACGCATTGGCGCGCCTCGACCGTGACGTCCTGGCCCAGAGCGGTGTCCAGTGGCTGCTCGTCTTCGAAGGCATCAACGACATCGGCACCGCCGAGCCCACACCGGCGACCCAGAAGCAGGTCACGGCGGACCTGATCGCGGCCTACGACCAGTTCGTCGTCCGGGCGCACGCGCAAGGCATCCGGGTGTACGGGGCAACGCTGACGCCCTTCGGAGGCAACGCCCTGTACGACGACGCGGACGGGTACCGGGAGGCGGCCCGGCAGTCGGTCAACCAGTGGATTCGCACCAGCGGCCGGTTCGACGGCGTCGTCGACTTCGATCGGGCGGCCCGTGATCCGCAACAGCCCTCACGGCTCCTGCCGACGATCGACGACGGCGACCATCTGCACCTGAACCCGGCCGGCTACCAGCTCCTCGCCGATGCCGTCCCCGCTCGGCTGTTCTGAAGGGATGTCACACTTCGGCCCCCGGCGCACTCTTCTATGGAGACACTCACAGGAGGCCCGCATGAGGGAGATCGAGCTGTCCGCCGGGACGATCGAGTACGAGGACACGGGTGGCGACGGTCCCGTGCTGGTGTTGCTGCACGGCCTGATGATGGACGCCTCGCTGTGGGACGGACCGGTCGCCGACCTGTCCGCCGACCATCGGTGCGTCGTACCGACACTGCCGCTGGGCGCGCATCGCCGGGCGATGCGCGCCGACGCCGACCTGTCGCTGCCGGGGGTCGCCCGACTGGTCGCCGAATTCCTCGACCGCCTCGACCTGCGGGACGTCGTCCTCGTCGGCAACGACACCGGCGGGGCGCTGGTCCAGTTGCTGATGAACGACGGCGCGGAGCGCGTGGGACGGGTCGTGCTCGTCTCGTGCGACGCCTTCGACAACTTCCCGCCCGGCCTGACGGGCAAAACGCTCGTGCTCACCGGCAAGCTCTCGCCCCGATTGTTCGGACTGTTCATGCAGCAGATGCGGCTCCGGATGCTCCGGCGGCTTCCGATCGCGTTCGGGTGGCTGACCAAGCGAGGGGACGCCGCCACCGCGCGGTGGATCGGGCCGGTCCTGAAGCAGCCCGAGATCCGCCGCGATGCCGTACGCATGCTGCGAGCGGCAGGCGCCGACACGACACTTCTGCTGGCAGCGGCCGAGCACCTGCCCGAGTTCAAATGGCCGGCCCTCGTGGTCTGGGCCGGCGAGGACCGAGTGATGCCGCCCGAGCACGGCCGCCGCCTCGCCGGACTCCTCCCGCACGGACGCCTGGTCGAGATCGCGGACAGCTACACCCTCGTCCCCCTGGACCAGCCGCTACAACTTGCCCGAGTGGTACGGGAGTTCACCCACAGCTCCGACACGGACGGGGAATCACGTACGCGACCCTAGAGCGTCAGAGCGTCGTACGGGATTCCAGGGCGGCCCGGGTGTCGTTGCCGTAGACGCCGTTCTCGTCGCCCCGGATGCCGTACCAGAGCTGGAAGCGCGCCACGGCGGCGGTGAGTGCGGCGTCGTAGGTGCCGTTCGTGGTGCCGTTGTCGTACACGTTCGGGATGCGAAGGAGCCGTTCCTGGAGCTGCCTCACCTCGGCGCCGCTGTCTCCCTCCCTCAGGGTGCCCGCGCCGTCCGGGTCGGCCGCCTGGGCGGGGGCCCGGATGGCGGGCGTCGAAGGGGGACGGGTCCCCGGCTGTGATACGTCGTCGTGGTCGCCGCCGGGCAGCAGGAGCGCGAGGGCGAAGCCGACCAGCGCGGCCGCCGTCACCGCGACGGCGACCGCGGCGCGCCGCAGTCCGGGACCGCGCCCGGCCGGAACAGGCGGCAGCTCCTGCGTCTCGTCCTCCTCCGCGGGCGGCAGAAGCCTCGTCGCCGTCGCGGGAACCGCGACCGACTCATACCCCTCGTCCGGATCGGATCCCCCCTCGTCCTCCCGCACCTGCCTCACCAGCTCCGCCAGCGCCTCCGAGCGGCGGCGCCGCTGGACGTGGGTGGGTTCGAGCGCCGGGCGCCTCGGGGGCTGCCCGAGTCCGGGCGGTATCGACACACTGCTCTCCTTCCGGGCGGTCTCCCGCCATCCCCGTGAAGTGATACGGGGGCCGGGGCCCGGGAGTTCAGCGGAGCGCCGGACCTCACCGAACGATCGATATGCTCAATTCAGCAAGATTAGTTGAGCGTTTGAGCGTCACCGTGCTAGAAACCGCCGTCATGACGACTCGTTGGTCACGCCGAGGCTTCCTCGCCGCAAGCAGCGGCACCGCGCTCGCGCTCGGGGTGCACACCACCGCCGATGCCGCCCCCCTCACCTCCACCGAGATCACCGAGACCACCGACGCCGCGGACGAGTTCGCGGCTCTGCGCGCCATATGGCGCGCCCTGATCCTCGGTGAGGGTTTCAGCCCCACCGCCGAGCCCTTCAAGACCCGGCTCACCGAACTGGGCACCACCGCGAGCCAGTTGCGGTCCACAATGGCGCCCGTGTCCGGCTCGCTGTGGCCGGACCTGGTGTACGCCGATCCGGAGCCCGACACCGACCAGGAGTCGTACGGCTACTCGGGCAACATGAACACCAGCTACACCCGGCTGAACACCCTCGCCCAGGCCTACTCCCAGCAGGGCACCGGCCTGACCGGCGACACCGGTCTCAGGGACGACATCCTCAGCGGCCTCGATCACCTCTACACGGAGGTCTACAACGAGAACCAGGCCCGCTACGGCAACTGGTACAGCTGGCAGATCGGCGCACCGCAGGCACTGCTCGACATATGCGTGCTGATGTACGACCAGCTGTCGGCCACCCAGATCGCGAACTACCTCAAAGCGGTCGACCACTTCGTACCGGACTCCGCGGTCGCCGCCTACAGCGGAACGAGCACGGGCGCCAACAGGGTCGATCTGTGCCGGGTGTTGGCGCTGCGCGGTGTCGTGGGCGCGAGCTCCGCGAAGATCGCGCTGGCCCGGGACGCGCTCTCGCCCGTCTTCCCGTACGTGAGCGGCGGGGACGGGCTGTACACCGACGGCTCGTTCATCCAGCACACCACCGTCCCCTACACGGGTTCGTACGGTTCGGTGATGCTGGGCGGGCTCGGGATGCTCTTCGCCCTGCTCGCCGGGTCCACCTGGGAAGTCACCGACTCCAACCGGCAGATCGTCTTCGACGCGGTGGAGAACGCCTGGGCGCCGTTCCTCTACAACGGTCTCGTCATGGACGGCGTGTCCGGGCGGGCGGTCAGCCGGGGTCTGTCCGCGTCCGATGCCAAGCAGATCCAGCAGGACGACCATCTGCGCGGCCATCCGATCCTCGCCTCGATCGTGCTGCTCGGGCAGGGGGCGAGCAGCGCGGAGAACGCGCGCTGGCGCGGTCTGGTGAAGGGCTGGATGCAGCGCGACTACTACAGCCCGCCGATGAGCAATCCTTCGCTGGGTCTCACAAGTCTGGTGCGGCTCAAGGGAGTTCAGGACGACACCACGGTCTCGGCGATCGCCGAGCCGACCGGGCACCGGCTGTTCACCAACATGTCGCGGGCCACCCACCGCCGCCCCGGCTGGGCCACCTCGATCAGCATGGCCGACCGGCGGATCACGTACTACGAGACAGGCAACGGCGAGAACCTGCACGGCTGGCACACCGGTTCCGGAATGCTCTACTGGTGGGGCGACACCTTCGGCAACGGGCAGTACAGCGACGCCTTCTGGCCCACCGTCGACCCGTACCGGCTTCCCGGTATCACGGCCTCCCGCAAGGTGCTCGCGGACGCGGCCGGCGGTGACTGGGGCGCGTCCTTGCCGGACGTGAACTGGGTGGGCGGCGCGACCGACGGGCAGCGGGCCGCGATCGGCCAGTACCTCAAGGGCCTGCAGAGCACCCTGATGGCGAAGAAGTCGTGGTTCTGTCTGGACGACTCGATCGTCTGTCTCGGCGCCGGGATCAAGTGCACGGACGGCACGGCCGTGGAATCGACGGTCGAGAACCGCAATCTCGGGCCCACCGGCAGCGCGCCCTTCACCGTGGACGGCACCGTCAAGCCCGCCACCTACCCCTGGTCGGAGACGCTCACCGGCGCGAAGTGGGCGCACATCGGCGGCCACGGCGGCTATGTCTTCCCCGGCGGCGCCACCGTCAAGGCGCTGCGCGACGCCCGTGACGGCAAGTGGAGCGACATCAACAAGGGGGGTGCGACCACGGTCCTGAACCGCAAGTACCTGACGATGTACGTCGATCACGGCACGGACCCGACGGGCGCGGCGTACGCCTATCTACTCATGCCGGGGGCGACCGCCGCCCAGACGCAGACGCGGGCCGCCGCCACGAGCTGGCTGACGGTCCTCGCCAACACCGACAACCAGCAGGGGGTCAGCGTCCCGTCGCTCGGCTTCACGGGAGTCAGCTTCTGGTTCGGCGGCACGGTCGGAAATCTCACCGCGAGCAATCCGTGCTGCGTGATGATCAGCGAGAAGAGCGACGGCACCGCGGTGATCTGCGTCAGCGATCCGATGCGGATGCAGACGAGCCTGACCCTCACCTGGAACCGGGCGGTCTCGTCGGTGACCTCCCAGCCGTCCACCGTCACGTCGGCGACGACCGGCTCCTCCCTGAAGCTCATCTTCGGGGACCTCAGCACGACCGCGGGAGTCACACAGAAGATCATCGTCAAGCTCGGCTGAATCGGGCCAGGTCGGCTACATCGGCCTCCAGCCCCGCGCGAACAGCGGAGTCGCGGTCTTCAGCGTCTTCGGCTCCGGTACGTCCACGACGCACCCCAACTGCCGTACGGGCGCGGACGGCGGCGCGGGCACCAGTTGCGCGTCACCTATCCCTACGTGACGGGCCGCTGGTACCAGCTGGAGATCATCAGAACCGGCACCGACACCTGAACCGGCTACGTCGTCGACGCGACTTGCCAACACCTGGACGACGACCGGGAGTTGGACGGTCCCCGCCACGTCCGGCTACCTCAAGCCGAGTGGTGTCGGCTTCGTCGAGTACTACAAGTCGGTCGCCGACTGCGGTTCGATCCCGTGCGCGCAGGCGGTCTGGAACAACCCCTTCGTCAGTCCGGAGCCGGGCACCGGATCCAACACCAGCGCCTACACGTATGGCCCCCGCAAAGCCAATGCGCGCTACTCGATCAGCGGCGGTCAGGTGACGATGACAGACGGGGGCTGAGCATGCGGGTCTGGGGGGGTCCCCCCCCACCCCCACCGAACCACGGTCCCCGTGGTCGCAAAAGAACCGCCGTTTAGCGTCCCGTGTCGGTCTGCGTTGTTTCCCAACGACGCGAAAACACCG
>NZ_JBVHXR010000015.1:170222-272410 GCF_055569295.1 Streptomyces sp. NPDC029292
CCCGGGGAGAGAGGGGAAAAAAAGAAAAGAACAAGCGCCCCCCCCCCCCCCCCCCCCCCCCCCCCCCCCCCCCCCCCCCCCCCCCCCCCCCCCCGGTCCCGGTGGCCGCGAACGGCCGGCCGTCGAGCGTCCAGTGCCGGTCGGCGTCGCGCCCCAGCGACGCGAACACCTGGGCGGCGACGTCGACATGGCGTACCTTCGGGGGCGCCGAGCGAAGACCGGGGCCGGTGGCGATCAGCCAGGCGGTGCGTTCCTCGTGGGAGCGGCCGCCATGACCACCGTCGCCGACGTGGCCGTGGTCCGTGACCACCAGGACCGTCCACTGCTCACTGCCGTACGAGGCCCGGGAGCGTACGGCGTCCAGCAGGCGGCCCACGCGCGCGTCGGCGCGCAGCACCGCGGCCTCGTAGGCGTCACCGCAGCCGAGGAAGTGCGCGGTCTCGTCGGGAGCCCCGAGGTAGACGAACGACGCGTCTATGTCGTCGCCCGCGAGGACGCGCACCGCCTCCTCGGTGATCTGTTCGTCGCAGGTCTCCCAGGCTTCGGGGGTGTCCGCGCTCGGGGAGTTGTACGCGGCCCTCGACGGCGCGCGGAAGAGGGGGCCGCCGTCGCGTATCTGCATGAGCGGCTGCCAGCCCGCCGCGACGAAGGTGCGGCGGCCGTCCCGCTGGGCGAGGCGGGTCGCGAAGTCGGGGAAGACGTCGAGGCGGTGGCCGGTGAAGTCGTTGCTCCACACTCCGTGCTTCTCGACGCTCACTCCGGTGACGATCGTCGCCCAGCAGGGGCCCGACATGGTGGGCGTGCGGTCGTCGACCTGGATCGGCGTGAGGAAGCCGTCGGCCGCGAGGGTGTCCAGATGCGGGGTGGACAGGCGGCGCAGCACGTCCAGTCGTACGCCGTCGATGCCGACGACGAGGACGCGGTGAACAGCGGCTGCGGGCATGGGCGGTCCCTTCCGTGGGGCGGTCACAGGCTGCGCAGGACCAGGTTGAGAGTGGTGGGCCCAGATCGGGTCGATGGTCAGCTCCAGCCGGAGCGCCGTTGTCCAAGTCGGCCATGGAGGGCTCCAGTTCAGGCCGAGCGGGTCAGCTCGTCGGGGCCGACTCCGTACCGGAACGGGAGGCCTTGGGCGTAGCGCCCCACCTCGTCCACGGCCCAGTGCGTCATGCGGCCGAGCTCGTTGCCGAGGGAACCCGCGATGTGCGGGGTGAGCAGCACGTTGGGCAGCGTGTAGAGCGGGGATGCGGCGGGTGGTACGTCCGGTTCGGTCACGTCGAGTACGGCGTGAACGCGTCCGGAGACGAGATGCTCGGTGAGCGCTTCGGTGTCGACGAGGGAGCCGCGCGCCGTGTTGATGAGCGTCGCGCCGTCCTGCAGGAGCGCGATCCTGCGCGCGTCGAACATGTGGCGTGTCTCGGGAAGTTGGGGCGCGTGGATGGACACCACCTGGCTGCGTCGGACGAGTTCGTCGAGGTCGACGGGTTCCACGCCCAGGGCTCGGGCATCCTCCTGCCCCAGGTAGGGGTCGTGCAGCAGGACGTCGAGGTCGAGCGGGCGGAGCAGTTCGACGACGCGGCGTCCGATGCGGGAGGCGCCGACGATGCCGACAGTGCGGTGGTAGTTGCCGTACCCGCTGAAGTACGGCAGCAACGCGGGATGTTCGCGTGCCTGGGCGTAGTCGCGGGCGATGTCGAGAACCCGCTTGTTCGCGAACAGGATGGCGGCGAGGGTGAATTCGGCGACCGGGATCGCGTTGGCGGCGGCCGCAGAGGAGACGGTGATGCCACGCTTCCAGACGGATGCGGTGATGTGGTGCTTGATGGATCCGGCCGCATGGACGACGGCCCGCAGCCGCGGCATGCGGCGCAGCGCGTCCTCGGTCAGCAGCGGTGCGCCCCAGTGCGTGAACAGGACCTCGACAGCGGACAGTTCGGCGCTGTCGGCCGCGGCGAAGTCCGTGATGTGGGTAGCGGTGTCGACGGCGGCGATCGACCGGAGGCCGTCGAGTGCGCCTTGTGCGAGCAGGGAGGCGTGGATCTCGTGTCCCATGGCGAGGGCGGTTCGCGGGCGGCGGTCCTGGGACGGTCGGTCCGAGCTGTTCAGGAGGGTGCCTTCCGGTACGTACATGGTCACTTCACCGCGCCGGCGGTCAAGCCCGAGCGCCAGAAGCGCTGAAGGCAGACGAAGGCGACGATCAGCGGGACGACGGCGACGAGTGAGCCGGTGATGACGAGCGCGTAGTACTCGGGCTGCTGCTGCGTGACGCTGTTCCACATGAACAGGCCGAGGTTGACCGGGTAGAGCTTCTCGTCGTTCAGCATGACTAGGGCGCCGAAGAAGTTGTTCCAGCTGGCGGTGAACGAGAACAGGAAGATGGTCATGAAGCCGGGGGCGAGCATCGGCAGGGAGATCCCGGCGAAGGTGCGCAGCTCGCCCGCCCCGTCGACGCGGGCGGCCTCCAGGACCTCGTTCGGCACATATCCCTCGGAGAAGACACGGGCGAGGTATACGCCGAAGGGGTTGACCAGGGCGGGCAGCAGCAGGGCCCAGTACGTGTTCACGACCCCGGCCTTGGTGGCGAGGAGGTACATCGGCAGCTGGATCACCGTGGTGGGGACCAGGACTCCGCCGAGCACCACACCGAACAGCTTTTCCTTGCCCTTGAAGTCGTACTTGTCGAAGGCGTAGCCGGTGGCGATGCACAGGAACGTGGAGGCGGCCGAGCCGACGACCGAGTACAGGATGCTGTTGCCGAACCAGCGCAAGTAGATGCCGTCGTTGAAGGTGAAGACGTGGTGCAGGTTGGCGAAGAGGTTGAAGTCGCCGAGGGAGAAGCCCGAGGTGCCGAACAGGTCGCGGTCGTTCTTGGTGGCGGCGAAGAGCAGCCAGCTGACCGGCATCAGGGTGTAGAAGGCGGCGACGATCAGCAGTCCGTTGACCACTGCCTTGGACAGCAGGGCGTTCGGTGCGGTGCGGCGGCGCGCGGCCTGGGTGGCCTTGCGTCCGGCCTGGGTCTGGGCCGGGCTCGTGGTGGGGGTGAGGGTGCTCATGACGCCGCCTTCCACCGGTTGCCGAGCCGGGTGACGATGTAGGAGAGGACGATGCCGAGCAGGGCGAGCAGCAGGGACGCGGCGGCGGCGAGGCCGTAGTCGTGCTGGACGAAGCCGGCCTTCCAGATGAACAGGGTCGGCGACCACTCGGTGTCGATGGAGGGCGCTCCGCGCTGGTTGAGCAGCTTCGGCTCGGTGAAGATCTGGATGGCGCCCACGCAGGTGAACAGCACGGTCATCACGACCGCTGAGGCGATCAGCGGCACCTTGATCTGCAAGGCCGTGCGGATGGCGCCCGCGCCGTCGACGACGGCCGCTTCGATCATTTCGCGCGGAACGGCCTGCAGGGCGGCGTAGAAGATGACCATGTTGTAGCCGATCCACTGCCAGGCGCAGAGGTTGACCATGGACGACAGCACATGGTCGTTGCTGTAGAAGTTCCACGACCCGCCGAGGGCGCCGATCCAGTCGAGCACGGGGCTCAGGCCCGGGGTGTAGAGGTAGATCCAGATGATCGAGGCGATCAGTCCCGGGATCGCGTGCGGCAGGAACAGCGCCAGCTGGAAGAACCGCTTGGCGCGGGCCATCGCGGAGTCGACCAGCAGCGCGAGGAGAAGGGAGCCGCCGATCATCACCGGGATGTACAGCGCGCAGTAGAGCGCGATGTGGACGAAGGAGTCCCTGAAGCCCGCGTCGGACAGGGCCTTGGTGTAGTTGCCGATTCCGGAGAACACCCGCTCGGTGCCGCCGAAGCCGAGCCCCGAGGAGCGCTCCTGGAAGAGGCTCATCCACACGGCGTAGCCGATGGGCGCGGCCATCACCGCGGCGAACAGGACGAAGAACGGGGTGATGAAGAGGGCCGCGGCCCGGCGTTGACTGCGCCGGAGCTTCGAGGTGCCCGGGGGCTTCGTCGCGGGTTGGCGCCCGGCCTTCACGGCTGGGGCGAGAGGTGCTGCCACGGTGGCTCCTTGGCGGGCTGGACGCTTCAGGGAGGCGGATCGGTGACGGGTGACCGAGGTGACGGGGTCCGGCCGCGGCCCGTATCCGAATCGCGCTCGGACAGGGCTCGGACAGGGGCCGCGGGCTGCCGGACCCGTCAGGGCACTCGGAAGATCACTTGGCGAGCTTCAGCCCGCGATCGGTGATTCCCGACTCGGCCTTCCGCTGGCCGGCGTCGACGCCGCCGGTGAACCCGGACTTGGCCGTCTGGTCCTGGACCGCGGTGTAGACGTCCTGCTGGTTCGGTCCCCACGTCCAGCCGGGGACGATCGTGTCGACCTGCTCGGAGGCGAGCTTGTAGAGGTCCTGGCCGTTCAGGTACGAGGTGTCGAACTTCGCCGCCGCGACGGCACGCATCTCCGGGTTGGCCGGCAGGGCGCTGCTGGGCGACTCGAGGTCGGCGAGCCGGGCCTCGACGCCCGCCTTGTCCGTAGTGAGCCACTTGATGAACTCGGTGGCGGCCTCGGCGTGCTTGCTGCCCTTGAGGACGCCGTAGGAGGTGCCGCCGTAGTTGCCGGTGGCCGCGGTGCCCCAGTTCGGCATGGGGGCGGCGGCCCACTTGCCGCTCAGGTCGGGCATGGCGGTCTTCATGCCGCCCGCGGACCAGGAGGCGCCGAGGAAGGAGAGGGTCTTGCCGGAAGCGCGGGCCTTGGTCTCCTCGGGGCTGTAGCCGGTGAAGGACTGCACCAGGTCGTCCTTGATCAGGCCGTCCCAGTAGGCGGCGACCTTCTTGCTGGGGGCGTCGTTCACGCCGGGCTTCCAGGCGTCGCCCTCGGTGGCGAACCACTTGCCGCCGGCCTGCCAGGACAGGGCGGCCAGCAGGGCCGGGTCGGACTTCGGCATGGAGGCCAGCCGGACGTTCTTGTCCTTCTTCTCGACCTTCGCGGCGGCGGTCTTGAACTCGTCCCAGGTCTTGGGGACTTCGATGCCGTACTTCTTGAACAGGTCGGTGCGGTAGTAGTACAGCTGCGGCGCGACGTCGTACGGCACGGTCCAGGTCTTGCCGCCGAAGGTCACCAGGCTCTGGACGGCCTCGGGGAACTTCGACTTGACCGTCTCACCGGCGTACTTGGTCAGATCGATCAGGTTTCCCTGGCTCGCGAACTCCGGGACCATCTGGTACTCGATGGTCGCCACGTCGGGCGCGTTGCCGCCCTTCACCGCGTTGGACAGCTTGCCGTAGCCCTCGGTCCCGCTCGGGATCTCGGTGAACTTGACCTTGATGTCCTTGTGCGTCTTGTTGAACGCGTCCACCGTCGACTTGGCCCCGAGCGTCCAGGTCCAGTAGTTGATGGTGACCGGCTTGCCGTCCGACGTGGAGTCGGTCGAGCCGCCGTCGCCGCCGCATGCGGTGGCGAGCATGCCCAGGGCGGCGATGGTGGCGGTGGCGGCTATGCGGAACGAACGTGAAGTGCGCGACATGGCACGTCTCCTACGAGACCTCGTACGGGAAGAGGTGGATGCAGGACATCTTTTGTGCGCACATGATCAGAGTCAAGAGCATTCGACCAAGACAATCAAAACGATCGCACAACGCTCATGATTCGAGCGCTTCGCCACCGCAGGACGAACGGATCCTCAATTCGGGAAGAAGTTCGAGGTGCTGACGCGGCGCCGGGCGCTGTCCGCTCCTGCGTTCCGCGAGCCGCTGGAGCAGCAGTTTCGCCGCGAGTTCGCCCACCGAGCGCTTGGGCGGCGCGACGGCCGTCAGGGGCACGTCCGAGAGGCCGGCGACCTCGTCGTCGTACGCGATGAGCGCGAGGTCCTCGGGCACACTGATGCCGCGCGCCTGAAGCTTCGGCACCAGCACGATCGCGTCCTCGTCACTGTGGATGAGGGCCGCCGTCACCCCGCGCTTCTCCACGGCCTCGGCCAGGTAGTCGATGGAGGCTTCGTAGTCACCGTGTTCGCGGACGGTCGGGGCGCCCGCGTCGACGTCCAGGCCCAGCGACTGCACGGCCGCCAGGTAGCCCGCCGAGATCTGCGCGGCGTGCGGGCCTTCCTGCAGCACCGCGGTGATCCGGCGATGCCCCAGGGAGGCGAAGTGGCCCACGGCCACAGCCGCCCCGTGCGCCCGGTCCGTACGCACCCGGTCGAGGCCCGCCGCGGGGTTGCCCGCCGGTGCGGAGCGCTCGACCAGGACGGTCGGCACCTCGCACTCCACGAGCCACTTCTCCTGGCCCTCGACGGGCACCCCGCCGAACCAGCTGGGCGCCACCAGCAGCCCCTCGGCACCGCCCGCGATCAGGTGTTCCGCCTGCACGGGATCCTCGGAGTCGACGTATCCGCTCATACCGAGGACCAGGCGACCGCCCTGGGCCCCGACGGCCTCGCGGGCCCCTCGCACGATGTCCGCGAAGATGTAGTTCGTGGTCGGCACGATCATTCCGATCACGGCACCCTCGACGGACCCCTGCCGGGGCTGCGGCTCGGCGACCGGTTCACCCGGCCACACCACCGCGCCGTGCAGCCGCTGCACCCGGCCCTGGGCGGCGAGCGTCTCCACGTCACGCCTCAAGGTCACGGCCGAGACGCCGAGTTCGGCCGCGAGTTCGGCGACCCGGAGGCTGCCGCGCTCCCGGACGAGTTCGAGTACCCGCTCATGGCGCTGGTCGACGTGCAGTCGCATGGGCTCCCCCTGGGGCAAGGCCGGACGGACGAACTACGGGCGAACGCGGAGCGTGATCCCGTGTGCATACTGTACGCCCACAATCGTATCGATCGTTTACGATCAATACGATCACATATCTCTGAGCAACCCGCACGGCGGTCATACAACGTGAAGAATGGATGTCACGGGGTAAGACCACCTTCGGGGAGCGGAGAGGGTCGCAGTGGGTGCGAGCGAGGAACGAGATGTGCTGGCCCGTCGGCGCTTCGACATGGCGGACGCCGCGCCACTGCTGCTCGATGCCCGGATGACCGTGACCAGCTGGACCGCCGACGCCGAGCGGCTGCTCGGGTATCCGGCCGCGGAGGTGCTGGGACGGCACGCCGCCGACCTGCTGCTCCCCGCGGACGCGGCGAGGATCCCGGAACTGGCCGAGCGATGCCGTGACGACAGCAGCTGGGCCGGACTGCTGACCGCGCGCCACCGCGACGGGCGCCCGGTCACCGTGATGGTGCGTGTCGTCCCGGTGCACGAGACCAGGGGCCCCGCACGCTGGGTGGTGCTGTTCGCCGAGCTGGCGGGCGGCCCCGGCTGGGACATGAGCCGGTCCGTGCTGGAGCGGATGGCCGCGCGGTCGCCGCTGGGCATCGCGATCGTGGACACGGACCTGCGGTACGTGTGGTCGAACGCGGCGCTGGAGCAGTTCGGCGGGGGCCGGCCCCCGCAGCGGCTGGGACGAAGGATCGCCGATGTGCAGCCGGGCCTGGACGCCGAGCGGCTCGAAGCACAGATGCGCCGGGTCCTGGAGACCGGCGAGCCGGTGATCGCGTACGAGCATGTGGGCCGCATACGGTCAGCGCCGCACCGCGAGACCGCCCACGCCATGTCGTTCATCCGGCTGGAGGACGACGACGGTCAACCGATCGGTGTGTATTACACCGTCGTCGACGTCACCGAGCGTTATCGCGCCCGGCGGCGGCTCGCCCTGCTGGACCGGGCCGGCGAGCACATCGGCCGCAGCCTGGACGTCATGCGGACCGCCCAGGAGCTGGCCGACGTCGCGGTGCCGGGGCTCGCCGACTTCGTCACCGTGGACCTGCTGGAGTCCGTGCTCAAGGGAGCCGAGCCGGCGCCCGGCCCGCAGAGCGACACGGACGCCATGCCGCTGCGGCGCGCCGGACATCAGTCGGTACAGGGCGGGGTCCCCGAAACAGTCGTCGGGATCGGCGAGGTGGCGACCTACCTGGCCGGGTCTCCCCCGATCCGGTGCCTGGCCGACGGTGAGTCCTGGCGCGAGGAACGGCTGGACCCGCTGGCCCAGGAGTGGGCCACGGGCACCCCCGGGGGCCGGGCTGCCTCGTTCCTCGATCTCGGGCTGCACAGCGTGATGATCGTGCCCATCCGGGCCCGCGGCATCACGCTGGGCATCACCACATTCTTCCGGCGCGGCCACCAGGACCCCTTCGACGAGGACGATCTGAGCCTGGCCGAGGAGTACGTCGGCCGGGCGGCCCTGTGTGTCGACAACGCCCGCCGCTACACCCGCGAGCGTGACGCGGCGCTCGTCCTGCAGCGCAACCTGCTCCCCCACCGATTCCCCGAGCAGGACGCGGTGGAGGTCGCGGCCTGCTATCGGCCCGCCGATGAACTGACGGGTCTCGCCGGTGACTGGTTCGACGTCATTCCGCTGTCCGGGGCCCGGGTGGCCCTGGTGGTGGGCGAGGTCGCCGGGCACGGCATCGACGGCGCCGCGGCTATGGGGCGGCTGCGGGCCGCCGTACAGACTCTCGCCGATCTGGACCTGCCCCCGGAGGAGGTGCTCGCCCACCTCGACGATCTGGTCAGCCGCTCCGCCCGGGAGGAGGGCATGGGCGCGGACGCCCGTTCGAGCGGAATGCAGGCGGTGGGCGCCAGCTGTCTGTACGTGGTGTACGACCCGGTGAGCGGGCGCTGCGCCATGGCGAGCGCGGGCCATCCCGCGCCCGCGATCGTCACCCCGGACGGCTCGGTCACCTTCACCGAGCTCCCCCACGGTCCCGCGCTGGGCGCGGGCGGACTGCCCTTCGAATCGGTCGAGTTGACCCTGGCGGAGGGCAGCGTGCTCGCCCTCCACACCGACGGTCTCATCGCCACACCCCGTACCGGGCAGGATCCGGTCGCGGGCCGGGAGCGGCTGCGCCGGGCGCTGGAGGCGCACCATCAGCCGCTCGACGGCATGTGCCGCACCATCGTGGACGATCTCGTGCCGACGCGTCCGTACGACGACGTCGCGCTGCTGATGGCCCGCACCCGCCGCCTGGGCCCCGAGCAGGTCGCCACCTGGGACCTGCGCATCGACCCGGCCGTCGTGGCCGATGCCCGCAAGGCGACCACCGAGCAGCTGAGCAGGTGGGGCCTGGACGAACTGGCCTTCACCACCGAACTGGTCGTGAGCGAACTCGTCACCAACGCGATCCGGCACGCCACCGGCCCGATCCGGCTGCGTCTGATCACCGAGCAGGCCCTGATCTGCGAGGTCTTCGACGGCGGCGCGACCGCCCCGCACCTGCGTCATCCGAAGACCACGGACGAGGGCGGCCGCGGCCTGTTCCTGATCTCGCAGTTCACCCAGCGCTGGGGCACCCGCTACACCACCGAGGGAAAGATCATCTGGGCCGAGCAGTCCCTCACGGATCCGCCGCTCTGAACGGAGCCGCCGGTCGCAGTTCACCGACCAGGCCGGCGATGAGGTCGTAGGCGTACGGCAGTGACGTACGAGCGGTATCCACGAAGTCCTCTTCGCGGACCTGACCGCGTTCGGCTTCGGCGAGGAGCTTCGGGGAGACGTCGAGTGGACTCACGGGCGTGCCCCGACGAGCCGCCGGCGGCCGACGCTTTTGCGAGGACGCCGAGTTGACGAAAGGTTGACCAAACCCTGAAGATCACCGGCGCGCGCGACTATATGGTCTGGCGCATGCCCCCACAGCCTCCAAGAACGCCGGCGCTCCCGGTGCTCCCTTACCGAAAGCCCACCCGCGATCGGGACTACTGGGTATTCGACGATGTGCTGCCCGACGTTGATGCCGTACGGGCCCGGTGCCTGGAGAAGGACGACTGGGTCGAAGGCTATCCGTACACGTCCGAGAGCTGGCCCGGCCTGCGGACGATGCCGGGCCTCGAGCCACAGGAATTGACGCGCGTAGAACGGTTGGTGAAGAAGGCCACGGGCGCGCGGGAGTTGTGGCAGCAGGCGACGCCCTCCGGTGCCACGCTCAATCACAACTGCGTCCAGGTGGTGGGCAAGGACGAGGGCGAGCCGCGTCCGCACACCGATTCACGTGCGTTGTGCCGTTATGCCGCGGTGCTCTATCTCAATCCGGCCGTTCCCAAGGACTGCGGAACCAGCTTCTACCGGCAGAACCTGCCCGGCGGTCGGCTGGGCGGAAACGTGGTGGCGGCCCCGCACAACAACCTGGTCGAGGCGCTGGGTACGCGCTTCGTCCCCCCGGACTCCTTCATCGAGGACATCCGCGTACCCCATCGGTACAACCGGCTGCTCCTGTACAACGCCAACCTGATGCACAGCGCCACCGGTTACTCGGGCAGCACCATGGAGGACAAGCGGATGACCGCGGTCTTCTTCTGGATGGCCTGACGTAGCAGGTCTCGGAGCGGCGGGATCGTGGAGCCCAGCAGGGGGACCACGGTCCCGCCGCGCTGTTTTCGAGCCGGAATCCGGACATTCGGACCCCGCGGATCAGTTACGGCCTCCTCAAGTTCTGGTGGCCGGGCGGTGAGCTCGGCATGATGGAGCCATGACGTTGGCCTTGCGTGCCATGGCGCAACTGGCGAGTTGGCCGGACCTCCAGGAGGCCCTGCCGAGCTGCGGTACGGGGCGGGCACTGCGCTCGCCCCAGAGCGAGATCGTCCACTTCCACTCGGATCACGACGTCGACCTGCATCTCACCGCCCCCGCCATTCGGCGTCTCGAGGACCACCTCAAGGGCGCGACCGCGGTCCGCATGGTGCCCGGCTCGCGATGGGTGACGATTCGCCTCGAGGCCGACGCGGACATCGATCTGCTGCTGACCCTGATGAGCGTCGCCCTCCAGGCCCACCAGGCGTGGCCGGTTCCGGGCGACGCTTCGTCGGCGGCCTGCAATGATCACGCCTGGTCGAACGCGGGGCCCGCGTACAGGAGCTCGGCTCCTACGGAGTTCGGGTTCTGAGAGGCGCCCTACCATCGGGCCCCGATCGCCGTGCCGTCGCGCGGGACGAGGAAGTTCGGCGCGGAAGGGAGGGAACCGTCGGCGCCACGTGGGCCGGTGACGGAGCTCAGGTCCGCGCTCAGGACCGAGGACTCGTCCCATGTCCCCCCCAGATCCCAGGAGTTGCCGCTGGAGCTGGTGGTGGAGCCGAGGGCGACCGGTCGGCCGTCCGCGACGGACAGGTTGCGGGTGAGGACCGCCTGCGACCCCGCGACATCGGCGTCGAAGCCCGTGCCCTGGTTGCCGAACGTGGTGTCGCGGGACAGCGCCAGGCCGCCGGGATTGCCGTTGTCGGTGATGCCGTGCACGGCGTTCTTGAACGCGATCGAGTTGCGCAGGATGTGGGCCACCGCCGGGGCCGGGCTGCCGCCGCCGAGCTTGAAGCCGTTGCCGTCGCCCGCGAAGTCGGGGAAGTTCCAGCGGTTGAAGCCATTGCCGTACGAGATGGTGTTCTCGACGAGGATCGGCGAGGCGAATTTCCAGGCGTCGAAGCCGTCGTCGACGTTGTTCCACAGCCGCGCGCCCCGCACCACGTTGCCGGTGCCGCTGCCCTCCTTGATGGCGAGGCCGTCGGCGCTCTCGCCGTTCTTGCGCGGGTCGCGGTTCGCGTAACTGTCCAGGTCGAGGATCTGGTTGCCGCTGGAGGTGCCCTGGAGCTGGAAGCCGGACTCGTAGTTGTCGTGGGTCGCGAGCCGCGCGAAGACATTGTTGTTGCAGCCGTCGCAGTAGACGCCGTACGGGCCGTCGACGATCTCCAGGTCGGAGATCCGCCAGTACGAGGCCTCCTGGTGGATCGCGCCGCGCTCGGCACGCGGGATGCTGCCGCCGACGGGGGTGTGGCTGGCGGGCAACTGCTCACCGTCGACGACCACACGCTCGCCCGGGTACGCGCCCAGGGTGATCGGCTGGGACGCGGTGCCCGAGGCGGTGATGGTGATGTTGTCGTCGAGGGCGTAGGTACCGCCTCGTACGGCGATCACGTCTCCGGGCTGAGCCTTGTCCACGGCTCCCTGAATGGTCCGTAACGGGTGTTCGAGCGTGCCGGAGGCGGCGTCGTCGCCGTTCACGGCCACGACGATGGTCGGCGTCGCGGCGGCGGTGGCTTCCGTCGGCACCAGCGCCGTCACCGTCCCCGCCGCCAACGCGGCAGCACCCAGCACTGCCCCCTTGAACCTGTCTGCGGCACTCATACGACCTCCCGATTCCGTACATGCTCACTGGTCACCGGGTCAGTGGTCGCGCACACGGGAAAGGTTGCCGCCCCTGCGCCCGGGTCCTGGTCGCGGTCGGCAGAGCGGAAGAGGCCCCGGCACTCGCGTACGGATGGAGTGCCGGGGCTCGTCACAGGGTCATCGCGGGCCGTCTTGATGATGCGAGACCCGGTCGACGGCAACAGGGCAGCACGAAGCAGCCGGGGGCCGTACCAGGAATGAGTGGTCGAAGAATCACTGGGCTCATTGGTCACGTGAGCCACAGCGCGACCACATAGTCGATCACGGCGCGGAAGCTGTCAACCGTGTTGAATACACATGAACTTCACGGGTGATCACATTCTGACCACATAGGGAATCAGCTCCTCCGGTGCAGCAGGAGACGTCGCCACGCGCGCAAGGCACTCAGTTCCCTCAATCGTGCGCACTGAGTGCCATATCTTTCGCCCGATGCTAGGTTCCCGTCCATGAGCGAGGAACCCCGGCGCCGCGAGAGCGCCGACGCGACGACGGCGAAGCCGCCCATGCGGGACGCTCTGGTCGCGGCGGCCTTCCAGCTCTTCCTGGAGCGCGGCTACGAGCAGACGACGGTCGACGACATCGTGGCGCTCGCCGGGGTCGGCCGACGGTCGTTCTTCCGTTACTTCCCTTCCAAGGAGGACGTGGTCTTCCCGGACCACGAGCGCTGCCTGGCCGACATGACGGCGTTCCTGGGCGACGGTTCGGACGAGGACGACCCGGTGCAGCGAGTCTGCGACGCGGCCCGGCTCGTGCTGCGCATGTACGCCGAGAACCCGACCTTCTCCGTGCAGCGCTACCGCCTCACCAAGAAGGTCCCCGGCCTGCGCGCGTACGAGCTGTCGGTCGTCTGGCGTTACGAGCGTGCCCTCGCCGAATATCTGCGGGGGCGCTTCGCCGGCCGGCGGGACGGCACCCTGCGGGCCGATGTCGTCGCCGCGGCCGTGGTCGCCGCGCACAACAACGCCCTGCGCTCCTGGCTGCGTTCGGACGGGCAGGGGGACGCGAGCGCCGCGGTGGACCACGCGCTCGGGTATGTGCGGGAGACGTTCGGCGGCCCTGCCGGGGAGCCGTCGGCCCAGGAGCACGAGGACGTGGTCGTCGTCATCTCCCGGCGCGGGGCGCCGTTGTGGCGCGTCGTCCAGGAGATCGAATCCACCCTCGGACGAGACTGATCGTTCCCTGCCCCGAATGGACGGATCGGGTCCCCACCCCAGATTGAGGGTACGGAGTGCCTTTACTGGTGGCACTCAGTGCCATACTCTGTGGTCGTGCGCGGTGTCCCGGGCACATCAGATTCCGGCCGAGCGCAGGGAGATGACATCGTGTACCACCCAGGAATCGCCCTTCATCCGGGCGTCGGACCCGCGACGGACGTGCTCGACGCGGCCCCTGCGGAGCCTGCCACGAACGCCCTCCTGTTCCAGCGGTGCCACTGGTGCGGCACCGCGATGTTCCAGCGCCTGCTCTGCCCGGTCTGCGCGGGCAGCGACCTGCGGACGGAAGCGAGCGCGGGGACGGGGATCGTGCGTCATTCCACCGTCATCCACCGCAACACCCCGGCGGCGCGCAACGTCTCCCTCGTCGAGATGGCGGAGGGATTCACCGTCCGGGGCCGCGTCATGGGCCCGCCCGCCACCATCCACAGCGGCGACCGGGTCCAACTCGCCACCGCCCAGGACCCGGTACGCCACCAGCCGGTGTTCCAGCTCGTCGACAGCGCCCACGGAAGCTGGTTCTGACGACTGCGGCCCGGCCCGTCCGCACGTCCACTACGAGCAGGCGCCCTTGAAGACGTCCACCTGCCCCGCGCTGCTGTTCGCCACCCTCGTCGGCAATGACCGCAAGGTCCCCTTCACGCCCGACAGCGGGCCGTACACCCTGGCCGACAAGCTGGCGGCGCTCGGGGTCGACCTCACTCACGTCCAGGTCGGGGAAGTGCTCGGCCGGGCACGGCAGTTGATGGCCGAAGGCGGCCGACTCCTCACGGACGAGGACCTGGCCGTGCTGGCCGGGGAGGTACTGCGAAGCGCCCGCCGGACAGCCTTCGGCGACTGAGCGAACCGGCGTGCGGGACCGGTTCGTTCAGTCGCCGGGGAAGGACCGGCGGCCGAGGAGGATCCTCAGCTGTAGGTGATGTCGGACGTCGCGTACTTGCAGTACGTGCTGTCGGGACCCGAGCCGTTCGTGGTCGGCTCCGCACCCGTGTTGTTCCCGATGTACTTCTGGCAGGGGATGATCTTCTTGCTGGTGTCCCCGATGATCTTGATGCCCTTCAGGGTCGCGCTGTCGCCGTAGTTGGTGTTGATGCCGACCAGCTTGCTGCCCTTGTAGGTCGCCTCGATGGAGTTGAGGTTGATCGTGCGCTTGTACTGCGTCTTGCAGTTGCCGCAGGAGCGGACGAAGGTGCCGAAGGTCTGCACCGCGAAGTTCGAGACGTTCAGCGTTCCCGCGCCGTTGAACTGGAACACCTTGTCGCTGGCTGCCTTCGCCCCGCCGCCGGAAACGGTGTAGACGTTGGACGACGAGGAGCCCAGGAACGTCGCCGCGTCCTCGCCGACGTCCTCCCACCAGACGTTCTGCAGCGTGCAGCTGCCCAGGCAGTGGATGCCGTCCGCGGCAGGCGCGCCGATGATGACGTTCTTCAGGACCGTGCCGGCGGCCAGTTCCAGGATCGGCCCCTGGTCCTCGTCCTGGCTTCCACTGCCCAGGTCACCGGTGCCGTACAGGCGCAGCATCCCGTAGTCCTTGGTGCCCGAGACCGAGATGGTGGACGAGACCGCCTGACTGCCGCTCGCGGTGGGCCAGGTGGCGGCGCTCGCCGGAGTCAGGCCGCCTTCTGCCATGATCATGACAGCCGAGAGGCTGAGTGCGGCCAGGGTGCCGGTGAGCGCGCGCCGTCGCGGGCGCGGACGTGCTGGTGAAGTCATGTCCCGATGCCTTCTTCCAGGTGGGGGGTGGTCAGATCTTCCCGGCGCCCGAGCCGGACGTCACCGAGGCGACGACGGTCGAGGCGGGCTCGGCGGTGTAGCTGTAGGGCGGGCTGCTGAAGGTGCCCACCTGCGAGACCTCGGTGGCGGCTCCCCCGAGGTCGTTTCCGGTGAGGTTGGCGTAGCCGTCCACGTCGCTGTCGCGGTTGGTGGTGACGGCGACCTCCGTGTCACGGAAGACGTTGTTCTCGACGAGCATCTGGGCGCCCATGCGGGAGTGCACGGCGGTCGAGGCCCCGACGACGTAGTTGTCGTAGAAGTGCCCGGTGCCGAAACGCAGGCTGGGAATACGGGAGTTGACGTTGTTGAACCAGTTGTGGTGGTACGTCACCCGCAGATGCCCGGTGTCCTCGCTCGCATTGTTGTCGCTGTGGCCGACCAGAGAGCCCTTGTAGTGGTCCTTGAAGGTGTTCCAGGACACGGTGACGTAGTCGGAGCCGTGGTTGATGTCCAGCAGACCGTCGTAGTAGTCCTTGTCGTGGTCCAGGTCGGACGAGAAGGAGTTGTGGTCGATCCACACCTTTGTCGATGCCTGGACGGTGATGCCGTCGGCGGGTGCGACCGGCTTACTGATGTTCAGGTTGCGGACGACGACATTGGTCACCTTCTTCAGCCGCAGCCCGCCGCCGGTGAACCCGGACGCCGAACCGACACCCAGGACCGTGGTGTTGGAGCCGATGTCGACCTGGCCGCTCAGCGAGATCAGTCCGTTGACCTTGACCACCTTGGCCGTGGCGCCGGTGACGGCCGTCTTGAACGCGACGAGCGTGGTGACGGTGACGGCGGACGCGCTGCCGCCGCCGGTGGTCCCGGCGCCGAAGCCGATGGGTGAGGTCTCGGCGGCTCCTGCCGACTGCGGCAGAACGAGCGCCGCGGTTACGGCCAGGACAGCCGAAGCGGATGCCGCCAGGGCCAGGCGGCGAGAACGCCTTGGTGGGGGGAGAGTACGCATGCGGGCGTGTCCCTTCGGGAGTGTCCGTGGGTCATATGCTCGAACGTTGTACGCCATGTTGAACGGGATGCGGCATGAGGTGACACCCGCACGAGGACTCATGGACTCCAGGAAGTGCGGCTTCCCAGGTAGTGCGGCTCGGAGATCTGATGTCTCGCATACGAGATGTCACACACGGGTCACGCTGCTGAACGGGAAACGTATGGGGCAAGCGCTTTCTAGTCAACGCTTCGCACAGACCACATCCGGCCAACTCCCGTATCGGGCATGAGCAGATGACACAGACACACCGGGCCCGGTCCGGGAACGGAGACCGGGCCCGGCGGGCACTGCTGCGCGAGGGGTCAGCTCAGGCCGAGGCTGGAGAGGGCGGTCGTCCAGTCGTTGATGATGGCGTCCTGAGCGTCGGTGAGGGTGACGGCACCGGCGCAGACGGCCTTCTTGAGCTTGTTCTCGACCGTGTCCTTGTTGGCGGCGGTCTTGTCGCCGTACTGGGGCTCCGGCCAGAGGTTGAGCTCACTCTTGGGCGAGCCGCCGAGTTCGAGGGGGACGAAGTGATCCTCCTCGTAGTCGGAGGTGGAGGTGTCGGTGTAGCCGTACTCGACGATCTGCTTCTTCTTCAGGGCGGTGGTGTACGAGCTGGAGGGCCGCACGGTCGCGGTCCAGCCGGAGACGCAGATCGTGGAGTCGATGGTGTCCTGGGTGACGTCCGGGTTGAGGTCGCCGGGCTGGCAGCTGGGGTCGGGCAGCGGGAGGTAGCCCTGGCTGCACGTGGCGGCGTGCGCGGTGCCGGCGGTGACGGTGAGTCCGGCGGCCGCGAGGGCCAGGGCGGACAGACTGGTGACGAGGGGACGGGATATGCGGGACATCGTGGGGGTCTCCCGATGTGGTGCCCGGCAGGATTCCGGGCGGTCGTGCGCATGACAGCAGCGGGGCCGTCTATGCGGGTAGAGCCTTTGACTCGACCGGGAGACGCTTGGTTGAAGATTTATCCATGCCCTGGCCGCTTCAGGTGAAGTCATGGCCTGGGCTTGGTTGTTGAGGCACCGCCTCCGCCGCGCGGCGAGGAGCGGAATGCCGCCGCACGTTTTCTGTTATCCCCGCTCCGCCCGCGCGTCTCCTGTGCGTACGACCGAATCCGACAGGAGCCCATCAGTGTCAGTGAGTCAGGACAACAGCAGCCCGATGTTGAGCCGCCGCGGCGTGCTGCGGATCACGGGGGCGGCCTCGGTGGCCGGTCTCGGAGCAGTCGCCGGCAGCACGACACCCGCGCTCGCCACACCCGCGCTCTCCGCTTCCGCCAAGGCGAGCGGTGCGTTCGCACATCCCGGGATGCTGCACACCCAGGCCGACTTCGACCGTATGGCGGCCAAGGTGAAGGCGGGCGCGGCGCCGTACAAGGCGGGGTTCGCGGTGCTGGCGGCCAACTCGCACGCGCAGAGCACCTGGCAGCCGAGGCCTCTGGCGACGGTGGTGCGCGGCGGTGACGGTACGAACGTCGGCACGCTCTACCACGATGTCCACGCCGCCTACCAGAACGCGCTGCGCTGGAAGGTCACCGGTGACACCGCCCACGCGGACGCGGCCCGGGACATCCTCAACGCCTGGTCGGCCGAGCTCACGGCGATCAACGGCAACGCCGACCGGTTCCTCGCGGCGGGCCTGCACGGCTACCAGTTCGCGAACGCGGCCGAGATCATGCGGGGTTACGAGGGCTTCGACCTCGCCCGCTTCCAGAAGATGATGGTCGACGTCTTCTACTCGATGAGCAGCGACTTCCTCACGCGGCACAACGACGCCTACATCACCAACTACTGGGGCAGCTGGGACCTGTTGAGCATCGCCTGCGTGCTGGCCGTCGGCATCCTCTGCGACGACCGGGCCAAGGTCGACGAGGCGGTCACCTACTTCAAGTCGGGCAAGGGCAACGGCTCCGTCAGGAACCTCATCAGCCACATCCATCCCGGCGGCCTCGGGCAGTGGGCGGAGGTCGGCCGTGACCAGGGGCACGCCACGCTGGGGGTCGGCCTGGCGGGCGCCATCGCCGAGATGGCCTGGAACCAGGGCATCGACCTGTACGGCTACGACGACAACCGCCTGCTGAAGGGCTTCGAGTACGTCGCCAAGTGGAACCTCGGCCACGACGTGCCGTACACCTCCTGGACCTGGAACTACGGTTCGCCGGGCGTCTGGTCGGGATCGCAGACCCTGACCGCCGCGTCGCCGGCCAGCCGGGGGCAGCTCCGGCCGATCTGGGAGTCGATCTACCACCACTACGTCAACCGCCGCGGCCTCGACGCCCCGTACGTGACGGCGTACGCCGCGAAGGTCCGTCCCGAGGGCGGCGGCGGGAACTATGGCGCGGGCGGTGGCTTCGACCAACTCGGCTTCGGCACGCTGGCCTTCACCCGGGACAAGGCGATCGTCTCCGCCCCGACACCGGCACCGACGCCTTCGGCGAGCGCCTCCGCAGCCGGGTCCCCGTCCGGCGCCGGGACGCCCACCACCGGCGCGTCCGGCGGAGCCGATCCGCAGGGCGGCCGGGGCGACGATCTGGCCGCCACCGGCGCCGGCGGCATCGCGGCCGTGGCCGCCACCGGCGTGCTGGCCATCGCGGGCGGCTTCATCGCCCTGCGTCGCAGGAACGCGAGCGGCGACAGCTGAAGCCGCCCCGGGCCGCAGCGGGAAGCGGCCTGAACCTCTCCGGGTGCGTTCCGTTTGTGAGCGTTGGGGCGTTTGCCGGTTGAGGGGCTCAAGGGGCGATAGCGTGCGCTGGTCACAATTCATGTGAGGGTGCACCACGTGCACAAGGGGGGAAGTTTCACATGGGGAGCAAGCGCGTGCCCGGAGTGCTGGGCAGACTGGCCCTCGCGTTGTTCGCGGGGGCCGTTCTCGTCCTGGCCGGACCCGGCGCCGCCCAGGCCACGACCACCGTCGAGATCCCGGCGCCCACCGACGGAGGCATCTCAGCCACCGTGAAGTTCTACGGAGCTGTGGTGCCGCAGCCCTACAATCCCGACCCGAACGCGGCGTTCGGGGACCGCAAGTGCCAGCTCATCTACCACGACTACAACCCGACGCCCGGCTGCGGCGGCTTCAGTCTCGGCGTCACGCTGCACAATGTGCGCAACCAGCCCGGCTATCTGGCCGGACTCAGCAGCACCGGCGGCTACTTCACGGCGTACGCGGACACCGCGCGCACCTTCGGCTGCCTGCGCCCGGACGGCACCTTCGATCACGGCACGAGCTTCGTCGTACGCACCGAGCAGACGCCGCTCTCCGGGGTGTACTACGAGCCGGACAGCAACTGGCTGCTCGGCCAGTTCGCCCGCTACCCCGACCGGGACTTCGGCCCGCCCTTCTTCGTCAACTTCCCGGCCGTGCAGGTGGATTGCCCCGACGGCATGACGCCGACCCAGTACGGCCTCAAGGTCACCAACGTCAGCGTCAGCATCGACGACGCGAACGTCTTCGGCACGACGACCTGGAGCACGCCCGGGCCGTTCTACGCCTAGGAGTGGGTCAGGGAGATGCGGATTCCGACCGTGCCGCGTTCGCCGCGGCGCAGTCGGCTGCCGAAGAGGGTGAGGCGGCCGAGGAGACCGTACTTGCGGGCGATCAGCCGGCGGTAGTGCGCGGTCCCGGCCGGGTCGAGGATCTCCGCCGTGGCGGGGACCTGGTCTCCGGTCGGGTTGCCGCGCAGGTCGCAGGGTCCCACCAGGACATCGGCCCGGTTGCGGATCCGCTTCACCTTCCAGGTGTCCACCGCGGTCCAGACGCCGAGCGCCGCACCGTCCCGGACCACCCACACCGGTGTCGCGACCCCCGTCCCGTTCTTGCGGTAGCTCGTGATGAGCAGGTACTTGCCCGAACCGAGCGTGTCCAGCGAGGTCTCGTCCATGACGGGAGTCTAAGCGGACGGAATCGGAAGCCGGGGCGGCCGGTACAGAGGGGCCGGGGCGGCCGGACTCAGGACAACTGGCCGTCGTAGTCCGGCAGCTTGAAGGTGCGCTCGGCGTGGCCTCCGACGAGGTCGGTGGTGTTGTTGCCGACGTTGGCGATGATCGTGTACCCGAGGGACTCGATCTGTGCCCGCTTGCTCGTCTTGTAGTCGCTGACCTCGTCGAACAGGTCCGGCAGGTCCCGCACGTAGAGGCCGGAGACCGGGTAGCCCACGGACTTCAGGTTCCACTTGGTCTCGCTGGCGATGATGCCCGGGCGTGCGGTGACGAAGAAGATGTCCACGCCCCGGGAGTGCGCGTAGCGGGCGAGTTCCAGGGAGGGCTTGACCGCCGGGGTGGGCAGTTCGTACCAGGGGTGGAAGTCCGTCTCCAGGGTGGTGTTGTCGATGTCGAAGACGAGGGCGAGCTTCTGCCCGTCGGCGTGCGCGGTGCGCTGCTCGACGTAGGGCAGCGCCTGGTCGATGACGGCCTGGACGTCGCGCTGCCAGGTGGCGTAGTCGACACCGGTCTGAGCTGCCGAAGCGCTCGCCGAGGCCTGCACCGGGGCCGCGGCGGCGGTCCCCGCGGCGGTGACCGTCCCCCCGATCCCCAGCGCCACGACCGCCGAAACCGCGCCGATCCGGCGCCCCACACCGCGTCCTGTCATGCCCGTCCCCTTCTCACGTCGGAGCGGCGGGGTGCCTCGACCGCCGCCGCGCGAGCCATGATCGTGCCTGAGGATGTACGGAAGGGGAAGCAATAGTTACTGCTCGGTAGAGAATCCGGCGCCCACCGTCCCCGCTCCCTTCGTGGGGTGGCAAACGCGGGCATCCCGTGTGAGCCTGGGCTCGCGGTCGGCGGGCCGCGGTGTCGGCACAGGGAGAGAGGCTGCTCGGATGGACGCACCGAACATCGTCATCGTCGGCGCGGGTTTCGCCGGTGTCGAGACCGCGCGAGGCCTGGAGCGGACGCTCGAGGCCGGCGACGCCCGGATCACCCTGGTCAGCCCCACCGACTACCAGCTCTACCTGCCGCTGCTGCCGCACGTCGCCGCCGGTGTCGTCACCCCGCAGTCCGTGGCACCCTCGCTGCGCCGCATCCTGCACCGCACCACGCTGGTGCCGGGCGGGGTGATCGGCGTGGATCCGGGGGCCAAGATGTGCGTCGTCCGCAAGATCACCGGGGAACTCGTCGACCTGCCGTACGACTATCTGGTACTCACCCCGGGCAGCGTGACCCGCACCTTCGACATCCCCGGCCTGCCGGAGGAGGCGCGCGGTATGAAGACGCTCGCCCAGGCCGTGTATCTGCGCGACCATGTGATCGCCCAACTGGATCTGGCGGCGGCCACGCTGGACGAGGACGAGCGGGCGGCGCGGCTGCAGTTCGTGGTGGTCGGCGGCGGTTACGCGGGCACCGAGACCGCGGCCTGTCTGCAGCGCCTGACCACCGCGGCGGCCAAGCGTTACCACCCGCGCATCGATCCCCGCCTCATCAAGTGGCACCTGGTCGACCTCGCCCCCAAGCTGCTGCCCGAGCTCGGCGACAAGCTGGGCGCGAGCGCGCTGCGCATGCTGACCGAACGCGGGGTGCAGATCGCCCTGAAGACATCCGTCGCCTCCGTCACCGAGGACAAGATCACCCTCACCGACGGCCGGGTGCTGCCCTCGCGGACCCTGGTGTGGACGGCCGGTGTCGCGGCGAACCCGCTCGTCGACTCGCTGAGCGCCGAGACCGTACGCGGCCGGATCGTCACCGAGACCGACTTCCGGGTGCCCGGCATGGACGGGGTGTTCGCGCTGGGCGACGCGGCCGCCGTGCCCGACCTGGCCAAGGGCGACGGCTCGTACTGCGTGCCGACCGCCCAGCACGCCGCCCGGCAGGGCCGGCACGCGGCGAAGACCCTGACGGCGGTGCTGCGCGGGCAGCCCACGACGCCGTACAAGCACAAGGACCTCGGTCTCGTCGTCGACCTCGGCGGCCACGACGCGGTGTCCAAGCCACTCGGCATCGGCCTCAAGGGCGTGCCCGCGCAGGTCGTGGCCCGCGGATACCACCTGTACGCGCTGCGCACGGGCACGGCCCGGTTCCGTACGAGCGCCAACTGGCTGCTCAACGCGGTCGCGGGCGACGACTTCGTCCGCACCGGCTTCCTCGCCGACCGCAAGGGAACCCTGCGGGACTTCGAGCACACCGACGTGTACCTGACGCCGGAGCAGGTGGCCGCCCGCACCCGCGCCCGGGCTTAGCGCTCCGCACTGCTGCGCAGCAGCGCGAGGTAGCGGCGGCCGAAGAGGTAGGCGTCTCCCGGCCAGCGGGCCGAGAGGTAGTGGCCGTCCTCGACGACGAACGCGTGGGTGTCGTCGGTGGCGGTGCCCCGCTGGGTGAGTGTGCGGGGGCCGCGTTCGAACTGCGTGTCCGGGGCGGTGAGGGCCGACCTGACCTCGTCCTCCACGTAGGCGGGGTAGGTGCGGTAGTAGTGGCCGAGGCGCCAGGCGGTGGTGAAGTAGGCCGTGCGTTCCATGTACTTCGGCAGGCAGGTCGTGCGGCGGCCGGCCAGGACGCTGCGGCCGGTTTCGGTGTCGCGGGCGCGGGCCAGGACGAGGACGCCGTGGCAGATCGCGCCGACGGGCCGCTCCAGGGACCAGAAGCGGGCGATCTGCTGGTGCAGCGCGGTGGACCCGAGGTACTGCCGCATGCCGGGCGCGTGGCCGCCGGGCAGCAGCAGCCCGTCGAACTCCTCGACGTCGGCGTCCGCCCAGGACACGGTGGCGTGGAACTCCGGAGCCCTGGTCATCTCCTCGTAGAACCGTCGAGGTTCCGGCTCGGCACCGAGCTGTCCGAAGAGCACGCCTGTCAGCAGCCGCGGGTCCGCCGCGGGCAGGGTGCCCGCCCGCTCGGTCGCGAAGACGACCTCGTGTCCCGCGTCGGTGAGGATCCGCCAGGGTACGGCTACTTCGGTGACGTCGAAATCACGGTCGGGGACCGGAATCAGCACGCGCATGCGCCCATCATGGCAGGGCGGCGGGTGACGGAAGGGGCGAGGTCTTGACGGGTGGTGGTGAGGGCGTGCCGGGGGCCGCCGTGCCGACGGGTCGGCTCCTTGAGGTCGCCTGTGACGAGTCCGGGTCGGACGGCGAGAACCTCACCCAGGGGAACACCGACGTATTCGCTCATGCCAGTGTGCGGTTGCCCCTCGATTCCGCCGCGGATCACGTCCAGGAGATACGCCGTCGCATCCGGTCTCCGGCGGAGGAGTACAAGGCGAATCATCTGCTGCGGGAGAAACACCGGACGGTGCTGGAATGGCTGCTCGGGTCCTCGGGGCCGGTCCATGGGCATGCGTATGTGCATCTGACCGACAAGTCGTTCTTCGTGGTCGACCGGGTGATCGACCTGCTGGTGACAGACGCCGGGGCGATGGCCGTCACCCTCTACCGGGAGGGCCGACGCACCTACGCCGACGAGCAGTGGAAGGCTTTCCTGGAGGCGTCCAACCATCTGATGCGCACCCGGTACAACGGGGAAGTCGGCACGCCGGTCGACTCGTTCTTCCGCACGGTGGACGCCCTGCGCCGCTCGCGTCCGCATACGCCGGCCGGCGAGATCATGGCGCTGCTCGGGCGGTCCCGGTCGCGCGCCGATTCCTTCCGGGCCCAAATGCTCGCATCCCCCGCCGTGATCCCGCTGCTCAATCCCTTGCTGCCGGCCATCGTTCACACGGCCGCCCACTGGAGTGCGGGCGGGCGGCTCGTCTCACTGGTCCACGACGAGCAGAACATGCTGACGGCGCAGCGGATCGCCTGGCTCAAGCAGTCCTCCGGCCTTGCCGGACTCCGGCTGGTCGATTCACGCCAGGACCCGCGGGTCCAACTGGCCGACTTCCTCGCCGGTATCGCCCGGAAGATCGCCTCGGACGAACTCAACAAGCGGGGCGACCCGCGGCTCACCGCACTGCTGAGGCCGTACGTCGGCGCGTCCTCCGTGTGGGGCGACGACCGCAGCGGACACCTGCTCGGAGTCGACGGCGGCCCCCAGGCCCAGGATGCCAACTCGCCGGTTTAGATTGCTCGTTGACACTTCATCCAGGAATTCAGGAGCTGATCCCGTGACGGAGACCCCGGCAGCCGCAGAACACCCCTCCGAGGCCGTGCGCAGCCGTATCAACACCACGCAGCCGCACACGGCCCGGATCTGGAACTACTGGCTCGGCGGCAAGGACAACTACGAGGTCGACCAGGCGGCCGGGGACCAGATCCGCCAACTGCATCCGGGCATCGGGGACTACGCGCAGGCGGACCGGCTGTTCCTGGGGCGTGCCGTGCGCCATCTCGTCGCCGACCGCGGGATACGCCAGTTCCTCGACATCGGCACCGGCCTGCCGACCGCGGACAACACGCACGAGGTGGCCCAGCGGCTCGCCCCGGATGCCCGGATCGTCTACGTCGACAACGACCCCCTCGTCCTCACGCACGCCCGTGCCCTTCTCACCAGTACGCCGGAAGGCCGCACGGACTACCTGGACGAGGACCTCCGCAATGTGGACGCCATCCTCGAACACGCCGCCAAGACACTGGACTTGAGCCAGCCGGTCGCCTTGATGCTCCTCGGGGTCGTCATCTTCATCGGCGACGACGAGGAGGCGTACGCGATCGTGCGCCGCCTGCTGGACGCGTTGCCCTCCGGCAGCCATCTCGTGCTCTCGCACACGATCACCAGCCCGGCGATGCCCGACGTGGACGCCGCCGTGGCCTTCTGGAACGAGCACGGCACTCCCAAGCTCACCCAGCGCACCCCTGAGGCGGTCGCCCGCTTCTTCGACGGTCTCGAACTTCTTGAGCCCGGCGTCGTCTCGTGCTCGCGCTGGCGGCCCGAGGAGACGGGCGGGTCCGAGCCGGAGGATGTGGCCATGTTCGGCGGGGTGGGGCGCAAGCTCTGAGGTTACGGCGGCTCACGGCCTCCTCGGTGAACGCGGTGCCGCGGGCGCACGTATGAAGGGAGGGCTCTCGACCGGAGCCCGCGGCGGCGGTGCCGCCGTGCCGTTCGGCTTCGGGAGCCCATGCATGAGGCACGCACGACGACGGATCGTCCGACGGGGGGCGCGACTCGCGGCCGTCGGCGGACTGCTCTGCGGAGGGCTGATGGTGACGCACGCGATGGCGAGCGAACCGTCCGACGCGTCGCGTGCCACGGGAAGTTCGGCCCAGTCCGCCGCCGACACCGGCGCCGGACTGGTGTCCCGCCTCGGCACCTCCCGTACCGCGGGCAGCTGGATCGCCTCCGACGGGCGCCCCGTCGTCGCGGTGACCGACGCGAGCGCGGCGGCTGAGGTGACGGACGCGGGCGCCCGCGCCAAGGTCGTGCGGCACAGCATGCAGGACCTCAAGTCGGCGACCGCGAGCCTGCGTTCGGCACCGCGGGTGGCGGGCACCGCCTGGGCCGTGGACTACACGAAGAACGAGGTGGTGGTGCAGGCCGACAGTACGGTCTCCGCCTCCGACTGGTCACGCATGACGAAGCTGGCCGATGGCATCGGGGATTCCGTGCGCATGCAGCGCACCCAGGGCACGTTCACCACGCGGCTGAACGGCGCGCAGCCGATCCTGTCGACCGGCGGGCGCTGTTCGGCGGGCTTCAATGTCACCAACGGGCAGAGCGAGTTCATCCTCACAGCCGGGCACTGCGGGCCCGCCGGGTCCGTCTGGTTCTCCGACAGCCAGGGCAAGCAGCAGGTGGGGCAGACGGTGACCACGACATTCCCCGGGAGCGACTTCTCCCTCGTGCAGTACACCAACGGCCAGGAGACCACGGCGGGTACGAATGTGGTGGCCATCGGCGGCGGAAACGGCGTCCGGATCACGGGCGCCGCCGATCCGACCGTGGGCCAGCGGGTGTTCCGCAGCGGGAGCACCAGCGGGCTGCACGACGGGAAGGTGACCGGGCTCAACGCGACGGTCAACTACCCGGAGGGCACCGTCACCGGACTCATCCAGACCACCGTGTGCGCCGAACCGGGTGACAGCGGCGGCCCGTTGTTCTCCGAGGGCATCGCGCTCGGCGTGACCTCGGGGGGCAACGGGGACTGCACCTCCGGAGGTACGACGTTCTTCCAGCCGGTCACCAAGGCGCTGACGGCGCTGGGTGTGAAGCTCGCGGGTCAGCCCGCGGCCTCCGCCTCCGCCCCTGCCGGTTCCGCGGCCCAGACCTCCCCGGCGCCGGCGGCCTCCGCGTCGCAGGGCGCGGCGGTGGCGCCGGGCTCCGCCGCGCCGGGCGCGGTCGAACCGGTCGGCACGGCGGGCACCGCCGAGACGCTCGTCTCCCGGCTCACGAACCCCAGGAACATCGGTCCGGGCCTGCTGGTCATCGCGGGAAGTCTCATCGCGCTGGTGGCCACCCGCTATATCCGGACAGAACAGGACCGCAAGCGCTACCGGCAGCAGTACTCACAGAGTTGGGGCTGAGGGTCACGCGGCCTGGGTGGGCGGAGAGGCCTCGGCCCACTCCAGGACGAGCCGCTGGTACTCCCGCCGCTCCTCCATGCTCAGCGTCCCGCCCGCCCGGAACCAGAGGGCCCGGATCTCCTCGTTGACCTCCGCGGCGGAGCGCTCGGAAGTGGGTTCAGGAGTGGTGGACATGGTGTGAAGCATACGGACCTTGGTGTGAAGGCGATGTGAGTAAAGGTACGTCGGGCGACATTACGGACCGTGAACCTCATCACTCACACGGCTCACATGTCCGTGGGCCCCAGCACCAGCACCTGGATCGCCAACACCGCGGCCCCGCGCGCCCAGTCGTGGAAGTCGGACACCTTCGTCTCCAGGTTGACCGGATCCGCCAGCGGATGCCGGTTCGCGAGGACAGTCTCCTCGATGAGCGGGCCCGCCACGTCGACGAGGCCGACGCCCTCTCCGGCGAGCAGGATCTTCTGGGGCATGGCGAAGTTGGCGATCTGGGCGACGACGGTACCGAGGGCGCGGGCCGCCTCGTCGACGACGCGGGAGGCCATGGGGTCACCTGCGGCGGCGAGGGCAAGGATCTCCTCGTACGTCAGGTCGTGGCCGGTGGCGGCACGGATCTGGTATCTGATGCTGGGAATGGTGAGCAGGGAGTTGGCGCTGCCGCGCTCCCCGTGCGGGGTGAGCGGGCCGTGGGGGTCGACCATCCAGTGACGGCCGACACCCCGGCCGTCGGTGGCACTGGCGACCCTGCTGCCGCCGAGCACGAGACCGTAGCCGATTCCGGCGCCGATGGTGAGAACGACGAAGCGGTCGAGGCCGCGGCCGGCGCCGAACCATGTCTCGGCCTCGACCAGGGCGGCGACGTCGTTGTCGACCACCACGGGCAAGCCGGTGCGCTCCTCGACGAGTTGGGCGAGCGGGACGTCATTCCAGCCGAGGAAGCCCGACTCGGCGACGACGGCGCGCTGCTCGACGCGGCCGCCCACGCCGATGCCGATTCCGGCCAGTCCGGGAAGGACGCGCGCGAACTCGTCCGCGATCTCCCGCAGAATGTCGGCCACTTGGTCCGGATCGTGCGTGGTGAGCGGACGGTCGCGCCGCGCCACGATGTCGCTCCTGAGGGTGGTGACCACGCCGTAGACCATGTCCTCGATGATCTTGAATCCGGCGAAGGAGCGGGACTCGGCGACGATGTCCAGGGGCTGCGAGGGCCGCCCCTGCCGTACCTCCGGGGGTACGGAGTCCTCAGTCGCCTCGATGAGCAGGCCCGACTCGATCAGCGGTTTGGTCAGCCGGGTGAGGCTGCCCGCCGAGAGGTTCAGCCGGCGCGCGATCTCGCTGCGCGACAGCGGACCGTGGACGAGCACCTCGATCGCCACCGCACGTTCGCCCGGGCTCAGCGGCAGCCAGCTGGCGGCACGTGTGGTCATGAACGTCGGACTCCCCGAGCTTTTCTTCCACTTCGGAAGTAATGACGTCACCCTACGCCGCGACCTCCCCACGGAGGCGATGCCCGCACGACTCTTGACGCCACGATTGTTTCGCCTCAAAAGTAAAAGGAAGTGACCAGAATCGACCAATGAACACCGACCAGTGAAGATCGACCAGTGAAGGATGCCCCTCACATGACGTTCTCTCTCGGCATCGTGGGCGCCGGTCAGTTCTCCGGCCAGTTCGCCAAACTGTTCCTCGCCCATCCGGGCGTGGGCGACGTCTACGTCACCGATCTCCTCCCCGAGCGGGCCGGGCAACTGGCGGCCGCCGAGGGGCTGTCGGGCACGTTCCCCTCGTACGAGGCGATGCTGGAGTCGAAGGCGGTGGACGCCGTCGCGATCTTCACCCAGCGCTGGACCCATGGTCCGCTGGTGCTCCAGGGGTTGGGTGCGGGGAAGCACGTGTACTCGGCGGTGCCGATGGCGATCACTACCGAGGAGATCGCGGCGATCATCGACGCGGTACGGGCGACCGGACTGACGTACATGATGGGCGAGACCAGCCAGTACAACCCGGCGACGGTCCATGCCCGCAACCAGATCGCCGACGGCGCCTTCGGGCGGCTCTTCTACGCCGAGGGCGACTACGTCCACGACATGGATCTCGGTTTCTACGAGGCGTACCAGTACAGCGGCGGCGAGAACTGGAAGGCGACCGCCAGCTATCCGCCGCTCCTGTACCCGACGCACTCGGTGGGCGGGGTGCTCGGCGCCTGGCAGACACACGCGGTGAGCGTGTCCGCGATCGGGGTGCGCGACGAGCGCGGGGACGGCGTGTTCGACAAGGAGATCAGCCAGTTCGGCAATGACTTCTCCAACGCGACCGCGCTGTTCGAGGTCGCGGGCGGCGGCTCGTTCCGTACGAACGAGTTCCGGCGGGTCGGCTATCCCTCGCACATCCGGGAGTCGCGTTTCCGGTTCTTCGGTACGGACGCGAGCATGGAGCAGCTCGCGACGGTGAGCTTCTGGCAGGACAAGAAGGGAGTGAAGGACATCACCGAGCTGCTGGAGCCCAAGCCCACACTGGCTCCTGATGATCCGTCGCTCCAGCACATCGCGCCCGCGCTGCGGGCCGCCTTCACGTCCGGGTCGGCGCCCGTGCACGACCGGGCGCGGCTCCCCCGGGAGTTCGACCAGCTCCACAACGGGCACGAGGGCAGCCACCACTTCCTGGTGGACGACTTCGTGACCGCGGTCGACACCCGGACGCTGCCGTCGGTGAACGCGTGGGTCGCCGCCCGCTACACCCTGCCGGGCATCGTCGCGCACGAGTCGGCGCGGCAGGGCGGGGTCAGGCTGGAGATCCCGGACTTCGGGGACGCTCCGGAAGCGTAACGTTTCGGCCCGTTGGGGGCCGGGCGCCGTCAGGTGCCCGGCTTGCGGCCGTACACGAACACGTCGTCGCCGGTCTTCAGCAGCGACCAGTACTTCTTCGCGGTGGCCGTGGTCATGTTGACGCAGCCGTGCGAGCCGGGCGGGTTCCACATGCTCAGGCCGACCGAGTGGAAGGCCTGGCCGCCGTCGAAGAACTGGCTGTAGGGCATCGGCACGTTGTAGATGTTCGAGACGTGGTCGATGTCCCGCCAGTAGATCTTCTTCAGGCCGGTGCGGGTCTCGTATCCGTCACGCCCGGTGCGGACCGGCACCGGCCCGTAGACGAGGGTGCTGCCGTCCTGGATCCAGCTGAGCTGGAGCGTCAGGTTGACGCAGGCGATGCGGCCCTTGTTGACCGGGCACTTGCCGTCCTTGTTGGGGTTGTTGCCGACGGCCTTCTGCTTGTTCATCAGGTCCATCACGCCCCAGGTGACGGATCCCGCGTACCCGATGTTCGGGGTGATGCCATGCTTGGTCTGGAAGGCCTGGATCGCCTTGCAGTCGGCGGTGGACTGCCGCCCGTCGACCGGCCGGCCGAGGAACTTCTCCACCTGCTTCTGATACGGGCCGGTCTGCGTCGTGCAGCTCGCGGCCTGCGCGGGCGTCGTGCCCAGCGCGAGGGTCAGCGGTGCGACCAGTCCGGTGATCCCGAGCGCGACGGCTCCTCGTCTGCGTATGTCCCCCATGGCGGGCCTTCCCTTTCGTGCTTCTCGCGTTACCTGCCTGGTAGACCCGCGTCGGGGGGTGTGCGTTGTAGGGAGGATCGGGCTGCGACCGAACGGTGACTTTTCTCGTAGCCTTGTGACACTTTTGGACGCGTCTGACCTGGGGCCTTGAGGAATCGGTCCCGCCCGGCACGATCGAGGTATACGAGAACAACGTCAACCTCTGGCTGGATTGGTGTGACGAGGCTGACGTCCGTCCAGTCCTGGACAAGCCGACCGGCGGGTCGCCGTGAACCCGTTGTTCTCGGAGTACGCGACGAGCTTGTGGTCGCCGCCCGCGTAGCAGTCGAGGCGGAGGAGCGAGACGCCCGGCCGGACGTCCACGCCTGCCCCGGGCAGCCACGCCCCGCCGAGACCCCACGCGCCCCGCGTCGCCTCCGGGCCGACGACGACCATGGCGGACCACCAGCTCCCGCCGGGCCCATCGGCCGTACTGTCCGGCCCGCTGACGCCCACTCCTGCGGCCCCGACAGCGGCGCGCCCGCGCCAACCCCGGGCGGCTACCGCAGCAGTGCCACCGCCCGCGTGAGCACATCCGGCGTGGCCGTGAACGGCAGACGCAGATGGTGGGCCAGGGTCGCGCGGTCGGGTGCGAACAGCGGACCGGGCGACACGGCGAGACCCCGAGCCGCGGCGCGCGCCGCCAGCTCTGTCGCCGTCGTGGCCGGGCCGAGGTGCAGCCAGATCGACAGCCCGCCGTTCGGCGCGGTGAAGGTCCATCCGGTCTCCAGCTCCGCGAGGAGTCCGGCCAAGTGGTCGCGCTGAGCTCGCAGGCGGGTCCGGCGGTCGGCGAGGACCTCGTCCAGGCCGTCGCCGAACAACTCGGCGGCGATCAGCTGCTCCAGCGGCGGCGATGACAACTGCGCCTGCAAGGGATTGCACACCAGCTCGCGTACGAGGTCCGCGCCGCCCCGGATCCAGCCGACCCGGAGGCCGCTCCACAGCACCTTGCTCGCCGAGCCGATCTGGATCACCCGTGCTCCGGAGAGATGGGGCTCCGGTCGGGGCGGAGTTCGCAGGTCCAGGTCGCGCATGGTCTCGTCGACGACGACGGTCAGCGCGTGGCGTTCGGCGAGGGCGGCGACCGCGCCCCGGGTCGGGGCGGTCATGTGCGCACCGGTGGGGTTGTGGAAGTCGGGGATGAGATAGGCGAGTTGGGGAGCCTTCCCGCGTACGACCTCGGTGAGACGCTCCGTGTCCCAGCCGAGCGCGGCCGTCACCGGCACGGGCAGCAGTCGGGCCCGGCGCCGTCGCAGGATGGCCAGCGCCCCGGGATAGGTGGGGCTCTCCACCACGACCGGCGCCCTGCGGTCGGTGTGCAGGTGGTCGAGGAGCAGCGTCAGCGCGGCCTGCGCGCCCGAGGTGACCAGGATCTGCTCCGGGCGGGTGGCCAGGCCCGAGCGTGTGTACCGCTCGGCGAGGAGTTCGCGCAGCCGGGGCAGTCCCGGTGTCGCCACCCCCGAGTCGACCAGCAGGGCCGCGCTGCGCTCGACGGCCCGGCCCAGTGCGGCGAGGTAGGCCTCGTGGGGCGCTGCCGTGACGGCGAGCGTCAGGTCGAGGTCCGCGTCACCCGATCCGCCCCGGTCCAGTGACCACGGTGTGGTGCGCTCGGTGAGGCGCGCGGGAAGTCGTACGACGCTGCCACTGCCGTGCCGGGTGTGCAGCCAGCCGTCGTCCCGCAGCAGGGTGAGGGCCGTGACGACGGTGCCGCGGCTGAGGTCGAGGGTGCGGGCGAGTTCCCGCTCTGACGGAAGCCGGGTTCCGGCGGGGAGACGGCCGTCGACCACCGCCTCGCGTACGGCAGCGGACAGCGACCGCGCGAGCGGGCCCTCTTTCGTGCGCCAGGTGCCGAGCGCGGCGGCGAATCCCCTCTGCATTGGTCCAGTTTCCCTCAACTGGACCAGGTTTTCCTCCCCGGCCCGCCTACGCTGCCGCCATGCACCGCACACTCGCCGACGACCTCGACCGGCTCCCCGAACTCCTCCAGTCCGCCCGCGACTTCGCCGCCCGGGAGGTCGGCGGGCTCGCCGACCGCCCCGTCGCCCACCTCGACAGGACGCCCGCCCCCGAGCCCCTCCCGGCCGAGGGAACGGGCGCGGACGGCGCCCTGGCCCGGTTCGCGGAGCGCTGGGCTCCCGGTTTCTCGGGCTCCGCGGGCCCGCGCTACCTCGGCTTCGTCACGGGCGGCGCGACGCCCGCCTCACTCACCGGGGACTGGCTGACCAGCACGTACGACCAGAATGTGTCCGGCAGTGCCGGTTCGTCCGCGACCGCCCTGGAGCACGAGACACTGGGCTGGCTGCGTGAGCTGTTCGGGCTGAGCGAGGCACACAGCGGTGCGTTCGTGAGCGGGGCGACCGTCTCCAACACGGTCGGGCTCGCCATCGCGCGGGAGTGGCTCGGCGAGCGGCAAGGCATGTCCGTGCCGAGCAGGGCGTCGCCGCCCTCGGTCCGGTGCACGTCTTGTCCGGCAGCCCGCACTCCAGCGTCGCCAAGGCGCTGTCGGTGCTCGGCATCGGGCGGGACCGGCTGCGTCCGGTGCCGGTGCTGACCGGGAACCGCGAGGCTGTCGACGTCGAGCGGCTCGCCGCCGCGCTCGACGCGCTCGACGGGCGCCCGGCCGTGATCGTGGCGAACGCGGGGACCGTGAACACCGTCGACTTCGACGATCTGCGGGCCATCGCCGCGCTGAAGGAACGGTACGACTTCTGGCTGCACGTGGACGCCGCGTTCGGCGGCTTCGCCGCGCTGTCACCGTCGTACGCGCATCTCGTCGAGGGCCTGGACGCGGCCGACTCCGTCTGTGTCGACCTGCACAAGTGGCTGAACGTCCCCTACGACTCGGCCGTCCAGTTCACGCGCCGCCAGGACCTCCAGGTGCGGGTCTTCCACAACGCGTCGCCGTATCTCGGCCTGCCCGGAGGCGATCCCGACTTCCTGCACCTCACCCCCGAAAACTCCCGTCGGCTGCGCGCGCTCCCGGCCTGGTTCTCACTCACGGCGTACGGGCGCGAGGGGAATCGCGAGATCGTCGAGCGGAACGTGGCGCTCGCCCGGCGGCTGGGCGAGCGGATCTCGGAGGAGGGTCCTCAGCTGCGGCTCCTGGCGCCCGTCCGGCTCAACGTCGTCTGCTTCACCCTCGCCGACGAGCCCAGCGAGGAGCGGGTGCACGCGCTGGCCCACGCGGTCGCCGCGTCGGGCGAGGCGTTCGTGACACCGACGTTCTACGGCGGGACGCACGCGCTGCGGGCGGGGTTCAGCAACTGGCGTACGTCCGAGGCGGATACGGACCGTGTGTTCGACGCCCTCAAGCGCTCCTGCGCAGATCTCCTCCCATGACCTCTGAGCACGCCGCTAAGCGTCGTCCCGGCGCTTGATCGCCTGCTGGAAACCGGTGTTGACCGCCAGCAGACCCCCGTCCACGCACAAGGTCGTCCCGGTGATCCACGCCGCGTCACCGGAGGCGAGGAAGGCGACGGCGGCCGCGATGTCTTCCGGCTCGCCGACGCGCCCCAGCGGATACGCCTCCTGCGCCAACGCGAGATCGGCTTCGCGGCCTTCCCACGCCGTGGTGCGGACCGTGCCCGGCGCCACCAGGTTGACGCGCACACCCCGCGCGGCGGCGTGCCCCGCAAGGGTGCGGGTCAGCGACATGAGACCCGCCTTGGCCGCGCTGTAGGCGTGGTTGCCGAAGTCCTGGATGCCGTTGACGGAGCCGATGCCGACGATGGCGCCGCGGCCCGAGGCCACCAGGTGCGGGAGTGCCGCGCGGGAGCAGCGGTACGCCCCGGTCAGCGTGATGTCGAGGTCGCGGGCCCACACCTCGTCCCGCGTGGCAGGCCCTGCTGGAGCGGCAGCGCGCCGGGCGCGAGGGCTACTACGCGGCCGTGCGGAACGATCTGGCGCTGCCGCCGGGCCACTCCGCGCGCTGGCCGCTGCCGCCGGTGCATCACACCTGAGCCTCACCGGTACCCCGTCGCGTCCGCCGGCTTGCCCGCGTCCTGGACCTCGACGAGGTAGCGCCAGGCGTCCGGGCGGCTGCCGTCGCGGTCGGTGAAACCGTACACCTGGGCGAGCTGCCCGCTGGAGAGCGACTCCCCGTTCCAGCGGGCGACGTCCGGGTCGGCGGCGAGGGCGGCGACGGCGCGACCCACGTAGAACGGGGTCTCGGAAATGCCGAAGTGCGGGTTGCGCTCCAGGGCGTCGCGCCAGTTCTCCTCGGTGACGCCGTAGTTGTCGAGCATCATCTCGGAGCGCAGCCACCCGGGTGTGAGGGCCACAGCGGTGGCTCCGCGTGTACCGAGCTCCTGCCCCAGGGCCCACGCCATACGCAGGACGGACGACTTGGCGAGGTCGTAGAAGAACGAGACCCGGTAGGTGTTCCGGTTGTACTCGGCGGTGCCGTCGGTCATCTCGACAACCAGGCCGCCCGGACGGCGCAGCAGCAAGGGCAGCGCGTGGTGGTTGGTGATCGCATGCGTCTCGACGGCGAGGCGCAGCAGCCTGAGGCCGTTGTTGAGGTCGTGCTCCCAGACCGGAGTATCCCACTCGAAGAGTTTTTCGCCGCCCCAGATGTCGTTGGCCAGCACGTCGAGGCGGCCCTGTTCGTCCGCGATGCGCGCGACCAGGGCCTCGACCTCGGACGGGACGAGGTGGTCGGTGGGAACCGCGATGCCCCGGCCGCCCGCCGCCGTGACCAGGTCCGCGGTGTCCTCGACGGTCTCCGGACGGTCGTACTCCGAACGGCGCTCGCGCGTGCTGCGCCCGGTCACATAGACAGTGGCACCGGCCGCGCCGAGCTCCACGGCGATCCCGCGACCGGCTCCCCGTGTCGCCCCCGCGACCAGTGCGACCTTGCCCCGCAGCGTGTATGCCAGCGGCCCTGACATGTCCGACCTCCGTGCTCGTAGCGCTCACGGGCTGCCTTCACCCATGTGTCTCTCCGAGCGTGCCCCGAAAGCCGGACATCTCCTGTCAGGTTTCTCCGGCCGTTCTGTCGTGTCCCAGCGCGCCGACGTCAGTGGCCGCGCGCGATCCACTCCGCCAGGTGCGGGGCCTCGGCCCCGATCGTGGTCGACTCCCCATGTCCCGTACGGACGACCGTGTCGGCCGGAAGGCCCAGCAGGCGCTCACGGATCGACTCGACGATCGTCGGGAAGTGGGAGTAGGAGCGACCAGTGGCTCCCGGTCCGCCCTTGAAGAGTGTGTCGCCCGTGAAGACGGTGCCCAGGCCGGGGTCGTACAGGCAGATCGCGCCCGGGGCGTGCCCCGGGGTATGCAGGACGGTCAGGTCGGCGCCGGCCGCCTCGATCACCTGGCCGTCCTGGAGCCAGGAATCGGGGAGGCGGTCGGGGTGGGTCTGCTTCCACAGCGGCAGGTCGTCGGGGTGGAGCCAGATCCTGGCGCCGGTGCGCTCGGCGAGGGCGGGAGCGGCGTCGATGTGGTCGTTGTGGGCGTGCGTGCACACGATGGCCAGGAGCCGCCGGTCGCCCACCGCTTCGGCGATGGCGTCGGCGTCGTGGGCGGCGTCGATGACGACGGCCTCGTGGTCGTCGCCGACGATCCACACGTTGTTGTCGACCGCCCAGGTGCCGCCGTCGAGCGAGAAGGTGCCCGAGGTGACGAGGTGTTCGATGCGCGTGGTCATCACAGCACCACCACCGAACGCAGCACGTCGCCGTGGTGCATCCGCTCGAAGGCCGGCTCGATCTCGTCCAGGGCGATCGTCTCGGACACGAACGCGCCCAGGTCGAGGCGTCCCTGGAGATGCAGGTCGATCAGCATCGGGAAGTCGCGGGAGGGCAGGCAGTCGCCGTACCAGGACGACTTGAGGGCGCCGCCGCGTCCGAAGACGTCGATCAGGGGCAGTTCGAGCTTCATCTCCGGGGTGGGTACGCCGACGAGCACGACCGTGCCCGCCAGGTCACGGGCGTAGAAGGCCTGCTTGTACGTCTCCGGGCGGCCCACGGCCTCGATGACGACGTCGGCGCCGAAGCCGCCGGTGAGCTCGCGGATCGCCTCGACGGGGTCGGTCTCGCGGGAGTTGACGATGTGTGTCGCGCCGATCTTCTGCGCGGTCGTGAGCTTCCGGTCGTCGATGTCCACGGCGATGATCTTCGCCGCGCCCGCGATACGGGACCCGGCGATCGCCGCGTCGCCGACGCCTCCGCAGCCGATGACGGCGACCGAGTCGCCCCGGCCGACGTTCCCGGTGTTGATGGCGGCCCCGATCCCGGCCATCACTCCGCAGCCGAGGAGTCCGGCCACGGCAGGAGACACAGCGGGGTCGACCTTGGTGCACTGCCCGGCCGCGACCAGCGTCTTCTCCGCGAAGGCGCCGATGCCCAGGGCCGGGGACAGCTCCGTGCCGTCCTTGAGGGTCATCTTCTGCTTCGCGTTGTGCGTGTTGAAGCAGTACCAGGGACGACCACGCAGACACGCCCGGCACTGCCCGCACACCGCACGCCAGTTGAGGATGACGAAGTCGCCGGGTGCGACGTCCGTGACGCCGTCGCCGACCGACTCCACGATCCCGGCCGCCTCGTGGCCGAGCAGGAACGGGAAGTCGTCGTTGATGCCGCCCTGTTTGTAGTGCAGGTCGGTGTGACAGACCCCGCATGCCTGGATCTTCACCACGGCCTCTCCCGGCCCCGGATCCGGCACGACGATGGTCTCGACACGCACCGGCTCGTTCTTGCCCGGTGCGATCACGCCCCGTACTTCCTGCGCCATGTGATGAGCCCTTCCGTAAGTCGACGTTCCGTCAACCGACCCTACGGTGTGACCGACCGGTAGAAGGCCAGGTGGCGCTCGGCGGCCTCCGCCCAGGTGTGGCGGACGGCCGGCTTCCGGCCGGCCGCCGTGCGCACCGGGTCGGACGAGGTGAGCGCGCGGCCGAGTTCCGCGGCGAAGTCCCGCGGGGGTGTTCGCGAAACGGGCGACCGGGCCGACCACCTCGCGCAGGACCGGCGGCTCACGGACGACCAGCGAGACCCCCGCGGCGAGTGCCTCCGGGCCGCGGTCCCGAAGCCCTCCTTGACGGCCGGCAAGATCCTCCCCGAATACCCCTGGGGGTACCTCTGCTACGGTGGAAATATACCCCCGGGGGTAATTTCCCGTGGCTTCGCGAGGAGCCCCGGGTTCACGAGGACCCCGGGTTCACGAGGACCCCCGGATTCACGAGGACCCCGGGTTCACGAGGACCCCGGGTTCACGAGGACCCCCGGGTTCACGAGGAGAGGAGTGCTGCCGTGTTCTTCGTTGACACCATCGAGGTGCCGGGCTTGGGCAACCGCAGCTATCTGGCGGGCGGCCCGCAGGGTGCCGTGGCGGTCGATCCGCCGAGGGACGTCGACCGGATGATCACGGCCGCGGCCCGACGGGGCGTGCGGATCACGTACGTCGTGGAGACCCACCTCCACAACGACTACGTGTCCGGCGGTCTGGAGCTGGCCCGCCTCACCGGAGCCGCCTACCTCGTGCCGGGCGGCGCGCGGGTCGCGTTCGAGCGGGTGCCGGTGGCCGACGGCGACAGCGTGGAAGTCGACGCCGGGCTGACCCTGCGCGCGCTGGCCACGCCCGGGCACACCCCGCACCACACCTCGTACGTCCTCGAGGATGCCGGGCGCGCGGTGGCGGCCTTCACCGGCGGATCCCTGCTCATCGGCACGGTCGGGCGGCCCGACCTGGTCGAGCCGCGGCTGACCGCGGAGCTGGCCCGGGCGCAGCACGCGTCCGCGCACCGGCTGGCCGCCGAACTGCCGGACGACACCGCTGTGCTGCCCACCCACGGCTTCGGCAGCTTCTGCTCCGCCGGGCAGACCCTCGGTGACGCGACGACCGTCGGGCACGAACGCGACACCAACGAAGCCCTGGCCAAGGACGTCGACACGTTCGTCGCCGAGCTGCTGGCCGGACTCGCCGAGGTGCCCGCGTACTACGCGCACATGGGCCCGGCCAACGCCGAGGGACCCGCCCCCGTCGACCTCACCCGGCCCGCGCTCGCGGACGCCGAGGAGATCGCCGACCGGCTTGCCGCCGGTGAGTGGGTCGTGGACCTGCGCAACCGGGTCGCGTTCGCGACGGGGCATGTCGCCGGGTCCGTCAACTTCGAGGCGGACGGTCAGCTCGCCACGTATCTGGCCTGGCTGCTGCCCTGGGGCAAGCCGGTCACGCTGCTCGCCGAGTCACCGGACCAGCTCGCGAACGCACAGCGGGAGCTCGTGCGCGTCGGCGTCGACCGTCCCGCCGCGGCCGCGATCGGCTCCCCCGCCGGCTGGGTGCGCGAGGGTGAACGCCCGCGCTCCTTCCCGCGCGCCACGTTCGCCGATCTTGCCGGGGCATCCTCCGACGGGGTCGTGATCCTGGACGTCCGGCGCGACTCCGAGCGCGCCGAGGGCCATGTCGCGGGTTCCGTGCACATCCCGGTCCACCAACTCCGCGACCGGCTGGGGGAGATACCCGCCGGAACCGTCTGGGTGCACTGCGCCGGAGGCATGCGGGCCGCCATCGCCGCCTCGCTCCTCGACGCGGCCGGCCGGGATGTCGTGGCCGTGGACGACGCGTTCGCCGCCGCGGGCGAGGCCGGTCTCCCCATGGCACGGATCACCCCCGCGCAGGCCCGGGAGCGTACGGGCTCCGCGGCCGATGCCGTACTGCTCGACGTGCGCGAGCCGGACGAATGGGCGGCCGGGCACGCGCCCGGTTCCATGAACGCCCCGCTCTCCGCGCTGGCCACCGGAGCCGCCCTGCCGTCGGCCGCCCAGGGCCGCCCGCTCGTCGCCGTGTGCCGCTCCGGGAAACGCTCCCGGGAGGCCACCGCGCTGCTCGCGGCGCGCGGCTTCGACGTGGTGGACGTGATCGGGGGGATGCGGGCTTGGGCGGAAGCGGGCCTGCCCGTGGTGCTCGCGCCCGCCACCGCGCCGGGCCGGGTCCCGGCCGTCCCGGGCGAAGGCTCGGTCGCGGCGGGCGACGGCTTTCCCGTCGTCAGCTCCGGGCCTGCGCCGGTGCGCGAGGAACACCGCGACGGCGGCCCGGCCGCGTGAGTGTCATGATCCTCGCTCTCGTCGCCGGAGGCGTGATCGGGCTCGCGCTCGGTGCGCTGGGCGGCGGTGGCAGTGTGCTGGCCGTTCCCGCCCTGATCTATCTGCTCGGATTCACCCCGGCCGCGGCCACCACCGCGAGCCTGGTCATCGTCACGGTCACCTCCGCGACCGCGCTCGCCGCGCATGCCCGGGAGGGCGGGGTCCGCTGGCGCGGTGGCGCACTGTTCGCGGCGGCGGGCCTCGTACCCGCTGCCCTGGGCGGAGCCGTCGCCGGGCATCTGCCGTCGGGCCTGCTGACCGCTGCCTTCGCCGTGGTCGCCGCACTCGCGGCCGTGCGGATGCTGCGCCCCTCGGCCGCCGAGCCCGACGCGACGCCACCCCGTCCGGGACGGATCGCCGGGACGGGTGCGGGACTCGGCGCGGTGACCGGCGTGCTGGGGGTGGGCGGCGGCTTCCTCGCCGTACCGGCCCTGGTCAGTGTGGTGGGTCTGCGGATGCGGGCCGCCGTCGGCACGAGTCTGCTGGTCATCACCGTGAACTCACTGGCGGCGCTGGCGGCCCGCGCGGGGGCGGCGGAGAGCCTCGACTGGTCGGTCGTCGCGCCGTTCGCGGGCGCCGCGGTTCTCGGCGCGTGGGACGGCAAGCGCCTGGCGGCGAAGGTCTCCGGGGGCGGTCTTCAGCGGATCTTCGCCTGTCTGCTGCTGGCGGTGGCCGCGTTCATGCTGATCGACGCCGTCGTATGACGTCGGCACATCCGGAGGCGCACGGGCAGACGATCCTCACGCCAGCGACAGGAACAGCTTCTCCAGCCGGGCGCGCATCGCGTCCCTGTCCTCGCCGTTCTTCGCACCGTCCTCGGCATCGGTCATGCACTGCTGCAGCCCGGTGGCGATGATCGCGAATCCGGCCCGGTCCAGGGCGCGGGAGGCCGCGGCGAGCTGGGTGACCACGTCCTCGCAGTCGCGCCCCTCCTCGATCATCTTGATCACACCGGAGATCTGCCCGTGCGCCCGGCGCAGCCGGTTCAGGACTGACTTCAGCTCGGCAGCCGCGAGATCCAGTTCCACGAAAACTCCTTCACCCATACCCCTAGGGGTATGATACCCCGCCCCTCCGGGCACCCTCGAAGATCAAGGATGACACCTGACATGACGACGCCTTCGTCCCTCGACGCCGACCAGGCCCGCACGCGGCTGCCGGAGCTGACCGTCCTCGATGTCCGCACGCCCGGCGAGTACGCCTCCGGCCATCTGCCCGGCGCCCTCAACATCCCCCTGGACCAGCTGCACCGCGCGCTGCCCGCGCTCAAGGCGACCGCTGCGGACCTGCTCGTCGTCTGCGCGTCCGGCGCCCGTTCCGACAGCGCCCGCAAGACGCTCGCCGAGCACGGTGTGACGGCCGCGACCCTCACCGGCGGCACCAGCGCGTGGGCCGAGCGCGGCCATGAACTTCACCACCCCGTTGCCGGCACGCGCACCACCTGGTCCATGGAGCGTCAGGTCCGTCTCACCGCGGGCAGCGTCGTCCTGGCCGGGCTGGGCCTCGGCCTGCTGCACCCCGCGTGGCAGTTGCTCTCCGCCGGAATAGCGGGCGGTCTGGTCTTCTCGGCGCTCACCAACACCTGCGGCATGGCCGCGCTACTGGCCAGGCTGCCGCACAACCGGCCCCGGGGCGCCGACCTCGACGCGACGCTCGCCGCGCTCGCGCGGCGCTGACGCGGGCCGACGCCCCCGCCGTCGGATGAGCTCCCTGACGGCACGGGCGATGCACGCCTCGTCCCGCCCCTGCTCCTCGTCCGCCTCGGCACCGAGGGCAAGCGGGCGGTGCGGTTCGCGGACGCGGTCGCCCGGCGGACCGGGACGGTGCCACGACGTTCCTCGAACTGGGCGCCGACGAGGTACCGGCCCGCATGCGCGAGGGCTGCCTGCCGCACCGGGGCGAGTCCTCGCTCGTCCGCTCGCTCGCCCCGGACTGGCGGACCCTGCACGGAGGTTGACCGGTTCTCGGTTCGCGCTCGCGCCGACGTAGCCTGAATGCTCCATCCCGACTCCGGCGAGGAGCCCCGTGAGCATCACCGACGCCGAGCCGGACGTGCCCGCGTGGCGCCTGCTGCTCGGGTACGTACGACCGCATCGATGGGCGCTGCTGGCGGGCGCGTTGCTGGCGCTCGCGACCGGGGCCACCGGTCTGGTGCTGCCGTTGGTGGCGCGGGGGCTCATCGACGACCTGTCGCACGACAGGCCCATCGGGCGTGTGCTGCTCGGTATGGCGGCGCTGGTGGTCACCAACGCGGCGGTGGGGGCGCTGGGTTCGTATGTGCTGCGGCGCACCGCCGAGTCGGTGGTGCTGGGCGCACGGCGCGACCTGTCGTCGTATCTGCTGCGGCTGCGGATACCGGCCGTGGACCGCAGCGAGCCGGGTGACCTGATGGCGCGGATCACCTCCGACACGACGCTGCTGCGCGAGGTCACGACCGACTCCCTCGTCGGTCTCGGCACCGGCGGTCTCACCCTCGTCGCGACGGTGGTGATGATGGGACTGGTCGACGTGGTGCTGCTCGGCGTCACCCTGGGCGTTGTCCTGTGCGCCGGGACGGTGCTCGGTGTGATCGTGCCGCGCATCAACCGGGCGAGCAAGCAGGCGCAGGACGCCGTCGGCGTGATGGGCGCCTCGCTGGAGCGGATCCTCGGCGCGCTGCGCACGGTCAAGGCCTCCGGTGCGGAGCACCGCGAGGAGCAGACCATCCACGCGGCGGCCGAGGAGTCGTGGCGGCAGAGCGTCCGGGCCGCCAAGTGGTCGGCGGCCGCGGGCAATACGGCCGGTCTGGCGATGCAGATCGCCTTCATCACGGTGCTCGCGGTCGGCGGAGCAAGAGTCGCGACCGGCGCCATCGACGTGGGCACGCTGGTCGCGTTCCTCCTCTACGTCTTCTATCTGATGTCGCCGATCCAGCAGGTGGTCGGCGCGATCACGCAGTACCAGACCGGTGCCGCCGCGCTCGCCCGGATCCAGGAGGCGCTGCGGCTGCCCGCCGAACCGGCTTCCCTGCCCGCGCCGTTGCCGACCCCGGGCGCCGAGCCCGCCGCGCTCGCCTTCGACGACGTCCGCTTCCGGTACGCCGACGATCTGCCGTACGTCCATCACGGCGTGACCTTCGCCGTCCCGGCCCGCGGCATGACCGCGTTCGTCGGACCCTCCGGCGCGGGCAAGACCACCGTCTTCTCGCTCATCGAGCGGTTCTACGACCCCGAGGCGGGCGTCATCACCCTCGACGGCCGTGAGCTGGAGGACTGGGATCTGCCCCGGCTCCGTTCCGCCATCGGCTATGTGGAGCAGGACGCTCCGGTGCTGTCGGGCTCCCTGCGCGACAATCTGCTGCTCGGCAATCCGGAGGCCGAGGACGCCGACCTCACCCGGGCACTGAAGACGACCCGCCTCGACGGCCTGGTCGCCCGGCTGCCGCGCGGCCTGGACACACTGGTCGGTCACCGCGGCACCAAGCTGTCCGGCGGCGAGCGCCAGCGCGTCGCCATCGCCCGCGCCCTGCTGCGCCGCCCGCGCCTGCTGCTCCTGGACGAGGCCACGTCGCAGCTCGACGCGGTGAACGAGGCCGCGCTGCGCGACACGGTCGCCGATGTCGCCCGGACGACCACGGTCCTCGTGGTCGCGCACCGGCTGTCCACCGTCACGATGGCGGACCGCATCGTCGTCATGGACGCGGGGCAGGTCCGCGCGGTGGGAACGCACCGCGAACTCGTGGCCGGGGACCCGCTGTACGCCGAGCTGGCGGCCACGCAGTTCCTCGCGACCGTCGGGTAGCCACCTACAGGTGCCGGTGGAAGAAGTCCGCCACGGTGTCCCAGGTCGGATCGCACGGCCGCGCCTCGGTCTCCTTGCCCCCGCGCGAGGAGACCGTGAACGCGTCCCGCCGCACGCCGGGGTCGGTCAGGAAGTCGTTCCAGGGTCCGTGCCCGGCATGCGGCAGGGTGATCAGCTCGACGTCGGCGCCCGCCTCGGCCAGTGCGTCGTAGAAGAGTTCGCCCTGGCCGTACGGGACGATCCGGTCGGCCCTTCCGTGCAGGATCAGGAAGGGCGGGGCGTCCTGGCCGACGTACGTCAACGGGCTTGCCCGGCGGGCGAGTTCGGGCCGTTCCTGAAGGGGGCCGCCGAGGAGGCGGGACTCCGCGGACTCGGGGTCGTCATGGCCGTACGGGCTGCCGGGGGTGGGGGTCCCCCCCGGTCGAACGAAGTTGAGCTGGGGGAGGGTGAATTCCTGGAGCGTGCCGGGGAGCATCTGCTCGTCCATGCGCAGCAGGTCGGTCGGCGGGTAGACGGGTACGGCGGCACGGATGCCGTCGACGGTGAGCGCGGCCATCGCCGCGGCCCAGCCGCCCGATGACTCGCCGAACATTCCGATGCGGTCGAGGTCGGGGCGGTACGCGAGGGAGTTCGTCCGGAGATGGCGGATCGCCGCCTCGATGTCCTGCGCCTGCCCGGCGAAACAGGTCTGCGCGCTGGAGCGGATGGCGAGCCCGGCCACGGCGAAGCCGCGCGGGTTCAGCCGCCGGGCGACCACGTCGGCGTCCTCCCTGCCGGTGTCGGCCAGCCAGCCCGAGCCGCGGCTCCAGATCACCAGCGGCCAGGGACCCGCACCGTCCGGGACGTACAGGTCGATCAACTGACCGTCGAGACCGTCGCCGTACGCGATGTCCTTGAGTTCCTTGGCCATGGATCAGCTCTCCTTCTATGGTGATGTTCTCTTTCCGTCACAGCTGCCGTTCACCTGCTCGGCGGCCACTTCAAACTAGGCGGGGAGACACGCTCCACTCGGATACGTTGGCGACTGAACATGGTCAAAAACCGACATGCGGCCCGGCAGGCCATCCCCGAGGTCGCCTTCGCCGCCCCGGTCGGCACTCCGGCGGGCCTGGAAGTGATCTCGCTGGCCGACCTGCGCGCCAGGGCACACGCCCGCGGGGCCGACCTCGGCGCGCCACAGCGCCCCCGCTTCCACCACGTCCTCACGCTCACCTCCGGCATGCTGCGGCAGACCGTGGACTTCACGGCATACGCGCTCGATCCGGGCGCGTGGCTGTGGGTGCGGCCCGGTCAGGTGCTCCAGTGGGGCGATCTCGCGCGGGCGGAGGGCGTCCTGGTCGTCTTCGAGCGGGACTTCCCGGATCCGGGCACCGTGGCCGCGGCCCAGGTGGACGACCCGCACGCGCGCGTGCTGCTCGAACCGGACGGCGAGGACGCCGAGGCACTGCGCCTCGCCGCCGCCCACCTGGAGCGCGAGTTCCAGTCCTGGGGTCGGCTGCCGCCCGACGTGCACGTCGCCGTGCTGCGCCACCTCTTGGACGTCCTGATCCTGCGCATGGCCCACCTGGAGGTCCCCGGCAGCTGCGCCCCCGAGCCGGGCGAGACCTTCCTGCGCTTCCGTGACGCCGTCGAGCGGGACTTCGCCCGCACCCGCCGCGTGGACGACTACGCCGCCGCCCTCGGCTACTCCGCCCGCACACTGTCCCGGGCCGCCCTCGACGCGGCGGGCGTCGGCGCGAAGGAGTTCATCGACCGCCGGGTCGTCCTGGAGGCCAAGCGGCTGCTCGCCCACAGCGACCTCTCAGCCGCCCGCATCGGCGCCCAGCTGGGCTTTTCCAGCTCCACGAACTTCGCCAAGTACTTCCACCAGCGCGCCGGACTGGCCCCCATCGCGTTCCGGAACGTCGTGCGGGGAGGACCCCGGGAGATCCGGGAAAACTAGGCCCGGACCATTGACACCCACGTGCCCCACCCTGAAACTCGCACAGAGTGAACACAACTTCACCAGGCGAACGAACGAGCTCGCTTCCTCAGGGACTTGAACATGACTTCTCCCGCTTTGCCCGGTGCACAGCACCTGTCACCCGACCGCCCGCCGCACACCTTCCGCACGGTCTTCCCGGTGCTGGCGCTGTGCTGGCTGGCCGTCTTCTTCGACGGCATGGACGTCAACATCTACGGCGCGGTCATGCCGCACATGCTCGACGACTCGGGGCTCGGGCTGACCCCGGCGAGCGCGGGCACGATCGGCAGCTGGACCACGTTCGGCATGCTCATCGGCGCGCTGACCGCCGGGAACATCACCGACTGGCTGGGCCGCCGCCCGATGCTGGTGGCCAGCGTGACGCTGTTCTCCATCGGGTCCGCGATCTGCGCGTCGGCCGGGGACGCCACCCTGTTCGGGACGGGCCGGTTCATCGCCGGGCTCGGGCTCGGCGGTCTGATGCCGCTGTGCCTGGCCATGGTCATGGAATTCGCCCCGCCGCGCCGCGCGGCGCTCACCACCGGGCTGCTGATGACCTCGTACCACGCGGGCGGCATGTTCGCGACGGCGCTCGGGCTGACGCTCGCGCCCGCGGCGGGCTGGCGCTGGGTGTTCTGGGCGGGCGTGCTGCCCGCCGTGGTCGCGATCACGGGCGTCTGGCTCTTCAGTGCGCAGGTGATGGTGTACGCCACCGCCAACACCGTCTATCGCGACAGCGAGCGTGCGGCAGGCCTGGGCATGGTCACCGGGGTCGGCCGCACCGGTGCCGTCGTCGGGCCCTGGCTGATCGGCGCGCTCGCCGCGAACGGCGACCAGAGCTGGGGCTTCACCACGTTCGCCCTGGCCGGACTGCTCGGCGCCGCGGCCATCGCGCTGGTGCCGCTGGCCCGGCGCACGAGCCGACGGGAGCCGACCTCCGCTGCCGCCGCCGTCCCCTCCGAGGCCTGAGCCAGTACGGGTAGTGCGCCTGCTGCGTGGCGATGGCCACCCAGCGGGCGTTGGAGAACGCCTCGATACCCCAGCGGCCTCCGAAGCGCCCGTAGCCGGAGGCCTTGACGCCACCGAAGGGCGCGTGCGGCTCGTCGGCGACGGGCGGGCCGTCTCCTACTCGACCGCCGGGAGCAGCCCGGTGACGGGTGCGACCAGGTCGGTCACCTGGTGCAGCTGGTTGAGGTCATTCAGGCGGTTGAGCCCGGCCAGCTGGCTGGCGACCCGCGGGATTTCGTGCCGGTGCTCGGCGGGAATGCCGCTCTGGGCAAGCGAGTCGAGCTGAGCGATCGGGTTCAGCTTCCCCGCACCCGGGTCCACGGAGACGGCGGCGTTCGCCATCGGCGCGGCAAGGCCCGTGACACCGGCGGCGAGACCAACGGCAGCGACAATACGTCGTGTTGAGATCATGCTTTCAGCAACGGACCCGGACCCCGGGCGGACACGGCCGTCCCCCGCCGCTCACCCGTCAGGCGCATCGGGCGGCTGCGCTTGCCGTGGGCCCCGTGGCGGAGGAGTCTCGGAAGAGAGGCCCACGCGGCCCGCTCCTCGCTGGTCGGCGGCCTTCCAAGGAGGTCATCATGGGCACCGCGGCAGCCCCCGCCTTCGACACCGAAGTGCTACGCCGGGGCATAGAAGGAAACAGTGCGGCAGCTCTGCTGTCGCTCTACGCGGACGACGCGGAACTACGCGTCGTCGACCGCAACACCCAGCCCAGCCACCCGATGATCAAACACGGTCGCGGCGAGATCGCCGACATGCTCAACGACGTCTACAGCCGGGACATGACGCACAAAATGGAAGACTGCATCATCCAGGGCGACCACGTCGCCTACACCGAGTCCTGCGAGTACCCGGACGGGGTAAGGGTGCTGGCCAGCTCGATGATGTCGTTGCGCGACGGCAAGATCGTCGAACAGACACTTGTGCAGGCATGGGACGAGTAGGAAGGAACTGGCCGAAGGTCCAGGTCAGGTCGCGTCTGAGCTGGACCTTCTCGGCGAGTGCGTCGATGGGCCGGTCGCATCCGCGCCGGACTCGGCTGCCACGACCAGTTTCCGCAGCAGGTCTGCGAGTGTCTGCTTCTCTGCTGCGCTCAGCACTGCGAGCAGCGCGTTCTCACCCTCTTCCTCCAACGCCGCGTGCTGCTCGAACACACCGATTCCGGCGTCGGTGAGCCGTACCCGTACGCGGCGGCGGTCGGCCCTCTCGTTCGTGCGGGTGATCAGCCCCGCGTCCTCCATGGGGCCGAGCCTCGCCGACAGAGCGCCCCGGGTCAGGCCGAGCATGTCGGCGAGTCGCGAGGGGCTCGCCTCGTAGGGCGGACCGATGCGCCGCAGCATCAGCAGCACCTTGAACTGCCAGTGCCGCAGCCCGTCCGAGTCCAGGGTGTCCCGGCGCGCCTGCGCCGCGTGCCGGGCCAGGATCGCGAGCCGGGCGAAGATCGCCTCCTTGACCGGGTCCATCCAGTCGAGCTCCTTGGACCAGAGCGCGACATGCCGGTCGACCGAGTCCGCCGCCGGCGCGTCGGACGGACCGGACAGCTCGGACGGGTCCCCCATGCGTGCCTCCGAAAGTAGTTTTCTTGTGGATAGTTTTTCGGATTACTACTTTCCTCGCCATGACGAACTCCGCAAGCAAGTTCCGTACGACCGTGCCGCTCGACGAACTCGTCTCTGCGGCCCGTGAGTTGGGGGGGGGCCGCCCGGTGGGAGCGCGCGACGGTCCTGCTGGACACGGCGGACACGACCGATCCGCGGTCTCGTGCGCGGCTCGCCCTCGCCGCGGCCGAAGTCGCCCTGGAGAGCGACTGGTTCACCGGCACCGGCCTTGCCGCCGCCCGGCTCGACGCCGCCGAGAAAGCCTTCGAAGAGCCGCTCTCCAGCGGCCGTTGGGACCTGGACTATCTGTGGCTGCGCCACGACTATCTCGGTCAGCTCCGCGCCGACGGCACCTGGCGCTTCGGCCCCGAGGGCAAGGACCCGCACGCCCTCGCCGCTCTCCGGAGCCGTGCCGGGACCCTGCGGGAGCAGGCCCCGGACGAGGTGCGCCGTGGCTGGGCCGAGATGTACCTGGGCCTCATCGCCGACAATCTCTTCGGCGAGCGCGATCTCGCACCGGGGCACTACGAAGCCGCCCTGCGCGCGGGCGAGTCGGCCGTCTCGGGTGTCTCGGGCGTCTCCGGCGACGACCTGCTGGCTCGCGAGGCGCTGCGTCACCTCGGCGACCACGACCACGATCGCGGCGACCACGCGCGGGCGCTGGAGCGCTGGACCCGGGCGACCGCTCTGGGCGCCCGTGCCGGGAACGTCCCCGGCACGCTCTCCCAGCAGATGCTGCTCGCGGTCCTGGCCCGCGCCGCGGGCAACGAGGCCGGAGCCCTGGCGCTGGCCCGCGAGATCGCCCGATGGGCCGGAGCCATCGGTGCGGTGACCACCGAGGCGCAGGCCAACGGGTTCCTGGCCGGGGCGGATCCGACCGCGCCGCCCGCGGAGAGCGGCTCCTGAGTCGTCAGTCCAGGCCGAGCTCGTCCAGCAACCGGTGCATGGCCCGCACCGGCAGTCCGGGATTCCCCGCCGCTTGCTGGGCGGTGGCGGGCTCGGCCAGCAGTTCCTCGATGCGGGCCGGCGCGACGCGGGGATCAGCGGCCGTGCATTCCTGACCCGGGTGGACTCGTCGCGGCTGAGGCGCTCGACCAGCTCGGGCGAGGCGTCCGGGTCGTGCAGGGCGAGCACCCGTAGGCTCGGGTCCGCGTCGTCGGCGTACCGGGCGAGGCCCTTCCTGGGGAACTGCGGTCTGTCCAGCAGGATGGAGCGGGTGTAGCCGTCCCACTCCAGGACCGTGCGCAGGAGGGCGTCCGGCGGGGCGGAGGGCTGGTACTCACAGGTCAAGAGGCGGACCGCGTGGTCCTCGTCGCGAGCGAGACGCGCGACGAGGTCGCCCGGCAGGTGGCGGTTGGCGGCCGCGGAACGGCGCAGCAGGACGTGGGCGGAGGTCGCGCATCGGCGGAGCGCTGCGTGGTCGTCGTTCTCGTCCCCGAGGTTCCAGACCCACCGGACCGGGCCGGGGCGGCGCTCCGGGTCCATCTCGTAGTCGATCGCGGCTCGCTCCTGCTCGGTGAGTTCGGGCCTGACCGATATCGCCAGGCGGACGGCGTGTTCGGGATCCGTGGCCAGGCGCGCGACCAGATCGGGCGGCAGTGAGGGGTTCGCGGCGACGGCGTGCCGCTCTCCCGAGTCCGCGCTCGCCGCGAGGCGTTCGGCCGTGGCGCGGCTGAGTCGGCCCTCCCTGAGTACGTCGTCTCGCCGCCGTCGCTCGACGGTGTCCAGCAGTTCGTCGGTACGTGCCGCGTCGTCGGGGCAGGCGCTGACGGCCGCGGCCCGGCGGACCTCGGCGTCGGGATCCGCAAGGAGCGCGTCGCGAACGGCCGGAGCCAGTTCGTCCCAGGCCCGGCAGACCGCGGCACGGACCGCGGGGTCGGTGTGGTCGGCGTACCCGGCGAGGACCCGCGGGGGGATGCTCCGGGAGTGCACCGCCCAGTCGCGTACCTCGCCGTCCGGATCGGACAGGAGCCGCTCGTACGCGGCATCGGGCAGCGGCGCGACCTCCATCCGGAACGGTTCCGGTCCGTTGGCCACCGCTATCCGGACCTTCCGCTCGGGGTCGTCGGCCAGTCGGGCGCGGTCGGCTGGGTCGGCGTTCCAGCTATCGGCGAAGTAACCGCGTACGCGCAGGTCGGGGTGGGTGACGATCGCGTCGACGACGTCGGCGGGCAGGCCTGCCCGCAGGCAGCGCCAGAACCAGACCGAGGGGACCTGCGGACTCAGGAGGCGCAGCAGGACGCCGCTCGGCGCGGCCGTATTCCACGCCAGTCCTTTGAGAAGGTCGTCCCGTACGTCGCCCAATGGCCCTCTCCCCCTGCCGTCCTGGCCGATCATCGTACGGGCTAGGGTGGTCGGCGGGCCGTGACTGGCGCTGAGGTGGAGTACCACCGGGGAGCGGTCTGACGAACGAGTCTCTGCCGCGCGCCTGGGCGATGGTGTCAACGACGCTCAGGAGTAGCTCATGCCCCAGGCCCAGCTGATGGACGGCGCCGGTCTCGCGCGCCGCATCGTCGAGGAGACCGCCAAGCGAGCGGCCGACCTCAAGGACGGTACGGGTGCCGCGCCGTGTCTGGCGACGGTGCTGGTCGGCGAGGATCCCGCCTCCGTCACGTACGTCCGGATGAAGCAGAACCGCTGCCGCAAGGCCGGTATCGAGTCGCGGCACGTCTCCCTGCCCGCCGACACCACGACGGCCGAACTGGTCGACACGCTCCACGCGTTGTCCGGCGACCCCACCGTGCACGGCATCCTGCTCCAGCACCCCGTCGGACCGCACATCGACGAGCGTGCGGCGTTCGAGGCCATCGCGCCGGAGAAGGACGTCGACGGGGTGACGCTGAGCTCGTACTCGGCGATGAGCTTCGGACTGCCGGGCTTCGTGTCCTGCACGCCCGGCGGCATCATGCGGCTCCTCGACGAGTACGACGTCGACCCGGCGGGCAAGCGGGCCGTGGTCGTGGGCCGCAGCGCGATCCTGGGCAAGCCGGTCGGCATGCTGCTGCTCGGGCGCGACGCGACGGTGACGTACTGCCACTCGCGGACGACGGATCTGTCCTCGGTCGTGCGCGAGGCGGACATCGTGGTCGCCGCCGTGGGACGGCCCCGGCTGATCCGCGGCGAGGACATCAAGCCGGGGGCCGTCGTGATCGACGCGGGCTACAACGCCGGAAACGTCGGCGACGTCGACTTCGACACCGCGAGCGTCCGGGCCGAGCTGATCACTCCCGTGCCCGGTGGCGTCGGCCCGATGACGATCGCGGTCCTGCTGGAGCAGACCGTGACGGGGGCCGAACGCCGGCTCGGCGCCTGATCAGCGCATCCAGGCGCTGTACGACATCACGTCCCCGGCCTTGACGCCGTACTCGGGATCGTCCTTCGTGACGGTGTCCTCGAGGCCGAGGACGGCGCCGGTCGCCGGGTCGAGGATCAGCATCCGGTGTGCGGAGTGGGCCGTGTCGTCGTACACGTACGCCTGCCCCGGCGCCCCAGCCGGTCGGTGACCGCTCCGGACGGGCGCAGCCCCTTCGCATCGGCCAGGACACGGGCCAGCGCGGCGGACTCCCGGGCGCCGAGCGTCCAGTGGTCGAGCAACTCGGCCATGGCGTCCAGGAGTTCCGGTGTCTTCATCGCTTCGGTGGTGTCGATCTCCTCGAGGTAGGCGCGCAGCCGCTCGGCGTCGTGCGGCGGCCGCGCCTGCGGTGGGGCGTCGCTCCAACTCGGCGGATACGTCTGCCGGTTGAGGACATGGCCGTCCTCGACCGTGCGCGGCGTGCCGTCGGTGTCGGTGATGACGGGCTTGCCCGGGTGGCGCGGGTCGGTGGCCACCACGAGTTCCGTGTGGCTGCCGTCGGCCTTCCAGCGGACGACACGTTCCTCGGGGAGCGTGATCGGCGGCCGGGCACCGGGTCCCGAGGTCATGCTCAGGCTCCAGGTCTGGACGTGGGTGCCCTGGCGCAGCCGCGGCGAACCGCCGGCCGCCGCCGCTGCCCGGTCTGCGAGCCGGTCCAGAGGTACGGGGGTGGAGCCGGACTCGACGAGCAGGGGACGGCGCGCGGCCACGGCGGGGGTGGTGGTCGTTCCCGACAGCATCAAGGTCAGGACGACCACGCCGACGGCGGCGGTCCCGATGCTCCAGGCCCAGCGGCGCACGCGGCGGGGACGCTCGCTCGGCTGCGTTGACGGACTCCCAGCGACAGGAGGCGGAGGCGCGCTATCAGGAGAACCACCTCGCCCTCACCCGGCGTTCCTGGGAACGCACCGCACGGCGCGGCACGGAATTGCGCGCCGAATACGAGGAGAGGTACCGCGTGCTGCGGCGCCGGCTGTGCGCCGGAGTTCTGCTCGGTACCGCCCTCGCCCTGGCGACGGCCTTGGTGATGGCCGCGTCGGCCGGCTACTGGACTTGATTGGGTGATCGGGCTGTTCGCCTGACGGCGTGTGGTTGGAGTCGGTGGTCGTGGACTGTGAGACACGCGCAGGGCGGGGGCTTGACCGCCGAGGGGAGGGCCCTGCGGGAGCGGATTCGGCTGGCGGCAGTCGTTCGCTTCGAGGGTGGCGACAAGAGTGCGGATGTTCCACGTCAGCTACACGATGGAAGGGACGTGGCGGCTACTCAAGCGCCACGGCTGGTCGTGGCAGCAGCCGGCCCGCGGGGCCTGGATCGCTTCGAAGACGAGGCCAGCCAGTCGCTGAGGCCGCCACGTGCGAGAACCTGGGGCGTGGTCGGCCGAACCCCGGTGGGCCGCGTCCGTGGCCGCGGCTCCTCCGGACACATCTTGATGGCGGGGATGAAGGAATTCATCGCCGCGAACCAGGACTGGCCGTGGTCTTCCAGTTCCCTTCTTACGCACTCGACCTCAACCCGCAGGAAGGCATCTGGTCGCTGATGAAACGGGCTACGGGCAACCTTGCCGCCGCGGACCTCGACCAGTTGGCCACCGCCGTCAAGCGCAACTCAAGAAGATCCAGTACCGGCCACACCTGATCAACGGCTGCCTCACTGGCACCGGCCTCACCCTGGACAGCTGAAAACGCTCGGACGGACGTCACACTTTTAAGTCCAGCAGCCAGTCTGCTGCGCGGTTGACCTGGCGTGGTTTGCGGCGATGACCATGACGATGGTGGAAGTCAGGGCGATACCGGCGCCGACGTAGAGCGGCGCGGTGTAGCCGAGGCCCGCGGTGATGGCCAGGCCCCCGAGCCAGGCGCCGAGGGCGTTGCCGAGGTTGGACGCGGACACGTTGGCGCTTGCGGCCAGGGGCGCCCCATGTGCGAAGTCGGTGACACGAGTGATCATGCCGGGCACACTGGCGAATCCGAACAGCCCCATCAGAAAGATCAGTATCACCGACGCCGTGGCGCTGCCGGCCAGCAGACCGAACACGGCCAGGGTGATGGTGAGTCCGAGCAGGGCGAGGACCAGGGCGCGGTCACGGTCACGGTCGGCTGCCCGCCCTCCGATCAGGTTCCCGACGACCAGGCCGACGCCGTACACCATGAGCAACCATGCGACGTCCGCGGGGGAAAAGCCGCCGACCTCGGTGAACGTGTAGGCGATGTAACTGAACGCACCGAACATCCCGCCGTAGCTGAGCGCGGTGGCCGTCAGGGTCAGCCAGACCTGCCAGGACCGGAACGCACGGAACTGGGCCCACAAGCCACCGCGTTGTATCGGGTCCGAACGGCCCGCCGCCATCGGCAGCCGCGCCTCTCCCGCCCAACCGGGGACGAGGACGACGATTCCCGCCAGCGCGAGCAGGCCGATTCCGGTGACTGCCCAGAAGGCCGCTCGCCAGCCCCAGCGTTCACCGACGAGCGCGCCGAACGGCACGCCCAACACGTTCGCAACCGTCAGCCCGCCGAACATGACAGCCACCGCACGGGACTTCTTCTCGGGGGCGACCAGGCTGCGCGCGACCAGCGAGCCGATACCGAAGAACGAACCGTGGCACAACGCCGCAACGATCCGCCCGAGCAACATCACCGGATAGCTCGACGCGACGGCGGACAGCAGGTTGCCGATGACGAACAACGCCACCAGGCCGACCAGAACCCCCTTGCGGGGCAGCCGCGCCGTCGCCGCGGTCAGCGCGATCGCGCCGACCGCGACACTCAACGCGTACCCGGAGATCAGCCGGCCCGCGGCCGCCTCGGACACCGCGAAACTCGACGCCACCTGCGGCAACAGTCCGGCGATCAGGAACTCGGTCAGACCGATACCGAAACCGCCCATTGCCAGTGCGATGAGTCCGATCGGCAACCGTCGCTCTCCTGTCACGCGCCCAGCGAATCGCACGCCGCAGCGCGTGGATCGCCCGGACCTCGGACCGCACGTGTGTGGCCCTGGCGGACTGCGCGGCGTTGAGACACAACTATGCCACCGGTGCGCAGAGTTCGTACGGATGTACGGTGCCTTGCGCTGCCCGCACGCACCCACCTCCTCCAGCCCGCTGAGCAGCAACCACTGGTAACGGTCTCCCGGCCGGTGGCCGAGCGCAGTCGACCGAGTTGCCGAAAGCAAGTCCGCGTGGGACGTCAGGCGAACAGCCCGACATCACCCGGTCAAGTTCAGTAGCACTGCCCCGAAGCCGTCCCCGCGGAGACGAGGTCCGCCCCGAGCAGCATCCGAGAGGACTCGTCCACGAGCTGCCGAAGCATCTGCAAATACGTTTCGTCACCGCCCAGTTCGTCGAGAAGGCGATACGCCTTGTCGCGGAACTCGTTGATGTCCTCCTCGTACCGACGAAGAACGGCAGGCGCGAGAAGGAGGTCGGTGAGTTCCGCTCTGGCTTGGTGAGAACTCCTTGCGGCGGTGTGCAGGCCGAGGAGGTGCTGCCTGGGCTGGGGGGCCGCCTCGTCGAGGGCGCAGGCAAGCAGGTACGTCACCGTGCCGTTCAGCAGGTCTTCGTTACGGCCGGAGAGGATGTCCTCCTGGTCGTTGAATATCTGCCACAGGATGCCGAAGACATTGCCGAACTCGCGCCAGAGCTCCACTCGCTCCTTCTCGACTCCCGCCAATTCGGCGGCCATTGCCGTGACCATGCTGAAGGGAGCGCCGGATTTACCTCGGTACGCCGTGACCACCGAGTCGCGCGTAGCAGCACGTACATCACCACGAAGGTCGATCAGTTGCCCTTCGGCGGCAACGATCGAGCAGTTCACGATCTCGATCGCCAGAACACCACGCACCGACTCCGGAATTCGTTGCGACTGAACGACGAGAATGGGAAGCGGATTTCCGCTGACGACCGTGGCGAGCAGCGCTTCGCTCCCGCTGAGGTCACCGGCGACGAACGCGCCCTGCCCATCGGCCAGATCGTCCAGATAGCACGCCGACGTCCACCACAGCTCATGCACGACGGCCAGCGGAACCGCCGGTTCGGGCGCTCCGGTCTCGACGGCATGGACCATCATCGGCAGCACCGACAGCGGGTATTTGAAGGTGCGGTGCTCCAATAGCTTGGCGACTGTTTCTCTGACCGATTTCGCCGATCTACCGAGTTTTTCGAGAGCGGTATCCATCTCCGCCTCGATATCCGCCGACATGCGCCGATGCAGATCCACGTACGACATGGAATTCACGGAAGCCCCCACCCTTTGACGATCAATCAAGGACCGATTCGATCATTCTGGATGGAGGCGAGCTAGAGCGAATTTCGGCCATGGCTGGTTCTCTGCCGGTTCGTGCGGGCCTCCGGGGCGGACCAGGCCGTGATCGAAGGCGAAGACCACCGCGTGGACGCGGTCGCGCAGGCCGAGCTTGTCGAGGCCGCGGCCCACATGGGTCTTCACGGTGGCCTCGCCGACGTGGAGCCGGGCGGCGATCTCCGCGTTGGACAGGCCCCGGCCGAGCAACAGGAGCACTTCAGCCGCCGTCCTGGGCGGGACCAGCCTCGAAGGTCCCGCCGAGTCGGCCGACGCACTCCCGCATGCCGGTCAGGTCCTGCCCAACTCCACGCTCCGCACCGTCGCGGACGCCGGCACATCATCGACGCCGAACAGCCCCGGCTGTACCGTCACGCGGTCACCGAATTCGTCACGGCGAGCCAAGCCGCGGGCCACCGGCCGTGAAACCCCGCCATACTGGCCGTCGTGCGAGTAGCGATCATGACCGCGGGGTCGCGGGGCGATGTGGCGCCATACACCGGTCTGGGGCACGGGCTCACGCGGGCCGGGCACGAGGTCACCCTGGTGACGCACGGGTACTTCGAACGGCTGGTGGCCGGTTCGGATGTGGGGTTTCACGCGCTGCCCGTCGACCCCCGGGCGGAGTTGGAGTCGGCGCGGGGACAGGGACTGCATCGCAGTACCACCGGGACCGGGAAGCTGATCCGGGTCGTCGAGATGGCGCGGGCGCTCGTCGGGCAGATGACCGACGACCTGATCGAGGCCGCTCACTCCAGTGACGTACTGCTGCTGTCCAGTTCCCTGGGGCCGCTCGGCCATGCCGTCGCCGAGGGGCTGTCGCTGCCCAGCATGGGCGTCTATCTGCAACCGCTGGCCCCCACAAGGGAGTTCGCGCCTCCGCTCCTCCCCCGGTCTTCGTGGGTCTGGGCAGCGCCACCGTGCCCGATTCCGAGCGGCTGAGTGCCGAGGTCGTACGGGCCCTGCGGGCGGCCGGGCGGCGTGGGGTGATCCAGCGGGGATGGGGTGGGCTGCGCGCCACCGGTGACGACATGTTCACGGTCGACGAGGTGCCGCACTCGGCGCTCTTCCCGCGGATGGCCGCGGTGGTTCATCACGCGGGGGCGGGCACGACGGCGGCCGGGCTGCGGGCCGGGGTTCCGGCCGTGCCCGTGCCGATCCAGTTCGACGAGGGGTTCTGGGCCGCCCGGCTCGTCTCCCTCGGCGTGGCGCCGGCGGCCGTGCCGCTGCGTGGGCTGACTTCCGTCCGGCTCACGTCAGCTCTCCTACGGGCGACGACGGACCCTTCGTATCGGCAGCGCGCCCAGGCCCTTTCGACCCGTATCCGCACCGAGGACGGGGGTGGGACCCGTCGCCGAGGCGGTGAACCGGCTGACGGGCTGACGGCCGGGATGGTTTTCGCCCCCGCCGCCCCTACCCTTCCCGTACCTGGGGCTCCGCCCCAGACCCCGCTCCTCAAACGCCGGAGAGGCTGAATTCAGCCCGTCCGGCGTTTGAGGACGAGGCCGTCAGGCCGATAGCGGGGGTCTGGGGGCGGCAGCCCCCAGATACGGGACGGGCAGGGGCGGCGGGGGCGGCGGGGGCGAAAAACCCTCCAGCCCCCACCCCCGCACCGTCACCCCACCCACCCTGCCGGCCTCAAGATCCCCAGCAGCTGCCGGACAAGTTCCTCGACCACCTCGTCGAGCGTCGCATCCACCCAGCCGGCGCTCCAGTCATGGAGCAGGCCATTGACGCTGCCGATGAAGGCGGTCGCGGCGATCCGGTAGTCGCGCGGTGCCGCCTCACCACGGGCGGCAGCCGCGGCCGCCTCGGCGCAGATGAGGTCCACCCAACGGGCGCGGCGGGCAAGCCGCTGCTCCTCCAGCCGCGGGCTCACGCCGATGATTTCGACGAAGGTGATGCGGATCCGGCGCGGGTCGCCGGTCACGTTCGCGGCGTAGGCGCGGAAGATCGCGGTGGCCCGCTCGGCGAGCGGCAGCTCCCGCGCGTCGGCGAGCGCGGCGAGCGCGGCCTCCTCGGCCCAGTCGTTGACCTGGAGGTGCAGCGCGGCCAGGACGTCTTCGAGGGTGCGGAACTCCTCGTAGAACTGGCGCGTCGACAGGCCCGCAGCCTCGCTGAGTGCCGCGACGGTCGTGGACCGGAAGCCCGGACTGTCGCCGAACAGCTGAAGCGCGGCGTCCAGGAAGCGGCGGCGTCGCTCGGCCTGCCGCTCCTCGGCGGTCCTGCCCCCGTAACGGCCGGTCGGCTGTCTGAGCCTGCCCGCCACGCGTTCCTCCCTCGCCTCGCCGGTCCGACGAACCGTTCACCCGGACGATTTTGTCGTGTACGGACCCTTGTGGAGAGGGCCGCCCCCTCCTTACTTTCCAGTAAGTCAACTCTGAACGCGGGCGTGTTCAGATTTTTCCTTGTCATGCCCTCGCCAGCGGCACTCTGCACGCGCACTCCCCACCCGCACTCCCCACCAAGGCAAGGACCCACCATGGCTGTCCTCAGACCAAGGCACATCTGCTCCCTGGCCGCCGCCCTCGCCCTCACCGTCGGCGGCACGGCGACCACGGCCACCGCAGCCAATGCGGCCATCGCGCAGAGCTCCGCCGCCGATCTGCGCGAGGTGATGTTCGTGGGCAACAACTGGGACGGCACCGCCGACGTCATCAAGTCCACCGGAGACTTCGCGAAGGTCGGCCGGATCAACGTGATCCCGGACAAGGACGAGCGGCTGGCGGCGATCAACGCCGACCCGATCAAGTGGGCCTACTTCCTCGCCATTCGCAACGGCGTCGGGGAGGGCCACGACCAGTTCGTCGACGACATGTACTCCACGCCCGACGGCAAGTCCGTGGTCGTCTCCCGCCCGAGCTTCGCCGACGTCGTCTCGATCGACCTCGCCACCGGGAAGATCAACTGGCGTTTCGCGGTGTCGGGTTACCGCTCCGACCACATGGCGGTCTCCCCCGACGGCACCCGCGTCGCGGTCTCCGCCTCGACCACGAACACCGTGCACGTCCTGGACATCAACACCGGCAAACAGCTCGGCTCCTTCGCCACCGGCGACAAGCCGCACGAGAACATCTTCACCCACGACGGCAAGTACATCTGGAACATGGCCATCGGTGACGTCAACACCGCCCTCGACGACCCCTGGCTGGACTGGACGAAGGGCGACCGGCACATCACCGTCGTCGACGCGGCCACCTTCAAGCAGGTCAAGGTGATCGACATGCGCGAGCGGCTCGACGCGATCGGCCTCACCGACTACTCGGACGCGGTCCGCCCCGCCGTGTTCAGCCCCGACGAGTCCAAGCTGTACTTCCAGGTGTCCTTCTTCAACGGCTTCCTGGAGTACGACGTCGCCACCGACAAGATCACCCGCGTCAAGACGCTCCCGAAGAACCCGGCCACCAGTACCGACCGCACCACCTGGGTCAACGACTCCCGCCACCACGGCATCTCGATGAACCCCGCCGGCACCAAGCTGTGCGTCGCGGGAACGATGGACGACTACGCGACCGTCGTCGACCGGGCCACCCTCCAGGAGGGCCCGCTCGTCACCGCCTCCAAGCCGTACTGGGCGACCGTCAGCGGCGACGGCAAGGACTGCGTCATCTCCGAGAGCGGCGCCGACCAGATCACCGCCATCGACTTCGCCACCGGGCAGAAGACGGTGTCAGTACCGGTCGGCGACCACCCCCAGCGCGTTCGCCTCGGCCATGTGGAGGCGAACTGGTCGGGCACGCCCGCTAGTTGACCGCCGTCGCGGCCCACGACGCCAGTTCGGTCCGGGCCGCGCTCAGCAGATCGGCGGACGGAGCCGTCGCCCCGTTCGTGACCAGCGCGTAGTGCAGGGTCCCCGAGCCCGGTGCGGTGAGCAGCAGTCGACGGCTGCCGGTACCGCCCGGCTCGGGGGCCGCGGCGATCGGTGTCGTCGTGGTGTAGGCGGGTGGCGAGATCATCGCCCCGAGGTCGGACACCACCGTCGTGGCCGAGGTCGGGAAGGACGCCGGGAGGTGGAGCTCCGTGGGGGCGCCAGTGCCGCCGGAGCGCCAGAGCAGCAGCCCGTACTGGCCCGATCCCACGAGCTGGGCGACGTGCGGCAGGGACGACGGAATCGGGTTCCAGGTCAGGGTGGTGGAGCCGTCGCGGGAGCGGTCCTCGTAGGTGAAGGCGACCGTGCTGCCCGCCGTGGCGCTGGGGTAGAGGCGGTCCAGGAGGCGGGCGTCCTGGCGCAGGACGGCCGTGCCCGAGTCGTCGAGGCGTACGGCGGAGAGGTCCTCGTCGTTCCAGGCGTCACCGGAGGTCAGGACCTTGTCGGGGTTGTCGTTCATCAGCTCGTGGTGGCGGCCGTTGTAGATGTCCCACTGCCACTGGGTGCCGGAGAGGACAGGGCCCGAGGATGCCGGTTCGGACCACCAAGTGGAGCCCGGCAGGCGGGAGTCGAGGGCCTGGTACATCGCCTTCACGACCGTCGGCGCCTTGTCCGAGACCGATCCGGAGAGCGGGTGGCCGAACTCGCTGACGATCGCCGTCGTGCCCGCGGCCGAGGCGCGGTCGCGTACCGTCCCGAAGTCCGTGGCGTACTGGCCGTCCCCCGCCTTGCCCCACATCAGGATGCCGGAGATCGCCTTCTGGTCGTAGAAGTGGGTGTTGAACACATAGCGCGAGCCCAGGGTGCCCGCGTCCAGCAGGCCGCCCTCCTGCTTCTGGGAGTCGATGTTGGCGTTCCAGAAGAGGTTCGGTTCGACGAGGGCGGGCTTGCCCTGCCAGCCCGCCGCGTCCATGCGGGCCCGGAACTTCACGTAGAAGGGCCACAGCACGTCGCGCTCCCACGTCCGGCTGGTCTGCCCGGAGTCGTACGTGCCCGCGTACGGCTCGTTGAACGGGTCGAAGCCGACGACGCCGGCGAACTGGGCGGTGGTGAGGTGCTGTTTCACGTAGGCCATGGTGGTCGCGGCCGTGGCGAGGAAGGCGTCCTGGACTCCGTACGCGTTGTGCCAGAAGTCGTACGACGCCTGCTTCACGGCCCCGTTCTGGGTGATGTTCTGGCCCCAGAAGAGGCAGATCCCGCAGGACTCCTGGGGGTAATTGCCCGCCTGTACGGCCCACTTGGGGGCGCCGTCGCCGCTGTACCAGCTGCCCGTGTTGAAGAGATAACGGGAGTAGAGGTCCTGATGGAAGTCGGGGTACACGCGGATTCCCGCGTCGAGGAAGGCGCGTATCTGGTCGGTGGCCGCGGCGAGATAGGCGGTGTCGACCTGGCCGCGCACGGGTTCGGCGTGCGCCCAGGAGAGCAGGAAGCGTACGGAGTTTCCGCCGCCGAGGGCGCGCAGCGCGGTCGCGGACTTCTTGGCGTCGGCGACCGAGGCGAAGGGCAGTCCGCTGTTCTCCTCAAGCTTGGTTTCACCGGAGACGTTGTAGCCGCGCAGCACGACCTCGCGGCCGAGGCCGTCGGTGAAGTGGCCGTTCGCGACCGTGAGGGTGGCGGCCGCGGGTTCGTCGAACCAGAGGGAGTCGGGGAGTCCGTCCGCGGCGGCGGGCTGCGCGCCCGCCGCCGTGAGGAAGCCGGTGAGGAGTACGAGGACGCCGAGCAGACGCGCACGTAACTTCGACATGTTCACAACAGTCGCCCCTGCACCAGGGGGCGTCAACACCCCTGACTCATGAGTAAGTTTCTCGTTTCACCCGCCTCCTTCAGCCGCCTCGTTCACGGCCTCCTTCGCCCGCCGCCTTCACCGTCTCCTTCCCCCGCCTCGTTCACCCGCCGACCCGTCGCGTCACGTTCAGCAGGTACTCCTTCCGGTCGAGCGGGTTCAGGTCGGTCCGCGGCCGGTCCGGGACCGCGCCGCGGACAACCGGCGCGTAGTGGTCGAAGGCGCATTCCAGCTCGCCCTCTCCGCGGGTCAGCCCCGGTAGCTGCTGCTCCAGTTCATGCACCTGGGCGACCGGGATCCGGCCCTCCAGCACGCATGACGCGCCGCGCATCTCCGTGGTCTGCGCGACGGCGCCCTGCTTCGCCAGCACGGGCAGCACGGCTCCCAGGGTGTCCGCCGGGGCCTCCAGACGGAAACGGTGCATCGGCTCGTACACCTGCGTACCCGCCACCAGCAGTGCGTTCACCACCACCAGCGGCGTCAGGCCCCGGAAGTCGGCGCCCGTGCTGGACATGCTTTTGTCGAAGCCCTGATGGGCGTGGCTCTGCCGGGGCGAATAGCCGGAGTGGGTCATGGTGACCGTGCAGTCGGTGACCTGCCATCCGTGGATTCCCTGCGCGAGTGTGTCCTTCACGGTGTCCTCGACCGCCTTGAAGAACGCGTACGGCATGGATCCGAGTTCGACCTCCAGGCGGAATTCCACACCGGAGTCGACCGGCGCCGGATCGATGCGCAGTCCGACGGTAGCGAGGAAGGGATTGGGGTCCTTTCCATTGAACTCGACCACCCCGCCGGTACCGACCGGCCGCTCGATGCAGAGCGGTGTCGTCTCGCGGAACAGGACGTCGATACCGAATTCGTCCGCCAGCGTCGCCTGGATGACCTCTTTCTGCACCTCGCCGTAGAGGGATACGGAGGTCTCCTTGCGCAGCTCGTCGTGGCGCAGATTGATCAGCGGATCCTGTTCGGCGAGTTGCGTGAGCGCGAGATGCAGGGCGCCCTTGTCGGTCGGACGGCAGGGGACGACGACCGTTTCGAGCGTCGGCGGGGAGAAAAGGTGCTCGCCCGCCGACGATGTCCGCGCCGCGCCGATGGTGTCGCCGATCCTGATGTCGCCCAGCCCCCAGAGCTTGCCGATCCGCCCCGCGGCCACGGACGTCACCCGGACGGCCGAGCCCTGGTCGAAGACGCTGATCGCGGTGACCTTCCCCTCCTCCGCGTCACGGAAGGCCAAGCGGTCGCGCGTCCGCAGCGTCCCCGAGAACATCCGGGCGTACGCGATCTTCTCCCCCGCGGGCCCTCTCTCGACCTTGAAGACGGTGCCCGAGACCGGACCGTCCGCATCGCCGTCGGCCGAGGGCAGCAACTCTTTGATCCCGGCGATCAGTTCCGCGACGCCCGCGCCGGTCATGGCCGAGCCGAAGAACACCGGGTGCACCAGGGCCTGCCCGGTCTGCCGTACGAGAGCCGCGCGGAGCCGGTCGTCCGAGACGCGGCCCTCGACGTACGCGCCCAGCAGATCGTCGTCGTTCTCCGCGAGCAGATCGAGCAGTGGTGCCCTGAGCCGGGCGTCGTCGAACAGGGTGAAGTGGGCCTGCCGTGTGCCCGGTTCACCGACCTCACCCAGCGGGACGATCGACGGAGTGAGCCGCGCGGAGATCTTTTCCAGGACATGCTCGTACTGCGCCCCGCCACGGTCGATCTTGTTCACGAAGACGAGCGTGGGAATCCGCAGCCGCTTGAGCGTCCGCATCAGCACACGGGTCTGCGCCTGGACGCCCTCCACGGCCGAGACGACGAGTACGGCGCCGTCGAGCACGCTGAGCACCCGCTCCACCTCTGCGATGAAGTCCGGGTGGCCGGGGGTGTCGATCAGATTGACGGCGGTGTCGTCGATCGCGAAGGAGACGACGGCGGATTTGATCGTGATGCCGCGCTGTCGCTCCAGCGCGAGGGAATCGGTCTGGGTGTTTCCGTCGTCGACGCTGCCGATCTCGTCGATGACCCCGACGGCATGCAGCAGCCGCTCGGTCAGGCTTGTCTTACCGGCGTCTACGTGCGCCAGAATTCCCAGGTTGAGCATATGCACCGGGCGTCATGTCCTTTGAAGTGAGAGTGATTCCTTCCTGGGTGGACATGAACGGTGTGCGCATTGCTGCTCCTCGATCTTGGTGGACGCGTCCTCGCCAGTCCAGCAGGCGGCGGCGCGCGACGGCAACGGATTAACGCTCAACAAATGGGTGCCGCAGCGCTCGCCCCCCTCGGCACTCAGCCCTAGAGTGACGCACGTCACGTAAAATGGCTGATACCCCTCACCTGGCTCTCTGGGAGGGCACATGACCCGCATATCGGTGAAGGTGGACGGCACCACATACGAGGACGAGGTCGAACCCCGTCTCCTCCTGGTCCACTACCTGCGAGACCGCCTGGGCCTGACCGGCACCCCGATTGGCTGCGACACCTCCAATTGCGGGGCATGCACGGTCGACCTCGACGGGGAGAGCGTCAAGAGCTGCTCAGTACTCGCCGTCCAGGCCGACGGGAGCGAAGTGACCACGGTCCAGGGCCTGGCCCAGGACGGGGAGTGGCACAGCCTGCAGAAGGCGTTCCACGATCGGCACGCGCTGCAGTGCGGCTACTGCACCCCCGGGATGATCATGGCGGCCCGGGATCTGCTCCGCGAGAACCCCGAGCCGGGTCCCCAGGACGTCCGGGAGGCCCTGGAGGGCAACCTCTGCCGGTGCACCGGCTACCAGAACATCGTGCGCGCGGTCCTCGCCGCCTCCGGGCAGGAGGCCACCCGATGAGCGACCAGGTCGTCGAGCGTGAGGTCGGCCGCTCCCGCCCCCGCAAGGAAGACGCCCGTCTCGTCACAGGCCAGACCAACTGGACGGACAACATCAACGTCAGCGGGCTGCTGCACATGGCGATCCTGCGCAGCCCCATGGCACACGCCCGGATCGACCGGGTGGACGTCTCAGCCGCACGCGAGCGGCCCGGTGTCGTGGCCGCCTTCAGCGGACGCGATCTCGCCGAGGGCCTCGGCTCGCTGCCCTGCGCCTGGCCGGTCACCGAGGACATCGTCCTGCCCGACCACCCGCCGATCGCGGTCGACGAGGTGCGGTTCGCGGGCGATCCGGTGGCCGTGGTCGTGGCTCGCGACCGGTACGCGGCCGCCGACGCGCTGGAAGCCATCGAGGTCGACTACGAGCCCCTGCCCCCGGTGCTCGACCTGGAGGCCGCCCTCGCCGAGGACGCCCCGCTGGTCCACGCGGACAAGGGCACGAACCGCTGCTACGTCTGGCCCCTGGCCACCGGCGAGAGCTTCGACACGGTCCGGGAGCGGGCCGATGTCGTCCTCAAGCGCCGATACCTCCAGCAGCGGCTCATCCCCAACGCCATGGAGCCGCGCGCGGTGGTCGTCACGCCACTCGCCGCCTCCGGCGAGTACACCCTCTACTCGTCCACCCAGATACCGCACATCCTGCGGATCATGCTCTCCATGGTCACCGGCGTCCCCGAGCACAAGCTCCGGGTCATCGCCCCGGACGTGGGCGGCGGCTTCGGCTCCAAGCTCCAGGTGTACGGCGAGGAGGCCCTCGCTCTCACCGTGGCGCAACGGCTGGGCCGCCCGGTGAAGTGGACCGAGTCGCGCTCCGAGGGCTATCTCGCGACCCATCACGGCCGCGGCATGATCCAGGACATCGAGATCGCGGCCACGCGCGAGGGCAAACTGCTCGGCCTCAAGGTCGACCTCCTCGCCGACATGGGCGCCTATCTGATGCTCGTCACGCCGGGCATCCCGATCCTCGGTGCGTTCATGTATCCGGCGATCTACAAGATGGAGGCGTACGACTTCACCTGCACCGGGGTCTTCACGACCAAGACGCCCACGGATGCCTACCGCGGCGCCGGACGCCCCGAGGCGACATTCGCCATCGAACGGATCATGGACGAACTGGCCGTCGAACTCAGCCTGGATCCCGTCGAGTTGAGGCGCCGCAACTGGATCGGGCACGAAGAATTCCCGTACACGTCCATCGCGGGTCTGACATACGACAGCGGCAACTACGAGGCCGCCACGGACAAGGCACTCGCACTCTTCGGATACGACGAGCTGCGCTCCGAGCAGCAGAAGCGCAATGAGCGCGGTGACGTCGTACGCCTGGGCATCGGTGTGTCCACGTACACCGAGATGTGCGGGCTCGCGCCGAGCCGGGTGCTGCGGGATCTGCGGTACGCGGCCGGCGGCTGGGAGGCGGCGAGCATCCGCATGCTGCCGACCGGCAAGGTCGAGGTGGTCACCGGCACCAGCCCGCACGGGCAGGGGCATGTGACCTGCTGGAGCCAGATCGCCGCCGACGTACTGGGGGTGCCCTTCGAGGACGTCGAAGTGGTGCACGGCGACACCAGGGCGGCACCGCAGGGCATGGACACCTACGGCTCGCGGTCGCTGGTCGTCGGCGGGGCGGCCGTCCATCACGCCGCCCAGAAGGTGGTGGAGAAGGCACGGAAGGTGGCCGCGCACCTCCTCGAAGCCAACGAGCACGACCTGGAGTTCACCCACGGCGTCTTCTCCGTGAAGGGCTCGCCCGAGGCGCGCAAGTCCATCCAGGAGATCGCCTTCGAGACGTTCTCCTCGCACGACCTGCCCGACGGCATGGAACCCACCATCAACGCCGAGCACCTGGTCGACCCGGAGAACTTCTCCTACCCGCACGGCACCCATCTGTGTGCCGTCGAGATCGACACCGAGACCGGACGGACCACCATCCGCAAGTACGTCTGTGTCGACGACGTCGGCCGTGTCATCAACCCGATGATCGTCGAGGGACAGGTGCACGGCGGGGTCGCACAGGGCATCGCACAGGCCCTGTACGAGGAGGCGGTGTACGACGACGAGGGCAACCTGGTGTCGGGCACGATGGCCGACTATCTCGTGCCCTCGGCCGCCGATCTGCCTGAGTTCGTGACGGACCGGACGGAGACGCCGGCCACCTCGAATCCCTTGGGAGCCAAGGGTGTCGGCGAGGCGGGGACGATCGCTTCCACGCCTGCGGTCGTCAACGCGATCGTGGACGCGCTGCGCCCGCTGGGGGTGACCGAGGTGGCGATGCCCTGTACGCCACAGCGGGTCTGGGAGGCCCTTCAGTCCGCTCAGTCCGTGAAGGAGGCGTCGGCATGATTCCCCCGGCATTCGAGTACGCGAGGCCCTCAAGCGTCGAGGAGGCCGTGCGCACCCTCGCGGACGCGGGCGAGGACGCGAAGGTGCTGGCCGGCGGGCAGAGCCTGCTGCCGCTGCTCCGACTGCGGCTCGCCTTTCCCGAACTCGTCGTGGACGTCGGCCGGATCCCGGAGCTGCGCGGGATCCGCGAGGACGAGGGGACGCTGATCATCGGCGCGATGACCTCGCACCACGACGTCATCCGCGACCCCCGGGTACGCCGTCACGCAGGTCTGCTGGCCGCGGCCACGGCCACGGTCGCCGATCCCGCCGTACGCCATCGCGGCACCCTCGGCGGAGCGCTCGCGCACGCCGATCCGGCCGGTGACCTGCCCGCCGTGATCCTCGCGCTCGACGCGACACTGATCGCGGTGGGACCGCAGGGGCGGCGCGCCATCCCGGCCCGCGAATTCTTCGTCGACTATCTGCAGACCGCGCTGCGGCCGGACGAACTGCTGGTGGAGGTGGAGATCCCGACGACCGACGACTGGGGGTTCCACTACGAGAAGTTCCAGCGGGTGGCGCAGGCCTGGGCGGTCGTCGGTGTGGCGGCGCTCGTGCGACGCGACAACGGGCAGATCGCCGAGGCACGGATCGGGCTGACGAACATGGGCTCGACACCACTGCGGGCCGGGGCGACCGAAGAGGCGCTCGTGGGTGCCTCGGCGGAGGGTGTGGTGCGGCGGGCCGCCGAGGAAGCGGCGGACGGCACGCACCCGTCGTCCGATCCATCGGCCTCGCCCGAATACCGCGCGCACCTCGCCCGGGTGCTCACGCGGCGGGCGGTCCTGTCCGCCGCCGGGATGGGGTGAGGAGCCCATCACCGGCGTGGTCATGGACGGCTTGAGCGGCCCTGAGGAGGTGCGGGCCCGCCTGGAGAAGACGGGGTATCTCGTCGACGACGGGCTGGCCGTGGCCTGCTTCCTGGCGCTGCGGCTGCACCGGCCGATCTTCTGCGAGGGCGACGCGGGCGTGGGCAAGACCGCGCTCGCGTCCGCCCTCGCCGAGGCAACCGGCGCCCCGCTGATCCGGCTGCAGTGCTACGAGGGCATCGACGCGTCCCAGGCCCTGTACGACTGGGACTTCCCGCGCCAGCTCCTGCACCTGCGGGCCGCCGAGGCGGCGGGCATCACCGACGCCGACCGGCTCGAAGGGGAGCTGTACGACCGGCGGTTCCTCATCACGCGGCCCCTCCTCCAGGCTCTGGAGACCCAGCCGTCGGTGCTGCTGGTCGACGAAGTCGACCGCGCGGACGACGAGTTCGAGGCGTTCCTGCTGGAGCTGCTGTCGGAGTACGCGGTCACCATCCCCGAACTGGGCACACTGCGAGCCGAGTTGCCGCCGATCGTCGTCCTCACCTCCAACCGCACCCGCGAGGTGCACGACGCGCTGAAGCGACGCTGTCTCTACCACTGGTTCGACCATCCCGAGTTCGCCCGCGAACTCGCCATCGTGAGAAGGAGGTTGCCGGAGGTGACCGCCAGGCTCGCCGAGCAGGTCACCGCGCTCGTCCAGGCCCTGCGCGCCGAGGACCTGCTCAAGCCGCCCGGGGTCGCGGAGACGATCGACTGGGCGGAGGCCCTGCACGCGCTGGGCGCGACCGAGGTGGATGCCGAACTGGCGGTGGCCACGCTGGGATCGGTGCTGAAGTACCGGGAGGACGCGGAGCGGGCCCGCGGGCTCGATCTGTCGGCGATCCTCGCGGCGCGAGGGGTGTGAAAGGTGATGGGCGTCGATGCGTCCGCCGTGGTCGTCGGTTTCGCTCGGGCGCTGCGCGCGGCCGGTGTCGACGCGGGGCCCGACCGTGTCCAGGCCTTCCTCGGCGCGCTCGCCCTCCTCGAACCGGGCCTGCGCTCCGACGTGTACTGGGCCGGGCGGCTCACACTGTGCGGTAGCCGGGACGATCTGGAGCGGTACGAGCGGGTCTTCGCCGCGTACTTCGGCGCGCAGGGCGACGGGGTGCCGAAGGGGGCTACTCCCGCGCCCCGGCTGCGCCTGGTCGTCCGCGATCCCGGTTCCGCTCCGCGCACGGCGACGCGGGCCGCGGAGGACGGCGTACCGACACCGGTGCTGGCCGACTCCACCGACGTACTGCGCCACCGGGACTTCGCCGGGCTCACGGCGGCCGAGCGGGAGCAACTGCGGCGGCTGCTGGCCGCGTTCCGCCTGCGCGGTGAGGTGCGGCGCTCCGCGCGGCGGCATCCGGCGCGGCGGGGGAGCGTGGATCCGCGACGTACCGTACGGGAGTTGCTGCGGCGGGGCGGTGAGCCGGCCCGCCTACGGCGGCACGCCCGGGCCGAGCGCCCGCGCCGGGTCGTACTGCTCGTGGATGTGAGCGGCTCGATGGCCCCGTACGCGGACGCGCTGCTGCGATTCGCGCACGCGGCCTCGCACGGCACCACTACGGAGGTGTTCACGATCGGCACGCGGCTGACCCGGGTGACCCGCGAGCTCGCCCACCGCGACCCCGACACGGCCATGGCGGCACTCTCGGCGGCGGTCCCGGACTGGCGCGGCGGCACCCGGCTCGGCGAGATGCTGCGGGCCTTCCTGGACCGCTGGGGCCGCCGGGGCATGGCGCGCGGCGCGGTCGTGGTGCTGCTCTCGGACGGCTGGGAGCGTGGCGATCCTGCCCTGCTCGCGGCCCAGATGCGACGCTTGCACCGGCTCGCGCACCGGGTGATCTGGGCCAATCCGCGCAAGGCCCGCCCCGGTTACGCACCCTTGGCCGCGGGAATGGCGGCTGCGTTGCCGAGCGTGGACGCGTTCGTCGAAGGGCACAGTCTGGCCGCGCTGGAGCGTCTGGCGGCGGTGGTGAGAGGAGCGGACCCTTGAAGAGAACCGGACGCTTGAAGAAAACCGGACCCTTCAGGAGTAGCGGATCCTTGAGAGGGACCTCGAGAGACGCACCCTGTGGTGAAGGGAGCGAGCGATGCGTGAGATCCTCCCTGCGCTGAACCGGTGGTACGCGGCGGGGACCCCGTTCGGGCTCGCCACGGTGGTCGCGGTCAGCCGCAGCGCGCCCCGCGACCCGGGAGCGGCCATGGCCGTGGGCCCCGACGACGAGGTCGTGGGCAGTGTCTCCGGCGGCTGCGTGGAGGGCGCGGTCTTCGAGCTGGCGCAGGAGGTGGTGGAGTCCGGCGAGGCACGCCTGGAGACGTTCGGGTACAGCGACGAGGACGCGTTCGCCGTCGGCCTCACCTGCGGCGGCGAGATCACGCTGCTCGTGCGCCGGGTGTCCCCCGCCGACGACCCGTCCTTCGGGGCGGTGGCCGAATCGGTCGCCGCGGGCCGCCCGGTGACCGTGACGACGGTGATCGACGGACCGGCGCCGCGCGGAGCCACCCTCGCCGTATGGCCGGACGCGGAGTCGGGGCCTTCCGACGGGGTGGCGGGCTCGCTCGGTTCGGTCGGACTGGACGTGGCCGTCACCGCCGACGCGCGCGGCGAACTGGCCCAGGGCGCCACGATCCGGCGGCACTACGGCCCGAACGGCGAGCGCCGCGAGGACGCGGTCACCGTCTTCCTCAACTCCTTCGCGCCACCGCCCCGCATGCTGGTCTTCGGCGCGATCGACTACGCGGCAGCGGTGGCCCGCATCGGCGCCTTCCTCGGCTACCGGGTCACGGTGTGCGACGCCCGCCCCGTCTTCGCCACACCGAAACGGTTCCCGGAGGGCGTGGAGGTGGTCGTCGACTGGCCGCACCGCTATCTGAGCGGTACGACGACCGACGCGCGCACGGTGATCTGTGTCCTCACCCATGACCCGAAGTTCGACGTGCCGCTGCTCGAGGAGGCACTGCGCCACCCGGCCGCGTACATCGGGGCGATGGGCAGCCGTCGTACCCACGACGACCGGATGAAGCGGCTGACCGACGCCGGTCTGTCGGAGCCCGAACTGTCCCGGCTGCGCTCCCCCGTCGGGCTCGACCTCGGGGCCCGTACGCCCGAGGAGGTGGCCGTGTCCGTCGCCGCGGAGATCGTCGCGCTGCGGTGGGGCGGCAGCGGGACACCCCTGACAGCGACGGGCGGGGCGATTCATCCGAGGTAGCTCGCGATAGCTCGATGTAGCTCGATCCAGGAGGAAGCGATGGATCTGCACCACGAGTTCACGGTCCCCGTCCCGGTCCAGGACGCCTGGCGGGTGCTCCTCGACATCGAGCGGGTGGCTCCCTGCATGCCCGGTGCGACGGTGGAGGAGTACGACGGCAAGACCGTGACCGGATCCGTGAAGGTGAAGGTCGGCCCAATCACGGTGACCTACCGGGGCACCGCCGTCTTCGAGGAGCAGGACGAGGCCGCGCACCGGATGGTGCTGATCGCGAGCGGCAAGGAGACCCGCGGCCAGGGCACGGCGCGGGCCACCGTCACGGGCACCCTGAGCGAACACGACGGCGGCACGGCCGTGTCGGTGCGGACCGATCTGACGGTGACGGGGCGTCCGGCGCAGTTCGGGCGCGGGGTCATGGCGGAGGTGGGCGACAAGCTGGTCGGACAGTTCGCGGACTGTCTGTCCGAGCGGCTCCACGAGACCACTCTGTCGGTGCGTTCGGAGCCCGAGCCGGAAGCGATCGACCTGCTGCGGACGGTCGGTCCATCCGTCGCCAAGCGGGTGGCGGGTGTGGTGGCGGCCGTCGCGGCAGCACTGGTGTTCTTGCGCATACGCCGACGTCGGCGCCGTTGATCCGCCACCCGCCTCGGCGTCGATCAACGACTCCTGGATCCCGGCGTGCGCGGCGGCAGCCGGTGCAGTGTCACGTCGGCGAGCCGCCCGTCGGTCACGGTCGCGGTCATGTAGGTGCAGTGGGGCTGACGGCGGCGGTCGGTCGGGGAGCCGGGGTTGAGGAGGCGCAGGCCGGTCGGTGTGGTCGTGTCCCAGGGGATGTGGCTGTGGCCGAAGACGAGGACGTCGAGGTCGGGGAAGCGCTCGGCGCAGCGGCGCTCGCGGCCCTCGGCGGCGCCGGTCTCGTGGACGACTCCGAAGCGCAGGCCGCCCAGGTCGGCGTGGGCGACCTCGGGGAGGCGGGTGCGCAGTGCCGGGCCGTCGTTGTTGCCGTACACGCCGACGACCCGGCGGGAGCGGTCCTCCAGCAGATCGAGCGTGGCGGTGTCCACCCAGTCGCCCGCGTGGATGACGACGTCGGCGAGCGGGAGTTCGGCGAGGAGCGGGTCGGGTAGCTCCTTGGCGCGCTGCGGGAGGTGGGTGTCGGACATCAGCAGGAGACGCACACGCTCAGGGTGTCACTCCGGGACGTTCTCGCCGGGGTGCCGCTCCAGCGCGACCTCGCTCCACACCTGCTTCCCGCCGCTCACCGGCACCGTCCCCCAAGCGGCCGACATGGCCTCGACGAGGAGGATGCCGCGTCCGCCGGTGGCCTCCCAGCCGATGCTGGTGGGCTTCACGGGCGTACGCGGTGAGTTGTCGGTGACCGCGATCCGCAGTCGGCTGTTGATGAGGGTGAGGTCGAGCCTGACCTGGCCGTCGGTGTGCACGAGGGCGTTGGTGACGAGTTCGGAGACGACGAGGAGTACGGTGTCCGCCTCTTCGGCCACGCCCCAGGCGCGCAGGGTGCGCCGGGTGAAGCGGCGAGCGTGCCGGACCGCCTCGGGGACACGCCACACGGTCCAGCCCTCCCGCCGCGGGCGCAGCGCCATGCCGTCGTAGCGCAGCAGGAGGAGGGCCACGTCGTCGCTGCGGTTGGCGCCCGCGAGCAGTCCGTCGGCGACGACTCCGAGATGGGCGGGGTCGGAGGCGGACAGCTCTTCGGCGAGCCGGTTCAGGCCGTCCTCGATGTCGACCTCGACGGACTCGACGAGACCGTCCGTGGTCAGGGCGATGACGGTGCCGGGCTGGAGCCGCAGCGGGCTCATGGGGAATTCGGTCTGGGTGACGACGCCGAGCGGCGGGCCGCCCTCGGACCAGGCGATCTCCGTGCCGCCGTCCGGGTGACGCAGCACCGGTGGGAGGTGACCGGCGCGGACGAACCAGGCGGTGTCCTCCTCCATGTCCACGTCGACGTAGCAGCAGGTGGCGAAGAGGTCGGTCTCCAGGTCCATGAGGAGACGGTTGGCGTGCGAGACCACCACGTCCGGGGGGTGGCCCTCGATGGCGTACGCACGGAGCGCTGTGCGCATCTGGCCCATGAGGGTCGCGGCCGAGGCGTTGTGTCCCTGGACGTCGCCGATGACGAGGGCGACGTGGTTGTCGGGCAGCGGGATCACGTCGTACCAGTCGCCGCCGACCTCCAGGCCCGCCGTGGTGGGCAGATAGCGGGCGACGGCGACCGCGCCGGGCAGCCGGGGCAGCCGGCGGGGCAGCAGGCTGCGCTGGAGCATGCCGATCAGCTCGTGTTCGGCGTCGAAGGCGTGGGCGCGCATCAGGGCCTGGCCCGCGAGGCCCGCGGCCGCGGTGAGCAGGGCGCGCTCGTCGGGGCCGAACTCGTGCGGGGTGTCCCAGCCGATGAGGCAGGCACCGGCCATGCGTCCGCCGGCGGGCAGCGGCAGCACGGCGAGGCCGCCGGGGCCCACGTCGGCGAGCGCGGGTTCCAGGTCCGCTCCGGCGGGCCAGATCGCGGCGCGCCCCTCGCTCAGGGCCGCCGCGAGCGTGGGCATGGAGCGTACGGGCGCGTCGGGCCACTCCGAACGCCACTCGGAGCGCCACACATCGGGCCAGGCCTCCGGCTCGGGCGGGTCGAGGACAGTGACGACGAGGCGGTCCCCCTCCAGCTCGGCGAGGGCGATCCGGTCGGCCTGGAGGGGTCCGCGCAGGGCGGCGACCACGGCGCTGCCGACGTCACGGACGGTGCCCGCGGTGGCCAGGGACGCGGCGAGCCGCTGGACGCGGGCCACGTCGTTGACGCCGGGGCGCAGCGAGGAGGCGTCGGCGACGGTGCCCATGAGCCGCGCCGGGCGGCCCTTTCCGCCGGGCACGAGGCGTCCGCGCAGCCGCAGCCACTTCTGCTCGCCGGAGGGCTGGAGGATCCGGAACTCCAGCTCCCGGTCGCCGATGGACATGTGGTCCGGCTCGACCACGGACATCAGCGAGGGCAGGTCCTCCGGCACGGTCAGCGACAGCAGTGTTTCCACCTTGCCGTCGAATTCGGCCGGGCTCAGGCCGAACAGGTCCAGTATCTCGTCGTCGACCTCGACGTGCCCGGTGTCCATGGCGAGGCTGAAGGAGCTGGCGGGCAGGTCGGGCGCCTCGGCCGCCGCGGCGGGGGGCGGGCTGACGACGGCCTCGGCGAGCAGGCCCAGGCATTCGCGGTCCTCGGCGTCGAAGCCGCCCGGGTGCTCGCTGACGGCGACCAGGCAGCCGCCGTCCCGCAGCGGCAGCAAGGCCAGGGAGAAGTCCTGGGCCGGCAGCCGCCGGGCGTCGGCGCAGCGGCCCAGCTCCTCCGGGCCGAGCCACCGCGGCTCGCCCGTTCGGTGGGCGTCCGCCGCGGGAGACCCACCGGAGAGGGGATAGCTGTCGCGCAGCCCGTAGAGCGTCCTCGGCACGCCCGCCGACTCGGCCAGGCACAGCTCGGCGCCGCTCTCCGTCGGCGCGTACAGCGCGGCGAGGGTGGCGCCGGTGAAGACGAGGGCCAGTTCGAGGACGCGGCGCAGCCGCTCGCGCGGGTCCAGGTCCGCGGTGAGCGTCTTGAGGGCAAGCTCGGCACGCAGCGTTCTCTTTCTGCGTCCCGCTGCGCCCTCACTGACCACGTCCGTCATTACAGCGCTTTCGGGACGCTCGCGCAGCCCCTGTGACCGTTCCGAGCCCGTCGGGCCTGCGACGGAGCCCGGCCGCGCGAAGGAATTCGGACATGTCCTTACGCATGCGTTCCGCACGGTGATCTGGTGACAGGCGTGGCCGGCCGCGCCGCGCTTCGACCCGGGGTGCATGGGTTCGGGCGAGCGGGGTACTCGCGGCCCTCGCCCGCAGGCGCCGCTCGCCGTGCGGGAAGAGGCTCCAGGAGAGAGCCTTGACCCCGGAGACCTTTCGCGCCGCCCCGCGAGGAGGTGGTCGGCGTGCCCGACTGGCAGGGGGCCGTGCAGGCGCCGGCATCCGCCAATCCACCGGTGGGACGGCCACTGCTGTCGCTGACGCTGGCCGCGATGATGGACGACGTGCACGCCCACTCCGGCGCGGTGTATCTGCTGGCGCCCGACGAGCCGGTCCTGGAGATGGCGGTCATGGCGGGGCTGCCCAGGGCCTTCGCCGCACCGTGGGAGCGGGTGGGGCTCAGCGCGCCGATCCCGGTCGCCGAGGCGGTACGCGAACGGCGGCTGATCTGGGTCAGCGGCGAGGAGCAGATGGCCCTCCGCTATCCCCGGATCGCCGTGGTGCTCCCCTATCCCTTCGCGCTGGCCGCGCTCCCGGTGGCGACCGCGAACGCGGCGTACGGCTCCGTGTTCGTGACCTGGCCCGGCTCGCATCCACCGGAGCTGTCCGACTGGGAACGCGACCATCTCACCGCGGCCTGCGACCGGCTCGCACTGCGCCTCGAGCGGGCGGCCGAGGAGCACCGTCCGGTCCACCCCGAGCCGGATCTGCTCGCGCCGGCCGCCGCGACCGCGCCGGGCACGCTCGGCACGATGGAGGCGGCGCGCATGGTGGCGCGGCTGCCCTACGGGCTGTGCGCGCTGGATCTGCACGGGCGGGTCAGCTTCGCCAACGCGGCGACGACCGAGCTGCTCGGCATCCCGGTGAGCGGCCTGCTGGGCAGCCAGTTGTGGACGGCCGTGCCCTGGCTGAACGACCCGATCTACGAGGACCGCTACCGTGCCGCGCTGTTCAGCCAGCATGTGACGTCCTTCGTGGCGCTGCGGCCGCCCGGCGACTGGCTGTCGTTCCGTCTGTATCCCAGTACGACCGGGCTGAGTGTGCGCATCTCCCAGGCCCGGGCGGTGTCCGAGATGACCCGTGCGGAACCGCAGCACAGCGACGACGCCACCCCGCGACTGGTGACCATCACCCAGCTGCTGAGCCTGGCGAGCGCGCTCACGCAGGCGGCGGGCGTGCAGGACGTGGTGCAGCTGGTCGCGGACGAGATCGCGCCCGCCGTCGGCAGCCAGGCCCTGGTCGTTCTCGGGACGCAGGCCGGGCGTCTGCACGTGCTCGGCCATCATGGGTACCCGGACGCGCACGTCGTGGAGCGTTTCGACGGGCTGCCGCTCAGCGCGCAGACCCCGGGTGCGCAGGCGCTGAAGAGCGGTGTTCCCGCCTTCTTCGACTCCCGTCAGCAGCTGGAGCGCCTCTATCCGTCCCGGAACGCGACACCGGACGGCATGGCCGCGTGGGCGTATCTGCCGCTCATCGCGTCCGGGCGTCCGGTGGGCACCTGTGTCCTCTCGTACGCGGAGCCGCACGTCTTCCCGGCGGACGAGCGTGCCGTCCTGACGAGTCTGAGCGGTCTGATCGCGCAGGCCCTGGAACGGGCGCTCCTCTACGACGCCAAGCACCAGCTGGCACACGGTCTGCAGGCCGCACTGCTGCCGCACTCCCTGCCGTCGCTGCCCCTGATCGAGGCGGCCGCCCGCTATCTCCCCGCCACACAGGGCATGGACATCGGCGGGGACTTCTACGACCTGGTGCCCACGCACGGCGGAGCCGCGGCCGTGATCGGTGACGTGCAGGGCCACAACGTCACGGCGGCGGGCCTGATGGGGCAGCTGCGCACGGCTGTCCGCGCGTACACGACCGTCGGTCAGGCCCCGGAAGAGGTCATGCGGAGCACCAACCGGCTGTTGTTCGATCTGGGCACCGAGCTGTTCGCCAGCTGTCTCTATATGCGTCTCGACCCCGAGCGCGAGGTGGCCGTCATGGCGCGCGCGGGCCATCCGCCGCCCCTGCTGCGGCGGCCGGACGGCAAGGTGCGCGTACTCGACCTGGCCGGCGGTCCGCTGCTCGGGATCGACGCCTCCGCCACGTATCCGACGACCGAGGTCCCGCTCGCCCCGGGTTCCGTCCTCGCCCTCTACACCGACGGCCTGATCGAGTCGCCGGGCGTCGACATCGAGGACGCCCTCGCCGATCTCGGGCGGCGGCTCGCCGAGACGGGCGACCAGCCGCTGGACGCGCTGGCCGACAGCCTCGTACGGCACGGCGCAACGGCCTCGCAGGAGCGGCTCGACGATGTCGCGCTGCTTCTGCTGCGGGCGCGGGCACACGAGTGAGCGGCGCCCGTACGAGGAGCGGCGCCCGTACCTGATGCGGTGTCCGTACGTAGAGCGGTGCCCGTGCCCGGTGCGATGTCCGTACGCAGAGCAGTGCCCGTACGCAGAGCGGTCCGGCCCTCCCGCCGGAGGGCCGGACGCTTCCACTGCCGACCGGGACCGCTGTTCCGCGGCCGGGTCAGCGGCTCCTGGTCAGCGGCGTCAGGGGGTGGTGGTCACCAGGCCCGAGCCGTCGTCCATGCCGGTGCCGGACTGGTCGCCCGCGGCTCCGGTCTGGTCACCTGCGCCGGCCGGGTCGCTCGCGCCGGCGCTGGGGTCCGCCGCACCGGCTCCGGCGTCGCCCGCCGGGTCACTGGCACTCGCGCTCGGGTCTGCCGCGCCCGCTCCGGCGTCACCCGCTCCCGCTCCGGCGTCGCCCGCTCCCAGCGTCGCGCCCACCGCTGCCAGCGCGGTCGTGACCGGCTGGAAGAAGGTCTCGCCGCCGCTGGTGCAGTCGCCGCTGCCGCCCGAGGTCAGGCCGATCGCGCTGCCGTCCTGGGTGAACAGGGAGCCGCCGCTGTCGCCCGGTTCGGCGCAGACGTCGGTCTGGATGAGACCGGTGACCGTGCCCTCCGGGTAGTTGACGGTCGCGTCGAGGCCGAGGACGTTGCCGTTGTTCAGGCCCGTGGTGCTGCCCATGCGGAAGACCTGCTGGCCCACGGTGGCGTCGGCGGCCTGGTTGATCGTGACGGTCTGGCCGTTGCCGACGTTGACCACGCTGTTGGTCTGCGTGTTCGGGTCGTCGTACTTGACGAGAGCGAAGTCGCCGTCGCCGGGGAAGGTGGCCTGGTCGACGGTGGCGATCGGCGCGCCGTCCTGCGCGTCCGACCATTGGGCGGCGGCGACACCGCAGTGGCCCGCGGTGAGGAAGGCGGGGCTGCCGTCGCCCGCGGTGACGTTGAAGCCGAGCGAGCAGCGGGCGCCGCCGCCGAAGATGGCGTCGCCGCCGTCGACGAAGGTCTTGAAGGTGCCCGCGGACTTCTTGATGGTCGCCACGTCCGAGCCGAGGCCCTGGACCGTCGACTCCAGCGTGTCCCACTTGGTGCCCGTGACGGTGGAGTCGGCGGTGACGCGGATCTCGTTGGTCTTCGGGTCGACGGACCATGCCGTGCCCGGGATCGTCGCGTCGGTCTTCAGCGTCTTGGCGGCCGTCTGGAGCGTGGAGGTGCTGTTCTGCACCTGGTTGGCGACGGCGCCGGCCTTCTCGATCTGGTTGACGACGTTGCTGTTTTCACCGACGACGTTGATGACGAGTTGCTTCTTGCCGGCGTCGTAGTACGACCCGGCGAAGGCGTCACCCAGCTGGGAGGCGAGCTGCGAGGCCACGCCCGAGACATCGGTCGCCTTGAACGTCTTCGGGGTGGCGTCGTCCGAGTTCGTCTGTGACGCGTTGGCATTGGGCAGCAGAAGTGCCGCCGCTCCCAGCGCCGCCACGCTTCCCGCCGCGAGAGCGGCCTTGCGCTTGGGTATCCGTTTGTGACTCAACTCTTGACCTCCTGGGGACGGGGTCCGTTGCCGCCGTCCGGCAGCTGACTGGGGGGCGCCTGGATGCCTGTTGATACGCGTGAGCCGCGTGGGTTGTTCAACTGCCTTTAAGAAAGGCAGGAGTTACGCAGGCCAAAGGCGTGGATTGCGAGGCAATCGGGCCTTTGTGCCGAGACAACGGGGGAACGGCTTTCCGCGGTGCAGGCGGGGCACAATGCCCCGTATGACGCTGAACCTCGCCGAAGCCGACAAGATCCTCGCCGCCCACTTCGCCACCTGGGTTCTCGACCTGGGGCTGACCGTCGAGGAGTTGGGTGACCACCGCGCCGTCCTGCGGCTTCCGTGGTCCGCGCATCTCGCCCGGGAGGGCGGCTCCCTGTCGGGTCAGGCCCTGATGGCCGCCGCCGACACGGCGACCGTGATCGCGGTGTCGGCGGCACGCGGCGCCTTCGTCCCGATGACGACGGTCCAGCAGTCCACCAGCTTCCAACGGGCCGTCACCGACGCGGACGTGCTGATCGAGGCGGTCCTCACGAAACTCGGCCGCAGGATGGCCTTCGCCGACATCATGATGACCGCCGAGGGGTCGCCGGAGATCGCGGCGCGGGCGAGCACGGTGTACGCGCTTCTGGGCTGAACGCGCGCCGCTCCGGCCCGAACGGCACAGTCCGCTACCGATCAGTAACGGTCCGTCTTCGAGCAAGAACGGAATCCCGGGCTTCAGTGAATCTGCACATCGAATACGCAAGCAAGCCACCGCGCGCGACGGATCTGCACAGTCGCGCGCCCCTCTCCGTGCCATTGAGGCGGGACTGTCCCATTCGATCCCGGGGCGGCAAGAGCCCGCACGAACCGATGCTGCGCAGCATGTGAAGAACTCGCCATCGAGACGTGCGCAGGCCTGCACGGTTGGACGGCCGAGGTGCTCAAGTTCGCAGGTGAGAGCCGTGGTTGATTGGATACACGCCACGCCGGCGTGCTTTGATCCGTTGCACCGCGAGGGTCGCACCAAGGCTTCCGGAAACGGAGGCCGCACGCTCGCGGTGGCGGCCGTCATCTGTCCCCAGAGGGGGCCGCTCCCCCTTATGAATACCCATACGAAGGGAAGTTCCATCATGAACTCCACCCCCCGTGTTGAGACCGCCGAGATCTCGGACGCCGACCTCGACAACGTCTCCGGCGGCCTGGCCCTGAACGCCGTTGGCAGCGTCACGGACCTCGTGGACTCGGTTGCCCCGGTCTCCAGCCTCCTGGGCACGGGCGTCAGCACCGTCGAGGGTGTGACCGGCCTGAACACCGCCCCGGTCACCGGCCTGGTTGCCGGTCTCTGATCGCATTTCATGCCGCTGAGTCCCGGAACCGCCCCCCGGTTCCGGGACTCTCGGGTGCCGTAAATCTCTCGAACAGGTGAGGGAAGTCCCGTGCAGTTCCGCCAACAGGCCCTCGCCAAGCTGCAGTCGCCCGAAGAGCTCGACCTTCCGGTGCGCTTCGCCCGCCCCCAGGGCTGGCTCGTCCTGTCCGTGACGGTCGTCGTCATGGCAGCGGCGTCCGTCTGGGCCGTGACGGGCACCGTGGCGTCCACGGTCAGCGCGCCCGCCATCCTCACGCACGGGGAGGGCAGTTACGTGTTGCAGAGCCCGGTCGCCGGGCAGGTCACCGCGGTCCTGGCCAAGGAGGGCGAGCGGCTCGCCGCCAACGCCCCCGTGCTGCAAGTCCGTACGGCACAAGGCCAAACGACCGTCGTCCGGACGGTCGCCGCGGGCCGTATCACCGCGCTCGCCGCCACCATCGGCGCGATCATCTCGACCGGCGCGAACGTCGCGGCCGTGGAGAAGGTCGCGCATGCCGGCGATCCGCTGTACGCGACGGTGTACGTCCCCGCCGAGAACGCCGCCACGATTCCCGCGAACGCCGCGGTCGACCTCACCGTCCAGTCGGTGCCGACCCAGCAGTACGGGGTGCTGCGCGGCCATGTGAAGGCGGTCGACCGGAGCGTGCAGACTCAGGCGCAGATCGCCTCCTTCCTCGGTGACAGCCAGCTGGGCGAGCAGTTCACCAAGAAGGGCAGGCCGGTGGCCGTCCTGGTGCGCCTCGACCGTTCGTCCGGCACGAAGAGCGGCCTCAAGTGGTCCTCGGCGGACGGGCCGCCGTACGCGCTCACCTCCATGACCCTGGCCACGGGTTCGATCCGCCTGGCCGATCAGCGCCCCGTCGATTGGCTCCTGCCGTGACCACCGCACAAGACACCCGGGGCAGACGGCGCGCCACCCCGCCGAAGCGCTCGGTCCCCAAGAGCAGGGCGAAGACCGTCCGCACCCCCACCGTGCTCCAGATGGAGGCCGTGGAGTGCGGCGCCGCCTCCCTCGCCATGGTGCTCGGGCACTTCGGGCGGCACATCCCTCTCGAAGAGCTGCGCATCGCGTGCGGTGTCTCCCGGGACGGCTCGCGCGCCAGCAACCTGCTGAAGGCGGCCCGCAGTTACGGCCTCACGGCCAAGGGCATGCAGATGGACACGGCCGCGCTCGCCGGGGTGAAGGCGCCCGCGATCCTGTTCTGGGAGTTCAACCACTACGTCGTGTACGACGGTATGGGGCGCCGCTTCGGACGCCGCGGTGTGCACATCAACGACCCCGGCAAGGGCCGCCGTTTCGTACCGATGGAGGACTTCGACACCAGCTTCACCGGTGTCGTCCTGGTCATGGAGCCGGGTGCGGACTTCCGCAAGGGCGGCCGCAAGCCGGGTGTGCTGGGTGCCATGCCGGCCCGGCTGCGCGGGACGTCGGGCACCATGCCCGCGGCCGTCCTGGCGAGCCTGCTGCTGGTGGTGGTCGGTGCGGCGGTGCCCGCGCTCAGCCGGACGTACATCGACACGTATCTGATCGGTGGCCAGACCTCCCTGCTCGGCGTGCTGTTCGCGTCGATGGGGGCATCGGTGCTGCTCACGGTGGTGCTGACCTGGTTGCAGCAGGCGAATCTGCTGCGCGGCCGCATCATCTCCTCGACGCTCAGCAGCGCCCGCTTCCTGCGGCATCTGCTGCGGCTGCCGGTCACCTTCTTCTCCCAGCGCAGCCCGGCCGACCTGGTGCAGCGGCTCCAGTCGAACGACGCGGTGGCCGAGACCCTGGCCCGCGACCTCGCGGCGGCCGGTGTGGACGCGATCGTGGTCGTGCTCTACGCGGTGCTGCTCTACACCTACGATCCGCAGCTCACGGCCGTGGGCATCGGCGTCGCGCTGCTCAACGTGGTCGCGATGCGGGTGGTGATCCGGCTGCGCGCCACCCGTACGGCGAAACTGCGCGCGGACAGCGCCCGGCTGACCAACACCGCCTATTCCGGGCTCCAGTTGATCGAGACGATGAAGGCCACGGGCGGCGAGGACGGCTACTTCCGCAAGTGGGCCGGGCAGCACGCCACCACGCTGGAGGAACAGCAGCGCCTCGGTGTGCCGAGCGCCTGGCTGGGCGTGGTCGCGCCGACGCTCGCGACGCTCAACTCCGCGCTGATTCTCTGGATCGGCGGTATGCGAGCGGTCGAGGGCCATATCTCCGTCGGTCTCCTCGTCGCCTTCCAGGCCCTTGTCACCCGCTTCACCGCGCCGATCACCCGCCTCAACGGCGTCGCGGGCCGCATCCAGGACTTCGCGGCCGACGTGGCCCGCCTCAAGGACGTCGAGAACTTCCAGGCGGACCCGCTCTACGCCCGCTCCGGCACCGGCGAGTCCACCCGCCGCCTGCAGGGCCATGTCGAGCTGGAGAACATCACGTTCGGCTACAGCCCGCTCGACAAGCCCCTGCTGACCGGCTTCTCGCTGACGGTCGGTCCGGGCCAGCAGGTCGCGCTGGTGGGCGGCTCGGGAAGCGGCAAGTCCACGGTCTCCCGGCTGATTTCGGGGCTGTACGCCCCTTGGGAAGGCACGATCCGCATCGACGGGCAGCGCCTGGAGGACATCCCGCGCGGCGCGCTCGCGGCCTCCGTCTCCTTCGTCGACCAGGACGTCTTCCTCTTCGAGGGGACGGTCCGGGACAACATCGCGCTCTGGGACCCGTCGATCCCGGACGACGCCATCATCGCGGCGCTGGAGGACGCGGCACTGTACGACGTGGTGATGCGTCGCCCCGGCGGTATCCAGAGCCGGGTCGAGCAGGACGGGCGCAACTTCTCCGGCGGCCAGCGGCAACGCCTGGAGATCGCACGGGCATTGGTGCGACGCCCCAGCATCCTGGTCCTCGACGAGGTGACCAGCGCGCTGGACGCGGAGACCGAGCAGACCGTCATCGACAACCTGCGCAAGCGCGGCTGCGCCTGTGTGGTGATCGCGCACCGGCTCAGCACCGTGCGCGACAGCGACGAGATCGTCGTACTTCAGCACGGCACGATCGTGGAACGCGGGCGGCACGACGCCCTGGTGGCGGCCGGCGGTCCGTACGCCGAGCTGGTCAAGGAGCGATGAGATGACCACGGTTCACGAGGGTGTTCACGAGGGCGACGTCGTCCTGGGCGCACTCGGCGGCATGGGCACGCCCATCGACTGCTCCGGGCTCAACCGCCTCGACCTCGAAGGCCCGCAGGTCCTGTGGCTCGTCGCGGCGGGTGCCATGGACCTGTTCGCGGTGGACGCCGTCCAGCAGGGCCACTGGCACCACCTCGGCCGCCTCGAAGCGGGCTCTCTGCTGCTCGGCCCGGTCGCGGGCCCCCAGCACACGCTGGTCGGGCGGCCGTTGCGCGACTGCGTCGTGCACCGGATCGTGCTGCGCGAGCTGTACCAGCCCGTCGACACGCAGACCTGGTCGTACGACGAGTACGGCAACGCCCAGTACGTACCGCCGACTTCGAGCCCGCTGGAGTACGCCCTCGCCCTGGGCGTCGGCCGCAGCCTGTCCATCCTCTTCCAGGCGCCGATGGCCACGGAGAACGCCGCCGCGCTCACGGATGACGACGTCTTCTGGATGCAGGTGCCGCCCGGGAGTGTGCAGTACGGCTCCCTGTACGGCGCCGAAGCCGCGGCCGACCTGCTGATGGACTCCGGTGTCTGGCAGAGCATGGTCGACCAGGAGTACCGCCTCCTGACCACGCTCGACCGCTGGATCGAGCAGCTGGAGGCCCGCCACGAGGACCGTACGGCGGCGGGCATCAAGGCGGGCGAGGCCGTCCGCGCCCAGGCCGACCGGACGCTGCTCGCCTCCATCGGCAAGTCGTCGGCGAAGCGCCCGACCGCCGCCGACGCGGACGCCACGTACGCGGCCTGCAAGCTGGTCGCCCGCACGGCCGGGATCACCCTCGCGGAGTCCGCGCAGAGCGGCACCGAGAGCGACCGGCTCGACCCGGTGGAGCGGATCGCGCTCTCCTCGCGCGTCCGCACCCGTGCTGTACGCCTCGACGGGCGCTGGTGGCGGGACAACATCGGCCCCCTGGTGGGCCACCGTGCCGTGTCGGGCAGCCCGGTGGCGCTGCTGTGGCGACGCGGCGGATATGTGGCCGTGCAGCCGTCCTCCGGGCGCGAGACGCCGGTCGAGAAGGCCAACGCGGCGGAGTTCGCGCCGCGGGCCGTGATGTTCTACCGGCCGCTGCCCGAGCGGAGCCTGAGCCCGCTGCGGCTGCTGCGGTTCTGCCTCCAGGGCACCGGTGGCGATGTGCGCAACCTCGCGATCAGCGGCCTGGTGACCGTCGCGATCGGCGCTCTGGTGCCGATCGCCACCGGCAAGGTGCTCGGCGAGTACGTGCCGAAGGCCCAGCACGGTCTCATCGTGCAGGTCTGTCTGGCCCTCATGGTCACCAGCATCGTGTCGGCGGCCTTCATGCTGTTGCAGAACCTCACGATCCTGCGGATGGAGGGGCGGGTCGAGGCCACGCTCCAGCCGGCCGTGTGGGACCGGCTGTTGCGACTGCCGACGAAGTTCTTCACCTCGCGCTCCACCGGTGAACTGGCCAGTGCCGCCATGGGCATCAGCGCGATCCGCCGCCTCCTCGCGGGCGTCGGTCCGACACTCGCGCAGGCGGGCACGGTCGGTGCGATGAACCTGGGGCTGCTGTTCTGGTACAGCGTCCCCATGGCGCTGGCCGCGATCGGCATGCTCGTCGTCATCGCGGCCGTGTTCCTGGGGCTCGGCCTGTGGCAGGTGCGCTGGCAGCGTCGTCTGGTCGTGCTCAGCAACAAGCTCAACAACCAGGCGTTCCAGACCCTGCGCGGCCTGCCCAAGCTGCGGGTCGCCGCGGCCGAGAACTACGCGTACGCCGCCTGGGCGGGTGAGTTCGCGCGCAGCCGTGAGCTCCAGCAGAAGGTGGGCCGGATCAAGAACCTCACCACGGTGATGGGCGCGGTGTATCTGCCGCTGTGCTCCCTGCTGATGTTCATGCTGCTGGCGGGCCCGGCGCGCGGCTCACTGTCGGCCGCCGCCTTCCTCACCTTCAACACGTCGATGACGATGCTGCTGACCTCGGTCACCTCGATCACCGGCGCGTTCGTCTCGGCGGCGGCCGCGCTGCCGATGTTCGAGGAGATCAAGCCGGTGCTGGACGCCGCGCCCGAGGTGCGCGTGGCGAGCACCCGCCCGGGTGTCCTCTCCGGTGGCATCGAAGCCCGCAGGCTCTCCTTCCGGTACGCCGACGACGGCCCACTGGTCCTCGACGACGTGTCGTTCGACATCAGGCCGGGCGAGTTCGTGGCCATCGTCGGCCCCAGCGGCTGCGGCAAGTCCACGCTGCTGCGGCTGCTCATCGGCTTCGACAAGCCCGTCTCGGGCAGTGTGCTCTACGACGGCCAGGATCTGGCGGCCCTCGACCAGTCCGCCGTACGCCGCCAGTGCGGCGTGGTGCTCCAGCACGCGCAGCCGTTCACCGGCTCGATCCTGGACTGCATCTGCGGCACCGAGCCCTTCACTGCCGAGGAGGCGATGGCGGCGGCCGAGATGGCGGGCCTGGCCGAGGACATCAAGCGCATGCCGATGGGGCTGCACACGATCGTTTCCGGCAGCGGCGCGGTCTCCGGCGGTCAGCGGCAGCGTCTGATGATCGCCCAGGCGCTGATCCGCCGTCCGCGCATCCTCTTCTTCGACGAGGCGACCAGCGCCCTGGACAACGAGACCCAGCGCACGGTCATCGAGAGCACCCGGGCGCTCAACGCCACCCGGGTCGTGATCGCGCACCGCCTGTCCACCGTCATGGACGCGGACCGCGTCATCGTGATGGAGGACGGCCGGGTCGCCCAGCAGGGCCCGCCCGCACAGCTCCTCGCGGACACCAGTGGGCGGCTGCACGAGTTGGTGCGGCGCCAGATGCAGTGAGCGCTCAGTCGAGCCCCGGGACCGGAGCGCCGGAAGGCACTCCGGCCTCGATGTAACCGCGGTAGATCTCCTTCCAGGACGCTCCGGCCCCGGTGTGCGGGCCCTCGGGGCGCTCCCCGCGGGCCTTCGCGTCGAGCGCGGCGAGGCACACCTCCCAGCCCGCGCCGTTGCGCGCGGCGGTGTTCTCGGCGGCGAGGACGTCGGTGAGGGTGAAGTGCGTGCGCTTCTCGTCGAGGGCTTCGAGGTCGAAGTGCAGCTCGTCGCCGCCCCATGCGAAGGAGAGGTGCCGCGGCGCGTCGACCGCGATGACCCGACCCGTGGACTCCGCCATGTTGGGGTCGCCGCTGAACTTGATGGTGCCGCCGGGCCGCAGCTCGATCTCGGCGCGGGACGGGAACCACTGGGCGAGCTCGTCGGGGTCGGTCACGAACTGCCAGACGCGGTCGACGGGGTGGTCGTAGGTCCGGCTGAAGCGGACGGCGGGGCGGCCGTCGTCGAGCGTGAGGTAGGTGCCGGTGAGGGCGGTGGGTTCTGCGGACATGGTGGCTCAGCCCTTCGGGGAGAGGTCTTCGTGGTCGTCCGACGGCTCCCCCGCCGCCTCGTCCAGGCGACGGCCGAGGGCGTCGAGGCTCTCGTTCCACAGCTTCCGGTACGGGGCCAGCCAGGCGTCGAGCTCAGCGATCGGGGCCGGGTCGAGCGCGTAGACACGGCGTTGCGCGTCCTGTCGTACCCGCACGAGCCCCGCGTCGCGCAGCACCCGCAGATGCTTCGAGGTGCTCGGCTGGCTCAGACCGCACGCCTCGACGATCTCACCGACGGCCCGTGGCCGCTCCAGGAGCAGCGCGACGATGGCGCGCCGGTGGGGGTCGGCGAGTGCGGCCCAGAGGGAGGCATCGGACATGGGTTCAATATGCCTCGACAGTTATATGCCCGTCAAGGAATGGAAGAGCGAGCCAGCCCACTTAGCGAAACTTTGCCGTTTCGCTGAAAGGGGTCTAGTCTCGATCCATCGATGTGTACGAAACCGTTTCGTTTACGTGCACGTAATCCTGAGCGACTTTCCCTGGAGTGGTTCTCCCATGTCTCAGACCGTGGCAGAAGGCACCCGCGCGGGTGCCGTGGACGCGCAGCCCGCAGAGGCGTCGAAGCGGCGCTGGTGGATCCTCGCCATCATCGGCATCGCCCAGCTGATGGTGGTGCTCGACGCCACCATCGTGAACATCGCCCTGCCGTCCGCCCAGGCGGACCTGGGCTTCTCCGACGGCAACCGGCAGTGGATCGTCACCGCGTACTCACTGGCCTTCGCCTCACTGCTGCTGCTCGGCGGCCGCATCGCCGACCTCTTCGGACGCAAGTCCGCCTTCCTGGTCGGCGTCACCGGATTCGCCGCGGCCTCCGTGCTGGGCGGCGTCTCGACCAGCTTCGGAATGCTGGTCACCGCCCGTGCCCTGCAAGGTGTCTTCGGCGCGCTGCTCGCACCCGCCGCGCTCTCGCTGCTGAACACGACGTTCACCGACGCCAAGGAACGCGCCAAGGCGTTCAGCGTGTACGGCGCGATCGCCGGCGCCGGCGGTGCGGTGGGCCTGCTGCTCGGCGGTGTGCTGACCGACGCGCTCGACTGGCGCTGGACGCTGTTCGTCAATGTCATCTTCGCGGTCGTCGCCTTCGCCGGCGGCTGGATACTGCTGAGCAACCACCGTGACGCCGCGAACTCCAAGCTGGACCTGCCGGGCACGCTGCTGGTCTCCACCGGTCTCTTCGCCCTGGTCTACGGCTTCTCCAACGCCGAGACGCACGACTGGAGTTCGCCCGCCACCTGGGGCTTCCTGATCGCGGGCGGAATCCTGCTGACCGCGTTCGCCTGGTGGCAGACCCGTGCCAAGCACCCGCTGCTGCCGATGCGCGTGCTGCTCGACCGCAATCGCGCCGCGTCGTTCGTCACCGTCCTGATCACCGGCGCGGGCATGTTCGGCGTCTTCCTCTTCCTCACCTACTACCTGCAGCTGAACCTGGGCTTCAGCCCGACCAAGACGGGTGTGGCGTTCCTGCCGATGATGGCGGCCCTGATGATCATGGCGCAGGTCTCCACCACGATCCTGGTGCCGCGGATCGGGCCGAAGGCCGTGATCCCCGCGGGCTTCGCACTGGCGGCGGTCGGCATGGCGTGGCTGACCGGCATCGGCATCGGATCGTCCTTCTCGACCGCCGTCCTGCCGCAGCTGCTCCTGATCGGCGCGGGACTCGGCATCGTGATGCCGCCCGCCATGTCGCTGGCCACCAGCGGGATCGCACCCGAGGACGCCGGTGTCGCGTCCGCGACCGTCAACACCATGCAGCAGGTGGGTGGTTCGATCGGTACGGCACTGCTGAACACCCTGGCCGCGAGCGCCGCGACGAGCTATCTGTCCGGCAAGGACGCGACCGACAAGCTGGTCCAGGCCCAGTCGACGATCGAGAGCTACACCACCGCCTTCTGGTGGTCGGCGGGCTTCTTCGTGGCGGGCGCGGCGATCGCCTTCCTGCTCTACCGCCGCGGAAAGCTGGAGCAGGACCCGGACGCCGCACCGGTCGTCCACATGTGATCACGCGCTGACCTCATGTGATCACTTCCAGGCCGAGGGGCCGCCGTCTGCAGGGAGACGGCGGCCCCTCATCCATTCTCGATTGCAGCTGCCTCATCCGTTTCCGGTGGCGGGCCGTCGCGTTCGTTTCCGGTAGCGGGCCGTCGCGGCGGCGAGGCGGGCCTGCTGGGCCAGCTCGTTCTGGGGTACGGCGGGCCGGTACACGACGAGCGCCCGGTGCCGCTTCTCCAGCCTCAACCCAGCAGGTGTGTCGGCTACTTCACCGTCGTACGCGAGGGTGTCCGTGCCGGTGAGATCCTCCAGCTCGACCCAGGGGACGTGTGCGGCGCTGTAGACCCGGGAGCGGCCCAGCGCCCCGGCGAGCGCGGCGGCGATGACGCGGGTGCGGGCGAGGCGGTGGTCGCCGTCGACCAGGCGCAGGTCGAGCAGTCCGTCGTCCAGGCGCGGCCGGAAGGCAGGGGCGAAGCCCTCGGGGACGTACCGGCCGTTGCCCGCGAAGAGCAGCCACAGCCGGCGGCGGCGCCCGTTGACGCTCAGCTCGATGGGGGTCGCGGTGCGCAGCACCCGGACGAGGGCGAGGGCCGCGGCGGGCCACTTGCCCCAACGCTCCTCCAAGTGCTCGCGGAGCCGGACGAGTTCGGGATACAGGCCGATGCTGAACGTGTTGAGGAACAGCACGCCGTGTCCGGTCCCCGATCGCGCCACGCCGATGTCCACGGCCACCGCCTCGCCCCGGGCGACCGCGACGGCGGTGTCCTCGAAGTCCGGTACGCCCACGTCCAGCGCGAAGTGGTTGAGGGTGCCGCCGGGGAACACCGCCAGCGCGAGCCCTCGTTCGGCCGCCGCGCGGGCCGCCGCGTTGACGCTGCCGTCGCCTCCGCACACGCCCAGCGCGCCGCCCGTCCGCGCGGCCCGGTCCACCGCCTGGGCGAGCAGCGCGGCGAAGTCCTCGCCGGGGCCGCGCTCGATCAGCTCGGCCTCGGGCAGCAGGGCGCGCAGCCGCTCGGCGGGCGGCAGCGGCGCGCCGGGTGCGCCGCTGCCGGCCCGGCTGTTGACGAAGACGACCAGCCCCTTGCCACCGGGCAGTGCGGGCGCGTGGGCCGCGGGCCGTTCCCGCTCGGGGGCGGCGTGGCGCGGCGGCCACCAGCGGCAGGTGAGCGCGGCGGCACCGGCGCCGATCGCCATCCCGGCCAGCACGTCTCCGGGGTAGTGCACGCCCACGTAGACACGCGAAAGGGCGACCACGGCGGCGAACGGCGCGACCATCGCCCCGTAGCGGGTGGACTCCAGGGCAACTCCGGTGGCGAAGGCCACGGCCGAGGCCGAGTGCCCCGAGGGGAAGGACGTGGTGTGCGGCTGCCGGGTCAGATGGCGGATCTGCGGGACGAGGTCCAGCAGGGGGCGGGGGCGCCGGGTGCTCCATTTCACGACCGTGTTGACGGTCAGCGAGGCCAGCGCGAGCGAGCCCACCCCGCGCAGGGCCGCCCGCCTGGCCGTGCGGCCGCCGAAGAACGCGAGACCGGCGGCCGCGCCCAGCCACAGCCGCCCGTGGTCGGCGGAGTGGCTCAGCCGCCGCAACGCCGGATCGGCCCCGGGCACCCGAGCTCCCGCCACCCGCACGAACAGCCGCTGGTCCAGCTCACCGAATACGCCCATGCTCCATCGCTACGGTGCCGGGCCCGCGTCGGCATCCCGGGCGACTCGGACCGGTGACGGGGCTGGTCCGGGCGGCGCAGGTTCACAGACCGCCGCACGGCCGCCATGGTGGGCGTATGCGCAGATCAGCAGCGGCGCTCGGCAGCTCGCTCTTCCTCGCGCTCGCCCCCGGCACCGTGGCCGTCCTCGTCCCCTGGTGGCTGACCGGCCGGCGGGCCGGTCACTGGTGGCCGCCCGTCCGCGCGCTGGGCCTGGTGCCACTGGCGGCGGGTGCGGCGGTGCTGCTGTCGGCCTTCGTACGGTTCGTCGCCGAGGGTCTCGGCACCCCGGCGCCGGTCGCGCCCCCGGAGCATCTCGTCGTGGGCGGGCTGTACCGGCATGTACGCAATCCGATGTACGTCGCGGTCGTCGCGTCGATCGCCGGGCAGGCCCTGCTGCTCGCACGGCCGGTGCTCCTGGCGTACGGCGCGATCGCCGGACTCGCGATGTGGGCGTTCGCGCGGTGGTACGAGGAACCCGAACTCGCCGAGAGATTCGGCGCGGAGTACGAACACTACCGGCGAGCCGTGCCCGGATGGTGGCCCAGGCTCCGCCCCTGGCGCGGCCCCGGCTGACGCGGGCGTGCCGCGGCAACACCGGGGTAATGGGGAGGACATGCGAGTCAGTGTGGTGGACGTGGGGTCGAACACGGTGCGGCTGGTGGTGGCGGACGCCGAGGGCGGGATACCGCTGCCGGTGCACACCGCCAAGTGGCAGCTGCGGCTGTCCGCGCAGATGGGGCACGGGGCTCCGATCCCGGACGAGGCCGTGGAGCAGCTGGTCGAGGCGGTGCGCGCGGCGGGCACTACGGCCCAACGGTGGGGCGCGGCGGGCCCGTTGGCCTTCGCGACCGCCGTGGTGCGCAGCGCGCCGAACCGTCAGGAGGTACTGCGGACCGTTCGGGCCCGGACCGGTATACGGCTGTGCACACTGCCGGGTGAGGTGGAGGCCGAGCTCACCTTCCTCGGGGCGCGCCGCTGGATGGGCTGGCGCTCGGGGCCGCTGGCGCTCCTCGACATCGGCGGCGGCTCGCTGGAGGTGGCCTTCGGCCGGGGCCGGCTGCCGGACTTCGTGGCCTCGCTCCCGCTCGGTGCGGGGCGGCTGACCCGTGAGTTCTTCGCGGGGCAGGACCCGCCGTCGCCGGACAGCGTCAGGGCGCTGCGCCGCACGGTACGCCACCAACTGCGGGACGTGGCCGCACGGATCCGCTGGGAGGGGCCGCGCACCGCCGTGGCGACCTCACGGACCTTCCAGCAGCTGGCCCGGCTGTGCGGGGCGGCGCCCGGACGCCAGGGTCCTTTCGTGGAACGGGAGTTACGCCGAACGGACCTGCGCGACTCGCTCGACCGGCTCTCCCGTCTCACGGCAGCCGAACGCGCCCTGCTCCCGGGCATCTCGGCGCCGCGGGCCGCCCAGAGCCTGGCCGGTGCGATGGTCGGGCACACGGCGATGAAGCTGACCGGACTCAAGACGGTCTCCATCTGCCCCTGGGCGATCCGCGAGGGTGTGCTGCTGCGGCACATCGAGGACGGCGATTCCTGGTGGGCGGACATCATCCGGCACAGCGACGAGGCCGCGCCCACGGGCGGGGCACCCCTGCGCCTGGCGACTCCGGCGCATCCTCTGGAACAGGGCCGATTGGGGCAGTACCGCATCCAAATGTCAACACCTTCATCCCCTAGTTCACCCGGTCAGGTGAACTAGATCTTGAGGGCGGTGCCATACGGATGTTTCCGGCCATGCGGGGTAGCTACCGAGATCGAATAGCCCCTCCCCCGTCGAGGTGGTGCCGCTATGCCGCCGGAGTCCCGCGACCGAGCCGCCGAGCCGACCGAGGGCTCGGCCGCCGGACCCGGGCTCCCTCAGACCAACCCCTGCGCCCACAGCCATCCGCACGGCCCGTACACCGTGGTCGAGGTCTCGGGCGAGATCGACATGGCGACGGCGGGTTCCCTGGCCGAGCATCTGTCGGCCGCCACCGCTCGCGCCGAGCCGGATGTCCTGGTCGACCTGCGCCGGGTCGACTTCTTCGACTGCTCGGGCCTGCGGGTGCTGTGCCGCGCCGACACGCGGGCGCGGGAGCGCGGCGGACGCCTGCGCATCATCTCCGACCGGCCCCGCATCCACCGCCTCCTGCGCGCCTCGGGCCTGCTCAACCGCTTTCCGCCACTGCCGGAACTTCCTCCTCCGTCCCGTCCGGAAAGCGGATCAGCACCCCGCCCTCGGCCGTGACCCGGGCGTCCGCCCCGGTGACCGCGGTCGCGGAATCGTCACCGAGCACCACCAGCGTGACGAGCACGTGCACACCGCCTTGGTGAACAGGCAGCAGAAGATGGGGAGTTGCCGACCAGGCTCCATAGGCGTTGGCCTCCCGGGCCCGCGCGACCGCACCGGGTCGTGAAGCGTCCCACCCGTACAGGCCGACGACCGCACTCGCCGGCCCGTCCGGGCGCCGCGCCCGCGCCCACCCCGGCCCCACGCTCTCCTCCAACGGCCCGGCGTCATCGGCCAGCGCCCACCCCCCTTCTCGTACGACCGCACCACCCGGCCCGTCCACCCGGTGCACCCGTATCTCCCACGGCCCGCGCACCACACTCGTCGTCTCGATGCGATGCCCCTGCCCCTGCCCCGGCAGGAACGCCGTGTGCCAGGAGGCCGCTCGGCACCCGGTCGCGCCCAGGGGATGGATCCGGCCGCGCTGGGACGCCGTGCCGTCGGCCGCGACCAGGGCGATGTGGTTGTCGATTCCCGCGCCCACGGTGTCGGGAGCCGCCGCAGACGCATACGCGAACTTCGAGTAGTGCGGGCTGTCCTCGTCCGCCGTGGGGGGTGGCGGCAGCCGGTCGCTGCCGTGGTTGACCAGGCGGACGATGCCGTCGGCGGCGCTCGAATGCAGCAGCCAGCCCGGCGCGGGCAGCGCCAGGCAGGTGTCGGCCGTGTCGACCGGCCCGGGTTCCTCGGGGGCCGTCCACACGGGGTGGTCGGCGGGGAGCAGCAGCCCGAGGTATGCCTTGCTCGCCCAGTACGGGGAGGCGGGCCCCGAGTACTCCTGGGTGACCGGAAGGAAAGGGCGGTACCAGCCGAGGGACAGCAGTCCCCGCTCGTCGGGGACTCCGCGTTCGGCGAAGTGCTTGAGGGCTCCGGAGGCGAGGCGCCGGGTGAGGCCCGGAGCCAGCGGGGTCACGTCGGCGAGGGCGCCCGCCCACAGCGGGGCGGCGGCCGCGAACCGGTAGGTGAGGGAGCGGCCCTGGTGCACGGGAGCGCCGTCCGCACCGAAGAAGTACTGGTGGACACCGAGGAATTCGCGCAGCCGGGCGCGGTGCAGGGCCACCAGGTCCGGGTCGGCCCGAGGTCCCGCGATGCGCTCCCACAGGACCGGGTACAGGTGCAGGGCCCAGGCGTTGTAGTAGTCGAACTTCCGGCCGTCGCCGTCGGTGTACCAGCCGCCGCCCTGGTACCAGTCCCCCAGCCGCGCGAGCCCCGCGTCGATCTCGGCCCGGCTGTGCGGGGCGCCCACGGAGGCGAGGAACTCCTCGGTGATGACCTGGAAGAGCCGCCAGTTCGAGTCGTTGACCGTCGCGCCGATGAATCCGCCCATCCAGTCCGCGACCCGCTGACGTACGGCGTCGTCGAGGCGGTCCCAGATCCAGGGGCGCGTCTCGTGCAGGGCGATCGCGACGGACGCGGCCTCGACCATCGGCTGCCCCCGGTCGGTGACGGGCGGCCACCGTTCGGGGCTTTCCGGGTCCGTACCCGCGGCGAGCCCGGCCGCGTACCGCTCGATCAAGGCAGGAGAGACCCGCCCGCCGGAACCCGCGATGCGGAAGGCGGCGAGCAGGAACGACCGTGCGTAGCCTTCGAGCCCGTCGGACCAGGGCCCGGAGTGGCTGGCCCGGCCCGGTAGCCGGTACTGGGCCAGCCCCGGTGAGGCGTACGGGAGCAGGCCGTCCAGGAGCCGGTCGGCCGTCGCCTCCCAGTGGGCCCGGGTCCAGCCGGTGACGGGTGAGTTGGCGGGGTCGAGGGGCGGCAGGTGTGTCGGGACGGTGAGCGACACATGTGGTGCGGTCATACGGGGGCGGGTCCTCCGTGGTCTAAGCCCCGGGCGGGGGCGGCTGAACACTGTCGCGTACGACGATGTGGGTGCCGAGCAAGTGGTGGGTGTCGGCGGCGTGTTCGGGGTCGCGCAGGGCGATGCGGACGGCGGCGCGGCCGAGTTCCTCCGCGGGGGTGCGGACGGTGGTGAGCGGGGGGTTGAAGTCCTCGGCGAGCGGGATGTCGTTGTAGCCGACGACAGAGATGTCCTCGGGGACACGCAGCCCCGCGTCGGCGATGGCCCGCAGGGCTCCGGCGGCGACCATGTCGTCGCCGGCGAAGACGGCGGTGAAGCCCGGGGCACTGTGCGCGTCGGATGCGTTCTTCAGCAGCTCGGTCATCGCCCGAAGGCCCGCCGCCCGCCCCAGGCCGCAGTCGACGACATGGGCGGCCTCGGGTCCGAGGCCGTGTTCGGCGAGCGCGGCCCGGTATCCGGCGACACGTGCGTCGAGTGCCGTGTTGCCGGGCAGGCCGCCCAGGAACACGATTCTGCGGTGACCTGCCGACAGCAGGTGACTGGTGAGGGCACGGGCCCCGGCCTCGTTGTCGAACTCGACCACGAGCGCCGGGATGTCGGGGTCGGGGGCGGGCCGTCCGCACAGCACGAGCCGCGCGCCGGACGAGGCGAGGGCCTGCGCGTAGTGAGCGACGCGCTCCCGGTAGGCGTCGTCCTCGACGACCCCGCCGACCAGGATCACCAGGCGGGCGCCCTCCTCGCGCATCAACTGGACGAATTCCAGCTCGCGCCCGGGGTCACCGCCGGTGGTCCCGACCAGGCAGAGCCAGCCGCGGGACGCCGCCTCCGCCTCGACCCCCTCGGCCACCTGCGCGTAGAACGGGCTGGTGACCTGCCGCAGTACGACGGCGACCATCTTGCGGCCGCCGCCGACCAGAGCGCGGGCATGCGCGTTGGCGACGTAGTCGAGGTCGCGGGCCGCGCGCAGCACCCGGGCCCGCGTGGACGCCGGCACCGGGTGGTTGCCGCTGAGCACCCGAGAGACCGTGGCCATGGACACACCGGCCCGCTCGGCCACCTCGCGGATCGTGACCCGCCCCTTCGACGCCATCTCGCTCCCCATCCCCCGCGCTCCCTCGACCGGCCTCGCCACCTCAGGTGTTGGCGGCGTAGTCCTTGGCGAATTCCTCGGCCATTCTGTCGCCGCCGCGGGAGCGCCATTTCTTCACGGCCCCGTCGAGTTCGGACAGCGGGGTACGGCCCGCGATGACGCCGGTGACGGTGTCGTCCATCAGTGCCCTGAGCGTGGTGCCCTGGGAGGTGTAGATCGCGGACTGCAGTCCGAAGGAGGCGTTGCGGATCGCGACCGGTACGACCTTCTGCTGCCAGGAATGCAGGGCCTGTACGGCCGCGGGCATGCCCGGTACGAACAGCACCTGGGGGCCCTCGGCGAGGTACTTCAGGGGCAGGTTGGTGTTGTTCTCGACCTTGCCCAGCTCGGTGGCCTCGGGCGAGCCGTCCTTGCCGCGGGTGAAGTGGGTGCCCTCCAGGCCGTAGTGGACGAGCTCCCACTCCTTGCTGCCGAAGGGTGCGGCGAGGTAGTTCAGGATGCGGAGCAGGAGCTCGATGCGCTCCTTCTTCGCCTTCTTCAGGACGGTGTAACCGAACGAGCGGCGGGCCGCGACGATGCCGCCCGGCGTGCCGCCCACGCTGTACGGCAGCGCGGCGGCCGGTGTCAACAAGCCTTTGGAGTCGAGGTACTTGGGGAGATAGGCGCCGAAGCCGTCCTGCATGGAGCCGACGGTCCCGTTGAGGAAGAGGGTGGTCAGGTCCGGCTGGGACAGGGAGGTGGCGTCCGGGTGGTAGGAGCCGTTCTTGCGCAGCTGTGCCTGGTAGGCGACCGCCGCCGTGAAGCGCTCGTCGCCGTAGTTGGCGTGGAAGGTGCCGTCCTTGTCCACGGCCCAGCCCTGCGGAGCGTTGTGCGCCGCGGAGTGCACCGCGTTGCCGAAGAGTGAGCCGGTCGCCGCGCCCAGTGCGTACTTCTTGCCGCTGGTCCCCTTCTTCGCGACGGCGGCGAACTCCTCGGAGGTCCAGCCCTCCTTCATCCCGGCGTCGGTGAAGAAGCCCTGGTTGACCCAGAGGGTGGAGCCGGGCAGCGGGCGTTCGAGCGGGATGCCGTAGATCCGTCCGCCGATGCGGCCCATGTCGCGCCAGGCGTGGGTGGGGATGTTCGCGAGGTTGGGGTAGTCCTGGACGGCTTCGCCCGACAGGTAGGGGGTGAGGTCCTCGGCCCTGCGCTGCACGAACTGGGCCTCGCGGGGCAGCGTGAAGCCGGAGAACATGTTGATGATGTCGGGCAGCTCGCCCGGGTCGCCGGCCATCACCGTGGCCATCTTCTTCTGGTAGTCCGTCTGCGAGATGATCGTGTACTCGATCTTCACGCCGAGCGCTTTCTCCACGGCGGCCCAGAACTTGTTCGCCGAGGCCGGCTTGGGCGGCGTACCGAAGGTCACCGACATGACCTTGACGGTGGAGCCGTCGCCCGGCGTGCGCGAGACCGCGGTGACCAGGTCGGAGGGGTAGGCCGTGTACCCGGCCTGGACGCCCGCGTCGGTGGGCGCGAGGCCGGGCTTCGGTCCGGCGAACGCCTTGTACGCGGGCCAAGGGGCCAGCTTCTTCCCGGCGTTGGAGACGTCGCCGTCGCCCGAGCCGGTCGAGCAGGCGGTCAGTACGCCGGGCGCGGCGATCGCGGCGCCGCCGACGGCTATCGAGCGCAGCAGGGTGCGCCGGGACAGGGAGGGCATGGGAAACCGACCTTTCGTAGCGCGGCTCTTGATGTGTTGTCAGCTCTTGATGGCGCCCGTGAGCACGCCCTTGGTGAAGTACTTCTGGAGGAAGGGGTAGACAAGCAGGATCGGCACGGTGGCGATCACCAGGACCGCCATCTGGATGGTCTGCGGCGCGTTGACAGTGCCCTCGCCGACGGTGGTGTCGGTGAGTCCGGAACCTGCCACCACGTAGGTGCGCAGCACCTGTTGGAGCGGCCAGTGGCCGCTCTCCAGGTAGAGGGAGGCGTAGAACCAGGAGTTCCAGTACGCCACCGCGTAGAAGAGGCCGACGACGGCGAGGGCCGCCTTCGACAGCGGCAGCACGACCGACCACAGCACCCGCCAGTCCCCCGCCCCGTCGAGCCGTGCGGCCTCGTACAACTCCTCCGGGATCGCCTGGAAGAAGCCGCGCAGGACGACGAGATTGAAGACGTTGACCAGCACGGGCAGGATCAGCGAGCCGTAGGAGTCGAGGAGTCCGAGCTCTTTCACCAGCAGAAAGCTCGGGATCATGCCCGGCGGGAAGAGGAAGGTGAACAGGACCAGGAGCAGGACGGGTTTGCCGCCGAAGACGCGGGGGCGGGAGAGGGCGTAGGCGAGGGTGACGGTGCAGACGAGGCTGAGCAGGGTGCCGATGAACGTGACGCCCGCGCTGACGCCGAGGGCATGGGTGACGATGCCGCCGTCGAGGATGTCGCGGTACGCCTTGAGGGTGGGGTGCTGCGGCCAGAGCACCCAGCCGCCGTTCGCCACCACCTCGCGCTGCGAGGCGAGCGAGGTCGACAGGATCACCAGGAAGGGCACGCAGACCAGCAGGACGACCGCGGTCAGTGCGAGGGCCTTGGCGGCCTGGGTGGCGGGCCTGGGCTTCTCCATCCAGCCGGGCCGTACGTGGGCGCTCACCGGTAGACCCCCTGTTCGCCGAGGCGATGGGCGACCTTGTTGGCCGCGTAGACGAGCAGGGCGCCGATGACACCCTTGAACAGGCCCGCGGCGGCGGCGAATCCGTAGTCGCCGCCGACGATGCCCTGGTAGTAGACGAAGGTGTCGATGATCTCGGCGGCCTGCGGGCCCACCGCGTCGCGCTGGAGCAGCATCTGCTCGAAGCCGACGGAGAGGATGTCGCCGAGCCGCATGATGAGCAGCAGCACGATCACCGGGCGGATGGCGGGCAGCGTGACGTGCCAGAAGCGCCGCCAGGGGCCCGCGCCGTCGATGGCGGCGGCCTCGTACTGCTGCTCGTCGACCTGGGAGAGCGCGGCGAGGAAGATGATCGTGCCCCAGCCGGCGTCCTTCCAGATCACCTGGGCCACGACGAGCGGTTTGAAGGCGTCGGGGTTGCCGATGATGTCGACGGTGTGCAGGCCCGCGTCGCCGAGATAGCCGTTCACCATGCCGGTGTCGCCCAGGACTTGCTGGAACAGGGCGACGACGATCACCCACGAGATGAAGTGCGGCAGATACGCCACCGACTGCACGAAGCGGCGAACGGTGCTCCAGGTGAGGCTGTGCAGCAGCAGGGCGAGCGCGAGCGGGACGGGGAAGTAGAAGACGAGCTGGAGGACCGCGATCCAGAGGGTGTTGAGGACCGCGTCCCAGAACTCGCCGTCCTCGAACATCCGTTGGAAGTTGTCGAGGCCCACCCATCGGCTGCCCCAGATGCCGTCGAAGGGCACGTAGTCCTTGAACGCGATGACGTTGCCGAGCAGCGCCCCGTAGTGGAACACCAGGAAGTACGCCAGCCCGGGCAGCATCAGCAGGAACAGCGCCCGGCTGCCGCGCCTCTGAAAACGTTTTAGTCCCGGACGCATCCCGGCCGGGCGGCGGCGAGAAGGGTCCGCTGCCTCCGTACCTGCACGCTCCCGCAACACTGCGGCCACGGAGCCTCCTCACCTCTGACTGTCGGGTGAGGGGAAATTAAAACGTTTCCAATGCGGGGTCAACACTTCTGACACAACGGGGAGTTGGCAGACGGATGCCGGGGGACGGCCGACGGCCCCACTCCGTCCGGCCGACCCCCGGTGCGAAATCACGCGGCTCCCCGCGACGGGGCTCGCGCTCCCCAGCTACGAGCCTCGATCGATGCTCACGAAGACCGCGCGATCCCGGTCCCTCAGAACGTGAAGACGGTCATCCCGTAGGAGTTCTTCACGCACTCGTTGGCGAAGGTGCGTTCGTACGCGACGCGCTTGCCCTGCCACACGCCCTCGACCGTGACGACCACCGGGTCGAACTGCTTGGTACAGCGAACCCCGTCTCTCACCGTCAGGGTGTTGAGGTCGCCACCGGTCGCGCGGAGTTCGGCACAGGCCTCGACGGCGGCGGGGTGGGTGCCGGAGGCGGTCGGGGCACAGTTCAGCGTGACCGCGCGTTCCGGAGTGACGGTGGCCGCGCCGGCACCGTGGCCCACGGTGAGCACCAGGGCCGAGGGGGCGTAGAGGCCGGACGGGCCGTGGCTCGGGGCTGCGAGGGCGGACCCGACGAGGGGTCCGCAGACGGCGGTGGCCGTCAGGGTGAGGGTTGCTGCCCAGTGCGCGGTGGTCGGCATTGTGTGCATCCTTCCGCTCGATCGAATGCGATACCGGCTCGGTTGAGTGCCGGTTCGGCGAGCGCGAGTCTGCCGACTCCGGACCGGAAACACACATCCAACCCACGGGTTTCAGTAACTTTGAGTGTTGAATCAGTGGCGTGAAGTTACGGAATTCGAACGCCCCATCCCCGGAACTGAGCGGTTGTTGATCGCCAGGAGCGCCCTCCTGGCCGGATTTCCCCGGCTCGGCAATAGGCCTGAAACATTCCGCTTCAGCCCGCGGCGGACCCCCTTGCACTCTCCCTGCAACGGAGTAATGGTGATTACATGATTACGACGGAGCAACGCGAGAAGCTGCGCGGCTGGTTCGCCGGCCGCCTGCCCGACGATCTCTTCGAGAACCTCGCGGAGGTGACGGTCGACCGTGAGGAGATCACCGTCGTCGGCCGCATCCCCGAGCCCCGGCTCGCCGAAGGCGCCTCGGACGCCGAGAAGGAGGCGGCCCTCCAGGCACGTATCCAGGAATTCCGCGAGCGCACCCGCGGGGACCGGGTCGCGGTGGCGCGCGAGGCGGAACACCGGTTCCGCAAGAAGGTCTCCTGGGGTGTGGAGTGCGGCGCCGAGCGCGCCCTGTTCACGCATATCGCCGCACCCGTGATGACCCGGCTGCGCCAGCCCGAGCGCCAGGTCCTCGACACCCTCATCGCCGCCGGTGTCGCCCGCAGCCGCAGCGACGCCCTCGCCTGGTGTGTGCGCCTCGTCCAGCGGCACACCGACGACTGGCTCACGGAGCTGCGGGACTCGCTGGAGCACGTGCAGCGGGTGCGCGCCCAGGGTCCGGACGCCGAACCGCAGGACGCCCCGGCCGACGAGGAGTGACACCGGAGCGGGAGTCCGCCCGACCCTGTGGAGCAATCGTCCAGCGGAGGAACGAAAGATGGATGATCCGTCCTCTGGCGCCGGCCCGACGCGCCGCCGTAGCGTCGGCTGACCCCCAAGGACGGCATCCGCTCACGCCGCATACCCCAGCGGCGACAACCGGCCATCCCTCCCTCCGCGCCACAACGCGCTCCACCGCCCGGCCCGGGTACAGGCACTTCGCTGGAGCACTCTTGTCCGACAACTCTCCGACCACCCCTCCCCCGTCTCTCACCGAGGTGGAGACCTACGGCGTCGAGCGCATCCCCGACGCGGACCGCACCGCGTCCCCGCTCGACCTCTTCCGGGTCGCCTTCGGCGGCGCGAACACCTTCTCCACCTGCGTTCTCGGGGCCTTCCCCATCCTCTTCGGCCTCTCCTTCTGGCAGGGGCTCGCGGCGACACTCCTCGGCGTCGTCGTCGGCGCGCTGATCCTGTGCCCGATGGCGGTGTTCGGCCCGGTCAACGGCACGAACAACGCGGTCGCCTCCTCCGCGCACCTGGGCGTGCACGGCCGGGTCGTCGGCTCGTTCCTGTCGCTGCTCACGGCCATCGCGTTCTTCTCGATCTCGGTGTGGAGCTCCGGCGACGCCCTGGTGGGCGGCGCGCACCGGCTGTTCGGCCTGGAGCGCAGCAACCTGTCGTACGTGGTGGCGTACGCGCTCTTCGGCTGCCTGGTCCTGGCGGTGTGCGTGTACGGGTTCCGGTTCATGCTGTTCGTCAACAAGATCGCGGTGACCTCGGCGACCGTGCTGTTCCTGCTCGGCGCGATCGCCTTCGCCGGTGACTTCGACCCGTCGTACGCCGGTGTCTTCACGTCCTCGGCCGACTCGGCGACGCAGGCGCTGTTCTGGCCCTCGTTCATCGGCTCGGCGTTGATCGTGCTGTCGAACCCGGTGTCCTTCGGCGCCTTCCTCGGCGACTGGTCGCGCTACATCCCGGCGAACGCGCCGCGCCGCAAGGTCGTCGGTGCCGCGTTCCTCTCCCAGATCGCGACCCTGCTGCCGTTCGTCTTCGGCCTGGCGACCGCGAGCATCATCGCCACCAAGGCCCCGAAGTACGTCGACCCGGCCGCCCCCGACTTCGTGGGCGGGCTGCTGGCCATCTCGCCGAGCTGGTTCTTCCTGCCGGTGTGTCTGCTCGCGCTGATCGGCGGTATGTCGACGGGTACGACGTCGTTGTACGGGACCGGGCTCGACTTCTCGTCCGTCTTCCCCCGCCTGTCGCGGGTCCAGGCGACGATGCTGGTCGGCGTGCTGTCGATCGCCTTCATCTTCATCGGGCGCTTCGGGTTCGACCTGGTGCAGTCCATCTCGACGTTCGCCACGATGATCATCACCTGCACCACGCCGTGGATGGTCGTGATGATCCTTGGCTTCTACACCCGGCGCGGCTGGTACGACCCGGACGCGCTCCAGGTCTTCAACCGCCGTCAGCGCGGCGGCCGTTACTGGTTCACGCACGGCTGGAACTGGCGGGGCATGACGGCCTGGTGGGTGGGCGCGGTGATCGGCGTGCTGTTCACCAACATCCCCGGGCAGTTCGTCGGCCCGCTGGGCGACCTGGCCAACGGCATCGACATCAGCCTGCCGCTGTCCCTCGCCGTCGCCGCCGTCCTGTTCCTCACGCTGCTGCGGCTCTTCCCCGAACCCCGGGCCGTGTACGGGCCCGAGGGTGCGCGGCTGGCCCGTACGCTCGATGTTCCCGTGCCCGCGATCACCGGACCCGGCGCGGAGCCCGACGGCGCGCCGCCCGTGCTCGCCGTCGAGGGGAACTGATGGAGTCCTGGATCGATCTGTCGGTGCCGCTGGTCACCGGGATGCCCGTCTATCCCGGTGACCCGCAGGTCGAGGTGGAGAGGGCGCTGCGGGTCGCCACCGACGGGGTCAACGTCCTGCGGCTGCACATGGGTTCACAGTCCGGGACGCATGTGGACGCGCCCTACCACGTGGACTCGGCATGGCCCACGCTGGACGCCGTGCCGCTCGACCGCTTCGCCGGACCGGCGGTGGTGGCCGACGTCCGGGGCCTCGCGGCCGGGACGCCGATCACCCCCGACCTGCTCGCACCCGCGCTCAGTCGTCTCCGCCTCCAACCGGGCGCGATCCTGCTGCTCGCCACCGGCTGGTCGGCGTACTGGGGCGAGGACCAGTACCTCGCCCACCCCTGGCTCACGCCGGAGGCGGCGCAGATGCTCGTCAACGCGAGCGTGCGCACGGTCGGAGTGGACGCGCTGAGCGTGGATCCCACCGGTGGCATCGACCTTCCCGCCCACCGTGTGCTGTGCGGCGCGGGGGGCGTGATCGCCGAGAACCTGACCGGTCTCGACCACGTCGCCGACGCTCAGGCCGCGGGGTACTCGGTCGAGGTGTTCCTGTTTCCCCTGCGCATTCCGGGGTCAGACGGTGCGCCGGTCCGGGCGATGGCCCGCATCGGGGGCCGGGTGGGGTACGCGTAGGGGCATGGCGGATGGTTGTCGCCCCGGCCGCCCCTCGTCCTCAAACGCCGGACGGGCTGGAGACAGCCCGTCCGGCGTTTGGGGACAAGGACGGCAGGGCTATCGCGGGGGGCCGGGGGCGGAGCCCCCCGGGAGGGGGAGGGG
>NZ_JBVHXR010000016.1:0-15179 GCF_055569295.1 Streptomyces sp. NPDC029292
GCTCCACACCTACAATCACCACCGCGGACACACCGCGCTCAAGGGCCAACCACCCGCCAGCCGCGTCCCCAACCTCACGGGTCAGTACACCTAGGGAGCTTGGGCGCTGGCTCGGGTTCTGGACGGCGATGGGACCCTCGGGCCCTGGACGGCGACGGGCACCTCGGGCCTCAGGCGGCGGCGACGGGCACCTCGGGCCTCAGGCGGCCATGTGCCCCAAGCCCCGCCCGCTCCCGGCGCTCGGCCAGCTCGTCGAGGAGCTCGGCGATCCGCTCGGTGTGGCGGGGCGTGAGCCGCCCGGTGTCGTCGAGCTGGACGGCGCAGGCGGTGGTCGTGTCGACGAGCCGTTCGAGGGTGGCCGCGACCTCGTCCGTACCTTCCGCGTGCCGCGCCAGGGCGGGGAGTTCGGCGGCGGCGAGGTCGATCGCGGCACGGGCCTCGGCCAGCGCGCGATAGGCCTCGCGGCGCAGGACCCACCGGCCGGCCCGGTCGTCCGTCGTGCCGTCGCTCAGCACATGCGCGAGATAGGCGTCCGCCGCCTCCGCGGCGCGGGTGAGCCGGGCCCGTACGGTCCCCCCTCGCTGCCCGAGCGTCGGCAGATGCCCGACGAGCAGCACGATCGCGCAGGCCAGCAGCGTCTCGCCGATCCGGCTCCAGGAGGCCTGCGGCTCCCCGCCCACCATGACGAGGGCGAGGACGAGGACGGTGACGACGGCGGTCTGCGCGGCGAAGTGCCGTGTGGCGACGGGGATCAGGGCACCGCACAGCGCCACCAGCGCGACCAGCCCGGCGGGCCGGGGCAGCAGGGCCGCGAACCCGGCGAAGACAACAGCGCCCAGCACCGTCCCCGCCGCCCGGCACAGCACGCGCGAGGCGAGCGGCCCGAGGTCGGGCTTGACGAGGAAGACGGCGGTCGCGGGGAGCCAGTACCAGTGGGAGTGGTTCCCGTACCAGCGGGCCTGGTGCAGGGCCTGCGCCACCGCCGCGCTCGCTCCGAAGCACAGAGCGACACGGAGCCCGTACTCGCGCCCTCCGGAACCGAAGGCGGTACGAGCGAGGGACACGGCGGTACGACGCCGGGTGTGCAGGGCGTTGTAGGCGCCACCCCGGTCGAAGGCGTCGGCGGCGTGCAGCAGCGCGTCGTGGAGGGCGCGCAGCGCGGGGGCCATGGGGGTCCCCCCGCGCGAGCGAAGCCGAGCGTGGGGGAGGGCGGGCGCGGGCAACGGCCCGGGGTGCGCGTTGGCGCGGACGGCGACGGCGAGCCGCCGCGGCCCTTCCGAGGCCCGCGCGGGCACCGCCTCGCCCGCCCAGGCGAGCGCGGTCGCGGCCTCGGCGAGCGGCAGCGCGGCGGCGTACTGCGCGTGCAGCCGCCGCTCGGCCGCGGAACTGGCGTACCGGCGCAGCCGGGGCCCGGCGAGCGCGTCCTGCGCCTGGTCGAGCGCGGCGGTCAGCGCGACCCGGCGACCGGTCGCCTCCGGCCCGCCGGCCGCGTCGAGCAGCGCGGCGACCGCGTCGTACACGGCGGCGACGGCGTCCCGCTCCCCGTCGAACCGGTAGTCCCCGGCGGTGGCCCCGGTCGTCGGCAGCGCGAGCCGCAGGACGAGAAGCCACCCGGCCCCGCCCAGGAAGAAAACCGCACGCTGCCACCCGGGCTCGGGCAGCGGCATCCCGGCCCCGATGGCGGAGGCGACGAGGAGTTGTGTCCCGGCCCCGGAGGCGACGGGCCCGATGGCACTCAGGGCTCCGGCGACGAGCCCGAGGACGGTGAGGAGGAGGGTGAGCGTCACAGCCCCGACGTGCTGTCCGGCGTACGACCCGACGAGCAGCCCGCAGCCACCCGCGAGCGCGGGCACTCCCAGCCTCCGCACGGCGGCCCGCCGGCTCCCCGGCCGGTCATTGATCCCGGCGAACATGGCACCGAGTGCAGCGACGACACCGAGGGAGGTCCGCCCGGCCAGCACGGCCGCGAGCAGCAGGGGCCCGGCGGCCAGGGCACCCCGTAGGACGGCGTTCCAGGGCACGGGTCCCCGCTGTGCGCGCAGGGCGTGGGCGAGCCAGGGCGGTACGGCGACGGTGGGGAGTGGCACGGGGCTCCTGTCGGGCGAGGGCGGGGGGCTGCCTTCGGGCGACGTCGGCCGGGCTGTTGTGGTCCCTTGTAGTCCCTACGATAGATCGCGTTGCTGGAGGGAATGGAACGTAAGGGTTTCCGCGATGTGACGCTTCACGGGGATGCCGCGTTCTTTATGAACGCAACCCGTGTTCGAAGCCGATGTCCGACGCCGATGTCCGACGCCGATGTCCGACGCCCGACGTTCCCGGAAACGGGAGCGGGCCCGAGGGCGTAGCCGGCCCCCGGACCCTGTGATGCCACCCATTTCACACGCCGGCACTCTTGAGAACCCAGGTCAGTCGTTATGTCGCCGCGTCCTGCCTTTGGACCACCACGCATCGAGCTGCGCGGGCTGGACTTGAACCAGCATTTCGACGTCCCGGGGCCTGGGCCCGGTCGTTCCGGCGATCGGCGGCGAATACTGAGTCTGGAGCAAGAGTCTGAGATTGATGGTGATCCGCCCCTGACTGCTGTGGCGGGTACGGACCACTCGGTCACGACAAGCTTCAGCTTCAGCTTTGCGCTCCTCGCGCACCCCGGCCGTGGTGCGTGGTGGCCGGGGAGTTCTGAAGGCTACCCGAACAGGTAGCCGAAAACAGCGTCGCCCACCCGCTGGTCGACGACGTCCACACCATTCGCCTCTTCGCGGGCGAACTTGACGGCCTGCTGCAACTTCTCGACCCGGTCCAGGAGTTCGTTGACGCGCCGCGCGGGCAGGGCCCCGGAGAACTTCACAGTCGTCCAGTACCCGACCGGGATGTCCTCGTAATACACCTCGACCTGAGCGGGATGCTTCTCTGTGGCCTCGGCCTTGACGTGATTCCGAGGCACCTTCTTGGTCCGCAGCGTCCGCACGGGCTCGGTCTTCCAGGCATCGGTGGACGGATCCTGCACCCACGACTCGGAGGCGTCGAGAACCGGCAACTTCCGCACAAAGGCATTGAGTTCGGTGAGCTGCTTCTCAAGAAACAGCAGATAAGACACGGGCACATCGGCGACGAGCACCCGCCCGTCCACCGTCACATCCGCCCGCGCCGTGCAGTTGGCCCAGTCCTTGGTGGCGGTCACATCAAACAGCCGCGTCAGCGTCCCCGCGGTCTCCCGCAGCACATCCTCAGCCTGCACCTGAACCCGCGTCGACTCAGGCGGCAACTGCTCGCCCTCCTCGTCCTTCGGCTGATACGTCCGCGAGATACCGGCCAGCAACGCGGGCTTCTGCAGCCCGTGATGAGCGGTCGTCAGGTCTTGGTGGGACTTGGCCTTGACGCCCTTTTCTACTGCGATGATTTGATTGAGTTTCGCCACGTGGGAGACGGTATCAGCACCAACTGCGCACCCTCGAAGGATTATTCGACGGGACTAGTCGGCATCGGATTTCCCGGGCCGGGCCGACCGCGGCCGCAAAGAGTCCCTCGGCCCGGCCGAGATCCCGCACGAGATCATCCGGCTCGCTCGCCAGGCCCCGCACGACATCGTCGACAGCCCACAACCCGGCCCGCTCCAACGAGAAAAATGGGGTGCGGGGCCCGTCGTCCCACCCGCATCATCGGCAGGTTGCCCGCCGAAAGTCCCCGGGAGCCCCCATGGTCCACCGCGTCACCGTCCCCAGCCTCTTCACCCCACCCGTCTACTCCCACGCGTCCGTCGTGGAAGCAGGCACCAAGCTGGCGTTCCTCGCCGGGTCCGTGCCGCTCGACGCCGGCGGGAAGATCGTCGGCGAGGGCGATCCCGTACGGCAGGCCGAGCAGGTGCTGGCCAACCTCGACGAGCAACTGCGCGCGGTCGGCAGCGACATGGCGCACGTCGTGTCGACGGACGTGTACGTCGTCTCCAGTGAGCCCGCGGTGCTGTCCGCCGTCTGGGACGTCGTCGAGGCGTCCGGGCTCAGCATCGGCCCGCACTCGTCGACCTTGATCGGCGTGGCCTGCCTCGGGTACACCGGCCAGCTCGTCGAGATCACGGCGACCGCCGTCGTGCCCGGGCCCGACCCCGCCCCCGTGGCCGTGTCCGAGCCCGAAGCCGTGTCCGAGCCCGACCGCGTCTAGGGCGTACGTCGGCCACGCGCGTTGCGCGGCGAGCCCCCCGCCCCCGGGGGACCCCACACCCGCCGCTTCGGCAACGGCCGCGCATAACCCCCCGCCCGGCTCGTCGTCAGCCCCAGCGACACCAGTGACTCCGCGAGCTTGACCGCCGCGGCGACCCCGTCGACGACGGGCAGCCCCAGCTTCTCCCCCACCGCCCGCTGCAGCCCGGTCATGCCGGCGCAGCCGAGGACGAGGACCTCGGCTCCGGCATCGCGGGCGTGCTCGGCGGCGCGTATGAAGGCCTCCTCGGTGCGTTCGGTGTCGCCGAGGTCGAGGACGCCGAGCCCGGTGCCGACGACCGCGGAGCAGTTCTGGGCGACCCCGGCGGCGTACAGGCTGTCCTCGATCTGGCCGCGCGAGCGTTCCAGGGTGGTGACGACGCCGTACCGGCGGCCGAGCAGGCAGGCGAGGTGGGCGGCGGCCTCGGTGATGTCGACGACCGGTACGTCCACCAGCTCCCGTGCGCCCTCGCGGCCGTGCTCCCCGAAACCGGCCATGACCACGGCGTCGTACGGGCCCTCGTACGTGCGCAGGGTGTCGAGGACGGCCGCCGCCGAGAGATAGCTGTCGAGCCAGCCCTCCGCGGACTCGGGTCCCCAGGCGGGGGTGAGTCCGGTCACGGTGGTGCCCGGGCCTGCGGCGGCCCGGGCACCTCGTACGATCTCCTCGGTCATCTCCTGCGTCGTGTTGCAGTTGGTGACGACGATGCGCACGCCGCTCAGACCTCCACGGGCTCGGGAACAGCGGCCTCGGAAACGGTGCGCTCGGAGCGGCACAGCACCGCGTACAGTCCGGCGGCCAGCGCCGTCCCGATGAACCAGGAGTACGGGGCGACGTCGCTGAAGGCCTTCACCAGCGCGAGCACCGCGGCCACGGCCGCCGAGGGCAGGAACGCCCACAGGGCCTTGGGGTTGACGCCCTTGCGGTAGTAGTAGCGCGATCCCGGCTGGGCGTTGAAGAGCTGGTCGATGTCGACGCGGCCGCGCTTGACCCAGTAGTAGTCGAGCATGATCACGCCGAACAGCGGTCCCAGGAAGGCGCCGAGGCCGCCGAGGAAGTAGTTGACGACGGTGGGGTTGGAGAAGAGGTTCCAGGGGGTCACGACCAGTGCGGCGACCGTGCTGATCATGCCGCCGACCTTGAAGGTGATCTTCTGCGGCCAGACGTTCGCCAGGTCGTACGCCGGCGAGACGAAGTTGGCGACGATGTTGACGCCCATGGTGGCGATGGCGAAGGTCAGGGCGCCGAGGACCAGGACCCAGGTGTTGCCGATCTTCGCGACGAGCAGCGCCGGGTCGGTGATGGCCTCGCCGAACGCCTCGATCGAGCCGGCCGTGACGATGACCGACACGATCACGAAGGCCGTGGAGTTGATGGGCAGGCCCCAGAAGTTGCCGCGCCGGACCGTCTTGTAGCTGGGGGCGAAGCGTGAGAAGTCGCAGAAGTTGAGCATCAGGGTGCCGTAGGTGGCGAGGATCAGCCCGACCGCTCCGAACCACTGCCGCCACTGCTCGCCGACGGAGACCGGGTGCGGGGTCGAGGTGAGCGAGATGCTCCAGCCGGCCTTGGCGAGGACCCAGATGGCCAGCGCGATCATCACCAGCCAGATCGCCGGGCCGCAGAAGTCCTGGAACTTCCGGACCGACTCCATGCCCTGGCTGATGATCATCGCCTGAATCAGCCACAGGGTGACGAAGGACGTCCAGCCGAGTGCGTCCAGGCCGAGGAAGGAGTGGTGGGTCCAGGACTCGAGACCCGGCCAGGCCGCCAGCAGCATGACGTTGACCGCGACCGACGCCAGATAGGTCTGGATGCCGTACCACATGATGGCGATGACGGCCCTGATCAGCGCGGGGATGTTGGCACCCCAGACGCCGAAGCTGATGCGGCTGACGACGGGGAAGGGCACGCCGGTGCGCTGCCCGATGCGGCCCATCATGTTCATCCCGGCATAGATGATCACGAAGCCGACGAGCAGCGACGTGAAGATCTGCCAGACGTTCATGCCGAGGACCAACAGGCCTGCGGCGAACGTGTAGTTGCCGAGGTTGTGGACGTCGGACATCCACATGGCGAAGAGGTCGAAGACCTTCCAGTTGCGCTTGTCGGCGGGCGCGAGGTCTTCGTTGGTGAGCCGGGGGTCGGGGACGAACGCTGGCGTGCCGGTGACTTCGGCACGGTCGGCGAGGGACACGGGGCCTCCCTGAGCGAGGGGACGGAGGTGGCCTTTCCAGGTGGCCTTTCCAAGCGTGTTTGGTATACCAAACTGCTCTCATGGTCCCTCCGTCAACCGTTCCGACCGATGTCGCAATTGTTAACGCTCCGTAAAACAGGTCCCAAGTCGGCGAGGATGGCCTCATGACGAAGATCGAACCCCTGGGAGCGGTGCGTGAGCGCGTCCTGGCGACCCTGCGGCAGGACATCATCGCGGGCCGCCTCCGGCCCGGCGACCGCCTGGTCGAGCGGGAACTGGCCGAGCGCCTCGGCGTCTCCCGGGTTCCGGTCCGCGAGGCGATCCGCGCCCTGGTCGCCGAGGGTTTCGTCCTCTTCGAGACGCCGCGCAGGACCGTCGTACGCCGGCTGACTCCGACCGACGTCAAGGAACTCTTCGAACTGCGCGAGGCCCTGGAGGTCTACGCGGCCGGACGCGCCGCCTCCCGCGCCATACCGGAAACCCTCGCGGAACTGGAGGAGTTGCTGGACCGCGCGGCGACCGCGACCCGCGCCGACGACGCGGAGGCGATCACCGACATCAACACCCGTTTCCACGACCGCATCCTGGCCATGGCGGGCAACAGCCTGCTGATCTCCGTCATGGAGCCGGTCGACGGCCGACTGCGCTGGCTCACCCGGCAGAACGAGGAATGGCCCCAACTCCTCACCGAACACCGCGAGTTGTACGAGTCGATCGCGTCCGGCGACCCGGACCGGGCCCGTGCGCACGCGCTCGCCCATGTCCAGGCCAACTATCGGTCCACGGTGCGGCACCTCTTCGGCGAAACCGAAGTTCCCTGAACCCGAAGATCGCTGAACCTGAAGATCCCTAGCGGAGGGCGTACTTGTCCGTCGCCGCCACCAACGCGTCCACCACACCCGTCGCGCCCATGGTGTGCCCCACGTCGTCCACGATGATCAACTCACTGTCGGGCCAGGCCCGGTGAAGCCGCCACACCGTGCCCAGCAGGTTCGCCAAGTCGAGGCTGCCCTGGACGAGGGTGCCGGGGATGCCCTTCAGCAGGGCCGCGTCGCGGATCACGACGCCCTCGTCGTTGTCCTCCCCCAGGAAGTGGTCGTTGCCGAAGTAGTGCGTGACGGTCCGCGCGAAGCCGAGGCGGAACCGCGGGTCCTCGTAACGCTCCACGGACCTCGGCGGCGCGGGGACGATCGCCGTCTCCCAGTCGGTCCAGGCCCGCGCCGCCCGCACCCGCACCTCGGGGTCGGGCGATTCGAGCAGCCGGCTGTACGCGGCCGCGAGGTTCCCGTCCCGCTCCCCCTCCGGCAGCTCGGCGAGGAACCGTTCGAAGGCCTCGGGGAAGATCTTCCCAAGTCCCCTGGTCAGCAGGGCCACTTCGGCGTTCGAGCCGGTGGCCACCGCGGTCAGCACCAACTCGGATACGACGTCCGGGTGCGTCTGCGCGTACCGCAGCCCCAGCACCGAACCCCACGACACCCCCCACACCAGCCACCGCTCGATGCCCAAGTGACGTCGCAGCAGCTCCAGGTCCCCGATCACATGCGCCGTCGTATTGACGCTCATGTCCGTCCCGAACGCGCTCGCGAGCGGGGTGGAACGTCCGCAACCGCGCTGGTCGAGCAGCACGATCCGATACTTGGCGGGGTCGCAGTAGCGCCGGAACCAAGGACCGCATCCGGACCCCGGACCGCCGTGCAGCATGACGGCGGTCTTGCCGTCGGGGTTACCGCAGACCTCCCAGTACACACGGTTGCCGTCCCCGACGTCGAGCATCCCCTGGTCGTACGGTTCGATCTCCGGATAGAGGCCCATCACGCGAGGCTAACCCGCGTACGGCCGCGTCGGCAGCCCCGCCGCCTCGGCCGCCGTACGCAGCACGTCCCGCAGCATGGCGGGGGTCAGCTTCCCGGTGAAGGTGTTCCGCTGGCTGACGTGGAAGCATCCGAAGAGCTCGACCGAGCCGCTCGACTCCGGCTCCGGCTCCGACTCCGGCTCCGGCTCCGGCTCCGGCTCCGGCTCCGGCTCCGGCTCGAGCGTGACCCGCGCCCCGTGCGCGAACACCGGCCTCGGCCGAGGCACCACCCACCCCGCCGCGGCGAGCGCGGGCAACGCGGCCTGCCACCCGAAGGCGCCGAGCACGACGACCGCGCGAAGCGAGGGCCGCAACAGCTCCAACTCCCTTACGAGCCATGGTCGGCAGGTGTCCCGCTCCTCGGGCGTCGGCTTGTTGGCGGGCGGCGCGCAGTGCACGGGCGAGGTCACGCGTACGCCGTACAGCTCCAGCCCGTCGTCCACGCTCACCGAAGTCCCCCGCGACGCCAGCCCCACATCGTGCAGCGCCGCGTAGAGAACGTCCCCGGACCGGTCCCCCGTGAACATCCGCCCGGTCCGGTTCCCCCCGTGCGCGGCGGGCGCGAGTCCGACGATCAGCAGCGCGGCGTCGGCCGGTCCGAAGCCGGGTACCGGGCGACCCCAGTACGTCTGGTCGGCGAAGGCGGCGCGCTTGGTACGGGCCACCTCCTCCCGCCATGCGACGAGGCGCGGACAGGCCCGGCACCCGGTGACCCGCGCGTCCAGTCCGGCCAGACCGCTGCTGTCCATGCCACCACCGTACGACCGGGTGACGACCGGGCGCCTGCCCCGTACGGCTACGTCATCGACGCACCCCGCCGCCACGAACCCGCAGATCAGCAGGGAGAGGATCGCGAGGAGCGGCCAGATGAAGCGGAGGTACTTGTCATAGCCGACCTTCGCGAGGGCAACGCCGCCGAGGGTGACGGCGGTGGTGGGGACCCAGGGGCACCTGTTTCGGCCGCGCCCTGCTGACGTACTTCGCCACGTACACAGCGACCGCTTCCTGCCGCATCCCGGACGACCTCACACAACAGCCTCGGCACTCCCCGGGGCGATCGCATCCGGGGCTGTCCGTGCGACGGAAATTCCGCCCGGCCCGTCCGCTACGGGGGACTAAGGTCGAGACATGGGTTCTGAGGGTGCGGGCGAGGACAGGGACGACGCCACGGAGAGCACGGCAGATGTGCGCGGCTCGGCCGATGCCGACGCCGATGCCGTCGCCGCAGCCAAGGCCGCCGGGCCGGCGAGCGGCGAGAGCGTGCGGGTGGACAGCTGGATCTGGTCCGTGCGTCTCGTCAAGACCCGCTCGATGGGCGCCACCGCCTGCCGGGGCGGCCATGTCCGGGTGAACGGCGAACGCGTCAAGCCCGCGTACGGCGTGCACGTCGGCGACGAGGTGCGTCTGCGGCACGGCGGCCGGGAGCGGGTCGTCGTCGTGAAGCGCCTGATCCGCAAGCGGGTCGGCCCACCGGTCGCGGCTGAGTGCTATGTCGACAACAGTCCTCCGCCGCCGCCCCGCGAGGCCGTAGCCCCGGCAGGCGTCCGCGACCGCGGCGCCGGTCGCCCGACCAAGCGGGACCGGCGCGAGATGGAACGCCTGCGGGGGCTCTCCGGCCCACCCGGCCCCTCCGGCCCGGAGAGCGGTCTCGACGGCTCCTGAACGTCCGGGAGCAGGGCGGGAGGCGGGGGGCGCCAGTCCTGGCGTACGACTTCGAGGGCTCCCCCTGCTGTATGGGGGAGCCCTCGGTCTCGTACGGCCGTCACACCCGTCGGCGTACCAGGCGGAGCAGCTCGGTGGTGTGGCTCCTGCGGGCCCACGCGATCAGGGCGAGCGGCAGGATCAGGATGAGCGGGGTCGCCTCGTACGGTCCGTGAATGGCGGTGACGTTCACGATGAACGCGCCGACCATCAGCGCGCTGAGCGCCACCGCCGCCACGGAGTCCAGCAGCGGGGTCAACAGGGCGATGCCTCCGGCGAGTTCGAGCGCGCCGATGATGTACATGCCCGTGTGGCCCCAGCCCAGCTTGTCGAAGGCCTCGACGGCCGACGGGTGCGCGATCAGCTTGGGCAGGGCGCTCGCGATCCCGTAGAAGAGGCCTAGGACGATTTGCAGGGCGGTGAGGGAGATGCGGGCGCGGCGGGTGCGGGGTGTGGTGGAGGCGGGGGTGGGGGTGGACGCGGAGGGAGCGTGGGTGACGGAGGTGACGGGGGCGGTGGTCTCGGACATCGGGGTCTCCTGTGTGAAGCGGGGGCCGGTGCTTTCACAGAGGTAGACCGGGTGGGCGTCTGGAACTCATCGGTGTGGGACGGGATTTGTTCGCCCCCCTCCGCCCCTACCCCTCCCCCACTCTCGGCTTCGCTCGAGCGGGGGGACCCCCATCGTCCCTGGGGGCTGCGCCCCCAGACCCCCGCTTCGACCTGAACGGCCTCGTCCTCAAACGCCGGACGGGCTGAAGATTGCCCCCGGAGCTGGATGGCTCGCCGCCTCACCAAACAGCTAGACCTTCACCGCCTTCACCCACACCCCGTCCTCCGTCAGATACCGGTCCACTCCCAGCCCCGCCTCCCTCAACGCCTCCTCGAACTGCTCCTTCGTCAGCGGGCGGGCCAGGAACGTCTGGGTCCATGTCGCGTCCGGGAACACATACTCCGCGTGAACCGAATTCACACCGTCACCGACGGGCTCTGCCGACAGGATCCGTGAGGTGAAGCCGGAGGGGTCGACCCGCTCGCGGGGCACGTTCGTGTGCCAGTCCTCTCCCTCGCGCTGGATCAACACACAGCCGTCCTCGGCGACATGGCGGGCGCATGTCTTCAGCAGCGCGTGCCGCTCCTCGATGTCCCCGGTGTGGACGAGGAACGACGCGAGCATCACCACGTCGAACGTCTCACCGAGGTCGAGGTCCTCGATGGCGCTGCGTATCGTGCGGGCCCCGCGGACCCGCTTCAGCATCTCCGCCGACTCGTCCACCGCCGTGACCGTGAACCCGCGCTCCAGGAGGGGATGGGTCATCCGGCCCACCCCGCTGCCCAGTTCCAGGATGTGCGCGCCCGCGGGCACCGCCGCGGTGATGATGTCCGGCTCGTCCCTGACCGGCAGGCGCGCATAGACCTCGACAGCGCAGCCATCCGGTGTGATCGCACCGGGTCCGGTCCCCTCGTGTCCCTGACGCTTCTCGATCCTCATACCCGTCCAACGGCCCGCCCTCGTCCGCCCGTTCCCCTTCTCCATCACTCGTTCGAGTGATGGCGGCAGGTGTGCGACGGGTGCACGACGAGGGGGCGACGGATTGGCGACGTGTTACAGCGCGAACCAGCCCTGCCCGACGTACCAGTGTCCGCCCGCGCGCAGATGGTCCCCCACCGCGCGCTCGACACTGCTGCGCCGCGGCAGCTCCTCCACCGGCAGCTCCGGATCACCGAAGACGAACCCGACGGGGACGCCGTCGTCCGGGGTCGCCTCCTGGTAGGCGATCTCGAAGCGGTCCTGGAAGCGGACGATGTTGGAGTCGGCCGGCACGTACCGCTTGAGCTGGGGGTCGAGGAGCCAGGAGTGGCAGACCGCGACTTCGTAGCGCTCGTCGGGGTAGTGGCGGGCGAAGAACTCCCGTGCCAGCGTGAGCGAACGGTCGCAGGCGGAGGGGGACAAGGGGCCGCGGAAGTCGGTGATGTGCACGCTCAGACAAGGGTCGCCGGGACCCGCTCCCAGGCCCGCCGCCGCGACGGCCCGGCCCGTGCGCCGGCCGAGTCGCGCCCGCTGGAACTGCAGCCGGCCCAGCTGGAACAGCTCACCGTGGAAGTGCAGGGCTATCCACCAGGGGAACAGCAGCCCAGGCGTGCCGAGCCGTCTGTGGTGTACGGCCACGTGCCGGCCGAGGTCGGCGAGGGTGCGCCGGGACACGTCCTCCGGGACGCCGCGCCGCCGGTGGTACGCGCGCACGTAGGGAAGGGCCGCGATGAAGACGTACAGATGGAAGCAGCGCCCGAGCACCCCCGTCGACGCGGGGAACGCGGGCGGCTCCCAGCCCTTTTCGATCTCCCCCATGTCCCGTACGAAGCGGCCGACACACCGCGCGAGGAGCGTCATCGCCTCCTCGTCCGCCGCCAACCGGGCGCGCAGTGCGACGAGTTCGTTGATGTGCTCGTGGGCCACGGTCAGGTCGAGCAGGACGTCCGGCAGCTCGTCCGCGTCCGGCAGCACCACCTCCACCGGGGGCGCGCCCTCACTCTCCAGGTCCCTCAGCCACTCGGCGAGCCTCGCGTCCGCCCGCAGCGCCTCCAGCAGCACTGTCGCCTCCCCCGTCGCTCCCACCGCTCTCCCTTGGTGAACGTGCACCACGAAGAGTACGTTTCCCAGTAGGAGTAGTGATCTCGATGCGTACGGGCAGTGAACCGACGACAGCGCGCAGTGCTCTGCGGATGCGCTTCTGGCTGAGCGTCTGGGGTCTGATCTGGGCGATCGCCGGGACGGCCGCGTTCGCCCTGGCCGGGCGGCCCGGATGGGCGGCCGCCTGCGGCGTGCTGTGGCTGATCGTCACCGTCGACATGACCATGATCCTGCGGCACATCCGCCAGGGTCCGCATTACCAGCCGGGCCGCGACATCCCGCCGTACCGGCCGCCGGACCACCGGCCGCCGCCGTATCGGCCGCCGGAACACCGCCACCCCTGACCGTGGTCCCTGTCCTGCGCCCCTGACCACCGCCCCTGTCCGAGGTCCCTGACCACCGTCCCCGTCCGCCGTCCCCGTCCGCCGTCCCCGTCCGGTTCAGGTCTCACGAGTCGAAGCGCGCGGCTTCCAGGTACTGCGGCTTCGGGTCCAGGGCCGCCGCCAGTCTGAAGTGGCGCTTCGCCTCGTCGGGGCGGGCCTGGCGCTCATAGGTCCGGGCGAGCGCGAAGTGCGCGAACGCGTTGTCCGGCTCGCGCTCCAGGACGATCGTGAACTCCAGCTCCGCGGGGCGCAGTTGCGCGGCGGCGAAGAAGGCACGCGCGCGCAGCAACCGCGCGGCCGTGTTCTCCGGATGCGCGGCGATGACTGAGTCGAGCAGCTTCACCGCACCCCGCGGGTCCCGCGCGGCGAGCAGTTGCTCGGCGGCACGGAAGTCGATGACATGCGTCTCCGGAGTACGTCCGGTCGATCCGCTGGTCTCGGGCACGGCTGACTCCTTCCCTCACTGCACGGGTTCAACGCCCCCAAGGAGGGCCGCTATTCCTGGGGCTGGTGTGCCCTCCGTACGAGATCCGTCCATACGTCCTGTACGCGGCGCTCCAGCTCTTCCAGTGGTACGTCGTTGTCGATGACGATGTCCGCGATCTCCAGGCGCTTGTCACGCGTGGCCTGCGCGGCCATGCGGGCGCGGGCGTCCTCCTCGGTCATGCCGCGCAGCCGGACGAGGCGGTCGAGCTGGGTTTCCGGGCCGGCGTCGACGACGATCACGAGGTCGTACAGCCCCGCGAGGCCGTTCTCCGCGAGCAGGGGCACGTCGTGCACGACGACGGCGTCTTCGGAGGCGGCGCCTTCGAGTTCGCGTGAACGGGCGCCCACCAGGGGGTGCACGATCGCGTTCAGAGTGGCGAGCTTCTCCGGGTCGGCGAAGACGATGGAGCCCAGCTTGGGCCGGTCCAGGCTGCCGTCCGGTGCGAGCATCTCCTCGCCGAAGGCGTCGACGACGGCCGCGAGCCCGGGAGTTCCGGGCGCGACGACCTCCCGCGCGATCCGGTCCGCGTCGATCAGCACCGCGCCGTGCTCGACGAGCAGCCGCGACACCTCGCTCTTGCCGGCGCCGATACCGCCGGTCAGGCCCACCTTCAGCATGCCCAGCAGCTTAGGGCCTGCCACTGACAGTCCCTCCGACAGGGAGCCCGGAAAGACCAGGGCTAGGCGTCGCCCTCCCGCTCCGCCAGGAACCGCTCGAACTCCAACCCGATCTCGTCCGCCGACGGGATGTCCACCGGCTCCGCGAGCATGTTGCCCCGGGTCTCGGCGCCCGCGGCGGCGTCGTACTGGTGCTCAAGGCCCTGGACGAGGGAGACGAGCTCTTCGTCGCCCTCCTGGATCTGCCGGTCGATCTCCGTCTGGGTGCGGTGCGCCTCGGTGCGCAGGGAGTGCGCGATGCCGGGGAGTACCAGGCCGGTCGCGGCGGTGATCGACTCCAGGACGGTCAGCGCGGCGTCCGGGTACGGGGAGCGGGCGATGTAGTGCGGCACGTGCGCGGCGACGCCGAGGACGTCGTGTCCGGCCTCCATGAGGCGGTACTCGACGAGCGCCTCGGCGCTGCCGGGGACCTGTGCCTCGTCGAAGGGGCTGCGGTGTCCCGGCACCAGCTCGGCGCGGTTGCCGTGCGGGGTGAGGCCCACGGGGCGCGTGTGCGGGACGCCCATGGGGATGCCGTGGAAGTTCACGGAGAGGCGGACGCCGAGCCGCTCCACGACCTGCTGGACGGCGGCGGCGAAGCGCTCCCACTCGACGTCCGGCTCGGGGCCGGAGAGCAGCAGGAAGGGCGCGCCCGTGGCGTCCTGTACGAGCCGTACGTCAAGGGTCGGCTCTTCGTATTCGGTCCAGCGGTCGCGCTTGAACGTCAGCAGCGGGCGGCGGGCCCGGTAGTCCACGAGCCGGTCGTGGTCGAAACGGGCCACGACCTGGTGGGGCAGCGAGTCGAGCAGCCGGTCGACGATCTGGTCGCCGGTTTCGCCCGCGTCGATGTATCCGTCGAAGTGGTAGAGCATGACCAGTCCGGCCGACTCCTGGGCGAGCGCCATGTCCACCACGGCCAGGCCCTTCGGCTCCCATGCGTACAAACCCTGCGGATCAAGCACTGTGACCGCTCCTCCTCGTGTTCGTACTGCACAACGTGGTGGGGGGGGGGGGGGGGGGGGGGGGGGGGGGGGGGGGGTGGGGGGCGGGGGGGGGGGGGGGTGAGCTTCCTTACCCGAGAGA